>CAWAST010000006.1:0-93683 GCA_963784775.1 uncultured beta proteobacterium | reverse complement strand
ACGTCGCATACGCATCGACGGCCGTGGCTCATACGAACCCGTTGGCGACAACAACACCGAGGCGGGTCGCGCTAAAAACCGTCGCATCGAGATCTTTCTGGCCGAGCGCGGAACCGCTTCCAAATGAAACTTTCCCGCTTCCAACCCAGGAGCCTGCACAAGCGGTGATGGTGGAGCGCAATGTAGCCATCCAACAAAATGCGTAATTAATGTGGGGGCCCGACAGGCCGCTCCCGCTGCGCGACAATGCTGAGGATGGGCTCCTCTCTAAGTCTTTGGATTCGTCTGGTTCCGGCCTACGCCGCAGGCTATTTTTTGTCGTACGGTTTGCGTGGCGTCAACGCCGTCATCGCGCCCGAACTCATGCGCGAACTGGAAATCACTTCGGCCAGCTTGGGACTGCTGACTTCGGCTTATCTTCTTGCGTTTGGCCTGTTCCAATTGCCTCTGGGCCTGCTCCTCGATCGCTTTGGACCCCGCCGGGTCGAATCCGTACTACTGCTTATTGCCGCCGCAGGCTGTGTTCTTTTTGGCACAGGCGCCACCATTGAAACGCTCATTGTTGCTCGCGCCATGATTGGACTTGGCGTGTCTGCCTGCCTGATGGCCAGTTTCAAGGCGTTTAGCCAGTGGTTTCCTGCAGAGCGACTGCCCTCACTTACCGCCACCATCATGGTGGCGGGAGGCTTGGGTGCACTGTCCGCCAGTGTCCCTGTCGAAACGGCGCTACCCATATTTGGGTGGCGTGGCGTGTTTTTTCTCAGCGCGGGTCTACTGGTCCTGACAGCTGGCTTTCTCATGACCATACCCGACCAAACTGGCAGTTCCATGACGGAGCCGCTGCGGCTACAGGTCAAAGCACTGCGGGGGATTTTTGGCAACCGCGTCTTCTGGCGTTTTGCGCCCCAGGGTTGTTTGATCAGTGGCGGGTTTATGGCGATTCAGGGCTTGTGGGCCGTCCCGTGGTTGATGGAGGTTAACGGGATGTCCCGCTCGCATGCCGCCGATGTGTTGCTGCTAATGGGTTTGGCGATGTTGACAGGCTTCCTGTTTGTTGCAGCTTGTTCAGGCTGGCTGGCCCGGCGGGGCGTCTCGCCCATGTCGTTATTGAGTCTGGGTATGGGATTGGCGATTCTGACAGAGCTTGCCCTTATTTTAAATATTGCACCGCCGGCGTGGCTGTGGCCGACATTGGGTCTGTCCTTCAGTCTGAGCAATATTGCGTATTCGCAGCTAACGTCAGCCTTTCCGATCGCCCTGTCGGGACGGGTAAATACCGCGCTCAATCTCCTTGTGTTTGTCGGTGCATTCGGCTTGCAATGGGGCATTGGTGCCGCCGTAGACGCCTTTGCAGCGGGCGGACTCACACGGGCCGATGCCTTCCGAGTAACGCTGGCTGTTTTGCTTGCATCTCAAACCCTTGCCTACGCATGGTTCTTGATACCGACGCCTCCAAATGCAAACAGTGAATTGACCCAGCCAGCCCTGCTACCCCCGGCAGGGACCGGCATGTCCGATATTTGATCATCTTCCCAAAAGTCCGTCGCCCGAAGCCGACGCCCACTTGGCTCGCGCTTGTACGCCAAATCGATCGTCAACTACCAGTCAGCTTTGTCGCGTTCAATGGCAATGTCAAGTTTGTCCAGCAGATCTTTTCGAGCCTTTAGCTTGGTGTTCTGGTGCGCCACCATATTCAGTCCCTTGAGCCTTTTGGCAACTTCGGTTGCCGCACCGGCCAATTGATCGGCCGTTACGATGTGGTCGAAAAATCCGGCCGCAAGCGCCCCTTGAGGATTGAACATTTCAGCGCAAATGACGGATCGTTCAAACGCCGCCCTGCTCAGGCGCGCACGCGCCAACTCGATACCAGCATGGTGCATGGTCATGCCAATCTGGACCTCATTTAAGCCAATGCTGAAGGGGCCCTCAGTGCCAATTCGATAATCCGCCGCAAGCAGCAGAAATGCCCCTTTGGCAACAGCATGTCCAGGGCAGGCAACAACAATCGGATAGGGATGCGCCAGCATCCGCCGTGCAAGAGTCGACCCGGCTGTGACCAATGCCACCGCGTGGTCACGCCCCAACCGCATAACCTTCAAATCGTATCCCGCTGAAAGAATTCCGGTTTGGCCGGTGACGATCACCACAGCCTGCGCGGATTGCGCCTGATTCAGCGCGCCATTGAACTGCTCGATCAACTCTGGTGAAATGGCGTTGACCTTGCCATTGTTCAGCGCCAGCGTAGCCACGCCTTCTGTCAAACTATAGCTTACGAGTTCACTCATTTTGATGCTCCTGAAAGTGGTATGCGTCACAGTCTAACCGCTGGAATTGACAAGCCCACCGGTTTGTAAAACCGAGCCCCGAACCGGGGTTGTTGGACGCACCTACGTCGCATGTTGCGCTCACACTGGCATGGTCGGCGGTATCATGCGCAATGCGCCAATGGAAACGCCCAACCGACAACGATTGGGCGCTAAATTTTGGTGGCCTGGGGCGGAATCGAACCACCGACACGCCTTTGACCTCGCTAGCCCCTTGTTTTTATTGGTTTTTTTGTTAATGAAGACGGGCGAAGTGTACCTAATTCGTGTACCAACAGCAAGCAGGGATCCACAGTTTTCCCCACCCGATGGTCATCGCTTTGTTGGGCAAAAGCACCGTCGTGGCGGCTAACATTTATTTCGGCCAGAACCGATCTCGCAATCCACACCTCCGCGTTAGTGGTGCCCGAAGCGCTCCGATGTCGTAGGCCCGCCATAAGCCTGACCGTGGCGAGTACCCGCAAACGCCGCAAAGTCATCCCTCAATCAAGCGCACCAGGACGATACTGATTGCAGCCCTCTCCCGTGCAGCCCTGTAGGGCGATGAATCCAAGCAGCCTGTCGATCCCCTGGGAGGATTCGAAACGCGCTGTAGCTGCGCGGCCAAAGCAGACCCACATCAACCGAGGCGTTCCGCATGCTAGACCTGCTGGGAAATGATGGCGGGCATTTTCACAACATGTCACGCACGCACGAGGGCTAGGCTTCCTGTTTATGCCGCTGGCAAAATCGGCTGATGAGATTTGTACCGCTGTTAGCCCTGCTCTTTGGCCTGACATGCCAAGCCGCAACGATAGAAGGCCGCGTGGTCGGCGTGGCCGATGGCGACACGGTGACAGTCCTAGATGCTGGCAAGGTACAGCACAAGATTCGCCTTGCCGGTATTGATGCGCCAGAAATGAAGCAGGACTTTGGACAACGCTCCAAGCAGAGCCTAAGCAACTTGGTGTTTTCCAAGACGGTGACGGTAGAGACAGACAAGAAAGACCGTTACGGGCGCGAGATTGGCAAGGTGCTGGTGAACGGCATGGATGCCAACCTTGAGCAAGTGCAACGGGGCTTTGCGTGGCATTACAAAGCCTATGAGCGCGAGCAATCAGCGAATGACCGCAAGCTATACGACTTCGCGGAGAGCGAAGCCAGAGCCGCTAAACGTGGCTTGTGGCGAGATACAGAACCCATGCCGCCATGGGACTATCGGCGAGCGAAACGCAGCCGATGAGGCCTGCCGCGTGCGGGTGTCCCTTCGTCTGGTGGCAAAATGAAAATAACAATAGACAGGGAGTGTCACCAATGAAGAAGATTCTTTTGTCGCTATGCCTTTTCCTCATTGTTGGGGTCGCTTGGGCCGGTGATCGTGAGGATGCTGACGCGGCGCTAAAGCGAAAGGACTACGTGACCGCGCTCAGAAAGTATAAAAGTGCCGCTGCCAGTGGAAATGCACACGCGCAACGTCAAATTGGAAATTTTTACTATGAAGGCCTTAGCATAAAACCAGACCTTGGCGAGGCGGTGAAGTGGTACAGGCTAGCAGCGGTACAGGGCAATTCCCCAGCTCAGTACAACCTTGGCAATATGTACGCCAAAGGACAAGGCGTCATTCAGGATTACACCGAGGCGATGAAGTGGTTCAGGCTAGCGGCGGTACAGGGCTTGGCCCCAGCTCAGTACAACCTTGGCAATATGTACGCCAAAGGACAAGGCGTCATTCAGGATTACACCGAGGCGATGAAGTGGTACAGGCTAGCAGCGGCACAGGGCTTTGCCCCAGCACAGTACAACCTTGGATTTATGTACTACAGCATCCCAGATTACACCGAGGCGATGAAGTGGTACAGGCTAGCAGCGGTACAGGGCAATTCCCCAGCACAGTTCAACCTCGGCTTTATGTATGGGCAAGGACAAGGCGTCATTCAGGATTACGTCAGAGCTTACATGTGGTTTAACCTAAACGCAGCCAGCGGCAATGCAGATGCAGCCATAAATCGAGATGTTACCGCCAAGGTAATGACGAGCCGACAGATTGACGAGGCGCAAAAAATGGCGCGGGCATGCCAAGCGAATAAATTCAAAGGCTGCAATTAGTCGGACGTCGCTTTCATAACCCGCCGCGTGCCAGTTTGGCGTACCAGAATCATGATGGTGCACCGCTTGATGCACACAAAGTCACCCGTGGCAAGTCGCTGGTTGCAGTGACGCAACTCACACCATTGACGCTTTAGTTCAAATATCCGATACAGGGAGTTGGCTGGTCGCACCATACGCACTTTCGGTTAGGAACTGATCGTGCGCGGTGCGATTCTCTTTTTTCGGTGTCGATACAGGAGGAAGCATGCTCGAACAAATCGAGGCGAGTGCATTGGAGCAACTAAGTGACTCACTTGACAAAGCGGCTAGCGGTTCCGCAAGCGCCAGCATCAACAGCAAAGATGTTCAGGTCCGGGTAAGGCGCAGGCGGAGCGGCAAGGTTGTCTTCAGCTACAGCTACTTTGGAATACGCATGGAGCGATCTTCACTGCTTCAGCTTTTGTACCCAGATACTGATTGCCCGCAATGCAAGCGAACCCAGATCAACTGGCGCTCGGTACATGGTGAACCTTGTAAAGCGACTGAATACAAGAAGGAAGAAAGCCATTCATTCAAACCTCTGTTTGAAGAGGTGGCACTGACTAGCCAAGAGAAAAAGTACGTCGCCCGTCCAGCGGTTCTTTCCTGCCTGACCCCCTGTCCAGCAAACATTCATCCAGCAACAATTCTGCAAAAGCGTGGCTGGGATTTGTTCGGTGATGCAGGCTTTGTCGCAGGCGGGCAAGTTACTGATCCAAAGACAGGGTTCGGTCAGCCCTTGTTCCCGACTATTTCGACTGTGCAAACATGGATCAACAATCAATCAACTTAAGGGAGCGTCAAATGGAACAAGTAGCTGAGATTACGGTTAAAAGTTACGGCAATGCGAGTGCAATGCCGGATGGCATCAACATCGGTCTGTCTGTGGCGTCACAGAAGAAAGACTACTCTCAAACCATTGAAGGGCTAAATACCCAGGTAAGCGCGATAAACGCAGCATTGATCCGAGCAGGTTGCGCCGAGCCAGCGGCTACCAAGACCTACGGGGTATCGGAGGTTTGGAGTGACAAGTATGACGCTGCAAAGCGTCAGTTTCACGGCTATCGGGCGACCCAAAAACTGGGCGTGACTATCCCGGTCGATAACGTCTTGTTGGGTCGGGTATTCGAGGAACTCTCAAGCAGCGCTAGCCATCCGGACATCGGCCTCACCTTCGTGGTTCGAGATCACGAGGCTTTAGAAAAGGCCGCACGCGTCAAAGCCGTTATCAAAGCCAAGGAGTCCGCGACGGACTTAGCCGACGCATCGGGCTTGAAGCTGATGGCCGTGAAGTCCATCGACTTTACGGGAAGCAGCCGCAGCTATGGATCGGATCTTTCACAGCTTTACCAATCTGATTCAAGCACACCTGAAATTGCCCCGGACTTGATTAGCCACGAAGAGGCTGTGCTTATGGTTTGGCTGGCCTCTCCAAAGATCTAATTTCATAACAAACAGGGGATCAAATGGAATACGTAATCATCATCGTTTGCATTGGTGCTGTCATCGCTTATTTGGCTGTTCGACGAGGACGGACAACTGTTCGTGCCGCCATGTATTTGACGTGTCTTGATGAGGGCTTCAGCTCCACCAATGCAAATATGGTGGCTAAGAATACGGATTTTGCCGATGCTGCCAAACATCAGACGTCCGTCCTGAGGCTAGCAACTGCCCCATATGGCGGTAGCCAGCTAATGATGATCGAAGCTGCACGATTGAAAGGATTTATGGGCTAGGACCCATGCCGAGTGACAACGTTGGCTCTTGAAAGCCCCAAGCCCTAGCTAGCGTTTTGCTTTTCACTTGACCTAATCAACCGAGACAGGTGGAAGCTCGCGAGCTTGATATCTTCGCGCGACAGCCGAATCGGCTCGTTGTCGAGAAACGACGGTAACGCCTTTGGCTCAAGCACCCAGATGTCCTTGAAAGTGCCGGTTGAATTGGCAACGAACCACCCCGGAAAGACGATCACCGGACGCACATCCAGCTTTTTGCCGGTACTCTCTAGCAATAGCGCCTTGAGCCAGCTCGCCTGCGCTTTGCCTTGAACGATCGGATCACGGTCTGGTTCGAACGAACCAATCCGTATGGCCTCACCATCGAACGTAAGTTGCGATTTTCCAGTGGCTGGCTTGCTCCAGGTCTTAGTCTCAATCGTAAAGACCCCGGCTGGCCCCAATAGAACATGGTCGACGTTAAACCCTGTACCGACTAAGTCATGGAAAACGTGGAATCCTTGTTCGCGAAGACGTTCTAAGAACTGTCCGACCGCTATTTCACCTTCCATCGCTTGTCGAAGGTTTCGTAACTTGGGGATGGCTTTCCTGATTCGGTATGCTGCGTAGATAACCGCGATGAACGCAGCCCCGGAGTAGACGACCGGGTTGGGTTTCATGTCCCAGTAAAAGCGCCACCACTCAAGCGCCGCAACCATAACGAGAAATAGCGCGAGAATCAACGGCTGCCCAACGCTGTCCTCAACTAAATTCTCCCTATCCTCCGCGACGGACTGGCCGGGAAGTCGCAATGGCTTGTCCTTAAGCGGAGAACGTGTCTTGATCTTCATATGGTAAATGTATTGCTCACAAGTGGCCGTCAGAATCAGCTTAGACAAGCTAAATAGGTACGCGGTGACCTGCGCGACCGATGGTGCTCCTGCTTCGCTATCTCATACCCAAATAAGTGCGTCCAATGAACGTAACGAAAATATGTTGATGTTGCTACCTGCTGGCGGCGCTGATCCGGGAGGGCCTTCGACAATTCGACGCATATGCTCAAGTGCAGCAAATGGGTCAGCAATTTGCTGAACGGCAGATAACCCCTTGTGCGCATGTTCGCCACGGTTAACTCCAAAGCCAGTTATCTCAGCTAGCCACGCAGGGTCTATGGTCAGCGGACTGAATCCCAACGGAAGAAGAAGGGGCAGCAAGTTGCTTTCTTTCACCCCATTGTTCTTACGGCATTGTTCGGTATACCCAGACAACGCCTCCTTTACCGTTGCCATTAAGGTCCGGGTAACGTGAAGCCCAGGTTGGGCAAAATCCCTAACCAAGGCCGTATGCTTGTCCTTGAATTTAGACAACTCCGTCACCATACCAATGCGGTCGCCAAAGTAGCTAACTAAGCTGATCGCCGTTAGGTCAATCTGGCCCGAGCAGACCGCATCAAGCGCCCTCTGCGCCTTGGCACGACAAACAGTCTCTAAATAGTCCTCAAGCTCAGCGTGCGCAAAAACCAAATATGCCTTGGCTCTTGTTAACTCAACATCAGAATATCTATCAGGAAAGGTCTTAGGCGCGACCGGCAGGAAAGCAGTCGCCAGCTGAGCGAGGCTCGCTTCAAGTGTCTGTAAGGGCGTTTGCGCTGGCGGGTTGGTTGCCATTGATCACGACCTAGCCAATAGCGGGAAACTTGGCTAGCCCATTGGTGACGTGGGCCATAGCATCGCCCCACATAGTGAAGCGGTCACGCGTAGCTGCAAGGCTCTTGGTTGTCACTTCAACAGCCCGGTTGAAATTCACGTCAGCGGAAACCGATTTGAACGCGTCTACAAGTTCAGATTCACGACCAGTCAAGGACATTCGCACTTGCGGGTCCAGAAGACCCGCTATCTGCACCTCCGTTACAGCGCGATTTAGCGGACGTTCATATCTTGAGCCAACCCATTTATGCCCAAACCCGTCGGGCCCAAAAGCGTTCATGCCAAACCCTATGGCCTCTTCTATTTGCTCTTTCAACGCCTCAACTTCTTGGCTTTTTTGAGACCAATCAGCGTTTAACGCTATGGTCGCTTCGTCCAGAAACGCCTTCATGTTGCCTTTGTATTTGTCGGGGAAGAGGGAGAACGCAATCAATCTCAGAAGCAATTCAGCGTCGCGCATTCGGAAGTCTGGCTCTTCAAGCTTTAGTAAGCTTTTAAGGCCAGAGGAGTTGGCGGAAGCCTCCTCAAGGTAGCTGGTAAAAGGCCCCGGCGAGATGCCCTGCCGCAGTTCCTGAGGTGACAGCCGGACGCTCCCCTCATTCAACCTGACGAACACTATCTCCAAAAACTCAGAATTAGGCCAGTTGCGAATGATAGAGCTGCGGATTGCGTAGTTCATGAACTCCCGTTTAACGTCTGGCGTTAATGCGTCGAACTTCAAACCGTTTAGCTCGCGGAGAACTTCCATGTCGCGCAAAGCAAAATTGTTGTTGCCGCTGCCAATAGCACCCCCGACGAACTGCAGCAGTGTCAGCAGGCGCTGCTTTCCATCCAGCACAATGAACTTGCCTCGCTCGTCTTTGCGTTCAGCAAGAACGATTTGCGGTATGGGTAAGCCGAGAAGAATAGATTCAACCAATCGACTCTTTCGACTGATACGCCAAGCGTCACGCCGTTGAAAGGTTGGCTGAAGAAAGATGTTTTCTTGGCGTAGCTGAGATATCGCAGTCTCCACCGTCCAATCCGCCGTGTACATGACGGCTTGTTTAAGACTATCCCGCCTAAGCTGATGTTCGACAGGCTCGTCTGATTCGTTGTCAAAGTCGATGGTTTCTTGCATGCCAAACTCTTTCTTTAATCTTAGATGCACATCGGAGATGCTGGCGTAAACGCTGATGGGCGTGAGCCAGACCGCATGGAGCTTAGTGTACTTTGCGCTCATCATGCGATGCTTCGATAACGGGCCGTCCAATAACGACCGTTTACGGACTCCCCTCATGTACCTGTCCACAAGTCAGCTTGACAGACTAATGGACATGCGATATTAATGGACTCCCTTTTTGGACATCAAGGAGAGTTCTGCTATGTCACGAGTCTTTGCCTATTGCCGGGTTAGCACCTTCGATCAAACAACTGAGAACCAAGTTAGAGAGATAGCTGCTGCCGGGTTCGAAATCACGCGTCAGCGGACCGTTGTCGAAACCGTGTCGGGCAGCGTACCGGCGTCAGAACGGGAGGGCTTCGCACTGTTGCTCAAAAAGCTAGAGGCTGGAGATGTTCTCGTCGTCTCCAAGCTGGACCGACTTGGCCGCAACGCGATGGACGTGCGTGCCACAGTCGAAGCTCTTACCGGCCTAGGCGTGCGGGTACATTGCCTCGCGCTTGGCGGAGTCGACCTGACCAGCGCGGCGGGCAAGATGACGATGGGAGTGCTGGCTGCTGTGGCGGAGTTTGAGCGCGACCTCCTGATAGAACGAACTCAAGCCGGTTTGAGTCGCGCAAAGGCCGCAGGAACACGACTTGGGCGTCCGCCGGCTCTCACCTGCGAGCAGACGACGAAAGCGCTCCAGCGACTCACTACAGGGGCTTCTGTGGCATCGGTGGCTCGCGACCTCCAGACAAGCCGCCAAACGATCATGAGAATGCGCGACAGCGCGGAACTCAGCGCCTTGTAGAAACTGACACTCCCCCTGCGGGCATCGGCGTGGCGCATCAACTGACTCGCCGACAAACAGCCTCTTCCCGCCTTAAGGACCGGCACGGGGGGAATCCTCCTTCTTATCCGTCGAAGGTGCCCCCTCGCTAACGCGAAGCAAATTCACCAAACGCTATTTAAATCTCCCCGGGAATTGAGGACGCTAAAGACTTTAAGCATGTGCAGCGTTGTGCAACGGAGCAGTTCGTCAGGAGGGCCGAAAACACGGTCTACCGCAAACAATTTAGTCGCCATGGAATCGAGGCGCGAATCAGGTCTGATATTCTCAGTCGATTGACGTACTTATATGGTATCCAGGCGAGGAATAACAATGGCGATTCCCAAGGTAGATGCAGAGGCGATTGAGCGGGCAATTCAGGAGTTTGACAAATCGGTGCGAACTTCTCCGGAGTGGACGTCTTGGGAAGAAAACAAGACTCAAGCTTGGGTTTTGCTGCGCGATGGCAACCGCTACCCGCCCAAAAAGATCATCTCCATGGCGACTGCCGCTCCGGTCGGTTCTTTTTCTGGCGGTCCCGAATCCAATGACTACCTCGCCGAGAGAGGATTCACAGTAACGAGACTCCGAGAGACTTCAATTGGTGAGACCCTAAAACTGATCCTGGAACGCTATGGGCCAGCTAAGCGATCCATACCATTCGGTGGGCACCATGAAATAAAAGAGCTGTTCTCTCAAGCTCGAAGATTTTTTTGCCAAAGTTCAGTAATCTCAGATCGCAAACACCTAAGTGTGGTTACCTCTTACGGTAAGGGCAACTGGGCGACCATCCCCTGGATTTCATTTCTCGATGACCGAGAAACTCACACGACCCAGACGGGAACGTATGTTGTTTATCTGTTCAGGGAGGACGGCCAGGGCTGTTACGTCAAGCTCGCGCAGGGGGTGACCTCTGCAGAAAAGGAGTATGGGGCAAAAGCATCTGACGTACTTGGCGACCGTGCGGATGAAATCCGCAAGCGATGCAGTGGACTCACACCACTTGGCTTTGATCTCACTGGGAAGACTAATCTTGCCACCTCAAAGCGTCTAGGTAAGTTGTACGAGGCCTCGACGATAGCTTCAAAATATTATCCTGCGGATCAGATGCCTGGCGACGAAGAGCTTATGAGAGACCTCGATAACCTCCTAATGGCTTATGAAAACTATGTCATCGAAACCAAGGGAGCCACTGCACCGACACTCATGGACGATCGCCCCTTATCACTGATCGGGACCTGGTATGGAGCTGGCAATGATGCTCCCCGCTTGACCGAGTTCATCGCACAGCACGGAGGATGGTCTAGTTGGTGGAGCTTTTCAATTAAGGACGAAGCCCGAGACCGCTTGAAGCTCCCGTTCTATCTTTATACCTACGACGGCAAGAGGCATCTTGGGGCTCGCTTAAGGGTTGATGAATTCTTGTCCGTAAAAGGTAGCGGGGGAATAGTGTCTCCTTGGCCTGAACTAACCGAAACACAGTGGCGGGGGGTGACTCGAACTGGACCCAAACAATCAGAGCTCTGCAAGACATGGTTTCGCATCGGAAAGATCGAACCCTTCCACTCCCCCAAGTCAATAGATGACTTTGAGATCGCACCAGGGTTATCAAATCCTGAAAATCTAATCAATCAAAACAGCTTTGGGTACGTCATTGCTGAAGAGGATGATCAGCCCGACCCGGACGCAAACACCCCTATAGATGCAGGACTAGAACAGCAGACTCTACCTGAAGCATTGTCCTTAGACTGGCTTGAGTCTCGAACCTGGTTATCCCAAAAAACACTCCGTGCCTTGGTCGATGCGATCACCGGCGACTCTCCTCAAATCATTCTGGCTGGGCCACCCGGTACCAGTAAGACTTGGGTTGCAAGACAGCTTGCGCTTTACCTCACCAGAAATCGCCCTGAGCAGGTTCGCTTTGTGCAGTTTCATCAGAGCTACAGCTACGAGGCCTTCATAGAGGGACTACGGCCAGTAGCGAAAGGTAATGCTGTTGGGTTTGAACTCAAGCCAGGAGTTGTACTTGACGTAGTTGATCGAATGAGGCGCTTGGATGCAATCGACGTCGAGGGCGATGAACACGTAATCGTGATTGACGAGGCCAACCGCGCAAACTTACCAAGAGTACTCGGCGAGCTGATGTTCCTCTTTGAATACCGGGGAGAGGTAGCCCACCTGCAGTATTCTGGTCCATTTTCGCTTCCGCAGAACCTCCGTTTTGTGGCGACCATGAATACAGCAGATCGCAGCATTCGATCCATTGATGTCGCCCTGCGACGAAGATTTGACGTATTTGAACTCGGACCAGATCCAGATATTCTCGAACGATTCCATGTTCAGCATGGCGACTTGAAAGTTCCCGATCTGGTCGACGGATTTTTGGCACTCAATGAAGCATTGCGATCATCGTTAGACAGGCATCACACCATCGGCCATGCGTTTTTCATGCGGTCAAACCTGACAGCAGTCGTGCTTCAAGGTATTTGGAACAGAAAGATCTACCCATTGATCGAAGAGTTTTTCTTTGATCAGCCCGAGCTGGCAACTGAGTTCTCCTGCGAAAGGTTCTGGCCAAGTGTCGGCACGGTGTGAAGAGCTAGGGGTCACCGAATCCCGCCCAGCGGTCCTTGACCTCACTGAAGCAGAAGTTGACATTCTTCTTGCCCTTGGTAAAGAGTTGGCTTCAAGCGTTACTTGGTGGGGGGGCTCTGCCCCGGACGCTTCACGGTCAGTTGTCGCTGTGGAGGCAATCCGGGAGGGACGATATCGCGTTACTTTTCGGGACGTAATTGGTGTAGTTCGAGTGGGTTCAAGGCAAATCACGGTTTGCCCGAAAATTCCACTTAAACACTTCATGTACATCGCAAGCCGGTCTGATATAGCGCCACGACTAAGTTCGTCATCAGTGTTTGTTGATCATGGAAATGATTTTGTATTGGTGCTTGCACGGTGGTGTATTGATGCAGCTGAGAAGCTGTTACGCCACGGGCTTCGCAAGGACTACTGCGATGTTACGGAATCTTTGGATGAGGTTCGTGGACGCATACATCCTTTGCAGACAGCGTTACTCAATTCAACGGGGATATTGGAAGCCGTCTGTGATTTTCAAGACTTCTCTGACGACACCGCTTTGAACAGGGTCGTTAAAGCGGCCTGCCAACGGGTATCGCGTATTACTAAGCTCGACCCACCTTCCCGGGCTAGAGCACGCCAAGTGGCGTTTCGTATGGATGGAGTCGGTCTTCTTCAGCCGCATGATCTTAGAGTTAAAGTGGATCGCCTTTCCTCCAGCTATGCCAGGGTGCTCCCGCTAGCACTGCTTGTTTTATCCAGTATGGGCATCACCGTTGCAGCCGGACGTCATGTTGGTACTGCTTTTCTGGTGAGAACGCCGGAGCTGATTGAAGATGGACTTCGGTCGATTTTACAGATCGGAGTTAAGGGTGTTAGGATTTCCAAGCGTCGCTTGATGCTTGGTAGCACTGGACTTTCTATCAATCCCGACCTTGTTTTTGGAGACTCAATCGCAATAGGAGATGTGAAGTACCGAGCATTAGGTAAGGACTGGTCCAAGCCGGATCTCAATCAAATAGTGACCTTTGCCACTGGGTTCCGCTCTTTGAGCGCAGCACTGTTTGGCTTCTCTATGGAGCCCATACCAGT
This sequence comes from uncultured beta proteobacterium, assembly GCA_963784775.1. GTDB lineage: Bacteria > Pseudomonadota > Gammaproteobacteria > Burkholderiales > Burkholderiaceae_C > Rhodoferax. The sequence goes on along the minus strand of CAWAST010000006.1, from coordinate 80,193 downwards.
CGTCCCGCGTAAAGTGGCGGTGGGTGATGTAAACGTCGTCGCCTTTTCTTGGATTGCTGTCGAAGAAATAGCGCCAGAGCAAAGCGCAGTCAAATTGGTCGCCCAGGTCTCTCTATGGATCGAGGAGTTGATCTTGGTCAATTGCAAAGACTGAAGCAATTAAGAAAGATGAGCGGGGAGCGTCTGATGCTTATGCTGCAACTTCATCCCCCCACCCAGTCCAATTAGCAGAAAAATCATTCCGAGTAGCCTCGATGTGAAAACTAGCGGGGAGGTCCCAATAGAGCATTTCTTATGGGGCACCCCGCCTCTTTCAGCAACTCACCCGAACAAGCGAACGCATGGAACGCTGCCACTTTCGCCCCTCTTTGAGCCATACAAGAGTTGATTTCTTCATTGCGTCGTTGATAGCTTTCGTCATCGCCTCCTTGCCCAGATCTAAACCCAATTGCATCTTGAGACACTGAACGCTGATTTGGCTAGTCTCCAATGGAAGCGACTGCAGATAAGCGGCTATTTCATTTGTTGCCACCTTCGTCCTGCTAACTGCGCCTTGAGACTCTGCGGCGCTCCAATTGACGCCTGGAAGACTTGATGCTAAGGCCTCCTTCAGCCCATTTACATTGGCGAAAATCGTCAATGTCATGGCACTGGCCATGCCCTCAGAATCTGCAGAGCGACAGCTACCGCGACTCATTGCTTGAAGAACGCAATGAGCCATCTCCGATAACAACAGCGTCTGCAATTCGTTCGGCTTCATGCGATAGCATAAGTCGTTCATTTGACCTGCCATAGACGCGGCAAGCTCCAAAGGATTTCTCCGCAAGATTCCGCAAAGGATTACATGCCGGCAATGCTTCATGGTGCTCAGGCTCGTCTCGTTCCCCCATGTAAGCCAATTCAGCCGCATGCGTCCGTTTACCTTCAAGTCAAGATCGATCCCCTCTTCCTTAAGACCAATCTGCATCTGCGTTTGAAGCGTTTTTTTATCATCCCCCTTGTGAGTGAAGATCAAGATTGATTCACTCTCGGGAAGGCTGCGAACTAGGTCCGCAACACGTTCAGCTAGTACTCGGACCTTAGCTCGATTAGACTGCAGAGTCGTCTTGCCAGCAGCGAATTTGTACTCAACGACTTTGAGTAGGTCATACCTCTTGCATTCGCTCATGGCAGCCGTTGTGCCGTTCAGTATTGAAGGCTCTTGAGCGAGCAGACGAATAGGATGGCTAGCATCAAGGATGGCAATGTTCTTGAGTGCCGGGTCCACGGCGACTGAGTAGTGAATGACACCATCTCCGGTACCTCCGTTTCCCGTCAATGCCACTGCGAGGGGAAGCTCAGCCAATCGAAGCAGGGAACGGACCGTTTGCACTGCGGCTCGACGGAGAGGATGCCCGAACTGGCCCAGTGCCTGCGCCTCTACCCGGGCCGATTCGATGTTCGTGTCGGCTAGCAGCAAGCAGGTAGAGGGGTCCCGACCAGCTCGCTGCGATTCGATTTCTCCCATCAGTCGATCTTTGATAGCCTGAAGAGCCACCGCGAGAATTGAACCTTCACGCAGTTCTTCCTTGACCCTACCGATGCTGGCGTTGACATCAAGCCAAGAAAGGGCCACCGCATCCGTCGTCATCAGGGTTTCGTCCCAAATCAATAAATCGCGTTGTTTCCCCTGAAAGTTGCAGAAAGCGGGAAACTCCTTAGCTCCGCGAATTCGTGCATGGCAGACCAACATGATTGGAAAGTCACCATTGCCGGTGTTTTCGAGCAGCGGTATCAGGCTTGCTACCCCTGCTTCATCGGCCATCGCCATGAGCTCGGAGGAAGATTTGCTGTGCCGTAATCCAATTTTCGTTTTGGGTATACCAGCGTCAATCAAGTCGCGTTTGAAACGTGCAAGTGCGACTATTTGAGTAGCCGACACCGCAAACGTCAGCGGGAGACTGAGTTCATGCGCTGCTGCGATCAAAGAAACAACACTTTGTGTTTTTCCACTCCCACATGGAAGACCGTAGGCTATGCGGCCGGTTTCCAGACCCAAGGCTTGCGATGTAAGACCCACTAATAGCTCGCGAAGTGCTTTCTCATGGGTCGAGCTAATTTCATTACCATACGCCTTTAGGGCAGTCAGCACCTTCGCTAGAGCGAGGGCTGCGAGCTTTTCCACTTCTGCTGGTAAGTCTTGCTGCGAATTGAAAACAGGGGTTGATGTTGATGTCATGGATGCTTATCTTTGTGCCCACGGCTGCGCCTGCCCAGTGAGGACATGCGCTTTTGTAGGCAGGGGGAACGCGTCTAGCTCAGTGCCGAAGATGCCGGCTTAAGCGAGTTACGCGGTAGCACATGGAGTGCTGAAAAAGAGCCAAGGAAGTCTTAGCCCGACGTAAGAAGGGTCGCACGACTATCCAGCGTTGCGCTGGCAATGGGTACGACCTGTTTCTGTATTATGGGTACCAATATAGAAGCCGAACGCGCCGAACTAGCCTAGCTTCTTGGCTAACGATTCCGCACTTGACCCACTACAGACCGGATGGGTCTGTGTTACAGGTACTGAATGGGGGCCAAGGGATATTTTTTCAATTCTTCGGCCATGCGTGACAAGGGCATGACTCCATAGTCGCGGGCTACGTTGCGGGTTCCTGAATGCCCTGTGATTGCGTCGCTCACGTCTTCAGGGATGGCTACTTTCCGGCATAGCGTTTTGAATGTGTGCCTGAAGCCGTGTGAGGGGTTAGCAGGGCTGTTCAATCCCACGACATTGCGAAGATACTCCGCCCACCGCTTCCCGAAGTTCGCCCCGTAATAGCCTGCCGGATTGGCCTTCAGCATTGGGAACAACTGCCCATCTTGTGCGAGTGAGTGCGCGTAGTCACTGAACCCTAAAGCTATTAAATCAGGGTGTAAAGGAATTGAGCGGCGGCTCCCCTCATTTTTTACACCACGGGGGCCGTCGTCTTCTCCCTCGGCATTCAAAATGCTCACATAGGGGCCAACTCCAGGAAGATCGGCTTTTACATCTCTCACTGCAAGCTGTGCGAGCTCTTCTCTGCGGGCGCCTGTGTAGTACATCAAGAGCGGCAACCAATACCAAGCTTTCCCGAAATTGGCCCGTGGCGGGGTCCAGCCTTCTTTGAAAACCGGACTAATGAAGATTTTGGAAAGTTCGGCATCATCATAGAAATTTCTGGCTCGCTTGCCCGCCTGCCTTTTGGCTGCAGCCTTGGCAGCGGCGTTTCCCATGCCACCCGCAATGATCGGGTTTTCTAGGATCAGTTGCATACGTAAGGCATAGCTCAGGATTGCAGAGATTCCACGTACCTTGTTTCTGATCGTTGCGGCCTCAATCAAGGGTAGCGCCTTCACCTTGGCTTTTTCAATCTTCTGGCGAGCGGTTAACTTTCTAATGCCATCACCTTTCGCGGGCAGCGTCGCTATGTCGGCACGATATTTACGAACCACGTCCCGCGTAATCTCGGATACGGGCAGGTCACCGCATAAGTCGATAAATTCAGCCACTAGAGCGCGGGACGCATGAAGCGACCGATGCACCGCCCTGGTGTTTCCGTCGTTAAGCAACCTGTCTTGAGCGTATTCGTCAAACACCTCAAGCAAGCTCTTGCCCACCTCAGCAGAAGGTTTCTTGACCTCAAAGCTCAGTGGTTCTGCAGCCAAAATGGATCGGGTCGGGGTCCAATTTCCTTTATATCGAGAAAGGGCGGTATCACTGACCTTTAGCCACTGATCCCTGAAAAGACCAAGTAGCCTCTCAAGTTCGGGAGAGCCTTGTGCGGGCATAGGTATACCGTGTTCCCGTAACGCGGTGCGCACGAGCCCGAGCGTATCGACCAGTGCTTCATCTTCAGGGGAAGAATCCAATGCTTCTCGCAGGGAGCGCATAGGTGTGTACTCGTAATATTGGTCACCCTGCTCATACACCACTGGCCCATCTGACGCCAGCCAAGAAGCAAAATCGCCAGAAGCTTCCATCCCGGCAAGTTCAGTGTCATACCAGCGCTCCGCGAGGACCCGCATATCGCGTTGGGTCAAAGTGGCAGCGCCAACCTGTTGAGCACGCGCCATGACAAAGAGCGACTCGCTTTTTTCCCATTCCAAGGCAAAAAGTCGCTTCGCCTCATTTGGGTCACGTGTCTTGAGTGAGTGTTTGTACTCGCGGCCCAATATGGCACGGAGTACGTCTGGCACCTTTCGACGGATGTAAAACACTCCACCTGGAGATTTGAAAGGCTGAGCCATAAATGATCGACGCCGCGTTGTTTTTGCTACGTGAATTCTAAGGTTCGAAATTGCCACGGTGTACCTGCTTGGTGTACCAAACCAAGGGGTTAGCGCTACTCCAGAAACGAAAAAGCCCTTGAATCCGTTAAGAATCAAGGGCTTATGCGTTTGGTGGCCTGGGGCGGAATCGAACCACCGACACAAGGATTTTCAATCCTCTGCTCTACCGACTGAGCTACCGGGCCTAAGCGGAAAATTATAACAGCAAGTCAGCAAATCGAATCCGGCCAAACTCAGGAGCCATTGCGCTTGTTTCGAGTCAAATCAACGCCCAACTGCTTGAGTTTCCGGTACAGATGGGTACGCTCCAACCCTGTCCTTTCGGCCACCCGGGTCATGGATCCATTTTCCTTGGAAAGATGATATTCAAAATACGCTTTTTCAAATTCGTCACGCGATTCACGCAGAGGTTTGTCGAGCAAGAAGCTTTGCTGCGGCTGGAGCCCGGCTTCAGTGGTCGCCATGCCCGAATGTGTCGCGGCTATGGCACCGTCGGTAGCCTGTGACGCCACGATGGCTGCGATAGAAACCGTCGGCGGCTTGGGTGTCGCCCCACGCGCAAGCCCTTGCTCAACGGCTTTGAGCAACTTTTGCAGTGTGATTGGTTTTTCAAGAAATGCCAGCGCACCAATACGGGTCGCCTCCACCGCCGTGTCAATGGTGGCATGGCCGCTCATCATGATGACCGGCATGGTCAGCGCGCCGGTGGAAGACCACTCCTTGAGTAGCGTCACCCCGTCGGTGTCCGGCATCCAGATGTCTAGAAGCACCAGATCAGGACGGTCAAGCAATCGGGCTGCACGGGCTTGTGCCGCATTCTCGGCCACCTCAACGTTGTGCCCCTCGTCGTTCAGAATTTCCGACAGTAGGTCGCGGATGCCGAGTTCGTCGTCAACCACCAGTATGTTTGCCATGATTTAGCGGATTCCTCGGGTATGCCAGGGTCGCCCGTCTAAGCCGGTACGACATTCTCGACTGCCAATGATAACGATACTTGGGCGCCCACGATTTGTCCGTCCTCGATGCGGTTGACGATGTCAACGCGGGTACCATGCTCGTCGGCAATTTTTTTTACGACAGCGAGGCCCAACCCGGTGCCCTTGGCCTTGGTGGTGACATAGGGCTCAAAGGCACGTTTGAGGATGTTGTCGGGAAAGCCCAGTCCCTGGTCGAGCACACTCAGACGCACCCGGCGCGTGGCTTCCAGCCATCTGGTTTTTACGGTGACGAAGGACTCGATGCCCGGACGGTCCACACTCTCGGTCGCATCCTGTGCGTTCTGAAGAAGGTTGTGAAGAATCTGGCGCAATTGGTGGGCGTCACCCAGTGCCCGCGGGCTGCGGGGGTCAAGTTCGAGCCGGATCGGCACCGGCACTGCCTCACTGGCATAGAGTTGAGCGACTTCTGAAATCAGCGCGTTGAGGTCAAGCGGTTTGAGCTCGGCGGCGGGTAGCCGGGCATAGTCACGGAATTCATTGACCAGACGCTTCATGGCATCCACCTGATCGACAATCGTCTTGACCGATTTGGTGAGCAGGGCTTGCTCCGACGGCGCCACTTTGCCAGTAAGCTTCATTTCCAGTCGCTCCGCCGAAAGCTGAATGGGTGTCAACGGGTTCTTGATCTCGTGGGCCAGGCGTCGCGCCACTTCACCCCACGCCTGGGATCGTTGGGCAGACACAATTTCGGAGATATCGTCGAAGACGAGCAATCTGGCGGCGCCAGGCAGTTCGGCACCACGCGCAACCAAGACGATCGCACTATCGTCTTGGTTGCCGGTAAAGGCGCTTGTGGTCTTGCCAAGCTCAAAGGATTGCTGCCAGTGGTCGAGTCCATGCTCAGCGCGCGTGCTCAGGAGGGAGTCGAACTGAGCCTTGACAGCCTTCCCAAAGCCCTCAAGGCCTTCGATGTCGGCCAGAATTCGACCTTCAAGGGCCGCCAGCGGCACCCGAAGTATGCGCGTAGCACCCGGGTTTGAAGACTGAATGCTCCCCTCTTTGTCGAGCACGATCACTCCGGCCGTTAGATTGTCCAAAATGGTTTGCAGGTGTGCTCGCGCCGAATTAACCTGCTCCATGCTGGACTCCACCGCCGAGCGTGCATCAGCCAATTGCTGCGTCATTTCAGCAAAAGAACGGGTCAACCCACCGAGCTCATCTCGCCCAAGGAGTGAGGCCTTAGGGGTTAAATCACCCGCCGCAACCTGGCTTACACCATCGGCCAGCAACAGCAGTGGTCGCACAATCTGGTTCCCCAAAATCACCGCCAGCAAGACGGCGCCAAACACAGCCAGAAAAAGGCTGAGTGTCAGGGTGCCGATATACATGCGGCGAAGTCCATCGCGCGCCAGCGCGCGCTCCTGGTATTCGCGGTTGGCCTGGGTGACTGCCAGGGCATTGGTCACCAGTGTCGGCGACAGGGCCTGCGTAACCAGCAAGAACCTGGTTTCACCCAGCGAACCCAGTCGCGTGCTCGCGACAAGCACCAGCGCCTTGATTCGGGCTTGATCCACCACGCCGGGCGCGGCGTCGTCCAGACCCTCAACCCAGATCACGGAACGCTGCGCGCGCGCGGCGCGAAACTGCTGCTGACTGGGCCGTTCAGGGTTGAGCTGAAAGCGCGATTCTCCAGCGGAGCCAATCAGTTGCCCCGTGGAACTCCACAACACAACATCGGTTGCACTCAGCTGGTCGCGAGTTCGCTCCAGAGGTAACCCGGCGCTGAAATCACGAATGTCGCCGAGTTGGGCCGCCGCTGCCCGGGCCTTGTTGGCAAGATCATTGGACAAGGTCTCCACGGTGACGCGCCCCAGATTGAGCCCTGCGTCGAGTGCCCCTTCCACTTTGACATCAAACCAGCTTTCGATGGATCGCTCCACGAACTGATACGAAACGACATAAATCAGCACACCAGGAACAAACCCGGCCAGCGCAAAAATTGCAGCTAGCTTGACCAGCAGCCGACTGCCAAACCGTCCCTGACGAAGTCGGGTGAACAGGCGATAGGCAATCCATAGAATGACCAGCAGTAAAAGGCCGGCTACCACCACATTGAGCACAAACAGCCTGGCGTAGTTTTGCTCGTACATGGCCCGGTTGGTCGTTGCCTGAGTCAACAAAAACAGCAGCACCAGTCCGACCGCTACCATGATGAACATCCCAATGTTCACCGTCCATCGAAGCGCCCGGGCGTTGCGTAGTGAGAACCGTCCCGCTGGCGGTTCGGGCAGGTCTTGCCGCCGATTCACTTGGTGCCTTCGAGCACGAGCGGCTGGCTTAGAGCTACGGACACGTTCCAGTCGGACTGCCCCAGCGCGCCAATCTGCAGGGGCCGCGGCAACTGGGCCATGTCTAGGTGGAAGCGGAACTCCACCAAGTAGGGCCGATCGAGATCGAGCTCAGTTGCCTCAGCAATTTTCCAGCGATGCAAACGCTGCAAGGCCGCCAGTGCATCTTCCAGGGTATCGAAATTTTGATTGAGGGAAAGGGCCAGTCCAGTCGCCATGAGTGCCCCGGAGGAAATGTTTAGCCGCCAGCGACGGGTGAGCGGCTGGTAAGCCAGCCGGGTGTGGCGCTCGACACTCGCAACCCTTTTGTTGGTCCAGTACCAGCGCTCGCGAACGATATCAACCTCGGCAACAAAGATGATTGCAATGCCCTTGAGAAGAGCATCTTCCACGGCTTCTGGCAAGCTGAAATTGACTGCGGTTGACATCAGGATACTGTCACCAACCCGCTCAAACCGGACAGGGGATACCAAATCCGACACGGGTTGTGCCTGCACCGATCCCAAGCAGCCCAACCCAAGGAGCATCCCGGCGAGCAGGCCAATCATCTCAGGAAGCGTGCTTCTCCAGAAGCGCATAATAAAATCCGTCGTGGTCACGGCCTCCATTGTCCTGGAGTGCAGCGCCATTTTCACTGTGGCGGGGCGTTAAATGCCCCGGTGAGGGCAGTAAACCCGCTTGGGTGTTGTGCGCAAGAAACGTTTGAATCTGTTCCTCGCCCTCGGCTCTGAACACCGAACATGTGCAATACAACAATCTCCCACCGGGCTTGAGTGTGGTCCACAACACTTGGAGCAAGCCGGCCTGGATTGAGACTAGTTTGGCAATGTCAGCCTCCCGTCGCAACCAGCGGATGTCGGGATGGCGCCGCACGACACCCGAAGCCGAGCAGGGTGCGTCCAGCAAGATGGCGTCAAATGGCTCGCCGTCCCACCACGTGGACAGGTTGCTCGCATCGACCGCAAGGACCCGGGCGTGCAGTCCGAGTCTGCGCAGAGTTTGATGAATCCTTTCGCATCGCATCGCATCGACATCGAGAGCTGTCACATCACAATCGGACAGTTCCAGCAGATGTGCCGTCTTGCCGCCGGGCGCTGCGCAAGCGTCCAGAACCCGAGGCGGACGATCCACATTGAGACCCATTAGCAGCAGTGGCGCGGCCAGCTGGGCGGCCTCGTCCTGCACCGACACGGCACCCTGCTGGAATCCCGGCAAATCGTGCACAGGTCGCGGTTGATCGAGGACAAGTCCATGCTGCCCCGCGGCGGTGGCGTCCATCCCGGCGTGTCTGAGCGCGTCCAGATAACCTTGCACGTCGGTACGCCTGGAATTGACTCGCAGTGTCATGGGCGCATGCTCGTTGTTGGCCGACAGCATGGCCTGCCAACTTTGTGGCCATTCCTTGCGAAGCCTGTCAATCCACCACGCCGGGTGGTTCCACCGCGCAACTGAATCGTGGTCGGTTGCCGACAACAGTTCGTCGCGCTCGCGCATGAAACGACGCAGACACGCATTGATAAAGCTGGCCTGGGCCCGACTTGCTGGGGTCTTCTTGGCGGCTTCAACGGTTTGATTGACCAGCGTAAATGATTCGTAAGGCGCGTCTTGCTCCTGCCAGCACAACGCCAAAGCGGTGCACAAGAGGGCGTCGGCTGGCCCAGGCGGAGTCCGGCTGACCAGCAGCGTGCGCAACGCCTGTGCGCGTCCCAATGAACGAAGCACATGAAAAAACAGCGATTGAACACCTGGCCTCAAATCGGCAGCCACCTTGTCCAGCGCGGCGGTTCCAGATACCCCAGCGCGCAGATCCTGCAACAGGGAGGCAGTCGTTTGCAGCTGACGCCACAGCGGTGCACTTTGTTGGACGGGATTTCTCATCGCTGCAACAAGGGCTGCGCCCGCTTGAGACCCAGCACCGCCGCCATCAGTAAGGCGGGAAACTGCCCGATTCCAGTGTTGTAAGCCGCCACCAGACGGGAGAACTCGCCATCGGCCATGTCAATCTGCGCACTAACGTGATCCCATTGTGTTTGCAAGGTCGGTGAAAGCACTTGCCCGGCAAGATCGTGAGGCAAATCGCGAAGACGAGCCCACGACAGGCACAAGGTTTCGTGCGCGGTTCTCAGCGCGCTCATGGCGGGGCCGTCCAGCGGCGTTGCCCTGGCGATGCTCAATGATGCAGAGAACTGGCCTGCCGCGGCTGCCAGTCGGACCCCGGCTGCGTACGGGGTGTCATGTCCCTGCATCGCGCTATTGTTGAAAAGATGAGCATCGACTACAGAAAAATTTTCTTGCACGATCACCACGTACTGTCTTAGACAGTGCTCCAGAACACCAAATGCCGCAGCCGCCTGAAAGCGCAATCGCATCAAGCGGTTGTAGGCCCCGACGGACCAGAACACCAACACAGCCAACAAAATCCACAGCACAACGGAATCGGTCATTCGCCACAAGCTCCAACACCAATTGTTGCAATATTGTTAGTCATAACAAGAAAGCGCCTTAAACCCTTGTGCAAAGGTCTTAAGGCGCTATGATTATTGAAGAAAATAATCTATTCGGTCGCGGTACCTGCATCCGTTTCGATCACTTCAGCCGACTCCGATCCAGCCGCCAGCTCCGCGGCCTCCGTCTCGGCAATGGCGCGGCGTTCGGCATCGTCCATGTTCTCGCGAACCTTTCGGGCTTCGTGGTAAGCAAGTCCTGTGCCGGCCGGTATCAAACGGCCCACAATCACGTTCTCTTTCAATCCACGCAATTCGTCCCGCTTGCCCATGATCGCAGCCTCGGTTAGAACACGGGTCGTCTCCTGGAACGAGGCAGCGCTGATAAAGCTGTCGGTCGACAATGATGCTTTGGTAATACCGAGCAGAAGATTGGTGAACGTCGCCGGGATCTTGCCTTCGGCGCGCAGGGCGTCATTGGTGTTGAGCATCTCGGAGCGTTCGACCTGCTCGCCATTGATGTAAGTGGAGTCGCCAGCGGCCTCAACCACCACACGTCGCAGCATCTGCCGAACGATGACCTCGATATGCTTGTCATTGATCTTCACACCCTGCAAGCGATAAACGTCCTGCACTTCGTCAACAATGTAACGGGCCAGTTCTTCTGAGCCCAGCAAGCGCAGAATGTCTTGTGGGTCGGCCGGGCCGTCCACAACACTCTCCCCCTTGTTCACAACCTGCCCCTCGTGCACGATGATATTTTTTTCCTTGGGAACAAGCTCTTCCCAAACTGCACCATCAGGGTCGGTAATCTGCAGCCGAACCTTGCCCTTGGTCTCCTTGCCAAATGACACGGTACCGGTCATTTCTGCCAGCACACCCTTGTCCTTGGGTGAACGGGCTTCGAACAACTCGGCAACCCGCGGCAAACCGCCGGTAATGTCGCGGGTCTTCTGGCCTTCAATCGGAATGCGGGCCAAGACTTCGCCGGGGCCGACCTCCTGGCCGTCACGCACCTGAACCAGCGCCCCAATCGGGAACCCAATGGTCACAGAGTGGTCCGTACCAGGGATCTTGACCTCGTTGCCCGAGGCGTCAATCAGCTTAACTTGGGGGCGGATGACTTTGGCCGACCCGCGTCGCTTCGGATCAATCACAACCAGCGTTGACAGGCCCGTTACTTCGTCCACCTGTTTGGCAACAGTCAGGCCCTCCTCGACGTTCTCGAACTGGACCTTGCCTGCGAACTCGGTAATGAGTGGCCGGGTCAAGGGATCCCAGTTGGCCAGAACGGCACCGGACTTGATGGTCTGATCGGCCTTGACCGTCAGGATAGCACCATAAGGCACCTTGTGGCGTTCCCGCTCACGACCATGCTCATCGTGGATGACAATTTCGCCCGAACGGGAAATCACCACCAGCTCTTTCTTGCCGTTGGTCACGTAGCGCATGGTGGCATTGAAGCCTATGTTGCCGTTTGACTTGGCTTCCACGCTGGAGGCGATAATGGCACGAGAGGCCGCGCCACCAATGTGGAACGTTCGCATCGTCAGCTGGGTACCGGGTTCGCCGATGGATTGGGCAGCAATAACGCCAACGGCTTCGCCACCGTTGACCAAGCCGCCACGACCCAGATCGCGTCCGTAGCATTTGGCGCAAATACCAAAACGGGTCTCGCAAGTCAGCGCCGTGCGGACCTTGACTTCGTCAACACCGACGGCCTCAAGTTCCTCAATCAAATCTTCGTCAAGCATTTCGCCTGCTTTGGCCAGGACCGAACGATCCTCCGGGTGCAATACCTCATCGGCCACGGTGCGGCCCAAAATGCGGTCACGCAATGACTCGATCACTTCGCCGCCCTCGACAATGGCGCGCATCACATAGCCGCCATGGGTAGCACAATCGAGTTCGGTGACTACCAAGTCCTGCGTGACATCAACCAGACGCCGCGTCAGGTAACCCGAGTTGGCCGTCTTCAGCGCCGTATCGGCCAAGCCCTTGCGAGCGCCGTGGGTGGAGATGAAGTACTCCAGTACGTTAAGACCTTCACGGAAATTGGCGGTAATCGGTGTCTCGATAATGGAGCCGTCGGGCTTGGCCATCAGGCCACGCATTCCGGCCACCTGACGAATCTGGGCCGCTGAACCGCGGGCCCCGGAGTCTGCCATCATGTAAATCGAGTTGAACGACTCCTGCTGGACTTGCTTTCCATGCCGGTCAGTTACAGTCTCTTTAGACAACTGGGCCATCATGGTCTTAGACACTTCGTCGCCCGCTTTGCCCCAGATGTCAACCACCTTGTTGTAGCGCTCACCGGAGGTAACCAGACCCGAGGTGTACTGCTGTCCAATTTCTTTGACTTCTTTTTCGGCCCGTTCGATGATGCCGACCTTTTCGGTTGGCACCAGCATGTCGTCAATGCAGATGGAGATGCCGGCCTTGGTGGCCAGGCGGAAACCATATTGCAACAGCTTGTCCGCGAACACCACCGTGTCCTTGAGACCACACTTGCGAAAGGACACGTTGATGAGCTTAGAGATCTCTTTTTTCTTGAGCGCTTTGTTGATGTTGGAGAACGCCAGGCCCTTGGGCAGGATTTCGGACAGCAACGCGCGTCCTGCCGTGGTTTCCCACAGCTTGGTCGAGGGCAGCAGTTCACCGCTTAACTTGTCTTTGGTGTACTCCGTCAAGCGAACATTGATGCGTGAGTTCAGTCCCACTTCTCCAGCATCAAAGGCTCGTTGCACCTCGCCAGTGTCAGAAAAGATTAGACCTTCGCCCTTTCCGTTGATCCGTTCCCGGGTCGTGTAATACAAACCCAAAACCACGTCCTGCGAGGGCACGATGGAAGGCTCTCCGTTGGACGGGAAAAGCACATTATTGGAGGCCAGCATCAGGGTTCGGCACTCCATCTGCGCCTCCACCGACAGGGGTACGTGAACAGCCATCTGGTCGCCGTCAAAGTCAGCGTTGAACGCCGCGCAAACCAGCGGGTGCAACTGAATTGCCTTGCCTTCGATCAAGATGGGCTCAAACGCCTGAATGCCCAAACGGTGCAGCGTAGGCGCACGGTTAAGCATGACGGGGTGCTCTTTGATCACCTCTTCCAAAATGTCCCACACGACTGGCGTGCCGGACTCGACTTCCTTCTTGGCCGCTTTGATCGTGGTCGCGATGCCCATGGCTTCGAGGCGCGCAAAGATAAAGGGCTTGAACAGTTCCAGGGCCATCAATTTGGGCAATCCACACTGATGGAGTTTGAGCGTTGGACCGACCACGATCACGGAGCGACCCGAGTAGTCGACGCGTTTGCCCAGCAAGTTCTGGCGGAAACGACCGCTCTTGCCCTTGATCATGTCAGCCAGCGACTTGAGCGCGCGCTTGTTGGCGCCGGTCATGGCCTTGCCGCGACGGCCGTTGTCCAATAGCGAATCGACTGCTTCTTGCAGCATGCGTTTTTCATTGCGTGCAATGATTTCCGGCGCCTTCAGTTCCAGCAAACGGCGCAGACGGCTGTTGCGGTTGATGACGCGGCGATACAGGTCGTTGAGGTCGGAAGTAGCAAAGCGGCCGCCGTCCAGGGGGACCAGAGGACGCAAATCCGGCGGTAGCACGGGTAAGACATCGAGCACCATCCACTCGGGCTTGATGCCTGACTTCTTGAACGCCTCGAGCAGCTTGAGCCGCTTGGTGTTTTTCTTGATCTTCAGTTCCGAACCGGTTGGGTCGTTGCGAAGTTTTTCAATGGAGCCGTCAATGTCAATACTTTGCAGCAGATCCTTGACGCCCTCGGCGCCCATTTTGGCCTGGAACTCGTCGCCGTATTCCTTGAACTTGGCGTCAAAATCGTCTTCGGACATGATGCTGAATTTCTTCAGCGGCGTCATGCCTGGGTCGGTCACTACATATGCTTCAAAGTAAAGCACGCGCTCAATATCGCGCAGAGTCATGTCCAGCACCAGACCCAATCGTGACGGCAGCGATTTGAGAAACCAGATGTGGGCGCAGGGCGCGGCCAGATCGATGTGGCCCATGCGTTCGCGGCGGACCTTGGTCTGGGTGACTTCAACGCCGCATTTTTCGCAGATGACACCGCGGTGCTTGAGGCGCTTGTATTTGCCGCACAGGCATTCATAGTCCTTGATTGGGCCAAAAATCTTGGCGCAGAACAATCCGTCGCGCTCAGGCTTGAACGTGCGGTAGTTGATGGTCTCTGGTTTTTTGACTTCACCGAAGGACCATGAACGGATTTTCTCGGGAGAAGCCATGCCAATTCTGATGGCATCGAAGTGCTCATCTGGCGTGAACTGCTTGAACAGATCGAGTAATGATTTCATGACACTATTTCCTCATTGATTCAGTTGAAGACCGGGCCGATTCGCGCAGCGAATCCGACCCTGTCCGGCAAGGGTTCACGAACGTTCCAGCTCAATGTCGATACCAAGGGAACGAATTTCCTTAACCAGCACATTGAACGATTCGGGCATTCCCGCCTCGATCGAATGCTCACCCTTGACGATGCTCTCGTACACCTTGGTACGCCCTTGAACGTCGTCTGATTTGACCGTAAGCATTTCCTGCAAGGTGTAGGAGGCGCCGTAGGCTTCGAGCGCCCAGACCTCCATCTCGCCGAATCGCTGTCCACCAAACTGCGCCTTGCCGCCCAGCGGCTGCTGGGTAACCAAGCTGTAGGGACCAGTGGAGCGCGCATGCATCTTGTCGTCGACCAAGTGATGAAGCTTGAGCACATGCATGTAACCGACTGTGGTCGGGCGCTCAAACGCGTCGCCGCTGCGACCATCGAACAGGTTGGCCTGGGTGCGCGCTGCCGTTAAACCCTTTGCCTTGACGATGTCATCGGGATAAGCCAGCTTGAGCATGCTCCGGATGTCTTCTTCAGAGGCGCCGTCAAACACTGGCGTTGCAAAGGTTGCCCCTGTACTGAGGTGGCCTGCCATCTCCAGCACTTCATCGTCGCTCAGCTTGGATATGTCTTCGCTGCGGCCCGAACCGTTGTAGAGCGTCTCCATGAACTTGCGCAGCTCTGCAAGCTTGGCCTCAGCCTGCAACATGTCACCGATTCGCTGACCGATGCCCTTGGCCGCCCACCCCAGATGCACTTCGAGCACCTGCCCGACGTTCATCCGCGAGGGCACGCCCAGCGGGTTCAGAACGATGTCGCAGGGGGTGCCGTCGGCCATATAGGGCATGTCTTCGACGGGGACAATCTTCGACACCACACCCTTGTTGCCGTGACGCCCAGCCATCTTGTCGCCTGGCTGTAGTCGACGCTTGACCGCCAGGTACACCTTGACCATCTTGAGTACGCCGGCTGGCAGTTCGTCGCCCTGTGTCAACTTCTTGCGCTTTTCTTCAAAAGCCAAATCGAAACTGTGACGCGTCTGCTCCAGCGAGTTCTTGATGCTCTCCAACTGGCTAGCCACCTCATCATCAGCAGGACGGATGTCAAACCAGTGAAACTTGTCAACCGCGCTCAGGTAAGCCTTGTCAAGCTTGGTCCCCTTGGCCAACTTTTGCGGCCCACCATTGGCAACCTTGCCAAGCAGCAACTTCTCAATTCGGTCAAAAGCATCAGACTCCACAATGCGCAGCTGGTCATTGAGATCCAGACGGAAGCGCTTGAGCTCGTCATCAATGATCTGCTGTGCACGACGATCGCGCACAATGCCTTCCCGCGTGAACACTTGCACATCGATAACGGTGCCCTGAGAACCCTGATCCACGCGCAATGAGGTGTCTTTCACGTCGCTGGCCTTCTCGCCAAAGATGGCGCGAAGCAGCTTTTCTTCCGGCGTCAAAGTGGTCTCACCCTTGGGAGTGACCTTGCCAACGAGCGTGTCGCCGGGTTGCACCTCGGCACCCACATAAATGATCCCCGATTCGTCCAGCCGGTTGAGTTGATGCTCACTCAGATTGGGAATGTCCCGGGTTATTTCTTCGGCCCCAAGCTTGGTGTCGCGGGCCATCACCACCAGTTCTTCGATGTGGATCGAGGTATACCGGTCTTCGGCCACAACCCGCTCACTGATGAGAATCGAGTCCTCAAAGTTGTACCCATTCCACGGCATGAACGCCACCAGCATGTTTTGACCCAACGCCAATTCACCAAGGTCGGTGGATGCGCCATCGGCGATCACATCGCCCTTGGATAATTGGTCACCCTTCTTGACGATAGGACGCTGGTGAATGTTGGTGTTCTGATTGGAGCGCTGGTACTTGATGAGGTTGTAAATATCAACGCCCACTTCACCGGCCTGCGCCTCAGCATCGTTGACACGAATCACGATGCGGGATGCATCGACATAGTCGACCACGCCGCCGCGCGTTGCAGTGACCACGGTGCCCGAGTCAATGGCCGATACGCGCTCAATGCCAGTTCCAACAAAGGCCTTTTCCGGGCGCAGGATTGGTACAGCCTGGCGCTGCATGTTGGCGCCCATCAAAGCGCGATTGGCGTCATCGTGCTCAAGGAATGGCACGAGCGAGGCGGCCACCGAAACGATCTGCGCCGGTGAAACGTCCATGTACTGAATGCGCTCGGCACCCACCAGAATTGACTCGCCCGCCTCCCGTGCGGAAATCAAATCGCCGGTGAGCTTGCCATCATCGTCCAACGTGGCATTGGCCTGAGCGATGACATACTTGCCCTCGTCAATGGCCGATAGATAGTCAATCTGATTGGTCACTTTTTGATCTACCACGCGACGATATGGAGTCTCGATAAAACCGTAGTCATTGAGGCGGGCGTAAAGCGCCAGCGAGTTGATCAGACCGATGTTCGGACCTTCGGGTGTTTCAATCGGGCACACACGTCCGTAATGCGTCACGTGCACGTCACGCACTTCAAAACCGGCTCGTTCGCGCGTCAGACCACCCGGGCCAAGGGCCGATACACGGCGCTTGTGGGTGATTTCAGACAAGGGATTGGTCTGGTCCATGAACTGCGACAACTGCGAAGCACCAAAAAACTCTTTTAGTGCTGAAGAGATTGGCTTGCTGTTGATCAGGTCATGGGGCATGAGCGGCTCTTGCTCGGCCTGTCCCAAACGCTCCTTCACTGCCTTTTCAATGCGCGCCAAACCGGTGCGGTATTGGTTCTCGGCCAACTCACCCACGCAGCGCACGCGACGATTGCCCAGGTGATCAATGTCATCGACGTCACCTCGGCCATTTCGCAAATCAACCAGGATCTTGACGACGGCAAGAATGTCCTCATTGGTCAACACCATGGGGCCGGTGGACTCCGCGCGACCCATCTTGGCGTTGAACTTCATTCGTCCCACGCGCGAGAGGTCATAGGTGTCAGGGTTGTAGAACAAACGCTGGAACAACGCCTGCACTGCGTCTTCCGTTGGCGGCTCGCCAGGGCGCATCATCCGATAGATGGCTACACGGGCCGCAAATTCGTCGACTGTTTCGTCGCCGCGCAGGGTTTGGGAAATGTAAGCGCCCTGATCGAGTTCGTTGGTGTAAATGCAAGCGAGATCCTGAACCCCGGCCGAGCGCAATTTCTTGAGCAGAACCTCGGTAAGCTCTTCATTGGCTTTGGCCAGGATTTCTCCTGTGTCCTCGTCCACAATATTGCGTGCAACGACTCGACCAATCAGGAAGTCTTCCGGTACGCTGATGTGTGTGGTGCCCGACAGCTCCAATTCACGGGTATGGCGTGCCGTGACGCGTTTTTCTTTGGCAACAACGACCTTGCCGCTTTTGTCGGTCACATCGAAACGGGCAACCTCACCGCGCATGCGCTCGGCCACAAACTCCATCTGGGCACCGCTGTCCATCAAGCGGAAATTGTCATTGACAAAGAAATTGGCCAAGATGGATTCGTGATTCAGGCCGATGGCCTTGAGCAGTATCGTGACGGGCATCTTGCGACGGCGGTCCACCCGGAAATACAAAATGTCTTTAGGATCAAATTCGAAGTCAAGCCATGAGCCGCGGTAGGGAATGATCCGCGCAGAGAAAAGCAGTTTCCCCGAGCTGTGGGTCTTGCCTTTGTCATGCTCGAAGAAGACACCTGGCGAGCGGTGCAGTTGCGACACGATAACCCGTTCGGTCCCATTGATGATGAATGAGCCTTTGTCGGTCATCAGGGGCACTTCCCCCATGTAAACCTCTTGCTCCTTGACTTCCTTGATGACCTTGTTTTGCGAGGTCGAGGACTCACGGTCATAAATGAACAACTGAACCTTGGCGCGCACTGCCGAGGAGAACGTCAGACCACGCGTCTGACATTCCCGCACGTCAAACGCGGGCTTGGCCAGGTTGTATTCGAGATATTTCATCTCGACAAAACCGTTGTGCGAAACGATAGGAAAGGCAGCTTCAAAGGCCGCCTGCAGCCCATCGGCTGTGCGTTTTTTCGGGGCCACATCTGCCTGGAGGAATGCCGTGTAGGCGTCCTTTTGCATCTGTAGCAGGTAAGGGATTTCAAGCACGCTGTCGCGGCTGCCAAAATTTTTGCGAATCCGCTTGCGTTCTGTGTATGTGTAAGCCATGAGGTCTCCGGGCAAAGACTAAGGAATCCTGGGGTGGGGTCCTAGGCGACTGACGTGTTCATCGGCTGGAGTCAAAACGAAACCGGGTTTCGAATCGACGCCAGATCAAACAGGCTTGGCGATTGGCCACTACCAATCATTGGCGGACGGTTGCACATTGCGTGCAACCCGAACCAAGGCATCTTCTGCAGTCGGGGTCAGAAGACACTGAAAAACGCCTAGAAAGGGCTCTTTTCAGTGCGCTCTTACAAGCGACAAAGGCTGGGAGCCCTTTCGAAGCTCCCAGCCCTCACCAAACAACCGACTATTTCAGCTCGGCCTTGGCGCCAGCTTCCACCAGCTTCTTGACGGCTGCGTCAGCATCGGCTTTGGAAACGCCTTCCTTGACGTTCTTCGGTGCACCGTCCACCAGATCCTTGGCTTCTTTGAGGCCCAGACCTGTGAGTTCGCGCACGGCCTTGATGACGGAGACCTTGGCTGCACCAGCTTCGAGCAGGACAACGTTGAACTCAGTCTTCTCTTCCACCACTGCAGCTGCAGCGCCACCAGCCGCCGGAGCAGACATAGCAGCGGCGCTCACGCCGAATTTCTCTTCGATGGCTTTCACCAGATCGTTGAGTTCCATGACCGTCATGCTGTCGAGCGCGGTCAAAAATGCGTCTTTATCGAATGCCATTTTTATTTCCTAACAATATTGGTTACCACATGCAGCGGGCTATCAAGCCGCCACTGCCTCGGCCGGTGCTTCTTCTGCGCCAGCGCCTTTTTTCTCGGCGATTGCCGCCAGCACACGTGCCGTACGGGAAATCGGGGATTGCATCAAGCCCAGCAACTGTGCCAACAACACTTCCTTGGAAGGGATGCTTGCAAGTTGCTTAACGCCATTGACATCGAGAGCTTTTCCGCCGTATGCACCACCGCGAATCACCAACTTGTCGTTGGTTTTCGCGAAGTCAGCCACCACTCGCGCGGCAGCCACTGCATCTTCAGAAAAGCTATAGATCAGCGGACCAGACATCAGGTCGGACACGACTTCAAACCCGCTACCGGTAACAGCACGACGAGCCAGGGTGTTTTTCAACACACTCAGGTTCACGCCATTGCTGCGCGCGGCAGAGCGCAATTTGGTCATGTCAGCGACCGTGATGCCACGGTATTCCGCCATCACGAGCGTTTGAGCTTTTGCGGCGAGGCCAGTCACATCACTGATGACCGCTTCTTTCTCACTGCGATTAAGACTCAAGGTCTACTCCTTCTTAATGTGCTTTTCGGCTTGCGCCTTCAAACACGCCATATTGCAGCGACCAACTGTTTCGGAAACCTGTTCCATCTGCAGCGGGATCGCCATCTGCGTTGGCGTGGACCCGGCTTTAAAGGCCTGGCCCATTGATTAAGTGCGGATCCGCATCGCTACGGTTGACACACCAACGGTCTTGGATGGCCCGCCAAAGCCTTGCAGCCCTGGCAGCCCACCACATCGGGAAGCCATTTCAGGCCACCCGAATTTCTTGCAATCACGCTGCGATGGATTGCAGGTCCACACGGACCCCCACGCCCATCGTTGACGAGACTGCCACTTTTCGCAAATAAAGTCCCTTGCTGGTGGCGGGCTTGGCCTTGGTCAGCGCCTCCATCAGTGCAGCCAAATTGCCTTGCAACTTGTCATTGTCAAATGACCTGCGGCCGATCGTGGAGTGAACAATCCCGGCCTTGTCAACGCGGAACTGCACTTGACCAGCTTTGGCGTTCTTCACAGCAGTGGCGACGTCAGGCGTGACGGTTCCAACCTTGGGGTTTGGCATCAGGCCACGTGGGCCCAAGATCTGACCCAACGTTCCGACGACGCGCATCGCATCAGGTGCGGCGATCACAATGTCAAAAGGCATGTCGCCAGCCTTGATCATCGCTGCCAAATCGTCCATGCCGACGATATCAGCGCCAGCAGCCTTGGCTTCTTCAGCCTTGGCACCCTGGGCAAACACAGCTACACGTTTGGTCTTGCCGGTTCCGTTGGGCAGCACCACGGCGCCACGGACAACCTGGTCTGACTTCTTGGCATCAATGCCGAGTTGCACTGCCACATCGATGGATTCATCGAACTTGGCGGTGGCGCATTCCTTGATGATGCCCAGGGCATCAGCGAGGGCATACAGCTTGTTGCTGTCAATCTTGCCCTGGAACGATTTTTGTTTTTTTGTGAGCTGCGTCATTTAAACACCCTCCACATTCACGCCCATGGACCGTGCCGATCCGGCAATGGTCCGAACCGCTGCATCCATATCGGCTGCGGTCAGGTCTTTCATTTTTGTCTTGGCGATCTCTTCAAGCTGAGCGCGCGTGATCTTGCCGACCTTGACGGTATGCGGCGTTGCCGATCCCTTGTCAATCTTGACGGCCTTCTTGATCAGAATCGATGATGGCGGCGACTTGATGACAAAAGTGAAGCTCTTGTCGGCGAAAGCGGTGATCACCACAGGCAGTGGCAGACCCGGCTCGATACCCTGGGTCTGGGCGTTGAACGCCTTGCAGAACTCCATGATGTTCAAACCACGTTGACCCAATGCCGGGCCGATGGGGGGTGATGGGTTTGCCTTGCCTGCAGGAACTTGCAGCTTGACAAAACCGACGATTTTTTTCGCCATGCTTTTCTCCTTTCGGGTGATAACGCCCTGGCTCCGCAGCCAATTCTGCAGGCCCTGGCTCCCCGGGTTTAACGACTCGCTAACTCAACATTTGCACCGAGCCGGAAAGTGCAAAATCGCTCAAACAATTCAAGTGAGGTTCAATTTGCCACGCCAATCGTGGCCATCCCCCGGTAAATTCAATTAGGTTTTCTCAATCTGTGAAAACTCAAGTTCCACGGGTGTGGATCGGCCAAAAATAGTGACTGCGACCCGAACCTTGCTCTTCTCGTAATTGACATCCTCCACCGATCCATTGAAATCGGTGAATGGGCCGTCTTTGACGCGCACATACTCGCCCACCACAAACTCGACCTTGTGCCGGGGTTTCTCGGTGCCTTCCTGCATCTGGCTGACGATCTTCAAGACCTCAGACTCGGAGATCGGAGCAGGTCGATTCTTGGCCCCCCCCACAAAACCGGTTACCTTGTTGGTATGTTTGACCAGGTGCCAGGTGTCATCATCCATGACCATTTCAACCAGAACATAGCCCGGGAAAAACTTGCGCTCTGTAGTCTTCTTTTGACCATTTTTGATCTCGACGACCTCTTCCATTGGAACCAGAATGCGGCCAAATTTATCCTGCATCCCGGCACGGTTGATGCGCTCGAGAATATTGCGTTCAACAGCCTTTTCCATACCCGAATAGGCATGCACAACATACCAGCGAAGATCAGGGTTGCTCGGCGCGGTGGCCAGCACTGACGCGGCGGTGGGGGTTTCGATCGAAGGTGTTTCTGTCGTATCAGTCATCACTTTTTCCACCCCAGGATCAGATCATAAAAAACCCACTCGAGGGTCTTGTCCGTCAGCCACAAAAATAAGGCCATCAGCAGGACAAAACCAAACACATAGGCCGTCATCTGAACGGTTTCCTTGCGTGCGGGCCACACCACTTTTTTGAGTTCACGTGCGGAATCACGGCCAAACGCAAAGAGCGCCTTGCCCGACTCGGAGGTAAAAAACACCACCACCGCCGCAGCAATGCCCAACAGCAATACGCCCCACTGCACCAGCGGACCCTGCTTTTCAACCAGGTAATAGGCGACAAATGCGGCCACAACCAGGGCCACGGTCGCCGCGAGCTTGGCTTTGTCTGCTCCAGTACTGACGGTTTCAACTTGTGTGGTGGCCATTATTCAATCTCGCACTTTTCTTCGTCAAATTAACTCAGTCGCCTTTAGACGCTGAAGCCCGCTACTCTCGTAGCGGGCCTGAAATCCACCTTCTTGACTACATCAGGTCAGGTGGCAGGGGCGGAAGGAATCGAACCATCAACCTTCGGTTTTGGAGACCGACGCTCTGCCAATTGAGCTACGCCCCTACAAAATTCACTTCACCACTTAAGCAATGATCTTGGCAACCACACCGGCGCCCACGGTCTTGCCGCCTTCGCGGATGGCAAAGCGCAAGCCCTCTTCCATGGCGATGGGGTTGATCAGCTTGACAGTGATCGAGACGTTATCGCCTGGCATCACCATCTCTTTGCCTTCTGGCAACTCAATCGCTCCGGTCACGTCCGTCGTGCGGAAGTAAAACTGGGGGCGGTAGTTGTTGAAGAAGGGGGTGTGACGGCCGCCTTCGTCCTTGGACAGAACGTAGATCTCGCCAGTGAAATGGGTGTGGGGCTTGATGGAGCCGGGCTTGCACAGCACTTGGCCGCGCTCGACGTCTTCACGCTTGGTGCCGCGCAGCAAAATGCCCACGTTGTCACCGGCTTGACCCTGGTCAAGCAGTTTGCGGAACATCTCAACGCCGGTACAGGTGGTCTTTTGGGTGGTTTTGATACCGACGATTTCGATTTCTTCGCCGACTTTGATCACACCGCGCTCGATACGACCGGTCACCACGGTGCCCCGGCCAGAGATGGAGAACACGTCTTCGACGGGCATCAGGAAGGCGCCGTCAACCGCGCGCTCGGGCAGCGGGATGTAGGTGTCCAGGGCTTCAGCGAGTTTGAAGATGGAGCCTTCGCCCATTTCGCCCTTGTCGCCTTCCATGGCCAGCTTGGCTGAGCCGTGGATGATGGGGGTGGCATCGCCCGGGAATTCGTATTTGTCCAAAAGCTCGCGCACTTCCATTTCAACGAGTTCGAGCAGTTCGGCGTCGTCCACCATGTCGCACTTGTTGAGGTACACGATGATGTAGGGTACGCCCACCTGACGGGCCAGCAGGATGTGCTCGCGGGTCTGGGGCATGGGACCGTCTGCAGCGGAGCACACCAAAATGGCTCCGTCCATCTGAGCGGCACCGGTGATCATGTTTTTCACATAGTCAGCGTGGCCAGGGCAATCGACGTGGGCGTAGTGGCGGTTGGCCGTTTCGTACTCAACGTGCGCTGTGTTGATGGTAATACCGCGCGCTTTTTCTTCAGGAGCGGCGTCAATTTGGTCATAGGCCTTGGCCTGACCACCAAACTTGGCCGCCAGCACGCTGGTGATGGCCGCAGTCAAGGTGGTCTTGCCGTGGTCCACGTGGCCAATGGTGCCTACGTTGACGTGAGGCTTGGTGCGTGTGAATTTTTCTTTTCCCATTTTCAGACTCCGAAAAGTAAAGAACCGTCGAATTAAAACTATCCAGATTGACCAGCACCGACAGTTCGCGTGGTTGGTCAACCCATTCAAAAACTGGTGCCCATTGCGGGAATCGGACCCGCGACCTCTCCCTTACCAAGGGAGTGCTCTGCCACTGAGCCAAATGGGCATTTCAAACCTGTCAACAACAGGTCCAATTAAAATCTCTCCACCAACCAGGGCGCCAGAGCAGTGGAGCGGGGTAGGAGAATCGAACTCCTCGCTTTAGCTTGGAAGGCTAAGGTATTACCACTATACGAACCCCGCAAAACCTTGCTTGACACTCCATTACTGTAGCGCCTCACACACCTCCAGGGGGTTGGCCCGAAGGCTGCCTCATCGTCAAACCGTCACTGGTGGAGAGGGCTGGATTCGAACCAGCGTACTCGTAAGAGGGCAGATTTACAGTCTGCTGCCATTAACCACTCGGCCACCTCTCCTTCGGTGAACTGCGGATTATGCCACGAATTGCGCCAATTGGCACAAGCTCAGCGTGCGGTAAATGCCTACCAAAGCACCGGTGAACGCCCCTGTTGACGTAAAAACGCGTTGGTCTGGCCGAAATGGCCGCAGCCCAAAAAGGGTTTGGGGCCGCGCCTGGCCGACAGCGGCGAGGGATGATTGGCGGTCAAGACCAGGTGACGGCGTTCCGGGTCGCACCTGTCTATCAGCCCCGCTTTGGCCTGTGCTTGCGCGCCCCACAACAAGAACACCACTGGATGGGGGTTCTCGCAAACGACCTCAATGATCAAGTCAGTGAGCGCCTCCCAACCCCGTTTGGCATGACTGGCGGGGTTTGCAGCTTCCACGGTGAGGACTGTGTTGAGCAGCAGAACCCCTTGCCGGGCCCAATCGATCAGGCTGCCGTCTCGTGGGCGCGCCGATTGGCCGAGATCGAGCAGAGGGTCGGCCATGATTTCTCTGAAGATGTTGTACAGGGACGGCGGCAGTTTGCTTCCCGGTGCAACCGAAAACGCTAAACCCTGAGCCTGGGACGGTCCGTGGTAGGGGTCTTGTCCGAGGATCACCACCCGAACCTGCGCCAATGGCGTCAATTCCAGGGCGCGAAAGGGTTGGGGCGGGTAGATGACAGCATGCGCGGACAGGCGCTCACACACAAAGCGGCCCAGTTGCTGACCGACCTTGCCGGCCATAAAGCCATCAAGGAGGGTTCGCCAGTCCTCGGCCACGGGCCAGTTCTGCGGGTTCCACTGCATCAAGCGTGTGCTTTCGGGCGGCGTCGCTGCGGTTCCGCTTCTAAATGGAAAACTGCTCGTTACCCCTTTTGATACAAGCATGACAACTCCTGAATCAATATCAAAATGACGGTTTTCAACATGCCGTTGAGCGTCGTTTCAACTTACTGAAAACAGTTTTGCCAATGCCTCGCCCGGGTCGGGTTCGCGCATAAAGGCTTCGCCCACCAGAAATGCATTGACCCCAGCGGCGCCCAGGCGCAGCGCGTCGTCTCGGGTGCGCACCCCGCTTTCGGTGACCAGCAGTCGGTCCTCAGGCACCTCCTGCTTGAGTGACAGGGTTGTCTCCAGCGACACCTCAAAGGTCTTGAGGTTGCGGTTGTTGATGCCGATCAGGGGGGTCTTGAGTTTGAGCGCTCGGGTCAGTTCTGCGCCGTCGTGCACTTCTACCAGCACAGCCATGTCCAGGCTGAGGGCGATCGACTCAAACTCTCTCATTTGTGCGTCGTCCAGGCAGGCGGCGATCAGCAAAATGGCGTCGGCCCCCATGGCTCGGGATTCATACACCTGGTAGGCGTCCACGATGAAGTCTTTGCGCAGAACTGGCAACTGGCAGGAGGCCCGCGCCTGCTTGAGGTAGTCCACACTGCCCTGAAAAAATTGAACGTCTGTGAGCACCGACAGGCAGGCCGCGCCATGTTCGGCGTAACTTTGAGCGATGTCGGCCGGTATGAAGTCCTCGCGCAGCACGCCTTTGGAAGGGCTCGCCTTCTTGATCTCGGCAATTACGGCGGGCTGCCCGGCGGCGATCTTGGCACGCAAAGCAGCCACAAAATCTCGCGTCAGCACACGGGATTGGGCATCGGCCCGCACAACGGCCAGCGATTTGCGCTTGATGGTGGCGGCCACTTCCTGACGCTTGACGGCCACGATTTTGTCCAGAATGTCACTCATGCTTGGGTGGCTCCTTCGAGCTGCTCTTCAAAATGTTGATGTATCTGCGGTGCATTGCCAAGCCCGAAAAGATAAAAAGCGCCGACTCACCCAGAGCGATCCAGGCAGCTTCCCCTTGAAGCAACCGTTGCATATCAGTCGACACTCAGTGTTTTCGATTGCTCCACCAGTTGCGCCAGCTTGGCCCTGGCCGCACCCGACTCCACCGCTTTTTTGGCCAGGTCGATGCCGGTGGCCATAGTCTTTGCCACATTGGCGGCGTACAGGGCCACCCCGGCGTTGAGCACCACGGTGTCTTTGGCTGGGCCAGGCACGTTGTCCAGCACGCCCAGCAGCATGGCCCGGGACTCCTCGGGCGTTTCCACTCGGAGCGAGCGATTGCTGGCCATAACCATGCCAAAGTCTTCAGGGTGAATTTCGTATTCCAAAATTTCACCCCCCTTGAGTTCGCCCACCAGCGTGGCCGCACCCAAGCTCACTTCATCCATCCCGTCCCGGCCGTACACCACCAATGCATGCTCGGCTCCCAGGCGCTGCAGAGCCCGCACCTGGATTCCGACCAGGTCGGGGTGAAACACGCCCATCAAAATATTGGGCGCTCCGGCTGGGTTGGTGAGCGGGCCCAGAATGTTGAAGATGGTTTTGACCCCCATCTCCTTGCGCACTGGCGCCACATTTTTCATGGCGGGGTGGTGGTTGGGCGCGAACATGAAGCCCACGCCCACCTCGGCCAGGCAACGGGCAATGGCTGCGGGAGACAGATTGATGTTGACACCCAGAGATTCGAGCACATCGGCGCTGCCGCTCTTGCTGCTGACGCTGCGCCCGCCATGCTTGCTGACCCGGGCACCGGCCGCGGCGGCCACAAACATGGCGCAGGTCGAGATGTTGAAGGTGTGCGAGCCGTCGCCGCCCGTGCCCACGATGTCCACCAGGTGGGTCCGGTCGGGCACCTCGACCTTGGTGGAGAACTCGCGCATCACCTGCGCCGCTGCGGTGATCTCACCGATGGTTTCCTTCTTGACGCGCAGGCCGGTGATAAGAGCGGCGGTCATCAGGGGCGACCACTCGCCGCGCATGATCTGGCGCATGATGTGCAGCATCTCGTCGTGAAAGATTTCCCGGTGCTCGATGGTGCGCAGCAGCGCTTCCTGGGGCGTAATCTTGTTGGGGCTCGTCATGTCATCTCTCAATGGGTGGCTAGAAAAAACTCATGCATACACGCTAAAGCATGATCGATACCGGCGGCATCGACATCGAGGTGGGTGACAAAGCGCAGTCGGTACAAACCGATGGCCAGCACACCGCGCTCGGCCAGAAACGGGATCAACCCGGGGGCTCGCTCTTTGGCCTGACCCACCAGGTCCGCAAATACAATGTTGGTCTGCGGGGGCTCGACGACCAGTCCAGGGAGTTTGGAAAGACCATCGGCGAGTCGGCGGGCCAGGGCGTGGTCATCGGCCAGGCGCTGCACATGATGGTCCAGCGCGTAAGAGCCCGCTGCCGCCAACAGGCCCGACTGGCGCATGCCGCCACCGGCCATCTTGCGAATCCGGTGGGCCCGGCGCAGAAACTCGCCGCTGCCGCACAGCGCAGACCCGACGGGCGCGCCCAGCCCCTTGCTCAGGCACACCGATACGCTGTCAAAGCACTGGGCGATGCGACGCGCCTCGGCCAGGGTGTCGGTTCCGGTCAAGGTAGCCTGAGCCACTGCCGCATTGAAAAGACGAGCGCCATCGAGGTGGGTGCTCAAACCCCTGGATTTAGCCAGTTCGGTAGCCTGCTGCACGTAGTCAAAAGGCAGCAGTTTGCCGCCCAGTGTATTCTCCAGCGCCAACAACCGGGTGCGGGCAAAGTGGGGGTCATCAGGCTTGATCGCGGCCTCGATGTCGGCCAGCGCCAGCGTGCCGTCGTCCTGGTGGTTCAAGGGTTGCGGCTGCACGCTGCCCAGCACCGCCGCGCCGCCCCCCTCCCAGCGGTAGCAGTGCGCCATCTGCCCGACAAGGTACTCGTCGCCGCGCTGACAGTGCGACAAGATCGCGCACAGGTTGCTCTGTGTGCCGGTAGGAACAAACAGAGCGCCTTCAAAACCGAGCATGGCGGCGAGTTTCTCCTGCAGGGCGTTGACGCTGGGGTCATCAGCAAAGACATCGTCTCCCAGAGGCGCAGCCAGCATCGCCTCGCGCATGGCGGTGGTGGGCTGCGTGACGGTGTCGCTGCGCAGGTCAACGGTCTTCCTAACGGTTTTATGTGCCATTTTCGCCTCTATACTTCGTCGTTACTACATAGTCAGCTATATTAATAGTAGCAAATCATCCATTCATCGCAGCGGCGGGTTGTTCAACCCCGGCCGGACGCGGACCCAGAAAATTCTTCAGCATGGCGTGGCCGTGCTCGGTGAGAATGCTCTCGGGGTGAAACTGGACGCCCTCGATGTCCAGCGAAGTATGCCGGATGCCCATGATCTCCCCGTCCTCGGTCCAGGCCGTGACTTTGAAGCAGGCCGGGCAGCTGGCACGCTCGATGGACAGTGAATGGTAGCGGTTGACCGTGAATTGAGCCGGCAACCCGGCAAACACACCTTCCTGGGTGGTCGTGATCACACTGGTTTTTCCATGCATCAGCTGCTGGGCGCGGACAATCTTGGCACCAAACGCAGCGCCCACGGATTGATGCCCCAGGCAAACCCCAAAAATGGGTAACTTGCCGGCGAAATACTCGATCGCGGCCACGGAAATGCCCGCCTCAGAAGGCGAACACGGCCCGGGGGAGACCATCAGCCGGTCAAGCTGGCCCGCTTTGAGCCTGGCGTCAATTTCCTCCACCGTGATCTCATCGTTGCGGTACACCTGCACCTGCGCACCGAGCTCACCCAGGTACTGGACGATGTTGTAGGTGAAGCTGTCGTAGTTGTCGATCATCAATAGTTTCATGGGTTATCCGGTTCATTTGCGGGGGGGCGACGCGTCAAACAACACAAACCGGTCGCGCCCAGCTTGTTTGGCCTGGTACATCGCAGCATCGGCGTGGCGACTCAAAGTTTGCTCGTCCTGGCCGTGGTCCGGAAAAATCGCAACCCCGATGCACGACGAAATGGTGGCGGATTCCCCCTTGGGAAGCACAAACGGCTGCCGGAGTGCCGCATGAATTTTCTCAGCCACGCCCAGCAGCAGCCAGGGGCGCCAGTGGGGCAACTTGAGCATCACTCCAGCCCTTGCTCCACCAGCTCGGCGGCGCGCAGCAGCGCCCGCGCCTTGGCCTCGGTTTCCTGCCACTCCAGTTCGGGCACGGAATCGGCCACCACCCCGGCGGCGGCCTGCACGTACAGCATCTGGTCCTTGACGATGCCGGTGCGGATGGCAATGGCCACGTCCATGTCGCCCGCATAGCTCAGATAGCCACAGGCACCACCGTACAGTCCGCGCTTGGTGGGCTCAAGCTGGTCAATCAGTTCCATCGCGTGCACCTTGGGCGCGCCCGTGAGAGTGCCCGCCGGAAAAGTGGCCCTGAGCACATCCATGCTGGTCATGCCATCGAGGAGCACCCCCTCGACATTGCTCACGATGTGCATCACATGGCTGTAGCGCTCCACGCTGAAGGCCTCGGTCACCTTGACGCTGCCGGTCTTGGCAATGCGCCCGATGTCGTTGCGTGCCAAATCGATCAGCATCACATGTTCGGCCCGCTCCTTGGGGTCGTTGACCAGTTCAACCTCGGCCGCCTTGTCCTTCTCAGGCGTGGTGCCTCGGGGCCGGGTTCCGGCCAGCGGGCGGATCGTGACTTTCTGCTCGGTTTGGCCGTCCAGCGTGATCTGCTCCTGGCGGACCAGGATTTCGGGGCTGGCCCCCACCACATGGAAATCGCCAAAGTGGTAGTAATACATGTACGGACTGGGGTTGAGCGAGCGCAGCGCCCGGTACAAGCTCAACGGCGACTCGGTGTAGCGCTTGCTGATGCGCTGGCCCACCTGCACCTGCATGAAGTCGCCACCCGCGATAAGCTCCTTGGCGCGCTCCACAGCGGCGATGTAATCCGCCTTGGCAAAGGCGCGCTCGGCGGGATGGCCCTGGGTTGGCTTGATCGCAGGGGCCTTGACCGACGATTGAAGCGACTGCTTGAGTTCGTGCAGCCGCCCGGCGGCGTGTTGATAGGCTTGCGGCTCGGCCGGATCGGCGTACACAATCAAGTGCAGCTTGCCCGACAGGTTGTCGATCACCGCCAGCTCTTCACACTGCAGCAACAAAATATCGGGGCAGCCCAGGGTGTCGGGCGGGCAGCTGTGTTCGAGCTTTTTCTCGATATAGCGCACCGCGTCGTACCCAAAATAACCGGCCAGGCCGCCACAAAAACGTGGCAGGCCCGGGCTCAGGGCCACTTTGAAGCGCTGTTGGTAGGCGGAGATGAAATCGAGCGGGTTCTGGCTGGACGTTTCCACCACCACGCCGTCGGTCACGACCTCGGTGCGGGCGTTTACACCAAAACCCATGGAGCGCACCAGTGTGCGGGCCGGCAATCCGATAAAACTGTAACGGCCAAAGCGTTCTCCGCCGACGACCGACTCCAGCAGGAAGCTGTACGGGGCGGACTCTCCGGTGTGCGCAAGCTTGAGGTACAGAGACAAAGGCGTTTCCAGATCGGCAAAAGCCTGTGCCATCAGCGGAATACGGTTGAAGCCCTGTGCGGCCAGGGTTTTGAATTCAGGTTCAGAGATCACGTGAAAAGCTCTTTCAGTTCACCGACGCATTTGCAGCGCGAGGCCTGCGGATTGTGCGCGCCAGTGGGCGGTCAACCCAGCAAGCAGCACGGGGTGCTGCAGTTCATTCAGACAGGGCGGGGGGAGTCAGGCGCGGGCCTGGGCTTCTTGCGGCCTGCGCCAGGGCCAGGCCCCCCGGTCGTCACAACCTTCAATACTGATGCGGTGAATGAACATGAGTTCAGTGTAGCAAACCCCCAGCGGGTTTGGCACGGCAGGCCCCAAGGGGCTATGATCGAAAACCCTATTGCCCTCAAACGCTTTGCGAAGCAGAATCGGGCGCTCATCGAGCAAGCACATTCGTTGCACTTTACGGAGATCCTATGAATTTCATGAAACCCCTCTTGGTGGCAGCCCTGGGCGGCCTGCTGGCCCTCAATGCGATGGCCGCCACCCTCGAAATCAACGGCGTCAAGGTTGAAGACAGCGCCACCGTGGCCAACACCCAGCTGGCTCTCAACGG
Source organism: uncultured beta proteobacterium (assembly GCA_963784775.1). Taxonomy (GTDB): domain Bacteria; phylum Pseudomonadota; class Gammaproteobacteria; order Burkholderiales; family Burkholderiaceae_C; genus Rhodoferax. The sequence continues at coordinate 49,025 of CAWAST010000006.1, read as the reverse complement.
CGCGGGCACCCGCTACAAGTTCGGCATCGTCAAGGTTTATGTGGCCGCCCTGTATGCTGGCAAGAAGGCCGCCTCGCATGAGGAACTGGTCAACCAGCCCGGCCCCAAGCGCATGGCTTTGACCTTTCTGCGCGATGTCGACGCCAACGAACTGGGTAAGCTGATGACCCGGGGCATGGAAGACAACACACCCAAAAACGAAATGTCCAAGCTGGTTCCCGGCTTGATCCGCATGGGCAAGATTTTCTCTGAACAGAAGAAGATGTCTGCCGGCGACGTGATTTTGATTGACTGGATTCCCGACACCGGTGCGGTGGTCAGTTCCAAGGGCAAGGTCCAGGGCGAACCCTTCAAGGAACCGGCGTTTTTCAATGCCCTGATGGCCATCTGGCTGGGCGAGGTGCCCGCCGACCACAAACTCAAAGATGCGCTTCTCGGGGGTAAATAGATCAGGCTTTTGACAGATTGGCCTCAAAGGCGGCAGATTGTGATGATCTGCCGCCTTTTTTTTCTCTGCACCTACAGCAAGCTCCCCCACCGCCGATAAGTAACCATGAGCAAACTCAGAATATCCACCCGGCTGGCGGTGCTCATTGCCCTGCTGACAGGGTTGATCGTGCTCATCGGCAGCATCGGCCTATATGGCCTGTCCAAAAGCGATGACGCGCTGGGCCGGGTGTATTCGGACTCGACGGTACCGATTGCCTATTTGGCGGAAATGCAAACGCTTCAATTGCGCAGCCGCCAGTTCATCGTGGATTTGGTGCTTGAGCCAACCGATGAGGGCATCGATAAGAATACGGCGCAGGTCGAAGCTGCGATTACCCGAAACGACGAGCTTTGGAAGTCCTACATGGCCGCGGCGCTTTCAACGCAGGCGACACAGGCTGCCCGCGATTACGAGGAACAGCGCAACAGGCTCGTGCAAGAGGGCCTGATTCCCGCTGTCAAGGCGCTGCGCCAGCATTCTTTCAATGTGGCGCAACGTCTGACACTCGAAAAAATAAGCCCCTTGTTTGAAGCCGCCAATGCATCAGCTGACCACCTGATGAAGTTGCAGGTGGAGGGGGCCAAGCAGGAGTTCGACGACGCCACTGAGCGGTTTAACACCATTCGAATCGTGTCCCTGGCCGCCATCGTGGCGGGACTGGTGCTGGCAGTCTGGTATGGCTGGGGGCTGGCCAAGGGCATTGCCAACCCACTGCAATTTATCGTGAAACTCTCGCAGGGCGTCGCGCGGGGCGATTTGAGCCGAAGTGTACGGGTGCAGGGTGCAGACGAAATCGCCGAACTGATGCGTGCGCTCCAAGCCATGCAGTCCAGCCTGTCTGTGGTGGTCACCCACGTGCGCCAGGGTGCCGAGAGCGTGGCCATGGCTAGCGCGGAAATCGCACAAGGCAACCTGGACCTTTCCGAGCGCACCGAAGATCAGGCCAGTGCCCTGCAAGAGACCGCAGCCTCCATGGAAGAGCTCAACGTCACCGTCAAACAAAACGCCGACAACGCAGCCCAAGCCAACCAGCTTGCCCAAAGCGCATCGAGTGTGGCCATCCAGAGCGGGGCTGTGGTGGCCCAGGTTGTGGACACCATGCGAGGCATCAGCGACTCCTCCCGAAAAATCTCCGACATCATCAGCGTCATCGACGGCATCGCGTTTCAGACCAACATCCTGGCCCTGAACGCCGCTGTCGAGGCGGCCAGGGCGGGCGAACAAGGCCGCGGTTTTGCCGTGGTCGCCAGCGAGGTGCGAGCCCTGGCCGCAAGATCAGCCGATGCCGCCAAAGAAATCAAAACCCTGATCAATACGAGTGTCGAGCAGGTCGAGCAAGGCACGGCCCTGGTCGGTCAAGCCGGAGTGACCATGACCGAGGCGGTAAACGCCATCAAGCGCGTGACCGACCTCGTGGGCGAGATCAGCGCAGCGAGCAACGAGCAAAGTGCGGACGTAGCCCAGGTCGGCCAGGCCGTGGCCCGAATGGACCAAAGCACCCAGCAAAACGCAGCACTGGTTGAAGAGATGGCCGCAGCAGCGAGCAGCCTCCAATCGCAGGCTCAGGAACTGGTGGACACGGTGGCGGTGTTCAAGCTCGCAGACGATCAAGCCCATCAGTCCGGCGTCCCGGCCAGCACAGCGGCGCGCCCGCACAGCCTTGAGACGCCGCTCTACAAAGGCATCGGCCGGAACGACGGCAGTATCTCCAAGGGCGCTACAGCACGACGGCCTGTTCCAGTCAAACAACTCACAAACCGAGCCGAGGCGGCGCGGCCAGCGGCCCAGGCCACCCCCGCAGCCGATGGGGATTGGGAGAGTTTTTAGGTCGAAACTCGGCTCAAGCGCGCAGCAGGTTTTCCAATGAGTCGGTCAAGCCGTCCGCGTCAACGGCTTGCACCGGTTCGCCGTGGTTGTAGCCGTAGGTGACCAGCAGCACCGGGCAGCCCGCGGCGCGCGCCGCTTTTGCATCGTTGCTGGAGTCCCCAATCATCAGGGTTCGCGCCGGTGTCGTTCCCATCGCTTCGCAAGTCTTGAACAGCGGCAGGGGGTCCGGTTTTTTGCGGTCAAAGGCATCGCCGCCAAAGGTGAACTCAAAAAATCCGTCCAAACCTTTGGCTTGCAGCAGGGTCTTTGCAAACAGGGTGGGCTTGTTGGTCAAACAAGCCAGCTTGAGACCTTGCTTCTTGAGGCCAGCCAATCCTTCACGGGCCCCAACGTACACGTCCGAATGCTGCCCATTGATCGCCTCATAGTGGTGCTGGTATCTGGACCAGGCATGCTCGTAGAGTTGATCGAGTTGCGTTGGGGTGAGTGCAGGCGCTTCTATATTAATAGCTAAAATGCAATCATTGACAAGTGCTAGCACGCTTTTTAACAGATGCTCCGACCCTTTGCCAACCAACAGGGCGACGCTGGCCCGATCGACTGTCTGACCGCAGAACGGAGCCGGCAGGTCGGCCAGCATGCGATTGAGCGCCACGCAGAAATCACCGAGCGTATCGACCAGGGTGCCGTCGAGATCGACGATAGCTGCATCGATGTCAAACCGTCCAATCAAGCCCGTCATTTCACCAGTTGATTGAGTTGAATGATGGGGAGCAACACCGCCAGCACAATCAGCATCACCACCACGCCCATGGCCACGATAAGCAGTGGCTCAAGAATGGTGGCGAGTTGCATGGCGCGGCGCTGCACCTCCGTGCTGAGCTGCTTGGCCGCGCGCTGCAGCATCATTGGCAATTGCCCGGTCTGCTCACCCAGCCGGGCAAACATGGCCAGCAAACCAGGAAAGCGCTTCTTTTGGGCCAGAGCCGAGGCCAGCGGTGCGCCTTCACGCACCAAAACCAGCGCGTCCAGCGCATCGGCGCGCATGGCCCGGTTGGACAATGTTTCGGCTGCCGCCTGCAAAGCCTTGAGGATGGGTACGCCTGCGGCGGCGAGCATGGCCAGGGTGTTGGCAAAACGCGCCGTGTTGTAGCTGCGCGCCAGACTGCCCAGCACGGGTAGATTGAGCCAGCCCGCGTCAAATTTTTCCCGGAATGCCTCGCGCGCCAGAGCGGTTCGCAAGGCGGCCACGGCCAAAACAATGGCGGCGAGCATCGCCCAGCCGTAGCTGCGAACAAAATCGCTGGTGGCGATCATGAGCACGGTTAAAAGAGGCAACGCCCGCTTGCTGCCGGCAAAGACATGAGCCACCTGCGGCACCACATAGGTCACCAGGAACAGCACGATGACGATGGCCACCAGCGTAACAATGGCCGGATAAAGCGCCGCTCCGATGAGCTTGGCCTTGAGCGCCTGCTGCTCTTCCAGGTCATCGGCCAGGCGCTCGAGCACCAGCCCCAGGTTTCCGCTTTGCTCACCGGCCCCGATGACGGCGATGAAAATGTTGGAGAACTCGCGCGGATGCTGGGAGAGGGCCTTGGCGAACGATGCGCCGCCATTGACTTCGGCGCGCAACGAGGCCACCAGATGCCGCTGGGCCTCACGGTCCGCCTCCTCCGAGAGCGAAGTCAAGGCGCGCTCCAGGGGCAGGCCCGAGGACACCAATCCGGCGAGCTGGCGGGTCCAGATGGCCAGACCCGTGGCGTTAAAGACCCGCCGCTTCAACCCCGCACTGCCCGCAGCGGCGCCTCGGCCCAACTCTGTGTGGCCGCCCGCGCCGATTGCCTCAACCCGCAAGGGCACCATCGACTGGGCCCGCAAAAGGCTGCGCGCGGCCCGGGCCGAATCGGCCTCGATCACATCCTTGCGGGTTTGGCCCTGGGCGGTCAGGGCTTCAAATGAATAGACGGGCATCGCAAACTCAAGGTTGGCCGGTCAGTCCCGGGTCACGCGGATCAATTCTTCGCGCGAGGTGATGCCGGCCTGCACCAGGCGCTCGCCGTCCTCGCGCATCAGGGTCATGCCGCCAGCCAGGGCCGCAGCGCGGATGTCGGCCTCGGAAGCGCGATTGTGGATCTGGGCCCGGATAGCCTCATCGGTGAGCAGCAACTCAAACACACCCGAGCGACCTGCGTAGCCGGTCTGGCCGCATTGCGGGCAACCTACCGGGTGGTACACGGCACCCTGGGCATCGGCAGCACCGGCCAATTTGCAGTGCGTGCACAACTTGCGCACCAGGCGCTGCGCCAGCACCCCCAGCAGCGAGGAGCTCAGCAGGAACGGCTCGATACCCATGTCGGTGAGCCGTGTGACGGCGCTGCTGGCGTCGTTGGTGTGCAGGGTGGCGAGCACCAGATGGCCGGTCAGCGAGGCCTGAATCGCAATCTGGGCTGTTTCGAAATCGCGGATTTCACCGATCATGATCACATCGGGGTCCTGCCGCAGGATGGCGCGCAGGGCCTTGGCGAAAGTGAGCTCAATCCTGGCATTGACCTGTGTTTGACCAATTCCCGGGAGCTCATACTCAATGGGGTCTTCCACCGTCATGATGTTGCTGCGAGCGGCGTCGAGTCGGCTCAAGGCCGCATACAGCGTGGTGGTCTTGCCCGAGCCGGTCGGGCCCGTCACCAGCACAATGCCATGGGGCTGCGCCACCAGCCGGTTAAAGCGTGCCAGCACCTCGCCCTGCATGCCCAGCGCTTCAAGACTCAATCGCCCTTCGGATTTGTCGAGCAGCCGCAGCACCGCGCGCTCACCGTGGGCGCTGGGCAGCGTGCTCACCCGAACGTCCACCGCGCGGGTGCCGATGCGAAGGGAAATACGCCCGTCTTGAGGCAGGCGGCGCTCGGCGATGTCGAGCTCGGCCATGATTTTGAGCCGTGAAATCAGCGCTGCGTGCAAGGCCCGGTTGGGTTGCACCACCTCGCGCAGGCTGCCGTCCACCCGAAAGCGCACACTCGAATGTCGCTCGTAAGGCTCGATGTGAATGTCGCTGGCGCCATCGCGCGCGGCCTGGGTGAGCAGGGCGTTGAGCATGCGGATGATGGGCGCATCGTCCGACGTCTCCAGCAGGTCTTCAATGGCGGGCAGGTCCTGCATCATGCGGGTCAGGTCGGCGTCGCTTTCGACCTCGCTGACCACCGCGGCTGCGCTCGATTCCCCTTGCGCATAGGCGGCGCTGATGCGCTGGACCAGCAGGTCAGCAGGCTGTATCTGAATCTGGCTGCGCGGGTATTTGCGCAGCACTTCACCCAGGGCTGCCGGCGCCGATTGCGGGTGCATCAGCAGCGTCAGCTGGCCCTCGTCATCTTCCAGCAGCAACTGGTGCCCTCGGGCAAAGGCATAGGGAAGCGGGTAACGCATGCAGGCTTGTCGGTGGTCAGTTGTGGTTGATCAGGGGTGCCGGGCTTGGTGCGACCACGGCGCGTGGGGCCGGCGTGGGCGGCAGTTGTGCGGCCTCGTTGATGGGCACCAACTGGCTGGGCACGGGTTGGGCATCCTTCTGGCCCGAGCGCATCAGGTCGTAGCGGTCCAGGGACAGCCGCTCGACGGCCGAGGCATCACGTACCACCACCGGTCGCAAAAACACCATCAGGTTGGTCTTCTTGCGGGTGCGCGCTTCACTCTTGAACAGGTTGCCAAACAGGGGGACGTCTCCCAGGCCAGGCACTTTTTCCTGGTTGCCGGAGTACTCATCCTGCAGCAAACCTCCCAGCACCACGATGGCGCCGTCTTCCACCAGCACGGTCGACTCGATGGTGCGCTTGTTGGTGGTGGGGCCGTTGCTGGCGTTCACTGAGGAAGCCAGCACGCTGGAGACCTCCTGGTAGATCACCAGCTTGACGGTTCCGTTCTCGCTGATCTGGGGCTTGACCTTGAGCGTCAGACCCACGTCCTTGCGCTCGATGGTCTGGAACGGATTGACCGTGGCCGTACTGGCACCGGTGTTGGTGAACTGGCCGGTAACAAAGGGCACGTTCTGACCAATCACGATCTTGGCTTCCTCGTTGTCCAAAGTCAGCAAATTGGGGGTGGAGAGCACGTTGCCGCTGCCCGACTCCTCCAGGAATCGCGCCAGAAAGCCCAGCACATACACGCCGTTGGTACGGTGGGCCACGCCCGCGTTGAGGCCCCGGTCCAGTGCGGGGGTGCCGCTGGCGATCGAGGTCGAAATTCCCAAAATGTTGCTCAGTGCATTGCCAAAATTGGTTCCAAGCAGCCCAATGTTGGGCCGACCTGCAGTGCCCAGGGCACCCTGCCACTGGATGCCGAACTCGGCGGCCCGATCGGCGCTGACCTCGGCGATCAGGCTTTCGACAAACACCTGGGCCCGGCGCCCGTCGAGCCGGTCAATCACGGCGCGCAACTGGCGGTACTGAGGCTCGGGCGCGGTGATGATCAACGCGTTGGTGGCCGCATCAGCCTGGATTTGCCCGCCGGTGGTCACGGCAGAGGCAGAAGCACCAGCGCCAGGGACAACGGCCACTGCCGGGCGCGCCGTCTCGGCCGAAAGCGCTGCGCGCAAGGTGGCGGCCAGCTTTGTGGCATCCGCATTCTTGAGGTAAACCACATGGATGTTGCCCGCCGCCCCACTGGTACCGGCAGCATCAGGCTGGTCGAGCTTGTCCACAAGGGAGCGCACCAGCGCCACCTGCGCAGCGTTGGCGGCGCGAAGAATCAGCGCGTTGCTGCGCGGTTCAGCAATCACCGTGGTCTTGAACGACGATCCGGACTGGCCGGGCACCGCGGTGGGCGCCACATCAATCAGGCGAAGAACCAGCGGTGCCAGATCGCTGGCAATGGCGTTCTTGAGCGGCAACACCTCCACGTCGGTGGCATTGGCCACGTCCATGGCGGCAATGATGCTGGCCATGCGGCGCAGGTTGTCAGCGTAGTCGGTGATGACCAGTGAATTGTTGCCCGGGTTGGCGTTGATGGTGTTGTTGGGACTGATCAGCGGACGCAGGATAGGCACTAGGTTGTTGGCCGACTCATAGTTGAGCTTGAAAATCTGGGTGGTGATCTGCCCACCAATGGAGCCTGCCGTTTTTCCATCCTCGGCCGTCACGGCGCTGCTTTGAAGCTTGGCGTCGGCCTCGGGCACCACCTTGTACAGACCGCCCGACTCCACCATCGTGTAGCCCTGCAGGCGCAGCACGGCCAGGAACTGGTTCATCGCCACCGTGCGGCTCACCGGTTTTTCCGTGACCAGCGTCACCACGCCCTTGACGCGCGGGTCCACCACCACATTGAAGCCCGTGATGTTGGCCATGGCGCGCGCCACGGCCTCGATTTCGGCCCCGTTGAAATTCAGGGTGACGCCAGCCCCGCCCTGACTGGTCTTACTGGTGCCAGCGGCGCTCTGCGCCTGCAAACTGCCCGTGAACAACCCCAGGGCGGACAGAAGCACGACCGGGGCCAGGATGGCGCGAGCCGGTCCGCGTGGCAATCTGAAGCTGTGATGTTTCATAGAAGTTCAACCCACTTTGATGATGGTACGCGCACCATCGCGACGCCCAATGATGTTCAACAGATTGGACAGCGCATCCAGACGCTCAGGCGCAGCGCTGCCAACCCCTTCAAACCGGAATTTTGATCCAGCCCATTGACCCAGGCCCGACAACTGCAGGCTTCCTTCCAGGGTCGACAATTCAAGCCGCGGACTGGCCCCGCCCACCACCGTCACGCGGTAGCTGCCCATGGGCTTGAGGGTGGACAGACGCGAGGAAATCTGGTTGGCGTCAATCTGGGCGCGTCCGCCCACCACGGTGCGCCCGGCCACCCATTCAACACTCAAATTGCCGGTGGACAGACTCAACTGGCCCTCGGCCTGCACGGTGTTCCAGGGGGTGCCCAGACCGGTGAGCCAGCGCGCGGGCCATTGCGACAGGCTGTCGGCCAGCGCCAGCTGCGCGCCACCCCAGCGTGGCCTGACGCTCAGTTGCCAGGCTTGCTGCATGCAGCAGTCGGCAAGGATCTCGGTCCTCAGGCCCAACCACATCGGCCGGATCCTCCAACTGGTTCTGCCGGGCAAGGTCGCAGCGTCCGTGCTGCCAGCACCGCCCGTGAGCGTCAATTGCGCCGAGCCGGTCCAGACCGTGCCCCGGGGGTCCTGCAGCAACAAGCGCCCCTGAGTGCCCTGACGCAACACCCCGGTCAACCAGTGCGCGGGAGCGTTGACCAGCACGGTGAGCGACAAACCCAACGACGCACCGACCCAGGCCCAATTCCAGGGCGAGGCGCTTGATGCGGCGTTTGGGATGCGTTTCATGCAGGTATGAATGCGGGAAGCAGCGATCGGGCAGCGTCAGCGACCAGCCAGAACGAGCACCACGGAGCCATCCCAGTTGCCGCTCGGGCCGCGCACCAGGCGCGCTTCGCTGGGCGCAGCGCGGGCATTGAGGCGAACCTGCGTCAGCCATTGCGCCAGGGCGTCGGGCGAAATGCCTTTGAACTGGACGGTCACCCGCTCGCCTGCCAGCGTCATCTGTGCCACGGGCCCCAGCGGTTTGAGCGCAGACTCCAGCATGCGCCGCGCATTCTCAAGTGGCATGGGTGGCTGGGCTTGCAGCGCCTGGGCCTGGGCCTGCAGTCGTTGCATTTGCTGCATCTGGACATCGAGTTGGGCGCGCTGGGTGTCCACTGAGCGCAGGGCTGCCAGCGGTGGGGCCAGGCCAATCCACCAGAGCAACGCCAGTGCCACCAGCGCCGCTGCCGCGACCAGCAGCCGCTGCTCCCGGCGTGAGACGCCCTTCCACCGGGCTTGAAGCGTGGCCGACAGCGTCATGACCGGGCCTCCTGCCTGAGCACCAGGCTGCCACCCTCTTCGGTCAGACGGTAGCCCAGCGGCGCGAGCTTGAAGACGGTCGCCGCCAGCGCATCGGGGCCCAGCGTGAGCCCTTTCAGTCGCAATTCACCTGCTACAAATTCAATAGTGGTTAGCTCAGATTCAACAGGGGCTACAGCCGACAGAGCACTGAGCATAGCCTCCAGGTCGCGGCCCGAGGCCACCCCGTTGGCCTTTTGCAGCAGCGCCACTTCCCGCGCCATTTGCACCGGCGCGTCGATCACCAGGCGCACCGAGGGAAAGGTTGTGGTCAGCACGCTGGCAATGGCGCTGCGCCGCGCTTGCAAGCCAGACTGCTCTTTCCAGGCCCAGGCATTCAAACCCACCAGATTGACGGCAATCAGGCAGAGCACGGCCCACCGCGCCGCACGCCAGCGTGGCGCACGTGCAAACTGGTTCATCAGATCGGCGCCGTGCTTCCAGGCCCGGGCCCGGTTGGAATTGACAAATTCGAACTGGGCCAGGTCCCAGGGCGAGTGGGCCGCCTGCAGCCAGCGCTGCCCGCCCTGCTCGATCGTGACGCTCTGCCCGAAAAGCTGTTCGGCCAGCGCTGCCACCGCAGGCTCGGCCACCAGGGCGATGCCGTCGGAGCGCTCAATCAGTGCCAACGATGCCGCGCAGGCCGGCCACACTGCCACTCCGGCGGGAGCGCTCACGACCAGATCGGCCTGATCGGGGTCACCCAGCACATGAAGCGTTTGGGAAGAGGCAGCGGGTGCAAACTCCGGCACGATGCGGGCGACCGCACGCCCGGAGCGTTCGAGCGCCTGCAATCCGTTTTGCAGCCAGACCCGGTTGCACACCGCGACCCACACCGGCCCCTCGCTCGCCGGTTTGGGTTCGATGGCGAAATGCAGGTGTTCGGTCTCGTCGAGCAGGCGGTCTTCCAGGAGCCCTTCAAGCACGGCCCGCAGGCGCGCTGTGCCACCGTCCTGAAAAAACCGGCGATCCAACACCCCACGCGGCAGGGTGACGCGATGCCAGGAGATCTGACGTACCGGCACCAGCGCTACCACTTCGTCCGCGCCGCCGGGCAACAGTGCCATTGGCGCACGCGACTGCTCGGCCACGGCGTTGCCATCGGGGCTCAATGCATAGTCCCATGACACGCTGGCGTCTGGGGGCTCCGGCGGAAGGACAATGATCAAAGTAGTCATATGGGGCTCGTGCCGCTTATTGTAGAGGAGCGGTTGCGGAGGCAACCCCACGCTGGCGCGAGAGGATCTTGACCGCCAGACCATCGCGCTGCACCACCGAGACCTCCTGCACCACCGCGTCCTGCACCTTGAGCGCGCCGCGCACTTCAAAAAAGCGGGAATTCACGCTGTGCTGCGCCTCGTTGAATGGATTGGCCGCGGTGGCGGCGCCCTTGCTGCCCGCCTTGGTGGCATCGGACAGCGAGCCGAAGTGCTTGGTGCTGCGAGCACGCACCAGGCGCTGGGCGTCGTCTATTTCGTAGGCGCTGACGGTGGCGTAGATCACCTCGGCCTCGGCAGTGTTCAGATTGACGGGGGTGCGAACGGGCAGCAGCGTGACAAAGGGCCGCAAGGCCTCAATCGTTCTGGCAGACAAACCCAGCCAAGCCAGCTGGTCGATGGTTCCAGGCCAGAGCGAAGCCTCCCCTTTGTCTGCGTCCTGTGCCTTGGGATCGCGCGCCCGCTTGAGCCCCTCACCCATCGCCGTCAATTCGCTGGTGGGCAGGTTCAGCAGTTCAAAAAGCCGGGTCATGGCCAGCCAGCTCGCTTCGTCGATTCTGGCACCCTGCATCAGATTGGCCATGTTGAGGCGGGACTGCAGGTCAATGATCTGACCCGAGAGAAATGCATCCTGGGCGTCCTCGCCGATCTGCACGTCGTTGCGGTCGGCCGCCAAAAACGTGGACAGGCGGGCTTGTTCCAGCGGCACAGCCCAGGGTTCGGCCAGGTGATCGGCCCCGCCCTTGCGGGCGTCCTCGCGCAGGATCAGGCGGGCCCAGTCGAGCGCGCCGGTGAGAATCCAGGCCGATTGCACTCGCGAGCGCTCGGCGGCTTCAATTTCAACCCCCCGCCACTGTTGCCACATCGTAGCAGCCGCCAGCGTGGCCACCAGCACCACTGTGAGCATGGCCGTGAGGATGGCGGCGCCCCGCTGTCGGGAGAGCAGCGCTGGCACGGCGGGTGCGTTCATCGGCCGCCTCCAACGATGGGACGCACCCAGTCGCGCTGCAGGGCACCACTGATGGCCTGGCCCGGCGACAGGGTCAGAACCAGGCGCACGCCGTCGGGGATGGATGATGCCCCTGTGGTCCCAACGGTTTTGGTAGCCTCGGTGTCCTGGACCGTGCCCGTCGTGCCGACGCTGGAAAGCGGGTTGCTCCAGGCGTCGCCCCGGTAATAGTAAATCTGCCACTGGTCCAGCGGGGCAATTCGCACTTCGCGCCCGCTTTGCAGGCCACTGGCGTTTTGCCCCCATAGGCCGGCCTCCTGCCAGGCCCGCTGCAGCGCGGGGCGGGTCGTTACGGGTGACGATTGCCAGCGCAGCCACTGGCCCACGCCGTCGATTTCGCGACGCGACCAGCCGACCACGCGCAATCCCTCACCCGGCCCGGCCGAGCCGCTGCGCAAAATCCGCAGAACGCGACCATCCCATTCCAGGCTGGAGGCATCGGGCTGTTCGGCCAGCGCGTCCAGGTCCGCGCCCCACTGCCCCAGCCCGGCCTGCAAGGCCAGCACCTCCTGCGAATACTGGCTCATCCTGGCCTGCGAGCGGGTCATGCCGTCCAGGCCGCGCCAGGCCAGCGTCGCCATCAACGCCAGCAACGAGATGGCCACCAACAGTTCAATCAGCGTAAAACCGTGCGATCTCCTCACAGGCGAGAGCGCTTGAAGTACGCCGGGCGTCATCAGTAGCGCCCCACCACGGTGGAGATCCGCAGCACGTTGAAGTCGTCTTTTCTGGCCTGCGCGTCGACCCGCACAAAATTGGGATTGGGTGTTGTGCGCACCGCCAGCACCACGGTGAACGCCTGCCCGGCTTGCTCGCAATTGATGGTGCGGTCGCCCACGCCGGGCATTTGCCGCGACAGCCTCAGCTTGACCAACTCATTCTCGGCGCAGATCTGGCCCAGCAACAGGTCCGACTGGCGCTGCGCATTGCGCGTCAGGGCTGCGCTGGCCTGCAAACCGGCGGTCAGGGCGATGGCCACGATCGCCAGCGCCACCAGCACTTCGACCAGGGTGAAGCCGCCTTGTGACGGCGGTCTGGTCCCGCGTGAGCAAGGTTTGGCCAGCGCCGCGAGTCGGCGCGTAAAGCGATTGAGCACGGATCGGGCTTGAGCGCTCATTGCAGCGCAAACGGACGCACACCATCGGTGGCCAGGCGAACCCGCCTGCCGGGCTGGCTGCGCGACATGAGAATCAGCTCCTGAGGCTCAATGATGGGCTCAGGGCCCAGCAGCAGGGTGGGCGCATCCGCTTTAGCCCCCACTGGCGCGGCCTGGGTGTCGGGGTCCAGCCACTGCTCAGCCAGACCTGTGGGCGCCAAACCCTCAAACCGGAAGCCGGTCGGTGTAGCCCGCCAACGCACGGGCACCCCACTCATGCGCGAGCGCGCCCGGGCCGAGTCGAGCAGGGCCGCCAGTCGCTGGGCGTCGCGGTCCAGTTGCACTTGGGAGGTGTCGCGCATGGCAAAGCCTACGCCGGCCGACGCCAGCCCGACAATGGCCAGAACCACAAGCAACTCCAGCAGTGTGAAGCCCGCGTGGCCGGGCTTGGCCGCCTGGGTGGCCGAGCGTTTTGTGAAGGTAAAAGGAGGAGGCCGAAGGCCGGAGGACACGGAGCAAAATGCTCTGCCGCCCAGGCTCCTACGGCTGCCAACTGCCGATGTCTGCATTCTTGCCCTCGCCGCCCGCTTGCCCGTCAGCACCATAGGACATCACATCGACTTCACCCTTGATTCCCGGGTTGAGAAAAACATAGGGCTGACCCCAGGGATCGTTAGGCAACTGGTCAAGGTAGGACTTCCAGTTGGGCGGCACCGGCGCGGTGGCGGGCTTGGTCAGCAGCGCCGCGAGCCCCTGCTCGGCCGTGGGATAGCGCTGGTTGTCGAGTTTGTAGAGCTTGAGCGCCTGCATCAGGTTGTTGACGTCGGTCTTGGCAGCCGTGGCGCGCGCGTCGTCGGCGCGATTGAGCACATTGGGAACGATCAGGGCGGCCAGCACCCCGATGATCAGCAGAACCACCATGAGTTCGATCAGCGTGAAGCCTTTTTGGACACGGCGAAGGCACCGAGGGAAAATTTCTTTCATGACGCTTGAATTACCTTTAGAGGACTGAACTGTATCGATCATAATCCTTCCATGCAGACTCACCCCCATAGTAAGTGGTGGCTACGAATTGTCACTTTTTCACTGGCGGCCCTGGCCGCTTCCAATGCCACCTACTGGGTCATGAAAACGCGGGCCGCACCACCCTTGAGCGCACCCACCGCCATGGTATTCCCGACCCCCAGCGCGCCAGACCCCGCGAGGGTCGCAAAACTCTTGGGAGGCGGAAAGACGCCAATAGATGGACCGGCCAGCGCACCCGATGCGGTTTCGCGCCGATTCTCGCTCACCGGCGTGCTCGCCCAAGGCGATGGGGGCTATGCGGTCATCTCAATTGACGGCAAAGCCGCCAGAGCTTACCGCGTTGGCAAATTTGTGAACGATCTGTTGGTGCTGAAATCCGTTTCGCGCCGCAGCGCGGTTCTGGCGACCGGCCCGGATGCACCCCCATCTTTTACTTTGGAGCTGCCGGCCTTAGCACCCTCTGGTTCTGGCGGGAATCCCTCGTCCGTGAAACCCAGCGCAAACCAGTCAGTCACTCCACCTGCCACGGACGAATAGCAGCCTTTAAAGGGAGGGGTTGTAAGCCTAGGCAAAATGCCCCTCGCGTTGCGCCAAGAACAATCATTCATATTGCGGTATCGAGCATCTTTCGCATCGCCTTGATGACTGCCTTGTAGTCAGGCTTGCCAAAAATGGCGCTGCCCGCGACAAAGGTATCGGCCCCGGCGTCGGCCACGCGGCGAATATTGTCCACTTTGATGCCGCCATCGACCTCCAGCCGGATGTCCTTGCCGCTCGCCGAGATGCGTTTGCGCACATCCTCGATCTTGCGCAGCGCCGAATCAATAAAGCTCTGACCGCCAAAGCCCGGGTTCACGCTCATGATGAGCACCAGGTCGAGGTCCTCAATCACCCAGTCCAGCACGTCAAGCGGCTGCGCCGGGTTGAACACCAGCCCGGCCTTGCAGCCATTGGCCTTGATGGCCTGAATGCTGCGGTGCACATGGCTTGATGCGTCCGGGTGAAAGCTGATGTAGTCCGCACCCGCCTGGGCAAAAGCCGCGGCCAGCGCATCGACCGGCTGCACCATCAGGTGCACGTCGATGGGCACCGCCACCCCGGCCGCGGTTTTGGCGTGGGGCCGCAAGGCGCTGCAAATCATGGGTCCAAATGTGAGATTGGGCACGTAATGGTTGTCCATCACGTCAAAGTGAATCCAGTCGCTGCCTGCGGCAATGACGTTTTTCACTTCTTCACCGAGGCGGGCAAAGTCGGCTGAGAGCAGGGAGGGAGCGATGCGGTAGGTCATGCGCGGATTTTAGTCGGGCCAGACTGGCTCGCTGCGCTCGGTCTGTCCCGCAAAATTTCAGGATAGGATTGCGCCATGTCCAAGTACCAATTCCTTGTGGAAGTGACGCCGCGCTATCTGGCCGAGCAGTCCGATCCCCCTCGGGGGGTGTACGCGTTTGCCTACACCGTGACGATCACCAACATCGGCCAGGCCGCTGCGCAACTGATCTCACGCACCTGGAACGTCAATGACGCGAACGGCCACACCGAGCGCGTCAAAGGCCTGGGCGTGGTGGGCCAGCAACCCCTGCTCAAGCCCGGCCAAAGCTTTGAATACACCAGTGGCACCCACCTGGCAACGCCCACCGGAACCATGCACGGCAGCTTTTTCTGTGTGGCCGAGGACGGGGAAAAGTTCGACGCCGACGTGCCCATGTTCGTGCTCGATGCCCTGAGTGCAGGCGGTGCCTCGCGCACCCTGCATTGAACCGTGGGCGAATTCGACCTGATCGAGCGATTCTTCACGCGCCCCAAGCGCGGCGCCGTGGTGGGAATTGGTGACGATTGCGCCATTCTTGCTCCCAAACCCGGCACGCAAGTGGCGATTTCCACCGACATGCTGGTGCAGGGCCGCCATTTTCTGCCCGATGCCGACCCTTTCAAGCTCGGGCACAAGGCCCTGGCCGTGAACCTGAGCGACCTGGCCGCCTGCGGAGCCCAGCCGTTGGCTTTCACACTGGCGCTGGCTTTGCCTGAAGCCGATGAAGCCTGGCTGGCCCCATTCTCCCGAGGTCTGTTGGCCCTGGCCGATCAGCATGGCTGCGAACTGGTGGGCGGCGACACCACGGCCGGGCCGCGCAACATCTGCATCACGGTCTTTGGCGAAGTACCGGTGGTGGCAGGGCGCTCGCAGGCCCTGCTGCGCAGCGGCGCGCGGGCGGGCGACGACCTGTACGTCAGCGGCACGCTGGGCGATGCTCGACTTGCACTCGAAGTCTTGCGCGGCAACCTTAATATGGCGGCCCCGGTGTTTGAAGCGGCTCGCCAGCGCCTGGAAACGCCCACGCCCCGCGTGGCGCTGGGGCTGGCCCTGCGCGGCATCGCCTCGGCCGCCATCGACGTCAGTGACGGGCTGCTCGGCGACCTGGGTCACATCCTCAAACAATCGGGCGTGGGGGCTACCGTGAATGTCGATATCGCTACACAATTAGTAGCTGCATATGCAGATTGCGTATTGGCTAACGGGCAATTTAACACTGAAATTCTGCCCGGCCAGTGGCGCGCCTGGGCGCTTGCCGGCGGCGATGATTACGAGTTGCTGTTCACCGCCGCGCCGGGTCAGCGCGAAGCCGTTGCCGCGGCCGGGCGCGCCAGCGTCACGAAAGTGACCCGCATTGGCCACATTCACGCCCAAACTGCGCTGAATTTGGTGGACAACGCGGGCAGTGCTGTAAACAATCGCTACACCTCTTTTGATCACTTTGCATGAAACCGCTGCTCGCGCTATTCGCTGCATTTTTGTTGACCGGAGCCACCTTGGTCCAGGGCCGCAAGCAGGTGGTGCTGGCGTGACGGCACCTGCCAAGCCAGTGCGGCCGACCGCGCGCTTCATGCTCGCGCACCCGGCCCACCTTATCGCGCTGGGATTTGGCTCGGGCCTGAGCCCCCGCGCCCCGGGAACAACGGGCACGCTGTGGGCCTGGCTGGTGTTCGTGGTGCTGCAGCCGCTCATGAGCGACCTGACTTGGGGTTTCTTGATTACGGCGTCGCTGCCCGTGGGTTGGTGGGCCTGCACGGTGACGGCCAAAAACATGGGCGTGCTCGACCCGGGCAGCATCGTCTGGGACGAGATTGCGGCCTTCTGGCTGGTGCTCTGGCTGGTGATGCCCACGGGCTTTGTTGGGCAGGCCATTGCGTTTGGCCTGTTTCGCCTGTTTGATGCGTCCAAGCCCGGCCCAGTCGGCTGGGCCGACGCGCTTTTTCACGATGTGGACCCGGCGCAGGACAGTGCGGCTTGGCGCAAGGCCGGGTTTGGCATCATGTTTGATGACCTGGTGGCCGCCGCCTGCGCCCTGTTATGCATTGCCGCGTGGCGCTTTTTTTATGCCTGATTCGCTATTTATACAAGAGCGTACTGTTCATTTCTGGCGTGGGCTACTGGCTGATTTACTCATGAAAAATGAGCTGATGCTGGTCACCGCCGAGAGCTGCACCGCCGGGTTGATTGCCGCCACCTGCACCGATCTGGCGGGGTCGAGCGCCTGGTTCGAGCGCGGCTTTGTGACCTACTCCAACACCGCCAAAACCGAGATGCTGGGCGTGGATGCGGCCATGCTGCAAATCGAGGGCGCCGTGAGCGAAGCGGTCACGCGAGCGATGGCGCAGGGCGCGCTGGCCCGCTCGCATGCGCAGGTGGCCGTCGCCGTGACCGGCGTAGCGGGCCCGAGCGGGGGCAGTGCCGCCAAGCCCGTGGGCACGGTCTGGTTTGGTTTTGCACTGCCGGGTCGCTGTGTGACCGAGTGTGGCCACTTTGACGGGGACCGGGCGGCGGTGCGCGCTGCGACCGTGGTGCACGCCTTGCGAAGACTGGTCGAGTTGCTGGACTGACGCGCCCGGTGCCGCGACACAAGGTTTGGATTCAGGTGCGTTTGGGTTTAAGCTGCCAACCATTGACGCCGGGTTCACATTCAATGATCAGGGATGGTTCATGGGTTGCCTCCACCGGTTGAAGCAATTTCGCACCGACACGGTTAGACGCCACCCTGAACCGGCGCAAACTTGCCTGGTCCGCAAAGGAGTTCCTCATGAACTGGTTTGAAGATTTTGAAACCCGCGACTTTGATACCTCAGGCGTCCGCATTCACGCCCGTCTTTCGCGTGGCCTGCCCGCGGGCCGTCCGGTGCTGTTGCTGCTGCACGGCTTTCCCCAAAGCCATGTGATGTGGCACCGGGTCGCGCAGCAGCTACAAAAAGACTTTTATCTGGTCATGCCCGATCTGCGCGGCTACGGCGATTCGGGCAAGCCCCCAGGCTTGCCGGACCACAGTAACTACAGCAAACGCGTCATGGCGCAGGACATGGTGGACGTGATGGATGCACTCGGTGTTGAACGCTTCCAGGTGTGTGGCCACGACCGGGGTGGCCGGGTGGCGCACCGGCTGGCCGTGGACCACCCCGCGCGGGTGGAGAAACTGTGCGTCATCGACATTGCGCCCACCCTGGACATGTACGCAGCCACCGATTTTGAATTTGCCAGTGCCTACTACCACTGGTTCTTTTTGATCCAGCCCGTTCCCCTGCCCGAAGCCATGATCGGGGGCGACCCGGTGGCCTATCTGCACGCCAAGCTGGGCGGCTGGGGCTCGGGCGGACTGGCCCACTTTGAAGCGGCCGCCATGGCCGAATACGAGCGTTGCTTTGGCCACGCCGACACCATCCACGCCATGTGCGAGGACTACCGCGCCAGTGCCACCATCGACCTGGCACACGACCGTCTCAGCCGCGCCGAACCGAACCAGGGGCGCGGGAAAATTGCCTGCGATGTGCTGGCGCTTTGGGGCAAACGGGGCGTGGTGCACCGCCTATTCAAACCGCTTGAACTCTGGCAGGCGCAGTGCACGGGCCGGGTGAGCGGGCAGGCGCTCGCGGCGGGGCACTATATCCCCGAAGAGCTGCCCCAAAAAACGGCGACGCTGCTGGCGGCGTTCTTCATGGCGCAGTCCTAGGGAAGTTCAAGCTGACTGGTCCACTGCTCAATGGGCACCGGACGGCCAAACAAATAGCCCTGGTAAGCAGCGCAGCCCTTGCCCAGCAGAAGATCGCGTTGCTCCTGAGTTTCCACCCCCTCGGCAATGACGTTGAGTTCGAGACTGCGCGCCATGGCAATGATGGTGCGAACAATGGCACGATCGCTGGCATCGGTGGCCAACTCGTTGACAAAGGAGCGGTCAATTTTGAGCTGGTCCAGCGGCAACGACTTGAGGTATTGGAGTGAGGAGTAGCCAGTGCCAAAGTCGTCCAGGGAAAACTTGATCCCCAGCACCTTGAGCGCCTGCATGGTGGCGATGGCCTCAGTGATGTTGTGCAGCAAGATGCTCTCCGTGAGTTCGAGCTTGAGGCGTGTGGCATCAATGCCAAATTGACGCACGGTGCGCTCGACCAGAGATACAAAATCAGCCTGCAGGAACTGGCGCGCGCTGACGTTCACTGCCAGCGTCAGCTGGCGGGTGCCCGCCACTTGCTGCCAGCGGGCCAGTTGCGCGCAGGCAGTTTCGAGCACCCATTGGCCGATGGGCAGGATCAGCCCACTGGTTTCTGCCAGCGGGATAAAGTTGATCGGGGCGACCTGACCTCGTTGCGGGTGGTCCCAGCGGATCAGCGCCTCGGCCCCGAGTGCCTTGCCCGCGCTGTCCACCTGGATCTGATAGTGCAGCTCGAACTGCTTTTGCTCAAGAGCGCGGCGCAGGTCATTTTCCAGACCGGCCTGCAAGTTGACCACTTCCTGCATTCGGGGGTCAAAAAAGCGCATGGTCTTGCGTCCGACCTTCTTGGCCTGGTGCATGGCAATGTCGGCCTGCTTGAGCAGTTCCTGCGCACTTTGCAAATGCGCCTTGAAGAGCACCAGACCAATGCAGGCTCCGCCATGGTAAGGCTGCCCCGCAAGATCGAAAGGCTGCGCCAGCTTGTCCACAATCTTGGTGGCCACGGCTTCGGTCTGGGCCGCCGCGTCGCTCTCGTCTTCGCTCAGGTTCTCCAGCACCACAACGAACTCGTCACCACCCTGGCGGGCCACCGTGTCGCCCTCGCGCACGCAAGAGCCCAGGCGCTCGCTGGTCTGGCGCAACAGCAGGTCGCCGGTGTCATGCCCCAAGGTGTCGTTCAGGGTGTTGAAGTCATCAAGGTCTATCAACAGCAGCGCGCCCATGCGGTCGGTGCGTGCACTGCCTACCAGCGCCTGCTGGAGCCGGTCTGCCAGCAAGGCCCGGTTGGGCAGGCCGGTCAGGTGGTCGGAATAAGCCAGGGCCTCGATCCGCTGCTCGGCTGCCTTGGCAACGGTGATGTCAGAGAAGGAGCCGATGTAGTTGGTGACCACATTGTCCGCATTTTTGACCGAAGAGATGGTGAGATGTTCGGGATAGACCTCGCCATTCTTGCGTCGGCTCCAGACTTCACCGCTCCAGGTGCCTTCGCTGTGGACATCGTCCCACAGTGCGGTATAGAAATCAGGGCCATGACGCCCCGACTTGAGGATGTTCGGGTTTTTGCCAAGCACTTCGCCAGCGTTGTAGCCCGTGATCCGGGTGAAAGCCGTGTTGACTTGCACGATCAAGCGCTGGGCGTCCGTCACGATGGTGCCCTGCGGCGACTCGATTGCGGCGGTGGCCACGCTCAGACGCTGCTCAACCGACTGGCGCTCGGCGAGCTGACGCAACAAAAACAGGGTGTTGTTGCCCAGGGTTTCGTAGATCGACAGGATGATGTCGATCAACACCCGGGTGGCGCCGCGCATCTGCTCATGCGCATGGGCCTTGGCGGTAGGCAAATCCATGCCCGCCTCCAGGGCCAGCACCACTCGCGAAAGGTGGCGGTCGGTCTCGAGCATGTGCGAAGCAAGCCAGCGGTTCAGAAACGAAAGTACCTCACGGATCACCTCGTCGCTGGCATGCGCGCTATTTTGCGCCTTGAGCGTGAGTACCTGTTCGATGAAATCGGAATGCTCCTGCCGATGCTCGATCTCCAGCGCGTCGTCGGGCAAGTATTTGCCCCAGAGCTTTTCTTCGCACTCAAAGTGATGCCGGGCGTAAGCCAGCATTTCATGGAAAACCGCTTCGAGTTCGAGCGGCGGCGACTCGATGGCCACGTGGTGGGCCAGCAGGTTGAGCAACTGCCCGAGCTTGCGATGCTGCTCGTCAATGAGGGTGATGCCGGTATCGAAGTGATCGTTCCACGGGAAAATGTCTATTGAGGCCATGTCTGCCCTGTCAAACGAATGAGAATTTGCGACCCCGTTGACAGGCGGGTCTCAAGCCTCAACGGGTACGGGTACGGGTACGGGTACGGGAACGAAAGCGGGAATTTTGCCCGAAAAAATTGCCTTTGCAAGGATATTCGCGCACGCCAATACCGCTCATGCGCCGCAACACTTTTTGTACTTCTTGCCACTGCCGCAGGAGCACGGATCGTTGCGCCCCGGGGTGGCAGGTGTGTGCACGCTGTGGACCCGTGGGCCCAGGCTGCGCCACAGCTCGCGCAGGTCGTAAACCGCCCAGATCGCCTCGGCAAAAGCATTCAAACGGCCAAGGCTCAGGCCCGGCGGACCGTTCTCATCGAACATGGAGAGCGTGGGCTGGTCGGTGTCGTCTTCGGTCAGCGCAACAATGGCCTGCAAGGCTGAATCGAGCAATTTGGCAGCGGCCTTATCGCGTGGTGCGGCCCATTCTTCAGGCCAGGCTTCCACCGCAAACATGAAACCCAGCGCCCAGACCTGCCCAAACGAAGGCAGCGCGGTCGTTTCCACTTCGGCTCGCTCGGCGTCGGGCAGGGCGGCGACGGCACCGCGCACGTCCATCACCTCGGGGTGGTAGGCCGCGTCTTCGTCCAACGATTCGATTTGGGCATCCAGGGCGGTGAGCACTTCGGCATAGCGTCTATGCCACTGCGCCATGAACTGCTGCTCTTGCGCAGCGCTGGCAAAAGAGCCTTCGTCCGGGTTTTGGCCATCGCCCAACGCGAGCAGCACGGGCACGTATTCCTGGGGGTCGATCGCGCGGCGGCCGCAAACCAGCGCCACCATGAAGCCTTCGCAGAACTCCCATTGCGGCGTCTCGTCGCAACGGGTGCGCAGGTCATCCAAAATTGCGTCCAGCGCGTCAAATTCATCCGCGCTCAGGCCGTTCGACGCCAGCGCAGCATCTTCTGGCGTGCCCGCGTGCAGCGTGTCCTGGGCCGCAGGCCCTTGCGCATCAGCCGCTTGGGGCTTCATCGAGCCCTTGAACTGGAGCCGCTGGCGCGGGCGTCCTCGTCCATCTTCTTGAGAAAATAGCGCACAAAAAAGACACCCATGCCAATGACAATCGTAAGACCGATGACCGTCATGATGCCGTAGTCCGTGGAGAACAGGTCAGCCAGTGCTTTCATGCTTGCAGCTCCTTGCAGTGTGACAAATTTTCAGCTCCGCAGGCGGGCCATTGCAGCGCAGCTCAGGCCAATAATAACGCCAGCAAACCCGCTTCAAAACCGGCCTGGGCGCGAACGCCCAGGGGTGCGAGCCGCCGGGCCATGCACAGCACCGCGTGGTCCCGGCTCAGAAGCACGGCTTGGTGGGCCACGGCCAGGTCAATGAACTTTTGGTCGTCAGCGTCACGGCAGGTCACTGCCGCCTTGGGCGCTGCTTCCATGAGTTGAGTACCGGCGTCAAAGCGTGCCAGCACGGCATCGGCGCTCAAGCTGCTGCGCACCAAGCGGGCCGCAATGTTGGGATAGGCCAACACGCGTTCGAGTTCGTCTCGCATGGGGCCGGTGGTCAACCAGTGAACACCGCCTTGAGCCAGTGCGCCTTGCAGCGCCTGGGTGGCCGGATCGTTGAAGACAAAGGCGTCGAGGACGACGTTGGTATCGAGCACCAGTGCTCGTACCCTGGGGTCACCGGCCAGCATGGGTCATTGGCCGCTGGCTTGAGGGCGCTCGCGCGCGGGGTCCATCTTCCCGGCCACCATGTCAAAGCGGAACATGCGGCACTCGATGGGGCCGTTCCACAACGGGACGCGGCGCGTGGCCTTCAGGCGCATCTTGCCCGGCAGCTTGAGGTCCGGCGTGAGTACCCAGGCGGTCCAGCCGGGGTAGTGTTTCTTCCAGTGGGCGCTGAGCTGATTGAAGAACTCGCCGCCGTCCTCGGTGTGGGCGAACTCGCGCGCGCCAAAACGGGCCTCGTGCCCGGCACCGGCCACGCCGCCCACCTCGATGCGCTCGCCATAGGGCGGGTTGAGCACCATGACACCGGGTGTTTCGCACGGGGGCATGCGCTGCAAAGCGTCACCGCCCCGAAACTCGATCACATCGGCCACCCCGGCTCGCTCGGCGTTGCGCTGGGCAAAGTCCACCATGCGGTGCGACACGTCGCTCCCGAAAATTATGGGTTTTTGGCCTGTAGCCCAAGTCAATTCTCCGTCTGCAGCTTCCTTTTTAATAGCAGTCCAGTCGGCCGGACGAAACGGCAGGTATTTCTCGAAGGCAAAGCGGCGGCGGCTCCCCGAGGCAATGTTGCAGGCCATTTGCGCCGCTTCAATCGCAATTGTGCCGCTGCCGCAGCAGGGGTCGTACAGGGGCAGCAAATCGGCTTCGCCGTCCATCCAGCCGCTGGCGGCGATCATGGCCGCGGCCAGGGTTTCCTTCAGGGGCGCTTCGCCCTTGTCCTCGCGCCAGCCACGCTTGAACAACGGCTCACCCGAGGTATCGATGTACAGCGAACAGTTGTCGGTGGTGAGGTGGGTGTAGATGCGCACATCGGGCCACTGGGTGTCCACGTCGGGGCGCACCCCGTTGGCCACCACGCGAAAGCGGTCGCACACGGCGTCCTTGATTCTGAGCGCGGCAAAGTTCAGTGACGTCAGCGGGCTGTGCTGGGCCGTCACCTCGATCTTGATGGACTGGCGCGGAGTAAACCAGCGCTCCCACTCCACTTCGCTGGCGGCACGGTACAGGTCCTGCTCGTTGCGGTACTCGGTGTAGGAGAGCAGCACCAGCACCCGCTGGGCCAGGCGACTGTGAAGGTTGAGCAGCATGGCGTTGGCAAACGACGTTCGCACCGCCACCCCGCCACGCTGCTTGGTGATGCAACCCGGGGGCAGCCCGGTGATGCGCAGCACCTCGGGGGCCAGGTAGTCCTCCACCCCGGCGGGGCAGGGCAAAAACAATTGGAGTTGGTTCATAACGATTTTCTGAGCGATGCGGGCGCAATGCGCAGCCCTTCGCGGTATTTGGCCACCGTGCGGCGGGCGCACTCGATGCCCTGCTCCCTGAGCATTTCGGAGAGCTGGTTGTCGCTCAGGGGCTTGGCCAAACTCTCCGCCCCGATGAACTGTTTGATCAGGGCCCGCACAGCCGTGCTGGAGGCATTGCCCCCCGATTCGGTACCCAGCCCCGAGCCAAAAAAGTACTTGAGCTCGAAGGTGCCCAGCGGCGTGGCCATGTATTTGGCGGTGGTGACGCGACTGATGGTGGACTCGTGCAGGCCAAGTTCCTCGGCGATTTCGCGCAACACCAGTGGGCGCATGGCCAGTTCACCGTGCGTGAAAAAGCTTTTTTGCCGCTCCACGATGGCGGTGCTGACACGAAGAATGGTGTCAAAGCGCTGTTGAATGTTCTTGATGAACCAGCGCGCCTCCTGCAGACGCTGCTGCAGGGCAGCATAACTCGCCGAGTCTTTGCCGCCGCCCCGATGCTGCTTGAGAGCGTTGGCATAGATGTCGTGGACCCGAAGACGGGGCATCACATCGGTGTTGAGCCGCACTGAAAACTTGGCTGCCGCACCGGAACCGGACTTGAGAACCAGCACATCGGGCACCACGATATTGCGCTCAACATTGATGAAGCGCCGGCCCGGCTTGGGTTCGAGGCGCGCGATGAGCGCAATGGCTTCGCGCACAATGGCCTCGGCGCAGCCACACAATTTGGTCAGGCGTTTGATGTCGCGCCGGGCCAGCAGGTCCATGTCCTGGGCACAAATCTGCTGGGCCACACCGAGCAGGGTCCGACGAGCCTTCTGGATTGGTTCGGTTTGGGTCATCAGCGAGCGCAACTGCAGGTTCAGGCACTCGGCCAGGTCACGCGCGCCCACACCGGTGGGCTCCATGCTTTGCAGCAGCGACAGGGCCACCGTGAAGTGATGCAGCAGTTCCTCGCGCTGCTCCGGGTCCCCCTCACAAAGGCTTTCCGCAAGGTCGGTCAGCGCGTCTTCCAGGTAACCGTCGTCATTGAGGGATTCGATCAGGAAATGCAGCGCTTGACGATCCTCCTCACTCAAACGCAAACCCAGGGCCTGGCGATGCAAATGGTCTTGCAACGACTGCTGGACCCCGGCCATGGCCATGATGTCGCTCTCGTCGTCATCGCTGAGGTTGTTGCCGCGGGCCCGGGCCTCGCCGCCCCACTCACCATCGTCGGGCAGCATGGTGGCGCTGCCATCGCCCTCCCAGTTCTGCCCGTCGTCCTCCATCGACGATGGAGCCACATCCTCAGTTTCGGTTGTAGACCTTGTGTTAGCTTGATTGTTTGCTATGAAATTCGCACTTATCTCGTCCGTGGGGTCGTCGCCGCTGGCCGGGGTGTCGATGCGGTCAAGGCCAAACTCCTCGCGCGCGGCCTGCTCCGGGGAGAGCTCCAGGAACGGGTTCTCGTCGAGCATCTGGTCCACTTCCTGGCTGAGTTCCAGGGTGGAGAGCTGCAGCAGACGAATGGACTGCTGCAACTGCGGCGTGAGTGCCAGGTGCTGTGAGACGCGAAGTGAAAGCCCTGGCTTCATCTACATCTTGAAATGTTCGCCGAGGTACACGCGCCTCACGTCGGCGTCCTCGATGATTTCGGCCGGGGTGCCTTGAGCCAGCACAGTGCCATCGTTGATGATGTAGGCATGGTCGCAAATGCCCAGTGTTTCGCGCACGTTGTGGTCGGTGATAAGTACGCCGATGCCGCGGCTCTTGAGATAGCTGATGATGCGCTGGATCTCGATCACGGCGATGGGGTCGATGCCGGCAAAGGGTTCATCGAGCAGGATGAAGCGCGGCTGGGTGGCCAGCGCCCGCGCGATCTCGACCCGCCTGCGCTCGCCGCCGGACAGGGCCAGTGCCGAGGATTCGCGCAGATGATCGACACGCAAATCCTGCAGCAGGTTGGTCAGGCGTTTTTCAATTTCGTCGTTCTTAAGGGCATTTCCCTGAGGGTCGCACTGGAGTTCAAGCACGGCGCGCACGTTTTCCTGCACGTTGAGCTTGCGAAAAATCGAGGCCTCCTGTGGCAGGTAACTCAGGCCCAGCCGTGCGCGCCGGTGAATGGGCATGTGGGTGACGGATACGCCGTCGATGGTGATTTCCCCGGCACTGGTGTGCACCAGACCCACGATCATGTAAAACGAGGTGGTCTTGCCGGCGCCGTTGGGCCCGAGAAGCCCCACGACCTCACCCTTGCAGACCCTCAGCGAGACGTCCTTGACCGCCTTCCTGCTGCCGTAAAACTTCTCCAGATGAAGCGCTTCGAGCCGACTCTCGCAGGGGCTGTCCCCGATGTCACCGGGCTTGGGGCTCTGGTCCGGTGTCACTTCTTCTCCCCGCCCAGGGTGGTGGTTGAGCGCAGGGCGGGCAAATTGGCCGCGGGCGGCGCGTCAGCCGGTGCCCCGGGTGTCGCCTTGGGTGAGAGCATGGCGCGCACCCGGCCGACCGCCGGACTCTCCGGACTCGGCGTGGCCAGCGCGCCATCGACCGTGAAAACCTCACTGGTGTTGTTGTAGACGATGACGCCCCCGCTGAGCTCGTCGCTCAGTACGGCACCGCGGTAGCGCCGCAGCTGCGCCTGTTTGGTAAATTTCACCGTGTCGGCCCGGCTGTCGTACTCGATGGTTTCGCCCTCACCCTCCATGTGTTCGTCCAAGCCCTCGCGCTTTTGCCTGAAAAAGGCCAGTTGGCCAGGCTCGGCCGTGACCAATCCGTGCTGGTTTCCCTGCGGATCCTGGCGCACCTCGATGCGAGCCCCACGAATGACAATGCTGCCTTTGGTGAGCACCACCCTGCCGGTAAAAACACTGGTTTGCTTGAGTTCGTCGTAGCGCAGTGCGTCCGCCTCCACGTTCATGGGGCTGTTGCGATCGGCTTTCTCGGCGTTGGCCTGCGCTGCCGCCAGCGCAAGAACCGCTACCAAAAGCAAAGTGGGTAAGGATGATTTCATAGAGGCACGAATCTTGCTGTGTGATCTTGCCGTTCGATTGTAACGACCGAAGTCATCGCACGGCCAGCGATTCACACTGCTGGCCCCAGGGAAATTAAAAAACCCAGTGCCGATGCGCGCTGCAGGGTGTTGGACGGCCAAACAATGGGGCACGGAATTTGCAAATCCCAGGAAACACGCTCCCTGCGATCACCCTGCCAGCGGGGCCAACCGGGTGGGGCCGAGCCCCATGCCCCGCTATTTGAGACCGCTGTCGTTCGCCCTGTGTTCGGCCGCCCAGGCCCAATCCCAGGCCTCGCCGGCCAGCACGACCACCCGCTCGGCACCACCGAAGGGCGCGGCCAGCGGGTCGTCCCCGGCCAGGCTGTGCTGTTCCACCTCCAGGGCCAGTGCGAGGTAGGGGAACCAGGGCCCGGTCTGCTCCAGCAGCGCCTGGCGGGCTGGCTCGGGCAGATGCAGGGTGGCCACCACATCGGCCATGCTGATTTTGAGCAGGGGCGCAAGCATGGAGGCCAGACCCAGAGTGAACAATTGCCCCGGCTCGGCATGGCCAGACTCGATGGCCAGCAGTTCAAGCAGCCGCGAGCGCCACAGTGCGACCTCCTGCAGGGCCGAGGAAATTTTGCGCCGTCCGGAAAACTCCAGCAGCAGCATCGACAGCCACCGGTACAACTCATTTCGGCCCAGCAGCATCACGGCCTGGTCAATGCTGGCGCCGCTGCTCAAGTGGGCAAAGCTGGCGCTCTTCATGCGTCGCAGCAGGCGGTAGGACAGGCCCACATCGGCCTTGAGGTCTTGCACAATGGCCGGAGTCTCGGCGCCCTTGGTCAACTCGTTGAGCAGGTAAGCCACCCGGGCAACCTCCGGCGGGACGCTCTGCGTGGCGGTTGGCTGCACGGCCCCCTGAGCCACAGTGTTCAATGCACCGCAGGCGTAGGTAACACCCCCGTACAGGGCCTGCTCCAGGTCTTCCGGGTTGGCAATATCGGTCATCAGGGTCGGCAAGTTACGGACTGATGACGGCCACGATTGCATGCCGACGAGTTGCGCCTCCATGGTCGCCGAACCCTGGCACAGCACGAGAAAGTCGGGTGCGCTGCCAAACGCATCGCTCACGTCCCATCCCACCCTGGCACCGCTGGCGCGCAACTGCGCCACCCTGGGCGCAATCAGCGTTTCGCTGGCAGCTTGATTGGCTTCGTCAAACGCGGGTCCAATGGCCACCCAGACGCCGTCGCTGGCCACCAGATCGCCGGCCAGGAGCAACCAGTCCCGCGGCACCCGTGCCACCCCGATGCGTCCGGTCTGCACCATCAGCCGCGCCGAGGTGAACAGGGCCGCCACGTAGGCACTCTGGCCGCGGTGGTCGGGCCGGCGTTGCAAGCGCATTTGCAGGGCCCGATCAATCCGGAATTCGAACCCCACGATGGCCCCGTCGGCGGCGATCAAGGGGCGGCGCGCCCCGATGTCAAACAGCGCGGCAACGGCGCTGGCGCCTGTGCTTGCTGGCTTGGTGGGGGGCGCGTCGAACGCAGCCTGCGGTTGGGTGGAGGAAACCACCGCGCTTTGGAACTTCGCAGTGCCCGATGCAGCCCAGTTGGCACCAAAAAGCCGCAACAAGCGATCAAGAAATTGTTTCATGGCGCGACTGTATCAAACCGCCGCATCAGCGCCAGAGCACTTCCCTTGGGATCAGGCTCAGGGCAATGCTGCTCTGGCTGCCGCCTTGACCTTGAGCCGCCAGCCGTGCAGCAGCGGCTCGGTGTAGCCGTTGGGTTGCGCCAGGCCCTTGAACACCAGGTCGCAGGCCGCCTGGTAGGCCATGGAGGTATCAAAATGCCCCGCCATCGGCTGGTACAGGGGATCGGCAGCGTTTTGCTTGTCCACCACGGCGGCCATGCGCTCGAAGGTCTCCTTGATCTGGGCTGCGGTGACAACACCATGGTGCAGCCAGTTGGCCATGTGCTGGCTGCTGATGCGCAGCGTGGCACGGTCTTCCATCAGGCCCACATCGTGAATGTCGGGCACCTTGGAGCAGCCCACGCCCTGATCCACCCAGCGCACCACGTAGCCCAGAATGCCCTGGGCGTTGTTGTCGAGTTCCTGCTGCCGGTCTGCGGCGCTCCAGCTGTGGTTGACGGACACAGGCACCGTGAGCAGCCCGTGGAGCAGATGCTCACGCTCCTTGCTTACATCGATCTTTTCCATCTCTTTCTGGATGTCCGACACCAACACCTGGTGGTAATGCAGCGCATGCAGCGTTGCCCCCGTGGGACTGGGCACCCAGGCCGTGTTGGCCCCGGCCAGCGGGTGGCCGATCTTCTGCTGGAGCATGGCCTTCATCAGGTCGGGCATGGCCCACATTCCTTTGCCGATCTGGGCCTTGCCGCGCAGCCCACAGGCCAGACCCACCAGCACGTTGTTGCGCTCGTAGGCATGAATCCAGGTGCTGTTCTTCATGTTGCCCTTGCGCATCATGGCTCCGGCCTGCATGGCGCTGTGCATCTCGTCGCCAGTGCGATCCAGAAAACCGGTGTTGATGAAGGCCACGCGACTGGCCGCTGCGGCAATGCAAGCCTTGAGATTGATGCTGGTTCGCCGCTCCTCGTCCATGATGCCGAGCTTGACCGTGCTGTCGGTCAGGCCCAGCATCTTCTCGACCCGCGAGAACAGCTCGCCCGCAAACGCCACCTCAGCAGGGCCATGCATCTTGGGCTTGACGATGTAAACCGAACCCTTGCGCGAGTTGCAGATGCCCGCCTTGCCGGTGCGCTTGAGGTCGTGCAGGGCGATGGTGGTGGTCACCACCGCGTCCATGATGCCCTCGGGAATCTCCCGTGTCTGGCCTTGCGCGTCGGCGTACAGGATGGCCGGGTTGGTCATCAGGTGGCCCACATTGCGCACGAACATCAGCGAGCGGCCATGCAGCACCACCTTCTTGCCCTTTCCGCTGGGCGGCAGGTACACGCGGTCCGGATTGAGGCCACGGGTGAAGGTCTTGCCGCCCTTGGCGACCTCTTCGGTGAGCGTGCCTTTCAGGATGCCCAGCCAGTTGCTGTAAGCGAGCACCTTGTCGTCGGCGTCCACCGCCGCGACCGAGTCTTCCAGATCCAGGATGGTGGACAAAGCAGCCTCCAACACCACGTCATAAACGCCAGCGGGGTCGGTTGCGCCAATGGTGGTGGCGCGGTTGATGCGAATGTCCAGATGCAGGCCGTTGTGCACCAGCAGCACGCTTGACGGGGCTGCCGCCTCGCCCTGGAAGCCAATCAACTGCGATTGATCCTGCAGTTTGCTCTTGCCCCCGCCCTGGAGCTTGACCACCAGCTTGCCGTCCTTGATTCGATACCCCACGGAATCCACATGCGAGCCCTTGCGCAGGGGCGCCGTGCGATCAAGCACATGGCGCGCGTACTCGATCACCTTCGCGCCACGCACCGGGTTGTAAGACTTGCCTTTGCGGGCGCCGCCCGTCTCTGCAATCACATCCGTGCCATACAGCGCGTCGTACAAACTGCCCCAGCGCGAGTTGGCAGCATTGAGCGCATAGCGGGCGTTGAGCACCGGAACCACCAGCTGCGGTCCGGCTTGCACGGCCAGTTCCGCATCCACCCGCGTGGGCGTGATGCGCACCTTCTTGGGTTCTGGCACCAGATAGCCGATGCGCTCCAGAAACGCGCGGTAGGCAGGCATGTCGGTGATGGGACCGGGATGCGCATGGTGCCATTGGTCGAGCTCGGCCTGCAGGCGGTCGCGCTCGGCCAGCAAGGCGATGTTTTTAGGGGCCAGATCGCCCACCAGAGCGTCGAAGCCTTTCCAGAACGCCCCAGCGCTCACGCCGGTTCCAGGCAGAACCTCTTTTTCGATGAACTGCTGCAGCACGGTGGCAACTTGCAGACGGTGGATTTGTGTACGTTCGGTCATGGTGAAAATCCTCTGTTCAGGCGGGGATGGGGAAAAAGGACAGCACGTCGCGCAGCGTCGTGCCAGTGCGGGTGGGCTCTGTGCCCAGCTCTTCAAATGGGAGCTGGTAGCGGTTGACCCACAGTGTCTGGTACCCATACCAGGTCGCGGCCAGGGCATCCCAGGCGTTGCAGCTCACAAAAAGGATGTTGCTCGCGGGCAAACCCGTGGCCTGCTCGCCCAGCGCATAGGCGGCGGGGTCGGTCTTGTACTTGCGGATCGGGTCCACGCTGATAACGTGCGCCAGCAATCCTTCCAGCCCAGCCGATTTGACCGAGAGCGCGAGCATGGCCGGGTCGCCGTTGCTCAGAATACCGGCGGGTACGCCCCGGGCCTTGAGAGCGGCGAGCACTTCCTTGTTTTCAGGAAAAGCGCTTAAATGCCGGTACTGGTTCATCAGGCGCTCGATCTGAACCTCGAAATTTATAGAAATTTGACCTGTAGCCCCCGTCGATATTGCGGGTGCGACTATTTTTTTGATAGCGTAAATCAAGGCCAGACGGGTCAACTCCCAAAACGGCCGATAGTGGGCGCCGTGGTTGCTGGTGGTGACCAGCCGGGTGTACTCAATCTGCTTGTCGCGCCACAACACCGTCAAGGACTGGCCCTGCCCGGGGAACAACTGCTCGGCGAGCAGGCCCACGCTGTACACGTCAAACAGGGTTCCGTAGGCGTCAAGCAGCACTGCCTGGGGTACTTCCAAGCGTGGTGTCTTGCGCTTTTCAGGCGCGGTAGAACTGGATTTGCTCATATCGGACACTTTATTACAAACCAGAGCATTGATTAATTAACTGAAAAGTCGTTTATTAATGACTGTTTTATACATAATTATTCTGGGATGATGCTCGCAAACGATGATTGCGGCAGCCCGCCCTGGCCATGTCACACTTCTGCAACCCACTAAGGTCCCGCAAATTCGTGGCAATGTCTAGAATTTTCTGGAAATTAATAACTTTTTGGTATGTAATTGACCGCCATGGACAAGTTCAAACAGCTCGAATCGTTTGCCTCCATCGCCACCCGGGGCAGCCTGACCGCCGCGGCCAAGGCCGAGGGCGTGGCCCCGGCCATCATGGGGCGTCGACTGGACGCACTGGAGGAACGCCTGGGGGTAAAACTGCTGGTGCGCACCACCCGGCGCATCGCGCTCACGCACGAGGGCAGCGCCTTTCTGGAAGACTGCCAGCGCCTGCTCGCCGATATGGCCAATGCCGAGGCCAGCGTGTCGGCCGGTGGCGTCAAAGCCAGTGGCTACCTGCGCATCACGGCTCCAGCGGGATTCGGACGCCGCCACGTCGCGCCCCTGGTACCGCGCTTTCACGCCCTGCACGCTGACGTGAGCATTTCGCTGAACCTGAGCGACCGCGTGGTGGACATGGCGGGCGAAGGCTTTGACTGTGCCGTGCGGGTGGGCGACATGCCCGATTCATCCCTGATCAGCGTGCGCCTGGCCGAGAACCGCCGCCTGTGCGTGGCCACACCGGAGTACCTGCGCCGCCGCGGCACCCCGGCCCACCCGAGCGAACTTGCCAAATTTGACTGTCTGTCGCTCTCCAGCGACGCCTCGCAAACCCGGGGCTGGGCCTTCAGGGTACCTGGCCATCCATCGGGCGAGCTGATCCACCTCAAACCCAACGGTCCGATGGACTGCTCGGACGGGCAGGTTCTGCACGAATGGACTCTGGGAGGCTACGGCATTGCCTGGCGCAGCACCTGGGAGGTCCAGTCGGACATCGAGGCGGGCCGACTGGTGGCCATCCTGGAGGACTTCGCCGCCCCGCCCAACGGGATTTATTGCGTGTTCCCCCATGCCAAGCATTTGCCCCTGCGGGTGCGCTTGTGGATTGATTTTCTCAAACACCACTACGGCCAGGCCGGGTATTGGAACCAGCCGTGACGGAAGTATCTGGAGCGCGCATCAAGGACCTGATCCTGTGCGCGGACGACTTTGCGCTCAACGCCAGCGTCTCCACCGGCATCGCCAGTCTGGCAGGCTTGGGTCGTCTGAGCGCCACCAGCGCCATGGTGCTCTCGCCGCGCTGGGCCTCTGACGCCGCTT
The DNA here is from genome assembly GCA_963784775.1 of uncultured beta proteobacterium. Lineage (GTDB taxonomy): Bacteria > Pseudomonadota > Gammaproteobacteria > Burkholderiales > Burkholderiaceae_C > Rhodoferax. The sequence goes on along the minus strand of CAWAST010000006.1, from coordinate 16,249 downwards.
TGCTGCGCGAACTGCGCGGCCGCGTGGACGTGGGCCTGCATCTGGACTGGACCAGCGAATTTGCCCTGGCCGCCGGGCATGGCCTCTCGCTGGGCGCGGCGATGCGCCAGAGCATTCTGGGCGGCTTCAACGCCACGACGGCCCGCACCGTGATCGAGCACCAGCTTGACGCCTTCGAGGCCATCTGGCAGGCCCCGCCCGATTTTGTCGACGGCCACCAGCACGTGCAGCAATTTGACGGCATTCGCCAGGCACTGGTTCAGGCGCTGGTGGCGCGCTATGGTGCTCAAGGCACACCCATGCCGTATCTGCGGGTTTCCCGTGCACCGGCCGAGCGCTTCGATCTGAAATGCCGCGTCATCACCACCATCGGTGCAAATGCTCTTGAAAAAATAGCTGCTCATGCAGGCTTGAAAAGGGCTAGGGCCTTGTTTGGCATATATGATTTCAGCGGGAACGGGGCCCGCTACGCCGCACTGATGGCGCAGTGGCTGCGTCAGGCCGAGCCCGGCAGCATCGTCATGTGCCACCCGGCCAGTGCGTCTGAGCCCGGCGACGCCATCGGCGCTGCCCGGGCGATCGAGTACGCCTACCTCAGCGGCCCGGGCTTGTCCGCTGCCCTGGCGAGCGCAGGGGTGCGATGGGTGCGTGGCGAGAGCTTGACACGCGCCACTCCTTAAAATCCCGCCATGAACCAACCCCTGACTGAACGCCAGAAGTCCTGGCTGACGCTGGCCGCGCTGTGGACCCTGCTGCTGCTGCTGGCGGCCATTCGCCCGCTGGCCGTGCCCGATGAAGGCCGCTATGGCGAGGTGGGCCGCTGGATGCTGCAAAGCGGCGACTGGCTGGCCCCGCGCCTGAACGGCATTCCGTTCTTTCACAAGCCCCCGCTGTTTTACTGGATGGAAGCGCTCTCGCTGGCCGCTTTTGGCGTGCATGAAATCTCGGTGCGCCTGGTGCCTGCGCTGCACGCGGCTCTGATGCTCACGGCCCTGTACCTGGCGGGGCGGCGCATCACCACGGAAATCATCGCCCGGCGCGCTGTGCTCATGCTGGGCACCAGCTTGGGGTTTCTGATCGGTGGCCAGTACGTCAACCACGACATGATGGTGGCTGCCTGGATTGGTGTGGCCATCTGGTGCTTTGCCTTTGCCTTTATGGCGGGCGACAAGCCCGACCCGGCACTGGCCCGGCTCGGCTTTGTGGCCTGCGCGCTGGGCATGCTCAGCAAAGGGCTGATCGGTATTGCCCTGCCGGGGCTGGTGGTGTTTGTCTGGCTGATCTGGACCCGCCAATTCAGGAAGGTTTCGCACCTGCCGTGGCTCAGCGGTCTGGGGCTGTTCGCGCTCATTGCCCTGCCCTGGTTCATCGTTGCCCAGCAGCGCTACCCGCAGCTGTTTGACTACATGTTCATCAACCAGCAATTCCACCGCTACACCGCCGCCAGCTACAACAACGCCCGGCCCTGGTGGTTTTACCTGGCCTGCCTGCTCGGCCTGCTGTTCCCCTGGGTGTTCTTTGCCCTCAATCCAGCGCGCCGTCGGGCCCAAAATGCCCTTGCGCCCCTGGTTTCAACCCCATGGCTGAGCCTGTGCTGGATCTGGGTGATCGCCATCACCGCGTTCTTTTCGATTCCCACCTCCAAGCTGGTGGGCTACGTGCTGCCGGTGCTGCCCGCTCTGGCCATTCTTGCCGCGCTGGGCTGGGAGCGCATCATGGCCCATCGGGCCCGGGCTGGGCGCATCTTTGCAGCCCTGTGCCTGTTCAACATCGCTCTGGCACTGACACTGGCCGGGGTGGCGGGCAAGCTCACCCGCAAGCAGCGCACACAGGACCTTGCCCAGGTGCTTGCATGCGCAGCCAGCCCCACGGACATCGTGTATGTGTCGGGCGATTTCCCTTACGACCTGCCGTTTTACACGCAGGCCAGCCGTCCGATGGTGGTCATCGGGGACTGGCCACAATTGCGCGAACATGCCGGTGACAACTGGCAACGCGAGCTGTTTGAAGGGGCCGATTTTGATGCCCAGGCCTCCCAGGTATTGCAACAGCCCGATCAGCTGGCACTGGCGGGCACGCAGGAAGGCAACTGGCTGGCCCTGCGCAGCAGCAGCCCGATCGTTCAGGGCCTGCCCGATTGGCGCCTTTCTTACCAGGGCGTCGGCTGGACCCTGTACCGCTCCGGGGGCGACCTAGCGGCGAAAGGCCCAGAACCGGCTGAGAACAAAGGTCTGCCCGGCTGCAAAAACAAGCGCTGAAAACAGCGCCAGCATCGGGTGCCAGTCCAGGGCGCGCAGCAGGAGCGAGAACACAGCCTCGTTGCTGGCAAAGCCCAGCAGGGCGGTCACGGCAAAGCGCAGGAGGCTGGTGCGCACCGTGGTGCCCGCGTCGGTGAAGCTGAGCAACCGGTGGCCGTTGAAACTCACCGCAAAAGCCACGCAAAACCCCAGCGCGTTGGCCAGTTCAGGCCACAGGTAGGGCTGGGCCAGCGAAAACACGGCCATGTGCGTCAGCGCCGCGGCGGTGCCCACGGCCAGAAACCAAAAGGTCGAGGCGCTCAAAGCAACGAAGATTTGTGCTCGGCCGTCGGCAGGATCTGGCCCGCCGCCACGGGTGCCGCCGCCATCAGGCCGCCGCCCTCGCGCCCACCGAGCAGGTACAGGGGCCGCTGCTTGACTTCTTCATAAATGCGGCCCACATACTCGGCCAGAACGCCGATGGAAAACAATTGAATGCCGCTGAAAAACATCATGCTCACCACCAGCGTGGCGTAACCGGGCGCAGCACTGCCAAAGTAAAAATGTTCGAACACCACCCACAAGCCATAAATCAGGGCCGCAGCCGAGAGCGCCAGGCCTGACAGCGCCAGGGCGCGCAGGGGTGCAATCGAGAACGCCAGCATGCCGGTCAAGGCCAGCGAGAAAGAATTGCGCCAACCAAACTTACTGGTGCCATCGGCGCGGGGCAGCGGCTCGTAGTCGATGGCGGTGCTGCTGAACCCCACCCAGGCGTACAGACCCTTCATGAAACGGTTGCGCTCGGGCAGGCGCTTCAAGGCCTCGACCACCTTGCGGTCCATCAGCCGAAAATCTCCGGCGTTGGCTGGAATCTTCACCCGGTTGCCAAAATTGACCATGCGGTAAAAAACCCCGGTCAAGCCAGCTTGCAATCCGGTCTGGTCGTCGCGGGTCTTGCGCACAGCGTAGACCACGTCCGAGCCCTGGCGCCATTTCGCCAGCATCTCGGGCAGCATGGCCACCGGATGCTGGCCATCAGCGTCCATCAGCACCACCACCTCTCCGAGCGTGGCGTCCAGCCCTGCGGTGAGGGCAACCTCTTTGCCGAAGTTGCGCGAGAGCGTGAGGTACACCAACTCCGGGTGGGCCGCGCAAAGGGTTTGCATCACCTGCGTTGTGTCATCGCGGCTGCCATCGTCCACCACGATCAGTTCAAGGCGCCCGCCCGTGGCCGCCAGAGCGGCGAGCATCTGCGGCACCACGGTGGTGAGGTTGCGTGCCTCGTTGAAGGCCGGGACCACGCAGGAAATGGAAGGAGAGGCGGTTTGGCGGAGCGTCATGCCCACATCATGCCAAAAGAAAGCCCCGCTGGGCGTGCCGGGCGGGGCTTTTTTTGTACCCGGGGTGCCCGCTGGGCACCGCAACGGCTTACTTGCTCAGGCACTCTTTCATGAACGCCTTGCGGGCATCGCCCTTGAGCGCCTTCTCACCAGCATCCTTGTTACAGGTTTTCATTTTTTCCTGTTGGGCCGTCTTCTTGGCACTGGCGGCAGGCTTGGCGCTCAGACACTCTTTCATGAACGCCTTGCGCTCATCGCCCTTGAGGGCTTTCTCGCCAGCGTCCTTGTTGCAGGTGGCCATCTTGCCTTGTTGCGGCGTCTTGGCGGCGTCGGCGGCATGGGCAGCGCCCAGGGAAAGGGACAGGCCCATGGCCAGCAAGGTCAGAAGTTTCTTCATCGTGTTTCCTTTTGAGGTTGTTTGGAGGGAATCCAGTGGCGGATTCCACCACACAACGCACGATGCGCCAAATTCGATGACACAGATGGATGGTCATCGCAGCGAGGGCAGCCATGCGCCCGTAAAATCGGCCCATGCTGACCGTAAAAACCCAATTGCTCGACGCCCTGACCCAGGCGCTGGACGCACTTTCCCTGGGCGCAGGTGCCAAGGCCGCCTTTGAATCACCCAAGGTAGCGGCCCACGGCGACCTGGCCACCACGGCGGCCATGCAACTGGCCAAGCCGCTCAAGCTCAATCCGCGCCAGCTCGCCGAAACCCTGCGCACAGCGCTGTTGGAGACCACCCCCTTTCAGCAGTGGGTGCAGGCCATCGAGATCGCCGGGCCGGGATTCATCAACATCAAACTCAAGCCCGCTGCGAAACAGCAGGTGATTCAAGAGGTTCTCTTGCAGAGCGACCAGTTCGGCAGCCAGCCAAACAGCGGCCACCGCATGCTGGTCGAATTCGTCTCGGCCAACCCCACCGGCCCGCTGCACGTCGGTCACGGGCGTCAGGCCGCGCTCGGTGACGCCCTGTGCAACCTCTTTCAGACCCAGGGCTGGAAGGTGTACCGTGAGTTCTATTACAACGACGCTGGAGTGCAGATCAATACCCTTGCCACGAGCACCCAGTTGCGGGCCCGCGGTTTCAAGCCTGGCGATCCACAGTGGCCCAGCGGCGATAACGCTGCGGCCTACAACGGCGAGTACATCGCTGACATCGCCGCCGACTTTCTGGCGAAAAAAACCGTCAAGTCCGACGACCGCGAGTTCACTGCCTCGGGCGACATCGAGGCACTGGACGACATGCGCCTGTTTGCTGTGGCCTACCTGCGCCACGAGCAAGACCTTGATCTGAAGGCATTTGCGGTCCATTTTGACAACTACTATCTGGAAAGCAGCCTGTACCTCAGCGGCAAGGTCGATGCCACGGTGCAAAAACTGCACGATGCGGGCAAGACCTTCGAACACGACGGCGCCCTGTGGCTAAAAACCACGGACTACGGCGACGACAAGGACCGGGTCATGCGCAAGGGCGACGGCAGCTACACGTATTTTGTACCGGACGTGGCCTACCACATCAGCAAGTGGGAGCGTGGTTTTGAAAAGGTCGTCAATATCCAGGGCACCGACCACCACGGTACTATTGCCCGCGTGCGCGCCGGTCTGCAGGCCGCCAATGTGGGCATTCCCCAGGGCTACCCCGACTACGTGCTGCACACCATGGTGCGCGTGGTGCGAGGGGGTGAAGAAGTCAAAATATCCAAGCGGGCAGGCAGCTATGTGACCCTGCGCGACCTGATCGAGTGGACATCGAAGGACGCGGTGCGCTTCTTCCTGCTCAGCCGCAAGCCCGACACCGAATACACGTTTGATGTGGACCTGGCAGTGGCCAAGAACAACGACAACCCCGTGTATTACGTGCAATATGCTCATGCCCGCATCTGCTCGGTGCTCTCAAGCTGGGGCGGCGATGTGAACCGCTTAAACGCCGTGGACCTGTCACCGCTGCAAAGCCCGCAGGCCCAGGCACTGATGCTGCTGTTGGCCAAATACCCCGAGATGCTCAGCGCCGCAGCCCAGGGCTTTGCGCCCCACGACGTCACCTTTTACCTGCGCGAACTTGCCGCCTGTTACCACAGTTACTACGATGCCGAGCGCATTCTGGTCGATGATGAGGCCATCAAACTGGCGCGCCTGGCGCTGGTGGCCGCGACCGCACAAGTGTTGCACAATGGCTTGGCTGTGCTGGGCGTGAGCGCCCCACAAAAAATGTAATCCGGGATTGACATGCAAAACATCAAAAACCAACGGGGCGGAACCATTCTGGGGCTCATCATCGGGCTGGTCATCGGCCTTGCCGTTGCGCTGGGCGTGGCCGTGTATGTGACCAAGGTCCCCGTGCCGTTCGTCAACAAATCACAAAGCCGCACCGTCGAGCAGGACGCTGCCGAGACCCAGAAAAACAAGGACTGGGACCCCAACGCCCCCCTGTATGGCAAGAATGCAGCCAAACCGGATGCTGGCGCGTCAGCACCGACGCCCGCTGGCGCCACCGAAGTCAAGCCCGCCGTGTCCGCCGACCCCCTGGGCGACTTGGCCAAAGCGCGCTCCGGCGCGCCAGGCCTGGAACCATTCACCTATTTTGTCCAGGTGGGTGCCTTTCGCACGCCCGAGGACGCCGAGAGTCAGCGGGCCCGGCTATCGCTGGGCGGAGTGCAGGCCAAGATTTCAGAGCGCGAACAATCGGGTCGCACCATATGGCGGGTTCGGGTCGGGCCCTTTGACCTCAAGGAAGATGCCGACAAAGCCAAGGACAAGCTCAGTGCGGCCGGCCATGACACCGCGCTGGTCAGGGTGCAGCGCTAGCCGCCGCCCAAGCCGCGGGGCAGACTGACACGGGCGTAGCGCAGCATCCCCAGTCAGCCACTGCCACCACAGGCTCAGAGCCATGTCCGGCCAAAGCACTTTTCAGACTCTTGTCCAGAGGCTTCTTGGTCCGTCTGCCGCGCTCGCGTGGAAAATCATTTTGCTGCTGCTTGTGGTCACGATCAGCTACCTGGCCCTCTCCCCGGCCCCGCCCAGGACGATTGATCTGGGCTGGGACAAACTCAACCACGCCTTTGCCTTTACCGCGCTGGCCTTTGCCGCCGCGCTGGGCTACGCGCCCTGGCACGGGAAACGCTCGCTGATTTATCTGACGCTGCTGGCCTATGGCGGTCTGATCGAGATGCTTCAGTTGTTTGTGCCAGGTCGCTCGGCCGAGTGGACGGACCTGCTCGCAGACGGCATTGGCATTGCCTGCGGAGCATTGATTGCAGCGGCGGGACTGCGTATGCTGGCCACTGGCCGTCTGCGCTGATTGCGCTGATTGCGATTTTTAGCGACGCCAGCCATGCTGCTCCGTGCTGTGGGAGCGACAATGGCCCATGCCTGAGTCTTCTTCAACACCCCCCGCTGTTCACGCCTTTGAGTCACTTCAGCCCGACGTCGTCATGGACGCGTTGGCCAGCGTGGGCCTGTACGGCGACGGGCGCCAGATGGCGCTGAGCAGCTACGAGAATCGTGTCTATCAGTTGCGCCTGGAAGACGGCTCGGCCGTGGTGGCCAAGTTTTACCGGCCGCAGCGATGGAGTCAGGCGCAGATTCTGGAGGAACACGCTTTCTCAAAAGAGTTGATGGACGCCGAAATTCCCGTGGTTGGACCCTTGGTACTGAACGGCAGCACGCTCAACCACTTTGGTGGCTTTGCCTTTTCCGTCAGCCCGAGCCGGGGCGGGCGACCGCCCGAGCTCGACGACCCCGATGTGCTGGAGTGGATTGGCCGCTTTCTGGCGCGCATCCACAGCGTAGGGCAAACCCAGCCGTTTGCCAGCCGCCCGGCATTGAACCTGCAGACCTTTGGCATCGATTCCCGCGAATGGCTGCTGGCCCACGACGCCGTGCCGCTTGACGTGCAGTCGGTCTGGTCCAGGGCCTCTCAAAGTGCTCTTGATTTAATAGCTACTCATGCTTGTCTGACGGGGGCTATTGTCCAAAAAAGCACTGAATCTATGCCCATCATGCAATTGCGCCTGCATGGCGATTGCCACCCCGGCAACATTCTATGGACGCCACTCGAATCCCCTGCCAGCGCAGGTCCCGGGCCGCACTTCGTGGACCTGGACGACGCCCGCACCGGCCCGGCGGTTCAAGACCTGTGGATGCTGCTCAGTGGTGACCGGGCTCAGCGCACCCGACAGCTCGGCGCACTGGTGGACGGCTACGAGCAGTTCCGCGAGTTCGACCGGCGCGAGCTGGCCCTGATCGAGCCACTGCGAACCCTGCGCCTGATTCACTACAGTGCCTGGCTGGCCCGGCGCTGGACGGATCCCACCTTTCCTATCAATTTCCCCTGGTTTGGCTCAAGCGACTACTGGCAGGGCCAGGTGCAAATGCTCGAAGAGCAAATCGAAGCCATGCAGGAAGAGCCGCTGGTGGTTTAGATCGGGCGATGGCGCGGTTTATTTGCCGTTGATCGCCAGCAACTCGACTTCAAACAACAACGTTGCATTGGCCGGAATCACGCCGCCAGCGCCACGGGTGCCGTAGGCAATCGCGGGCGGGCATGTCAGCTTGGCCTTGCCACCCACCTTCATACGCTGCACGCCCTCGGTCCAGCACTTGATGACCCCGTTCAAAGGAAACTCGATCGCTTCGTTGCGCTTGTAAGAGCTGTCAAATTCCCGGCCATCCGGGAACGTGCCGCGGTAATGCACCTTGACCGTGTCAGTGGCCGTGGGGCTGGCACCCACTCCGTCTTTCAGAGAGCGGTAGACCAGACCCGTGGCGGTCACCACAGCGCCGGTTTCCTTGGCCGCCGCTGCGGCCACGGCGTCTTGCGCCCAGGCAGTGGGCAAAGTTGCAATGGCGAGGGTCAAGGCGGCAACGCGCAGGGTAGTTTTCATGTTCTGTGGGGTGATGGGTTAAAACGAAACCCAATTGTCGCAGCACGCGGACGGTTCGATGAGCTCGTTTCCAAATGCCCGGCTTGGGGAGTTCTCTGATCACCTCACGGTGCTGCGCAGCTCAAGCCAGGTCGAACGCTGTCCGGCCGTCCTTTGACTCGCTGGTGGGGCGTCGATGGGGGGTTCATTGCGGACGAACGCAGGTCACGGGTGCCAGGGCCAAGAAGAAAAACGCCCTGACAGTCGAATGACTGCCAGGGCGTTGATGCTTTATGACGCTATGTTATTTATAGCTACTCATGCAGTACCAGCAAAGGCCAAAGGCCAATTTGGCTTGTAACTTTACACCAATAACGCATTGACCCGCTTCACGTAAGCCGCCGGGTCGGCGGGCATGCCGCCTTCGGCCAGAAGGGCCTGGTCAAACAGGATGTGGGCCAGGTCGTTGAAGTGCACCGAGCCGTCGAGCTTCTTGACCAGCGCATGTTCGGCATTGACCTCGAGCACGGGCTTGACCTCGGCCGCGGCCTGGCCGGCTTGCTTGAGCATGCGCGCCAACTGGGTGCTCATGCCGTGGTCCTGCACCACCAGGCAGGCCGGGCTGTCCACCAGGCGGGTGGTCACACGAACGTCTTCCGCCTTGTCCTTGAGGGCTTCCTTGAGCTTGGCCAGCAGGGGCTTGAAGGTCTCTGCAGCTTCCTCGGCAGCCTTCTTCTCGGCTTCGTCCTGCAGTTTGCCCAGGTCAACCGCGCCTTTGGCCACGCTCTGCAGCGGGGTGCCGTCAAAGTCATGCAGGTAATTGAGCGCCCACTCGTCCACGCGGTCGGTCATCAACAGCACTTCAATGCCCTTTTTCTTGAACACTTCAAGTTGCGGGCTGTTCCTGGCGGCCGCCGGTGTGTCGGCGGTGATGTAGTAAATGGCCTCCTGGCCTTCTTTCATGCGCGCCTTGTAGTCTGCAAAGCTCACGCTCACGGTATCCGTGGTGCTTGACGCAAAACGCAATAGCTTGGCCAGGCGGTCTTTGTTACCAAAGTCTTCGCCCAGGCCTTCCTTGAGCACAGCGCCAAATTCAGCGTAGAACTTGCTGTACTTGCCAGCGTTCTTTTCGGCTGCGGCCTTGTCCTCGTCGCTAACCACGTCGGTCACGGCGTCAGCGCCGTCTGCATCGTGGCCGCATTTTCCGGAACCATCACAGGCTTTGCCGTCGTCCTTGCAGCACTTCTCCGTGCCGACACAAGCCTTGTCTTGTTTGGCCAGGTCTTCGAGCATGCCCAGCACACGCTTGGTGCAGCCTTCGCGGATGGCCTTGACGTCGCGGCTCTCTTGCAGCAATTCGCGCGAGACGTTCAGCGGCAGGTCGTTGGAATCGACCACGCCCTTGACAAAGCGCAGGTAGGTCGGAAGCAGGGCTTCGGCCTCGTCCATGATGAAGACGCGCTTGACATACAGCTTAATGCCCGCTGCCTTCTCGCGGTTCCACAGGTCAAACGGCGCTTTTCCGGGAATGTAAAGCAACTGCGTGTACTCGGTGCTTCCCTCCACGCGGTTGTGGGTGAACGCCAGCGGCTCATCGGTGTCGTGGCTGATCTGCTTGTAGAACTCGTTGTACTGCTCAGCAGTGATGTCCTTCTTGGCCCTGGCCCAGATGGCGTTGCCCTTGTTGACCGCCTCCCACTCACCGGTCTTGACCATGGCGCCAGGCTGTCGCCCGCCATTTTCGTCGTTCGGGTTGATCAGCTCGCCGTCCTTCCACTCTTCCTTTTCCATCAGGATGGGCAGACTGATGTGGTCAGAGTACTTGCCGATGATGCTTTTGAGTTTCCAGGCACTGGCGTAGTCCAGGGCGTCATCGCGCAGGTGCAGGATGACGCTGGTGCCGCGGGTGGCGCGCTCGATGGTTTCGACTTCAAAGTCGCCCGCGCCGCCGCTGATCCAACGCACCCCTTCGGACTCTTTCATGCCGGCACGGCGCGATTCGACCGTGATCTTGTCGGCCACGATGAAGCCAGAGTAAAAGCCCACGCCAAACTGGCCGATAAGCTGGGAGTCAGCCTTCTGGTCGCCCGAGAGCTTGCTCACAAAGTCTTTGGTACCGCTCTTGGCGATGGTGCCCAAGTGCTCGATGGCTTCCTGGGCGCTCATGCCGATGCCGTTGTCGGAGATGGTGAGCGTCTTGGCGACTGTATCGAAAGAGACGCGCACTTCCAGCGTGGGGGCGTTTTCGTACAGGCCGCTGTCATTGATGGCCTCGTAGCGCAGCTTGTCGCAGGCGTCCGATGCGTTGGAGATCAACTCGCGCAGAAAAATCTCCTTGTTCGAGTACAGCGAGTGGGTGACAAGGTGCAGCAGTTGGGCCACTTCGGCCTGGAAGGAAAGGGTTTGCTTGGTCATTGTGGTTTCAAAGTTCGGAAATCAGACAACCGACGCACCAGAACAGTGCGTCGTAAACGGGTCAATTATGGGCGATAACGCCTGTTTTCAAGGGCTTGAACCCGATCAACCGAGTTCAAAATGATAGTATTCCCATTGATTCAACCGGACTAAAAATAGGGACACGGGCAGACGTCGCACGGGGCGTGGCGGTGCCTCGTTACAAAATGCTGCATGTCACTCGTGGTGCCGATGGCGCGATATCTTCCGTTTCTGCCCAGCCCGTGGCGGGGAGCGAGCCGCTTGAAGCGGGTCACCCTGAACTGCTTTCGTTTCTGAGCGGGGCCGGGGACGACTCCCCACGCCTGATGAACGACATGGACTTCGTGCGGGTGATTGAAGACGTGATCGACACGCTCATCGAGACCCGCGTGATCCGGCTCACCGACCTGCCTCAGGCCGCGCAGCACAAGTTGATCGTGCGCAAAGGCTTGCGTGACAAACTGCACGGCTCCCTGGATTTGATAGGCAGTGATGACAGCATCTTCTAGCACCCGGCCTGATCCGGCCCTTACCCCACAACCAGCCCGGACACCCCAATGGGGCGTGAGCGAGCACGCCCTGCACGTGGACCCCCTGCTCGATTGCATCGTGGCCCTGGCCGCCCTGCACGGCACCACCACCACGCGCGAGGCCGTGGCGGCAGGCTTGCCTTTGGTGGACAACCGCCTGACACCGGCGCTGGCGCTGCGCGCCGCCACCCGGGCCGGCATGAGCGCCCGACTGGCCCGGCGCAGCTTGTCGGAACTGCGCCAAGGTTTGCTGCCCGCCATCCTTTTGCTCAAGGACAAGCAGGCCTGCATCCTGCTCGAATGGCTGGACAACGGCCAGGCCCGGGTGCGTTATCCCGAGCACGGCGACTCCAGCGACGTGATTGAAGGCGCTGAACTCTTGGAACAGTTCGCCGGTCTGGTCCTGTTTGCAAAACCCACTTTCAAGTTCGATCCCCGCTCGCCCGGCACCGGACAGATCAAAGGGCAACACTGGTTCTGGAGCGTGGTCCTGCAGAACTGGCGCCTGTATCGCGACAGCATGCTCGCGGCCCTGCTGGTCAACCTGTTTGCTCTGGCCATGCCCATGTTTTCCATGGCCGTGTATGACCGGGTCATTCCCAACCGCGCCGAGGAAACCCTGTGGGTGCTGGCCGCGGGTGTCATGCTAATGCTGGTGTTCGATTCGATGCTGAGGGTGCTGCGCGGATATATCCTGGACACAGCAGGCAAAAGGATTGACGTTACCCTGTCTTCCCGGATCATGGAGCGCGTGCTGGGCCTGGGCCTGGCCAACCGCCCAGCCTCGGTGGGGTCTTTTGCGGCCAACCTGCGGGCTTTTGAGTCGGTGCGTGATTTTGTGGCCTCGGCCACCATCACCACCATGATCGATCTGCCCTTTGTTTTTATCTTTCTGTTCACGCTAGCGTGGATTTCACCCTGGCTTGCGCTGCCGCCCATCATCGGCATCGTGCTGCTGATGTCAATCTCCATGGTGGTGCAGCGCAAAATGCAGGAGCTGGTGGAGCTCAGCCAGCGCGCCACCTCGCAGCGCAACGCCACGCTGGTAGAAAGCCTGGTGGGCATCGAAACCATCAAGTTCATGGTGGCCGAGAGCAGCATCCAGCGCAAGTGGGAGCAAGCCACTGTTTTTCTGGCGCACAACAGCACCAAACTCAAGCTTCTTTCCTCGGCAACCGTCAACACCGCTCAAACCCTGCAACAGCTGGTCTATATATTGACCATTGTGGTGGGCGTCTATCTGGCGCTCAACAACCAGGTGAGCATGGGCGGCATCATTGCGGCCTCCATCCTCACGGGTCGGGCCATGGCCCCGGTCGGCCAAGTGGCTGGGCTTTTGATGCAGTTTCACCACGCCAAAAGTGGTTTGGCCTCGATTGAGACCCACATGAAAACCGCGCCCGAGCGCACCGACGACTCCAACTTTGTGCACCGAACCAAGTTTGACGGTGGCATCGAATTCAAGAATGTGACTTTCGGCTACCCCAATCAGCAGCAATCAGTGCTGACCAAGGTCTCGTTCAAAATCAACCCGGGCGAAAAGGTCGCGGTGATTGGGCGAGTTGGCTCGGGGAAATCCACCATCCAGCGCCTCATCCTGGGACTTTACCCGCCTTCCGAGGGCGCTGTTCTGATCGACGGCATCGATGCCCGCCAGATTGACCCGGCCGAGCTGCGCCGAGCGGTGGGCTGCGTGCCCCAGGACGTCAACCTGTTTTACGGCACCTTAAAAGAAAACATCGCCATGGGTTCGCCCTTTGCCAACGACCAGGCCATCATCGCGGCGGCCGAAGTCGCCGGGGTCACTGAGTTTGCCAACGGGCACCCCAAGGGATTTGACATGCCCATTGGTGAGCGTGGAGAGTCCCTGTCAGGCGGACAACGGCAATCGGTGGGAATAGCCCGGGCGGTGCTCAACGACCCGGCGATCGTACTGCTTGACGAGCCCAGCAGTGCGATGGACCACCAGAGCGAAGAGGCACTCAAGAACCGCCTTCGCCAATTTGCCGCCGGCAAGACCATGCTGCTGGTGACGCACCGAAATTCGCTACTTGACCTGGTGGACCGTCTGATCGTGATCGACAACGGCCAAATCATGGCCGACGGACCCAAGGCCCAGGTGGTTGAAGCCCTGCAAAGTGGGCGCGTAGGACGAGCCGCATGACCCCTATGACTACCCCAACAGAAGTCCCCCAACCGCTACCGAGTGCCGAGTTGCCCAGGTCCGCGCCTCAGCCCGGGTGGCTTGACCGGTGGATAACTGCGCTCATGGGCACCGATGCTGACCGGGACATCGACTTTGACACCAATGCCAACTGGGCCATTGCGGAACAAACTCCGCGCGGAGCCAGGGTGTTGGTCTGGATTTGTTTTGCGGCTGTGTGCGCCTTGATTCTGTGGGCCAGCTTGGCATCGCTGGACGAAGTCACGCGGGGCGAAGGCAAGGTGATTCCGTCGCGGCAAATCCAGATCCTGCAAAGCCTTGATGGCGGCATGGTGTCAGAAATTCTGGTCAGGGAAGGCCAGAGCGTCAAAGAAGGCGATCTGCTGCTCAAGGTGGACCCCACCCGCATGCTTTCGTCGTTGCGCGAGAACCGCTCACAACACCTGGCGCTCATGGCCAAAGCGGCCAGACTCAAGGCCCTTGCCGATGGAGCCGCGTTCGTTCCGCCCCAAGGCATGGCCAAGGAGGCCCCTGAAATCGTCGAGCAGGAGCGTCAGCTCTTTGAATCCAGACGCTCAGAGCTGCAGGCCGGCATCGGCGTGGCGCGCCAGCAGTCGATTCAACGCACCCAGGAACTTGCCTCCGTGCGGGCCCGGCGTGAGCAGGCTGGCAAGAGCTTTTCTCTGACCGAGCGGGAATTGAACATGACCCGCCCACTGGCCAAGTCGGGGGCCGTCTCGGATGTCGAGTTGCTCCGACTGGAGCGTGAGGTCGCCCGTTACCGGGGTGAGCGCGACAGCGCCAGCGCCGACATCCCCCGGATCGAGTCCGCCATCAACGAGGCCAACCGCAAGATCCAGGAAGTCGAGCTGGCATTTCGCAATGCGGCTCGCTCCGAGCTGAGCGAGACCAACGCCAGGCTTGGTGCCCTGGCGGAGGGCAGCATGGCGCTGGAGGACCGTGTCAAACAGACCGAGATTCGCTCTCCCGTCAATGGCACGGTCAAGCAGCTCAAAGTTAACACGGTCGGCGGCGTGGTGCAACCCGGCCGCGACCTCATCGAACTGGTGCCCTCCGATGACGCCCTGCTGCTTGAGGCGCGCATCCTTCCCAGAGACATCGGTTTTCTGCGGCCAGGACAAAAAGCGCTGGTCAAATTCACGGCCTATGACTTTGCCATTTATGGCGGCCTGGAAGCCACCCTTGAAAATATCAGCGCCGACAGCGTGATTGATGAAAAAGGGAATGCTTTCTTTCTGGTCAAAGTACGCACACTGGCCAGCAGCATTGGCGCCCAGAAATTCCCCATCATTCCCGGCATGGTGGCCGAAGTTGACATACTCACGGGCAAGAAATCGGTGCTGGCCTACCTGATGAAACCGATTCTCAGAGCCAAGGCCAACGCGATGACCGAGCGATGAGCCGTTCGCCAAAGTTGATTTTGGTCAGTCAGGATGCGGGGCTGATTGCGCATTGGCGGGGCGCGCTCAGGAAGGGCAATCCTGTCGTTGTTTCACATTGGTCAGAATGGAAGGCGCACACGCAGAACGCTGATGCGCAGATATGGCTGGACTTGTCCCTGCCCGACATACCGCAATGGACGTCCCCCGACTGGAGACCGCTGGCCGCACCTTCGGGCGCCAGGCTGGTGGCGGCAAGCTCAAACCCCAAAGACAGCGAGGCCATCGCGGCGCTCGATTGCGGCTGCGCCGCGTATTGCCATGCCTATTCTGACGCCCAGACTCTCAGGCAGGTCTGGCAGGTGGTTCAAACTGGGCATGTCTGGATTGGCAAGGCACTGATGCAGCGGCTGCTGAGTGGCGCCGGTCAGGCCGGCGCCCTGGCTCCCTCTTCCGCAAACAACTGGAGCGAAGGATTGACATCCCGGGAGCGCGAAATCGCAATCTTGGCTGCAAATGGTGCATCAAACGGCGTAATTGCGCAGGATTGCGGCATCTCCGAGCGCACCGTCAAGGCGCACCTGAGTGCAGTATTCGCCAAGTTCAACGTCACAGACCGGCTGCAACTGGCGCTGAGGGTTCATGGCATCAGCTAATCCATCAGCACTTCCAGTCACCTGTACCCAAGGACAATAGCCAAGAGCCAAAAGGTCCTCTAGAGTCAGCCAATCTACCGTTGCTGCACTCTGGAGTTTCATCATGGCCCCCAATCAAGTTTCTGCCCAAGCGTCGGGCATCGTCGTTATTTTGCAAGGCAAAGCATGGCTGCTTAAGGCCGACGGAATTCGGCACGCCCTGAAAGTCGGCGACGAAGTACAGGAAGGCCAGGTCATCGTGACCGAACAGGGCACCCGGCTGGAACTGGCCCTGCCCCATGGGAACCCCCTGACAGTGGAGTCTGGACGCGAAGTCCTGGTTGACGCAAACCTGCTCGGCCTGGCACCGATTGACAAGACCGAAGCAGCCCTGAAAGACCTCAACAGCGGATCCGCCCAGATTGCCAAGGTCATCGCGGAAGGCGGCGACCTCTCTACTGATTTGGATCCCACCGCCGCCGGCCTGGGCGCCGCTCTGGCCAGTGAAAGTCACAGCTTTGTGCGGGTGCTGCGGATCAGCGAAAACTTGATACCACTTGGACTTGACCGGGCGCCTGAATCGCTGGGTTTTAATCATCCTGACCTGGGAGGCAACAGGACTGCCACTCTTGACAGCCTTCC
>CAWAST010000005.1:0-366602 GCA_963784775.1 uncultured beta proteobacterium | reverse complement strand
GGTGGCAGATTCGTGAACAGGTAGCCGCCCGTTGCATTCGTAAATTGAGTCGTTGTGAAATCCACAACACTGTCGCCGTTCAAATCTACCTGCAGAGTGACAGTGACTCCAGGAATCCCGGTTTCTCCGGCGTCCTGCACACCGTCTGCATCCGCATCAAACCAGACTCGGTCACCGATTGATCCGTTACCACGATAACCGAAATCCTGCACGGTGTTGTTTGCACCGGCGGCAAGAACCAGATTCGATCGGCTGTCAGATTGCTGATCCGCTGGCATCAAACGTCTGCACCGTTCCGGTTGGTGGCGTAACGCGGACAGTGTAGGTTCCGGTCGGCAGATTGCCGAAACTGTAAGCTCCGTTGGCGGCAGTGGTTGTGGAGAGCGTGACTTCCGGAGTTCCATCATTGTTCAGATCGACGTCGAGCGTCACCGGCACTCCGACGAAACCCGGTTCGCCCGCATCCTGCACGCCGTCATTGTCGGCATCAAACCAGACACGGTCGCCGATGGAACCGTTGCCCCGATAGCCAAAGTCCTGGAGGACGTTGTTTTCATCGACGGCCAGAACATGCAACGATTGATTGTTCAGTGGTCCACTGGCGTCATATGTCTGTGTCGTTCCCGCTGGTTGCGTGACGGTGACCGTGTATGATCCCGGCGGCAGTGCCGGGAATGAATACTGTCCTGTCGCATTCGTAATCATGTTTGATGTGTAATCCGGCGTTCCATCCAGATCGAGGTCACCATTGAGCTGAACCGCAACGCCGGGAATACCGACGTCCTGACCATTCATGATTCCGTCGCCGTTGATATCAAAGAAGACGGTATCACCGATGGTGCCTCGTCCGAAATATCCAAAGTCCTGCAGCAGGTTGTTGGCCCCGGCGGCGAGAACGAGTGTCGACGTGTCATCGACCAGTGATCCGCTGGCGTCGTAGCTCTGATCAGTACCGGCAGGCCGCGTGACGCGGACTGTATAGTTTCCGGCGGGCAGATTGTTAAACAGATACGCACCGTTGGCACCGGTGACGGTGTTCACCGTCATGTCAATGAAACTGTCCGCGTTCAGATCGATGTCCAAAGCCACGGGCACTCCGACGAATCCGGGCTCACCGATAATTTGCGCAGCACGTCCTGATCCTGGTCAAACCAGACGCGATCGCCGATCGATCCAGTGCCGCGATAACCAAAGTCCTGCAGCAGATTGTTCTGGCTGGCACCAAGGATCAGGCTGGATCGGTTGGCCGTACCGGTGCCGTCGGCATCGAAGGTCTGAGCCGTACCTGGCGGCAATGTCGGAATCCGAACGGTGTAAGAACCGACCGGCAGATTCGGGAACAGATAATTTCCCGTGCTGTTTGTGGTTGTGGTGATCGTATGATCGACGGTGCCGTCCTGGTTGAAGTCGATATCCAGCGCCACGGTGACACCGACAAAACCAGGTTCACCGATATCCTGTACACCGTTCGCGTTGCGATCGTACCACACGCGATCACCAATCGAACCGGTGCCAATGTAGCCGAAGTCCTGTAGTAGATTGTTGCGCCTGCGGCGAGATTCAGCGTCGACCGATTGGCTGTCCCCAGTCCATCATTGTCAAATGTCTGAGTCGTTCCGCCAGGCTGCGTCGCAGTAATCGTGTACGCTCCCGGTGGCAGATTCGTGAACAGGTAGCCGCCCGTTGCATTCGTCAATTGAGTCGTTGTGAAATCCACAACGCTGTCGCCGTTCAAATCTACCTGCAGAGTGACGGTGACTCCAGGAATCCCGGTTTCTCCGACGTCCTGCACTCCGTCTGCATCCGCATCAAACCAGACGCGATCGCCAATCGATCCGGTACCACGATATCCGAAATCCTGCACGGTGTTGTTTGCACCGGCGGCAAGAACCAGATTCGATCGGCTGTCAGATTGCGATCCGCTGGCATCAAACGTCTGCACCGTTCCGGTTGGTGGCGTAACGCGGACAGTGTAGGTTCCGGTCGGCAGATTGCCGAAACTGTAAGCTCCGTTGGCGGCAGTGGTTGTGGAGAGCGTGACTTCCGGAGTTCCATCATCGTTCAGATCGACGTCGAGCGTCACCGGCACTCCGACGAAACCCGGTTCGCCCGCATCCTGCACGCCGTCATTGTCGGCATCAAACCAGACACGGTCGCCGATGGAACCGTTGCCCCGATAGCCAAAGTCCTGGAGGACGTTGTTTTCATCGACGGCCAGAACATGCAACGATTGATTGTTCAGTGGTCCACTGGCGTCATATGTCTGTGTCGTTCCCGCTGGTTGCGTGACGGTGACCGTGTATGATCCCGGTGGCAGCGCCGGGAATGAATACTGTCCTGTCGCATTCGTAATCATGTTTGATGTGTAATCCGGCGTTCCATCCAGATCGAGGTCACCATTGAGCTGAACCGCAACGCCGGGAATACCGACGTCCTGACCATTCATGATTCCGTCGCCGTTGATATCAAAGAAGACGGTATCACCGATGGTGCCTCGTCCGAAATATCCAAAGTCCTGCAGCAGGTTGTTGGCCCCGGCGGCGAGAACGAGTGTCGACGTGTCATCGACCAGTGATCCGCTGGCGTCGTAGCTCTGATCAGTACCGGCAGGCCGCGTGACGCGGACTGTATAGTTTCCGGCGGGCAGATTGTTAAACAGATACGCACCGTTGGCACCGGTGACGGTGTTCACCGTCATGTCAATGATACTGTCCGCGTTCAGATCGATGTCCAGGGTCACGGGAACTCCGACGAATCCGGGCTCACCGATACTTTGCGCAGCATCCTGATCCTGGTCAAACCAGACACGATCACCGATCGATCCAGTGCCGCGATAGCCAAAGTCCTGCAGCAGATTGTTCTGGCTGGCACCAAGGATCAGGCTGGATCGGTTGGCAGTACCGGTGCCGTCGGCGTCGAAAGTCTGAGCCGTACCTGGCGGCAATGTCGGAATTCGAACGGTGTAAGAACCGACCGGCAGATTCGGGAACAGATAATTTCCCGTGCTGTTTGTGGTTGTGGTGATCGTATGATCGACGGTGCCGTCCTGGTTGAAGTCGATATCCAGCGCCACGGTGACACCGACAAAACCAGGTTCACCGATATCCTGTACACCGTTCGCGTTGCGGTCGTACCACACGCGATCACCAATCGAAGCGGTACCAACGTATCCAAAATCCTGAAGCAGATTGTTCGCGCTGCCGGGTAAAGTTAACGCCGACGTATTATCAATTTGCGAGCCGCTGGCGTCGAAGGTTTCATCGGTACCGCCGGGCTGTGTAACAACAATCGTATAATCCGCGAACGGCAGGTTTTGGAAATTGTACTGTCCCGTTTGATTTGTCACGCGAGTCAGCACGACATCAGTTGAGCCGTTGCGATCGAAGTCGATACTCAAAGTTACGGTGACGCCCGGAATTCCAGGTTCGCCGGCGTTCTGGGTTGCACTGCTGTCGGCGTCATACCATACGGTGTCGCCGATTGAACCCGTGCCGCGATAGCCGAAGTCCTGATCGGTCGCGATCTGTCCGCCGGTCAAAGTGCGATTGGACGTGCTGTCTGACTGAGGGCCGCTGAAGTCAAATGTCTGAGCCATCCCGGCCGGCAGATCGGCGGTGTTGGCAACGACACGATAGTTTCCCGCTGGTAGTCCGACAAACTGATACGCTCCATTTACACCTGTAATTTGCGTGACGATCACGTCATCGCCGCCGCCGAGTGATCCGTCAGGACCAAACCATGTCAGCGTCATTGTCACGCCGGAGATGCCAGGTTCACCTGCGTTTTGGGCAGCGTTGGCGTCCACGTCGTACCACACTCGATCACCTAACGCTCCAAGCGACGCGGACCCATTGTTCGCATAGTCATTCAGGGCACCGCCAGGACCGTCGGCCCCTGTACGTTCGCCATTGACCGGCGTTGATGAACCGGTCGCGTTAACTGCTAGTGCCGCCGCCGGGCAGACTGGTGAATGTCACGGCAGCCGTGTTTGGAATCGCGGCCGACTGAGTCGCCGAATTCACGCTGGCCGTGTACGTGATGGTCACCGAACCACCGACTGGAATCGTTGCCAACACGACATCTACCGTGTTGCCTGCGGACGAATCCGTCACGCCTGCAGCTCCGCCAGCCGGTGTCACTGTCCATACTCGCCAGCATTCAACGTCAACGCTGGCGACGGTAACAGATCCTGCATGCGAACATCAAATGCAGTCGCCGTTCCGGTGTTGGAGTACGTGACTTGATACGTCACGCTGCCGGTGGAAAACGTAGTGACGGATTTCGTAACGTTCGTGATCGCCGGTTCCACAACCTGCGAGACGACGCTGTTCGACGTCGCGATTTGGAGCCATTGACCTGCACGACAAAGTTATTCGACTGCTGCACTGCGTTCTGATTGACAAGTGCGTTCGTCACAAGCACATTGAATTCCAGAGTGATCAGCTTCCGATCCCGGCGTCGCTGTCGTTATTGACCAGCGTGCCGAGATCGAACGTGAATGTCTGACCAGCAGTCCCGACTCGTCCCGGCTGGCAACACAAACGTCGGTGCTACCGCGTCGTTGTCGGCTCCCGCCAGATCGACCGCCTCAGTGATGTCGTTGTCAGCCGAGAACGACACGCGCACCTGAGCCAGATCCAGCAGTGACAGTCCGTTCGGCAACGTATCAATCAATCTCAAATTCGGTATCGTGCCTTCGGGCAGCGTCGTCTGCAGGCGATAACGAATAACTTCGCCGACAGCGACCCGCGTTGGATCGATTACCGTACCGGATCCGTTTACGGTATGTGCTTCCGATGTGGAGACGATGGATTTAACCGGTGCTGGTGTCGTCACGGCGACATTGGCAACCCCTGTATCGACATAGTTGTTTGCTGCTCCGCCCGGATTTGCCACGTTGCCCGTGCGTTCCACCGCCAGCGTGTTGAGTGTGCTTTGCGATGTCGTGACGTCCGTCGGGAGGCCGGTCCAGTCTGTCGTTGCCGTGTTTGTGATTGTCGTGCCGGGAATCACGGCACCCGTGAGTGTCGCCTGCAATGTAAGTGTCGATGTCGTGCCCAGCGGAAATGCCGTCCAGCTGGCCGTAATGGTGCCACCGGATTCCGTTGGGCCGGTTGTCGGCGCGGCGCCCGCGGTGTGTGTCAGACTTCCGCCAACATAAGTCAGACCCGCTGGCAGGATGTCCTGATGTTCGGCGGCGACCGGAGCGGCTCCGCTCATCCCTCCAATTCTTCTGGTCGGGCCAGCAGGCGTTGGCAAGACACACGCCGCGCTTCAAATTGCGCAGATCTTGGGCGTCAATGCGCATACCGTGAGTTATGCCGCGAGTGGCGCGATTGGCAACGTCTTGACGGGCGCAGACAAAAGCTGGGGGAACAGCTCGGTTGGTGTGGTCTTCAAGCTGCTGACCGAGGGTGAGTTCGCCAATCCAGTGATCTGTCTGGAGGAGATCGACAAAGCATCCAACTCAACTCTGATGAGCGGGCTGGAGCGCAACCCGCTCAACGAGTTACTGGCTTTGCTCGAGCCCGCAACTTCCAGGGAGCACCGGGATCGCTGCGCAGAGATACGCCTCGACGCCCGGCACATTGTCTGGGTGGCGACGGCCAACTCCCTGCAGGGTTTGTCTGCGCCGCTGCTGAGTCGCTTCAAGCTGATCATGGTCAGGAAGCCCGACGCCCGTGCGGCAGTCACGATCGCCCTGTCCGTGGCCGCACAGGTGTCGAGGGAATTGGGAGTGCCTCTTGACGTCCCAAAAGGAGAGGTTTTGCAGCTTCTGGCGACTCTGACACCGCGCACCATTCGTCGGATCTGGACCGGTGCAGCTGGCTGGGCCATAGCCTGCGGGCGCACGAAAGTCACGCTCAAGGACATCGAACACTCTGTCGGAATGGAAGCCCACGACGAACCACGACTGCACTAGCGCAGGCGAACAATGATCCTCAGTTCAGGGCGGTTCTTTTAGCATGATCATTCAGAACAGCGGTCGATTCTGCAATGTCGCCAGGTTCTCCCTTGCGTGGGGTTATAGCCGGGAATCACAAGCAAATCCTTTCCCAAATCCACCTGACCCCATTGACAGCCGAGACCGTTTTAAACCGAAGAAGGAAGAAGCTTTATGAATACCGATGTCACCGACCAAAGCAGTTGTGTCATGTTTCTGGACTTTGATGGCGTCACGCACCCCGAACCTTGCGACGACGCGCAGCTGTTTGATAGTCTGTCGCTGATCGAGGAGGAACTGATCCGATTTGATGGCGTACACATTGTCGTGAGCAGCAGTTGGAGAGAACACTACTCGTTGGATCAATTGCGAGCACATTTTTGCGCTGACCTGCGTCCGCGTGTGATCGGCGTTACACCCTCGATCAAGCGGCCATCGTCGACCTGGCTTCCAGGCCATGTCTCGCGCCACGAACGGGAATGGGAAATCGAGTCATGGATGAAGGAGAACCGCAGTTGGGGTACGCCCTGGCTAGCCATTGACGATCGGGCACACTGGTTCACTCCCGAATCACCCAACCTTCTATTGACGCAATCGGAGACAGGTTTCACGCGTGAGGATCAGGCGACGCTGCGTGGCATGCTACAGGAGCGTTGTCAGTAGGCCGCAACACTGATTCATCTGACAGGCGATGGATCCCATTCCCCTTCTTGAGGGGGATCAATCTGGCGCGCCACGCGGCCGATGTAGGGCACGGGGCAGGGGTTGACCAGTGGTTTCACGAGTGCCGTGACATTGGCCACGTGACGCTAACCCAGCTTTTGCGCCAGGTCGGTGGCCCTCGGGTGGTAGTACCTGACAAGCATGGCACTGCTTTTGTGGCCGGTGACCTTCATTAATTCATGCATCTGCAATCTGGTTGCCAGCGATGTTATGGAAAAATGCCTTAGATCATGAAAATGGAGATCAAGCAGCATAGTGTCATTTGCTTGGATGCCAGAAAGCAGTTTCAGCGTGGATTCTGCCGGTATCTTCTTACGGTAGATCACAGATCGAATCTCAGCCTCGGCAGCAGTTTGATTCAGGCCTGATTCCATCAACGCTGCTTTCAATACGCGAACTATGTGGGTTTTTCGCCCGCGCTCAACAGCTCGTTCATAGCTCTGTTTGAGTGCATCCTCAGTAATATTGAAGACTTTGGCCTTTGGGTTGAGGGCTCGCTTTTGGTCGGTCAAAACAGCAACGGCTTTGGAAGAAAGCGGCACATCACGATATGCAGCCCCATTTTTGGTGGCGCCCCCAGCAATGCCGCGCAAACGTGCAGTGCGCGCCTTCAGGTCCACATCGCCCCAGGTAAGTGACAAAATTTCAGAGCGACGGGCAGCTGTTTCTAGAGCAAACTCAACAACCGCGAGCGGTACTTTTGATTTGCATTGCAACAAGGAAGAGTGCAGTAATTCCCATTCGCCCGGCTCCAGAGACCTATCCCTCGCTGCATCAATCTTGGGCTTGCGAACCAATGCGGTCGGAATTCCCTGCGGCAAGGCGATGCCCCAATCCATTGCACAGGCCTTAAAAATCCGCGACAGCATGCTCAGTTCATGCTTTACGGTTTGAGGTGCCACAACTTTGAGTCTTTCATCACGGTAAGAAGACAGCATGGCCGCGCTGATGCTGGCCAGGCTGTATCTTCCGAACGCCTCAATGAGTCTATTAATTCTCGATAGATCTGATGTCGCGCCGCGCACCTTCGGCAGTACGTCCGATACATAGCGCCCCGCGGCATCCCTGAAAGTTATTCGTTCGGCGTCGTTGCGATTGATGAATGCCCCGATATCCATTTCACGTTCGACAGCACGTGCCCATTGCTGTGCTGCTTCAAAGGTTTGAAAAGACTTCGACTGATCGGGCCAGCCCTTTCTTCGGATCTTTGCTTGCCACTTGCTGTTCTCACGCTGCGTAAAGTTCGCCATGGGTGCTCCAGTCAATCCAATTTCACTGTCCCCAAATTGTCCCCAAATGCAGTATGAATAGGTAAGAAAATCGTTGAAAGTGTTGTGAATAGGCAGCTACAAGATGATTATATTTTGGGCCTCCGAAGCCAAGGGTCGTGGGTTCGATCCCCGCCAGCCGCACCAGTGCTAGTTTTCCAGGTGAATGAGTGCTCACACCAAGACCTTGCAAAGAACGTCGCCACTGCTTAAGCGCACCAATTTGGGGATGTTTGGCTGATAGTCAGACTCCGTGAGTGCCCGTTCGTCATGGCCCACCTGTGGCCTGCGGGTGGCCCACCAGAAACTCAGCTAGCTCAACATGAGTGCCTTAAGACGGTCGCCCTAGAAATTCAGGCAGTCCAACATGAGACTGCGCCAACACCGGGTGCCGTGCCACCATTCAATTGTTTCCCGGCGACATAGATGCGAATTGTGATGATCCGAAGGGATCAACGTCCCATCATTTTTCCCAAAGCCAAGACCTACTGGCCCATCAGCTGGATGCTCCAAAAAGTAAGAAAGCCACCGAACAGCACCAAGGTTGAAATCGGCTGTTCTTTGACCTCATGCGCTTCCATTAACAGCTCTTCGGTTACGAGGTACAGCAAAGCGGCCGCACTGAAGGCAAGTGTTCCACCAATCACAGCGTGGGATGCGCCGGCGAGCAAAGCATTGCCCAACAAGGAGAAGACCAGAACCGTCAGACCCAGAGCCCCGGAAATGGCAATAATTTTTCCTCCCGACGTTGCAGCCGAAGTCAGTGCCAACCCCAGGAAGAGAAGTTCCACCGAGAGCCCCAGCGCCAATATGGTTCCAGTTTCACCACCTGCGGCAAAGCCCGCGCCAATGATGAAACCGTCTGTTGCTACGTCGATGAATGTCGCCAACAACAGTCCTGTGCTTGGTCCTGATGCGGTTCCCGTCAAGGTAGCTGCATGCTCCATGCGCAGTGTCCACAATTTGAGACCGTACATGAACAGGCTACCCAATGCGAATGAGCCTGCCAGAACCAGCCCTGGCGCATGTTCACGCCCGATCTCTGGCAGCAGCTCGACCGCCAGTGCTGCCAGCACCACGCCCGCTGCAAAGTGCTGGATCAGGCTGCGCGTGGCATGACTCGGAGTCCAAAAGGCCGCAAGAACTCCGCCGCCCAACGCCACCAGCGCCGGAATGGCCATGATCAAAAAATTGTGAGTGTTCATCGCGAAAATGTGTTGTTATGGTGGAGTGGGCTCCAGCTTAGCCGTTCTGGTTGGGGTAACAAGGGATGAATACTCCCTGGTTGGAATGTTATGCCTCACACACCAAGTCTCTGATTGGTTCGAAAGTCTGATTGCCAACAACACGTTTGATGGCCCCCATGGCGTAACCAATCGGATTGTCATCTACCGAGCAATTCACCCATCGGTTTGAAGTCGTCCACATGATCACACACGACCTTGACCATGAGCAGCGCTGGCATTCCCAAAAGCAGCCCCCACACGCCCCAAAGCCAGCCAAAAGCGAGCACACCGACAAACACAATGACTGGGTTCATCTGGCTGGTTCGGCTGGTGAGCCAGGGGGAGAGAAGGTTGCCGGAGAGGGTGTGAATGGTCAGCGATATTCCTGCCACGAGGAGGGCCATGTCGATGCTGCCGAATTGGACAAACCCGACCAGCGCTGACCCGCCGGTGACGATGAGGGATCCGATGTAAGGGACGAAGTTGAAAACGAATGCCAGGATGCCCCATACAGCCGCATGCTCGATGCCGACCATCCAAAAAGCAAGCCAGGTCGTCACGCCCACGATGACGCTGATAAAGACCTGAACGAGA
The DNA here is from genome assembly GCA_963784775.1 of uncultured beta proteobacterium. GTDB lineage: Bacteria > Pseudomonadota > Gammaproteobacteria > Burkholderiales > Burkholderiaceae_C > Rhodoferax. The sequence goes on along the minus strand of CAWAST010000005.1, from coordinate 356,847 downwards.
AGGTAGCGCTGGATCTGCTCGGTAATTTCGTCGAGCGCCTGCACCGTGATCTTTTTCTGCGCAAAGGTGGGCCCTGCCAGCTTGACGATTTTGCGACGGAAGCTACTGCCAGAAGCCAGAAGAAAGAAAGTGATGAACAGCAGGACAGTCGCCTGCCCGACCAAGGCCAACAGCCTGGGGGTGCTGGTCAGGAGGTAGTCGTTAAGGTTGAACTGCGCACGCTCAATTTGCACGCGTGTCACGCCACGAGCCGCAGCGGGGAGGGATGAACTGCTTTCCTTTGCTGCCTGCTCCAGTTGCGTCGCCGCCTTTTGCATCTTGTCCATGGTCGTGGCAGGCTGATTGCGCCTGGCGCGCACGGCCTGGCGAATGGTCTGCGCGGCGTCGGGCAGAGATTCGACGAATTGGGTCGCATCGGCACTCAGTGCATACGCGCCCCAGCCGACGCTGCCGACCAAAGCAATAATTGTGAGCGCCGCGCCCATCGGCCGGGGGACCCGTATCTGTTCAAGCCGGTCAACCAGCGGTGCCAGTGCGTAGCTGCAAGTGACCCCGGCCATTAGAGGAATTAACACCTCGCTCGCCCAATGGAGCATGAACACCGAGCCCAGCATCGCCAGAACCACCAGCGAAAGACTGCGGATATCGACCGGCATGTGAAGACGCACCCGTTCGCGCTCGCGGGGTGCTGGAGTCGGTGCCCGCGACGAAGTGTCTATGGCGTCGGGCGCTGCATCTGGCGTGGGGGTCACAGGGCTTCCCGTCAAAGACCTCGACCCGAAATGACACGAACCAGGATCATCACCACCGCGACGACCAGAAGAATATGAATGAATCCGCCCATGGTGTACGAGGTGACGAACCCCAGAACCCAGAGGATAAGGAGGACGACTGCAATAGTTCCAAGCATTTTGTTTCCTTCTGCCACCAATTGGCTAGTGATGAGTCTGGCGGCCCACGACCGCCAATGGTGTCATGTTATGCCTACGTTGATCAGCTCTCTGTGCGTTTGCATACATACAAGGACCGGTTTCTTTCTGTCGTGACTTGCGCGGTTCATCTGGTCGTTGCCGACGTCGAGGGTGGCCAAAACTGCCTGGTCACTATCGCCCGTCGTCGCGTGCCGGTCCGTTCGCTGGCGCACAGACTGACGCTCAATACAAGGAAATACTCCACTTCGTGCTGCATCGTTATCAATCAACCGTGCAGAACCTCCGCTGAGCGTCGACACCGGGTCGAGCAATGGGATCAGCAGTTTTCTGTAACAAACGAAGAGGAATTGCAATGAAGAAATATGAGAGCCTTTCCAGAGTAGTGCCGTGGTTCGCGGCATTGCTTCTGAGCGGTTTGGTGGCGGCGTGCGGAGGAGGGGCAGATTCCATCCTGGGCGCAAGTGGCGTGGCCCCTGCGGGGAAGCTTCCCACGGTAACTATGGCAACGCCGCTTTCAAATGCCACGGCAGTGCCCGTCAATACAAAAGTAATCTCTGCCATCTTTAGCAAGGCGATGGATCCAGCCACACTGACTGCGGCCACCTTCTCGCTGGCCTGCCCTGTCGGCGTCTCCCAAGCGGGCGCGGTGGGCTACTCAGCGAGCGCCAACGCGGCGACGTTGACGCTGGCAAACGTTCTGCCGGCAAACACGCCTTGCAAAGCCACTATCACTACCGGCGCCAAGGACGCGACGGGAGTTGCCTTGGCCAGTGACTTTGCCTGGACCTTTACCACCGGCGGCGCGAGCGGGGACGTCACTGCGCCGACAATTGTTCTCGTCAACCCCGCCGATCTGGCTACAGGCGTTGCGGTGAATAGCGCTGTGCGCGCAACGTTCGATGAGGCGATGGACCCGTTGACGATCAACACTGCAAACTTTTTGGTGGCGGGCATTACCGGCGCTGTCGTTTATGACGCAACCAACAAGATTGCGATTTTTACCCCTTCGGGCAATCTCGTTGCCAACACCACGTACACAGCAACCGTCAAGGGCGCACCTGGCGGCGTTAAGGATCTGGCAGGCAATCCTCTCGTGCTTGACAAGGTGTGGCAATTCAAAACGGCGATAAATCCTGCGGTGCTGCCGTTGGTCACCCTGGGATCAGTCGCCCCGTTCGGAACTTTTGGTGGCAGCGCCGGCATGACCAACATGGGGATCTACACGGTTGTCAAAGGTGATATCGGAACCATTTCTACGACTACAGCCACTGTGACCGGGTTTCATGATGCCTTTGATATTTACACAGAGACTCCTTCGAACATCGGCACGGTGACCGGGAGCATCTATAGCTGCACCAATTCGACCACGGGTCCGACCTCTGTTGCCCCCAACCCCGCGTCATGCTTGATTGCAACGAATGCGCGACTGGATGCGCAGGTGGCATACCTTGCCTTGGCAGCCATGCCAGCCGGTGCCAATCCGGGTGCCAATCTGGCGAACCTGACTCTCGCTCCCGGGGTTTATACCTCTCCCTCTGGCTCGTTCCTGATCGAGGGCGGAAACCTCACCCTCGACGCGCAAGGTGACGCCAATGCAGTTTGGGTCTTCCAGATGGCACAAACGCTGACCGTAGGGGGACCGGGCGCAGCCGCCCCGCAAAGCATCATCCTGGCGGGTGGGGCTCAGGCCAAGAACATCTATTGGCAGGTTGGCAGTTTTGCCACCATCAACGCTGGCGGTGGAGGCACCATGATGGGAACCATCATTGCGCAAGCGGGTGCTTCGTTCTCCACTTCCGGGAATGTCGCGAAAGTGACGCTCGAGGGCCGGGCAGTGTCTCTGGGGGCTTCGGTCACGCTGGTGAACACGGTCATTAACGTGCCGGCCCCTTAAGGCTTGATGCAGCAGGGAAAGGGCTGGATGAATCACCTCGACCAACCCTTGCCCTAAGAAGACACGGTTTATTTATAGCAACAACTCACCGTTGCGCAATATCGCAATTGCGCAACGGTGACTCCCTTTGGAGAGAAACATGAAATTAGCAAAAGGCATATTCGCAAAAGCCCCAGGCAAATTGACTCTGGTGGCACTTGCCATCATCGCCAGTCCGTTGGCCATGGCGCAGGACTCAGGCTGGTACGCTGGGGCCAACGTTGGCCAGTCGAGCGCAAAAATCGACAATGCAAGGATTACCAGCGGTTTGCTGGGCAGTGGCTTCAACACCACGTCCATCGCCAATGATGACAAAGGCACCGGCTACAAGCTCTATGGCGGGTACCAGTTCAACAAGAATTTTGCCCTTGAAGGCGGCTATTTTGATCTGGGCAAGTTCGGTTTCAACGCCACCACGGTCCCAAATGGAACACTGAGCGGCAATATCAAACTCCGCGGCCTCAATCTTGATGCTGTTGGAATATTGCCCATCACGGAAAAGTTTTCTGCCTTTGGCCGTGTCGGCGTCAATTACGCTGATGCCAGGGATTCGTTCACCGGAACCGGTTCGGTCAATGTGCTCAATCCAAACCCGAGCAAGCGCGATACGAATCTCAAACTGGGTCTGGGACTGCAGTATGCATTGACTGAATCTCTGGCCATGCGCGCTGAGGTGGAACGCTACCGGGTCAACGATGCCGTCGGCAATAAAGGCGATGTCGATCTGGTCTCGGTTGGGCTGGTCTATCGCTTTGGCGGCAAAACTCCGACCCCCATTGCGCGTGCAGCCGCACCGGAGCCTGTATATGTTGCTCCGGCACCGCAGCCCGTAGCCGCGATACCAAGTCTACCGCCGTCACCACCACCGCCAGCCCCATCACCACCACCCATGCCGACCAAGGTAAGTTTTTCTGCCGACTCCCTTTTTGCTTTCGATAATGCCGACATCAAGCCTGCGGGCCGGCAGGAGCTCGACACGTTTGCGGCAAACCTGAAGGGTACCAAGTTCGATGTCATCACGGTGACCGGGCACAGCGACCGCATCGGTTCGCGCGCTTACAACCTGAAGCTCTCCGCGCGTCGCGCGGACATGGTCAAGGGCTATCTGGTTCAATCGGCCGGCATTCCAGCCGACAAGATCATCGCCAAAGGGGTCTATCACGCCGATCCCGTGACCAAGCCCGGTCAATGTCGAGCCAAGAAGGTAAGCAAAGCCTTGATCGACTGCTTGCAGCCTGATCGTCGGGTCGAAGTCGAAATGTCAGGCACGCGTTAACGCCACCCTGATTAATTCACCCGTATTTGTTCCAGCCCATGGGTAGTGGGGCCTGTCACTACCCGGTCAAATTCAATCATCAACTTTCACTGGAGATCTTTCATGCACATTCGCACCACTCTCGTCGCTGCCATGACCGCCATCGCTTTGCTCACGGCCTCAGGCTGTGCCGTTCAGCGCGGCCAGGAAACCGTAGGTGCCTACGTTGACGACACTGGCATCACGACGCTCGTCAAGGCGCGCTTTATTGAAGACAAACTGGTTGATGCCAGCAGTATCCGGGTCGAAACACTCAATGGCACAGTCATGCTGTCGGGCTTCGCCAAGAACTCCACCGAACGCGCCACCGCCGAGACGATTGCCCGTGGCGTCAAAGGCGTGAATTCTGTCAAGAACGAGATCGCGGTGCGTCCGTAAGCTTGTGCACAAGCTCAGGCTTGTGTTCTGTGTTCACATCACTTAAGGAGAATCCTATGAATTGGGATCACATTCAAGGCAACTGGAAACAAGTTGTTGGCAGAGCGAAGGAGCAGTGGGGCCAGCTCACTGATGACGATTTCGAAATCGTCGCAGGTCGCCGAGACCAGCTCGCCGGGAAAATCCAGGAACGCTATGGCGTGGTCAAAGCCGAAGCTGAAAAGCAGGTGGCCGAATGGCAACGCAAGGCCAGCGATGCATGGTTTACCAAAGACGACAAGAAAAGCTGAGTTCGACCCAGCGCTGGTCTAAATTGTCAACGAGCATCATTTCTTTCCGACAACGAGAAGAAATACGCCCAGAGCAATCGCCCCGGCGCTGACGATCAGTGGAACGTTGACCGTCTCCTGCTGTTGCACCTTGAGTTCCAGCGGGCCCAGCTTCATACCGGTTGTCTCCTTGGTATAGCTAAAGCCGCCGTATGCGAGGCCAAGACAACCCGATACGATCAGGACCAGCCCGATGAGCTTGGTTAGGTTCATTTAAGTCTGCTTTCTAAAAATGTTGAAACGACAACTCGGAGAGTAGATGCAATTGCTGGTGCCGTATGTGCGCGAGCGCACTGAAAGAGAAGACAATTCGGAGGAAAGTCTCATGCATAGCTAAATCGACTATACCAATTTCAACCGAAATCCCACCTACCCCCAAACAGGAGATAGTTCATGACGACCATCCGTACTCTCGGCTCGATGCTCGGCCTTACGGCTGCACTGGCGCTCGGCGCATGTGCCAACGTGAATCCGCCCTCGGCGAATGCACCGCTTTACCCTTCAGCCTACCCGCAGTCCACGCAGGCAAACAACGCATACGTGCAATACGGTGTCGTACAGTCGATTGATCTGGTACGGCCCGACAATGCCGGGGTTGGCGTTGGAACCATTGCAGGAGCTGTGATAGGGGGCATCGTTGGCAACCAAATCGGCGGAGGCCGAGGCAAAACAGCGGCCACGGTTGTCGGCGCTGTCGGTGGTGCCTATGCCGGGCACGAACTGGAGAATCGGAACCAACAACAAACTGAGGCCTCAAAGTTCACGATTCGCATGAGAGACGGGTCCTTTCAAAGTGTGACCCAAACCACCAATGCCGACATTCGCGTCGGTGACCGCGTGCAAATAGAAAACGGGGTGGTGCGCCGCTATTGATTTGGAGTTCTGTCGAACGCCTTCACCCGTGTCCCGGCGCTAATGCCCCGCAGGGAGCAGGCGGCTCAATTCCTTCTTGACCACGCCATAGCATTCGCACGCGCGAGTCTCCAGCCCTGATCGGTCCCGCACTTCGATGTGGCCACGGCGGTAACTTATAACGCCGGCGCGCTGCAATTTGCCGGCGGCCTCGGTGACGCCTTCCCGGCGAACGCCAAGCATGCTCGCAACCAGTTCCTGCGTCATGATCAACTCACGCGAGGAGACCCGATCCAGGGTTAACAGGAGCCAGCGGCAAAGCTGCTGTTCGACTGAATGGTGCCGGTTGCACGCTGCAGTTTGGGACATCTGGGTAATCAGCGCTTGCGTGTAGCGCAGCAAAAGACGCTGGAGCGAACCGGCGCGCTCAAACTCTTGCTTGAGCAAGCGGCGCTCCAGCCGGTAAGCCTGACCCGCGGTTTGCACCACGGCTGAGCTTGAGGTCGTATCGCCGCCCATGAATAGCGAAACGCCGACAATACCTTCATTGCCAACGCCTGCGGTTTCGGCTGTTGCACCGGATTCCATCACATAGTGCAGCGACACAATCGAAGTCGTCGGAAAATAGGCGTGCCGCAACTGCGTTCCGGGTTCGTAGAGGACTTCACCGAGCGGCATGGGAACCAGTTCCAGGTGCGTGACCAAGGCCTCCAACTCGGCAGCGGTCAACGCGCCGAGAAGATGGTTTTGATTCGGGCTGCTAGGGGGATGCATCGCTGGTCGTGGCGTTGTCGCGCATCAGCGCTTGGGTGACATTTCCACGCCGATCCCGCGATAGCCAATAAATCGGCAGGACTGGTTGAACATCGGCTCCCCGCTCACCCGATACTCTTGTTGCGAGCCATCGGCGTTGATTCGGTGGAAGATCATGTCAAGAAAGGGCTTGCGCGCGGCGACGGTCGCTTGCAGCAACTCCCGCTCCGCTTCATTCCAGCCTGCCCCCGCTCCACTGTGATTCTCTGCGTTCAAAGGGCCACCCTCGATTCCCAGCATCTCCCTGACCGGGCCGGAAACCCTGGTGAAATTCATGCTCTCGTCCTGTTCCCAGTACCAGTCCGAGGCCAGTTCGGTCAGGCTGCGATAGCGGGCTTCGCTCTCGCGCAGTTCGGCGGTCCTGTCCTGCACTGTCCGTTCCAGCAGATCGTTGTAATTTTCGAGCTTCTTGTACAACAACCGCACTTCGAGCATATTGTGTATGCGCGCCTTGACCTCCACCAGATCGAACGGCTTGGCGATGAAATCCTTGGCGCCGCAGGCGAGCGCCCGCAATTTGTGGCCGGGTTGGGCCGTGATCACGAGGATCGGAACATAGCCGTTGGTTTCGTTTTGCTTTAAACCCTCCATCACCTGGAAACCATCCATGCCGGGCATCTGCAGATCGAGCAGAATCAGGTCAAAGTGGTTGGCGCGATGCAGTGCCTGTACGCCATAGGGATCTGTGGTCGAGGTCAAGTTCTGATAGCCTGCTTCATGCAGCATCTGCTCCAGCAACCGCACATTGGCTTCCTGATCGTCCACGATCAAAATACTGGCATTGAGAATATCGGTGGTACTGACCATAAAATTCGCTTTCTTATCAATTTGCAGTGGGGCCGACGCCCCCACGGACAGGTTAGCCCAATCAAGCGTTACTGGCTACAAGTCGGCGTAAGCTGAGATTCGGTAGTCGTTCTTTCCTGCGTCTTTGGCCTCATACAGGGCCAGATCCGCGCTCTTCATCAGCGTCTCCACATCCTGACCATGCGTTGGATACACGCCGACCCCGACACTGGCAGTCACGCTAACGCTGACACCCTGAATGCTATACGGTTGCGACACTGCACGTATCATTTTTGAAACGAGGTGAGCGACATCGTGGTCATGATCCAGGTCCGGTAACGCAATCACGAACTCGTCGCCACCGACGCGTGCTACCGTGTCCCCTTGGCGCACGGTGGCCACCAGACGAGCGGCAACCAGGATCAGCAGTGCATCGCCCGCATCATGACCCAAACTGTCGTTGATCTGCTTGAACCCGTCCAAATCCAGATAAAGCACCGCCATGGAGCGCTTGCCCCTGCGCGCATGGGCGATGGCCAGGGACAGTCTGTCCAGCAACAGTCGCCTATTGGGTAACCCGGTCAGCGGATCATGCAGCGCCAGGCTTTCCAGGGCACAGTTGCTTTGTTGCAGTTGTTTGTACAGCAGGCGCACTTCCAGCATGTTGTGAATGCGTGTCTTGACTTCCAGCAGGTCAAATGGCTTGGTTATGAAATCTTTCGCACCGCAGGCCAGCGCCCGCAGTTTGTGGCTCGGGTGTGCCGTGAGCACGAGTATTGGGATATAGCCGTCGGTTTGAGTTTCCTTCAAGCCTTCCATCACTTGAAATCCGTCCATGTCGGGCATTTGCAGATCGAGCAGGATCAGGTCGTAGCAGTTGGTCTTGTGCAGCGCGCACACGGCATGGGGATCGGTCGTTGACGTCAAGTTCTGATAGCCGGCTTGACGCAGCATTTGCTCCAACAGCTGCACATTGATCTTCTGATCATCAACGATCAGAATACTGGCACTGAAAATGTCGCCCACAGTTGCCATCAACGCGACCCCGGAACAATGGCTGGGTTTGATTTGATCTCGGAAAACTCCATCGCTTGGTCCAGCGCCAGCATGAACTCTTTGACTCTGATTGGTTTTGTCAGATAGCGGAAGAATCCTGCCGCCAGCCCTCGCTCGATATTGTGTGGCATGGCATTGGCGCTGAGCGCAATCACGGGGATGTGGGCAGTGAGTGGATCATCGCGCAGAATTTGCAGTGCCTGGAAACCATTGATGCCTGGCAGATTGATGTCCATCAGGATCACATCGGGCTGATGGATGCGTGCGAGTGTGATACCGCGCATGCCGTCCGCCGCACTCAGCAAGCGCATGTCGGGGCGACGCTCGATGAGTTGCTCGACCAGGAGCATGTTGGCGGGGTTATCTTCTACGTACAGCACGGTTCGCCGAATAGCGTCATGACTCGCTTCCGATTGAAGCTGGGCGATAGGCTCCTCTGCGCTGGTGGCGAACGTTGGCCCGTCTGTCAAGTTCAGTTCGACCCAGAAAACACTGCCCACCCCAACGGAGCTTTCAACACCAATTTCTCCCTCCATCAATTCAACCAAACGCTTGCTCACCACCAGGCCGATTCCGGTGCCTTCCTCGATGTTGCTCTCTTGTCCCAGCCGATTAAACGGCTGGAACAGTTGTGTGAGTTTTTCTGAAGACAATCCTTCACCAGTGTCCTGGATGCTGATACGCAGACGCTGCGCCGTGGTCACACTGCACGTCAGATCAACGCTACCGCCCAAGCGGTTGTATTTGATGGCATTGGAGAGCAAGTTGATCAGAACCTGCTTGACCCGGGTTCGGTCGGCATTGACGAACACAGGAGTGCCGAGCGTGGGAAAGTTCACCCGGATCTTTCTTTTCTGTGCCTGCGGTTCCATCATGGCCTGACAATCGAGCATGACCTCGGCCAGCGCAATGGGCTCCAGAGACAAAGTCAGTCTGCCCGATTCAATCAACGCAAGATCCAGAATTTCGTTAATCAGCTCCAGGAGATACCAGCCGGCACGCAAAATTTGCTCAATGCTAGACAGTTGCGCGGTGGTCGGCGGAGGCGAGGATGATTCCAATAACTGGGAAAATCCAAGAATTGCATTGAGAGGGGAGCGCAGCTCATGGCTCATGCTGGAGAGAAAATCTGATTTTGCAAGATTGGCTTTTTCGGCTACCAATTTGGCACGTTCGAGTTCGACGTTCTTGTCCTTGAGCACCTGATCAAGCCGTACCCGCTCAGCCTCGACTTGTTTTCTGGCAGTGATGTCGCGCAAAATTCCGGTGAAGTACCGCCGGCCACCCAGCCACATCTCGCTGACAGCCATCTCCATCGGGAACACACTGCCGTCCCGGCGCTGGCCAACGACTTCGCGTCCCAGTCCCACGGCACGCGCCTCTGCGCTGGGGCTGTAATACTCAAGAGAAATATTGCCATCGCGCCGGTCGCGATCCAGCTCGGGTATCAGCAGGCTGAATTCCTGTCCCAGGAGCTCCGAGACAGCATAACCAAACATTCGCTCTGCCGCTGGGTTAACGGTTTCGATAATTCCCGTGCCTGCAGAAATCGTGATGATGCCGTCAACTACGGTATTGAGAATGGTTCGGATCTGTGCGGCACTGTCGCGCAATGACTGCTGCGCTGCATATTCTCCGGTGACATCGCGAAACACCAACACGGCGCCGATGACGCGAGCGTCGCGGTCGCGAATTGGTGCGCAACTGTCGGCGATATCGCATTCGCTGCCGTCGTGTGCAATCAATACGGTGTGGTTGGCCAGACCCTGCAGTGTGCCACGCGTTAGCGTTTCCATGACGGGGATCGGGGCGGGTTGACGGGTTTCCTTGTTGATGACCTGAAATATCTCATCCACCGGATGGCCGGTGGCTTGTGCCAGTGTCCATCCTGTGAGCTTTTCAGCCAGGGGGTTCATCAGGGTGACGCGCGCTTGGGCATCCGTGGCGATCACTGCATCTCCGATGGAGTTGAGCGTTACGGCGAGCTTTTCCTCACTGTCGCGCAAGGTCAGATTGGCCTGCTGCAGTTGTTTGTTCATCTGCTCCTGAATCTCGAGCAAATGCTGTCTCTCGGCTTCAATCTGCTTGCGTGCCGTGTTGTCGGTACCAATCAGCAGGTAGCCGATGATGACATTTTGTGCATCGCGCAGTGCGGTCACCGACACCATCGCCGGAAAGCGGCTGCCATCGTTGCGAATGTAGGTCAACTCGTAGATGTCTTCGATCCCGCGTGAAGCCTTGAAGACCATGGCCTCGAACCCGGGTGCAATCGGCGTTGCCAGTTCCTTGCTCAATGCTTTGGCACGCACGATCAGTTCGGATTGATCGGAAATTTCAGCAGGAGTGACCTTGTTGATCACGTCGGCGGCCGCGTAACCGAGCATGTGCTCTGCGCCGACGTTGAATATCTGGATCACACCCTGCGCGTCAGTGGCGATGCTCGAAAAATTGGCGCTGTTGAGAATTGCGTTCTGCAGCGCGCCCGTTTTGAGCAAGGCCTCCTGGCGCTGTAGCTCCACCATACCTCCCATCCCACCGATACTTTCGCCGATGGTCGGATGGTTGCCAGTTTTTGACATGATGGTTTCTCGTGAAGAGCGTGTGGCGTTCAGCAGGGGGGACCTTGACCGCATTTGCAGACGACGGTCAGGAATTGACATTGCCGAAGGAGTCCAGCGACTCTCTTGAGGCCAGTGTAGATGATGACAAACTAATCGATGGTCATCGGTGCGCTAGCGCACGGAACTTCTTTATCGAGGCGGCAAAAATTGAGCTTCGCCCGTGCCTGCGCCAGTTTTGCGCAACACGTTTTGATATTTGAACCTGATTCGGAGAAATTTCTCATGCAACAAACTAAACGCTTTTCTGTCTATTTGCCCATCGTGATGCTGGTGTCGGTGCTCGGCTTGGGCGGCTGCGCCGGGATGACACACCAAGAAAAAGGGACCGCCACCGGTGCCGTCGTTGGTGGCGTCGCGGGCAGTATGGTTGGCGGCGGCCTCTTGGGTACAGCCGCCGGCGCAGCCGTTGGCGGCGTCATCGGGCACGAAGTTACGAAGAAATAGTAAAACAGACAAATCAAAAAAGCCGGTCTTGCACAAAGCGCAAGACCGGCTTTTATTTCTGTTGGTACAGCCCACTCAGGCTTGCTGGTTTCGCCTCCGGCTGAGGAGCAACCCGCAAGCGTTTGACCCCTCAGCTACGATGCAACTGGATTGATTGCTTTCGCCTGCAAATAACAATTGCAGCGTTACTTTGGGTCAGTTGCTCAGCAGAAGCTGCAGGATCACCCCGGTGGCAATCGCAACCAGAATGTAGTCGCCCCCGGATTGAACCCAATGGTAGCCACGGGGCGGGGCGCTCAGACGGTGGCCATGCCAGTCGTTGACCACGTATTCGTAGCTGCGGTATTGAATAGGCAGGCGATCACCCCGATAGAACTGGTGGTTTGGACCAGCGCCACGCTCGTCGTGTCGCGCTTTTTCACTCACGCGCCCGTTGTATCCGCGGCGGTCCGACCGCTGTTCGATTTGGTCGCGACGATGATGCTTGTTGCCGTGCTTCACTTCTTCGTACTGACCGCGATCATTGCGCTCGCCTTTGTCTTTCGCGAAGGTAAATCCTGCCGCGGTCAAAGAAACGATCATGATGGCTGAAACTATTGCTTTACTTTTCATGTTGGGCTCCATTGGGTTGGCCTGTGCGAAATTCGACTCCACACCAGGCTATGTGATTGTGTTGACCTGCTACAGGTCAATACCGACACCAATGTAGGCTTGTGCGGCGGCGCAGTCTGTGCGTTGGCGCACGCAGGGCGGTTGGCGATTATTTGCAAATGGACCACTTCTGCAGTTGGCAGTTGGGTGTATCCGATGGGGTGAACATCGTTACTCCTAGGGCGTGTCCAGCTTGGCCATCACAGGCGCGAGTTTTTCCTTGTTACCGGGGTCAATGCGGATCGCTTCTTCAAACGCGGCCCGGGACAGGTCTCTTCTTCCCGAGTGCAGATAGGAGAATCCCAGCCCGAGCCAGGCCTTGGCATTTTGCGCGTCCAGGGCAATGGCACGCTTGTAGTTCTCGACGCTGGCCACAAAATTGAGGCGGGAGAGCTGCAATCCGGCCAGTTTCATGATGGCCGCGACGGAACGCGGTTGCGCCACGACGGCCTGTTCGAAGGCTTGCTGGGCGGCGTCGAGTTTGCCCGCAGCCCATTGACTGTCGCCTTGTGCAATCAGTGCGCTGGGCGGCTCGGAGGGGGCGGCAGCCAAAGCGGCGCTGGCAAGAAGCGCCGCAGCGCTGGCAAACAGGCGGTGTCGAAATTTGGATTCCATGGTGTTCCTTCAAATAGTGCAATGAAAAACGGCCCTTTGGAAAAGGGCCGTTGCGTGTGCGAAGTGGTTTACTTCATGGAGCCTTTGCCGTAACGCTCTTCGTAGCCTTTGCGCACTTTCTCAATGGCGTCTTTGCTCATGCCATTGAAGAACCAGTCGTGGCCTTCGATGGGCTTGAAGTATTTTTCAAGCAAGGCGTTGGCAAAGTCTTCATTCCCGTCCTTCTGGCGAACCACTTCCTTGAGTTCAGGAATCCACTTGAAGTAGGTGTGCTGACTCACTTCGTAGATGCCGTGCCACCAGGCGTAGTCCGGGCCCATCATGGATGCTCCATGGCGGGCGCGGCGGCCTTCATGGTGCCAGATTTCGAACCAGGTCCACTTGATCTTGGCGTCCATCGGTTGCTTGGTCAGGTAGCCCTTGTCTTCAAGTTCCTTCATCACGGCGGCAATCGGCTTGGCGTACTTGTCGTTGTACAACTCCACCAGGTCGTCAAACTGCTTGTAGTGGCCCTTGACGGTTGTGGGGTTGTGGCAGGTCGAGCAGACGTCCTTCATCTTGTTGCGGCGCTGTTCCCAGGTCAGGATTTCCGTGACTTTGGCACCTTTGACTTCGTCGCCAACCTTGGGCAGCGGCTTGCCTTCGGGCTGGTCAAATTCGTCGCCGTTGCTCAGGCGAATCATGTTGAGCTTGGTCGAGATGGCCGGACGCAGCGTCCAGGAGATGCGCTCGCCCACGTCGTGGGTCACCTTCTGGTCCCGGGTGGCGCCCATGTGGCAGGTCGAACAGGTGGGCGCAGCGGTGTAGTCCACGCCGACCACCCATTTGTCCGACTTCATGTTCATCTCCGCCTTTTTGGCGTTGTAGAGAATGCCGTGCTTGGACTCGTTGTAAACCTCGAGTTGCGGGTGATCCGGGCCAATATGGCACTTACCGCAGGTCTCGGGAGTGCGCGCCTGCGCTTGCGAGAAGCTGTGGCGGGCATGGCAGGCCGAGCAGGCACCCAGCGAGCCGTCCAGGTTGATCCGGCCAATGCCGGTGTTGGGCCAGGTCTGCGGCGTGGGCTTGCCATTCTCGCCAAGCTCGACCTTGCTGCCGTGGCACTGGACACAGCCCACTGCAACCACAGCCGGGCCGCCAATCACTTCACCGAGAAGGTTGTCCACCGAGGCAATGATGTTTCCGGCCTTGGCGTGGTGCGAGCGTTGCTGCTGCATCACTTCGGTTTCATGGCAGTTGGCGCAGGTTTTGGGGGTGACGATCATCTGAACGAAGACGCCCTCGTGCTTGAAAGCACCCTTGTCGCCTTCCTTGGCCTTGTGGCAGTCATAGCAGTCGACGTTCTTGGCGGCGTGCTTGCTTTTCTTCCATTCAACGTAAATGCCAGGATCCTCGTCCTTGCCGTGGCAGCTCAGGCATTTCTTGCCGATGGCCGTGTCGGCGGCGGACTTGGCCGGAGCCTTCTCCACGGCGACTGCCTTTGCGGGGGCAGGCGTTGCCGCAAATGCCGGATTGGCAAGCGTCACGGCCAGCACGCAGGCCAGCGCGGTTGACACTCGCGTTAAAAATTGAACTATTCGACCCATAAGCACCTCCAAGGTTGTTGCCTCCGACTCTATAAGGTCTTATCCGCTATTCCCTTAAGATAAATCAAGAACGCACAGATTGCGTGCCTTCGTGTTGGCCTGCACCTTGCTAGTGTGAACCCAGCTGGGCGAGCTTCTTGATGTCCAGGATGCGGATTTCCCGTTTGTCGATTTGAATCAGCGCCTTTTCCTCCAGTTCGTGAAGGACGCGCGAAAAATATTCGGGGGTGAGCGACAGACGCGAGGCAATGGTGGCCTTGCTGGCGGGCAGGCTCACGGTCGCGGTCTGGACACCGGCCTGACTGTCCGAGTCAACCTGATGAAGCAGAAATCCGATCAGTCTTTGCATGCCGCTTTGCAGCGCATAGCCTTCCACATCCTGAATCAGCCGGTGCAGCCGCCGGGAGATGCCCGCGAGCATGTGCAGGCAAAAATTTGGATCCCGCCTGACCTCGGTCAGAACCACGTCCTTGGACACGGTCAACAACAGCGTGTCGGCCAGCGCCTGTGCGTTGACGATGTGCGGGCGGTCAAGAAACACCATCGCTTCGGCAAAACTCTGGCCCGGGCCAATCAGCTCGATCACCTTTTCCTGCCCGGCTGCCGAGGCCACATAGAGCTTGACCTGACCGGACACTACCACATGAAAGGCATCGCATTCGTCGCCAGCGCGAAATAGCATGTCGCCGCGTGCCATCTGCTTGAGTCCGCTGCCCGCAGCCACGCGTTCGCGCTCGCTCTGGGACAGGTCCACAAACAGGGGCAACGCCGCGAGAAATCGCGGTAAATCAAAAGGCTCTTTGTCCATCGGTAACTTGGGGGGAAACAGGCGATTGCCGCCATGTGTCCAACTGTAACCGACCAAGGGCGGTCGGTAGGCGACAGCTCAGCCTTTCCTGACGGCCTGTTGCCCTGGGAGAGCATTGGAGATACTTTGCCAGATTTTATATAACTAATATGCGTCTGCCCATTGTGCAGTAAGCATGAATAGCTCTCTAATTCATAGCAAAAATCTTGCCAGGATTCATGATGTTGTGCGGGTCAAGCGCCCGCTTGATGGTGCGCATCATGTCCACGGCGCCTTCGCCGGTCTCCGAGACCAGGAACTCCATCTTGTGCAGGCCCACGCCGTGTTCGCCAGTGCACGTGCCTTCAAGTGCCAGCGCCCGGCTCACCAAGGCGTGGTTGAGTCGCTCGGCCGTGGCGCGCTCCTCGGGCTTGTCCGGATCAATCAGATAGCCAAAGTGGAAGTTGCCGTCACCCACGTGGCCTACCAGAAAATACGGGATCCCCGTGGCATCTGCCTCGGTCACCGACTCCAGCAGGCAATCGGCCAGCCGGGAAATGGGTACGCAGGTGTCGGTCGAGATGGCCTTGCAGCCCGGTTTGGACTGCAGGGCAGCAAAGAAGACGTTGTGCCGGGCCGACCACAGTCGGGTCCGCTCTTCGGGCGTGGTGGCCCATTCGAAGGCGTTGCCCAGGTGATCGGTGGCGATCTCCTGCACCAGTTCGGCCTGTTCTTTCACGCTTGCCGGGGAGCCGTGAAATTCCATGAGCAGCAGCGGCTCTTCGCGCAGGCCCAGCTTGGCATAAGCGTTGACCATGCGCACGGTGTTGGCGTCGATGAGCTCCACCCGGGCGATCGGCACCCCCATCTGGATGATGGCGATGGTGGTGCGCACAGCCGCCTCAATGCTGGGAAACGAGCAGATCGCCGCCGAGATGGCTTCGGGCAGCGGGAACAGTTTGACGGTAACCTCCGTGATCACCCCTAAGGTTCCTTCAGAGCCCACCATCAGGCGCGTGAGGTCATAGCCCGCACTGCTCTTGCGAGCGCGGGTGCCAGTGCGAATGACTTCGCCGCTGGCGCTAACCACTTCCAGCGCCAGCACGTTCTCGCGCATGGTGCCGTAGCGCACGGCGTTGGTGCCGCTGGCGCGGGTGGCGCACATGCCGCCGAGCGTGGCGTCAGCGCCGGGGTCGATTGGGAAAAACAGGCCTGTGCTCTTGATTTCTTCGTTGAGTTGCTTGCGCGTCACGCCCGGCTGCACGGTCACGGTCAGGTCTTCAGCGTTGACTGCGAGCACCCGGTTCATGCCGCTGACATCGATACTGATGCCACCCTGCACCGCCAGAAGATGACCCTCCAGGGACGAGCCCACGCCAAACGGGATCACCGGCACCCGGAACTCGCTGGCGAGTTTGACCGCATCGGCCACGTCCTGGGTGCACTGGGCAAACACGACGGCTGCTGGCGGGGGCACCGTGGTGAAGGCTGACTCATCACGCCCATGCTGCTCGCGCACGACCAGGGCGGTGGAGCATCGCTCCTCAAAGCGAGCTTTGAGCGCGTCGAGCAGCGATGCGGGAATGTCACGTTGCCGGACTTGAGGTGGAATGTGGGAGGGCTGGGCAGGTGTGTTCATCGGATCCCCTAAGTCTGGCTGGCGTTGTGGGTTCGGTACATGGGTCGGTGCAAAAAGGACGGGCTCATCGCGAGCGCATCGCGCCGAAATTGGACACGCTGTTGGTCCAGAGTATATTTTGCGGCAACAATGGATGAACCGAGGAGATGCCCATGGGCCAGAGACTGACGCAAATTGCCACCCGCACGGGCGACGATGGCACCACCGGCCTGGGTGACAACACCCGGGTTTCCAAGAGCGACCTTCGGGTGCAGGCCATGGGCGAGGTGGACGAACTCAACTCCCACATCGGCGTATTGTTGTGCGAAGAAATGCCCGCTGCAGTGGGTGAACTGCTGGTGGAAATCCAGCACCAACTCTTCAACCTGGGCGGCGAACTCTCCATCCCGGGTTTTGAGTTGCTAAAACCCGAGGCAGTGCTGTCCCTCGATGAAGCGCTGGCCCAGCACAACGCGGCCCTGCCCCGGCTGCAGGAATTCATTCTGCCGGCCGGAACCCGGGCGGCCTCGCTGGCGCACGTGTGCCGGACCGTGGCTCGCCGTGCTGAGCGCGCGGTGGTGGCCCTTAATGCCAAGGAAAAACTCAACAAGGCGCCTCGTCAATACCTCAATCGTCTGTCTGACCTGCTCTTTGTGCTGGCCCGGGTGCTCAACCGCCACCGAAGGGAGGGCAGCGTGGGTGATGATGTGTACTGGAAAAGCGAGCGCCTGGCGGGCGCTGCGGATTCATAGTCGGGTTGCTGACCCCTATCGAACCCAGACCCCACCATGCAGTGCCCAGTGACCGCCGGGGCGACGCTCCCAGCGATGGGGCTGCCAGCGGTAGCCGGGGTGCGGCGCTTCCCAGCGTCCTGGCACCCAGTGGTGCCGGGAGCCCGCCCAGCCCCAATACCCGCCAATCCAGACCGCGCCGACAAAAGGCATGACTGGAATGACCTCGACGTAGGGCGCAGGCGGGGGCAAATTGGCCTGCATTTCCGCGTCGCCACCCGGATAGGAGCTGTAAACCTCGCGGTGCGGGGGCGGCGCGATGACACAGGCCGATAGCGCACCCCCGGCCAGCAGGACGACTAGGAGCGGGCGAAATGAAAGGGAGTAGTTCATGATTGGATGAGGTGATGGTCGAAAAGCACTGACCCCGGTGGGCTGTGTTGACAAGAACTCAACGTGTCAGGACGGGTGCGCGATGACGGTCAGCACGTTGCCGAGTGATCTTTACCATCCGGTTACAGACCGGGCTCGTCAGTCCCGCTTTGCCAGAATGGCCATGGTGATGCGGGACACACAGGTCAAGTCGCCCGCATCGTCGCGCAGGTCGATCTGCCAGACCTGAGTGCTGCGGCCCAGATGCACCGGGCGCGCCGTGCCTGTAACCCAGCCACCGGTAACGCCTTTGATGTGATTGGCATTGATGTCCAGTCCGACGGCCTGATAGCCGGGCCCACTGGCATAGGCCGCGCCACAGGAGCCTAGGGTTTCCGCCAGCACCACGCTCACACCACCGTGAAGCAGACCGTAGGGTTGACGTGTGCGCTCATCGACCGGAACGCGTGCCGAAAGATAATCATCGCCCACCTCCAGAAACTCCATGCCCAGGTGGGACACGGCTGTGTTTCGGCTGATGGCGGTGAGTTCGGCAACTGAGACGGGGCTTTTCCAAATGGACATAGTTACTCCAGGCAGGTGGTCCGACTATAAGCAATAGCGCTGGGTCAACACTTGGCGCAGCAATTAAGGCGGTGCGGCTACAACCCAGCCGCCGGGCGGGTTGCAGGCCTGGCCGGACCGATCGCCATCCCGAATTGGAATAAGATGCAAGGCCATGCAGCCGTTTAGGCGGTTGCCTGATCGTTCTAATGCAAAGAGGTCCATCTTGAAACTCAATCGCCTGTCTTTTTCATTCGTCATGTTCGGCGCGATCGCACTGGCTGGGTGTACGCCGCAGGAATCCGCTGCCACGGCGACCACAGCCCCCGCAGCCCCGACCGCCACGGCGACCGCCATTCCTGCCCGCCAGCCGGTTTCGCTGGAGGTCATTGCAGCCCAGGCCAAAGGCTTTTCGGTGGGCTCGCTGATGAGCGTGAACACGGCCTACGTGTTCTTTGACAGCCAGTGCCCCCATTGCAGTCGCTTGTGGAATGCCTCAGCGCCCCTGCGCGGCAAGGTCAAGTTCGTCTGGATTCCGGTAGGCATGATCAGCGCCTCCAGCGTGAGCCAGGGCGCTGCGCTGTTGACGTCAGCCAATCCGGTGGCGCTCATGGACGAAAACGAGGCCTCCATCTTGGCCCACAAAGGTGGCATTGCGGCTTCGGGCGCTGTCGCGCCCGAGATCGAGCAGGCCATCAAGAGGAACACGGCATTGCTCAACAGCTTTGGTGCCGAAGGGGTGCCCTATGTCGTTGCCAAAAACGTGAAAACCGGCCAGATGGTGACTCAGGACGGAGCCTCGGACACGGCCACCCTGGCCAAACTGCTGGGCATCGAAGTCCCCTGAGTGCATGGCTGATCGGGTTGCCGATTGCTCTGGCATGACCGCCAATCGCACTATCGAGTTTTTCGAAACTCAATTTGCACAGCAGACGGACCAGGGCGACCTGGCACTCAATCCCTTTGAGCTTGCCGCCCTGCCCTACTTGAAGGGCCGGGTTCTGGACTTTGGGTGCGGGCTCGGCAACCTCGCCTTTGCGGCTGCGCAGCGTGGTTGTTCTGTGTTGGCACTAGACGCCAGCCCGACCGCCATCGCCTCTGTCCGGCAACGCGCCAGTGGGCAGGCCCTGCCGGTTGAAGCCGAGCTCGCTGACTTGCGCAACTACGAGATTGACGGCGATTTTGATGCGGTGGTTTCCATCGGGTTATTGATGTTCCTTGATTGCCCGGCGGCGTTGCGGGCCTTGACCAATCTGCAGGCTCATGTGCGCGAAGGCGGTGTCGCGGTGGTCAATGTGCTGATCGAGGGAACCAGTTTTCTGGACATGTTTGATCCCGACCATCACTGTCTGATGCAGGGCGCCGAGCTGGAACGCCGCTTTGCCGGATGGGAAGTGCTGTTGTCCGAGAATCGTGATTTTGATGCCCCGCGTGGGCTGAAAAAGAGTTTTTCCACCGTGATTGCGCGCAAACCCAACCGACCAACGAACCTGGCCGTTGTCAGCAGTCACGAGCCTCAGATCCAGGGGCTTTGACTCATGATTGCGCTCACCAGCACCCAGCCTCCCAATTCCGTAGGCGATGCCGTCAAGGGCCAGATACGTCAGAACAACGAGGCCATGATTCTGGCGGCAGCCGAACGGGTGTTTGCGGGAGCTGGATTTGGCGGTGCCACCATGGCGGCCATTGCCGAGGCGGCCAACCTGCCCAAGGCCAATCTGCACTATTACTTTGGCAACAAGCAGGCCCTGTACCGGTCGGTGCTGGCCCGCACGCTCAACGACTGGCTGGCGCCCACCCACCGGATCACGCAGCAGGCCGATCCGGCGCAGGCCATTGAAGCCTATATTCGCGACAAGATGGCGCTTTCGCTGCAGCGCCCCCATGCCTCCAAAGTGTTCGCCAACGAGTTGCTGCACGGCGCGCCTGTTCTCAAAACCCTGCTCGAAACCGAACTGCGGGAGATGGTGCGCGCGAAGGCGGCCGTGATCGACGATTGGGTGGCGCAGGGGCGTATGGCTCCGGTGGATGCCACGCACCTGTTTTTTACCATTTGGGCCGCAACCCAGACCTATGCCGATTTTGATGTGCAGGTGGGAGCCGTGCTGGGTCGCCCGCACTGGCGCGCCCAGGATCAGACCCGGGCCACCGAGCACGTGGTGTCGCTGATTTTGCGAGGCTGCGGACTTCTCAAGGAGGATTGATGGAGACACAGACAGCAGAGGTGGTGATTGTGGGCAGCGGCATTGCCGGGCTGGTTTGCGCCCTGGAATTGCTTGAGCAGGGACGCCGGGTCATGTTGCTCGACCGCGATCGGCAGGAGCGACTGGGCGGGCTCGCGCGCGAGAGTTTTGGCGGCATGTTTGCCGTCGATACGCCCGAACAGCGCCGCGCCGGCATTCGTGACAGCGCGGAGCAGGCGCTGGCTGACTGGGAGGCCTTTGCCGAGTTTGACGCCGACGCGCTTTGGCCCAGGCGCTGGGCCCGCGCCTATGTGGAGCATTGCACGGGCGAGATGTACTGGTGGCTGCGCGGCAAGGGCATCAAATACTTCCCGGTGCCCAACTGGGTCGAGCGCGGCCTGTACACGCCAGGCAACTCGTTTCCCCGCTTTCACATTGTCTGGGGCACGGGCGAAAAGCTGGTGACCACATTGATCGGCCACCTGCAAAAACACCTGGAAAGTGGCCATCTGGCCATGCGTTTTGGCCAATGTGTGGAGGGATTGTTGACCCAGGATGGGCAGGTGGTGGGCTGCCGTGGCGTGGTGCAGGGCAGCGAGCAGCCCTTCGAGGTGCGCGCCGAGGTGGTGGTGATTGCCGCGGGCGGCATCAATGGCGACATGGACCGTGTCCGTGCCAACTGGCATGCCGACTGGGGCCGCGCGCCCGAGGTTCTTCTCAACGGCTCGCATCGCTATGCCGACGGGCGATTGCACGACGCTGCCGCCAGCGCAGGCGCGCAGCTCACACACCTGGACAAGATGTGGAACTACGCCGCTGGGGTGCACCACTATGCCAGCGACAAGCCGCACGCGGGCCTGAGCCTGGTGCCGCCCAAATCGGCGCTGTGGCTGAACTGGCGGGGCGAGCGCATCGGGCCGCAACCGCTGGTTTCGGGCTATGACACGCGCGATCTGGTCACACAGGTGTGCAAACAGGAGCGCCAGTATTCCTGGCAGTTGCTGAACCACAAGATTGCGCTCAAAGAGCTGGCCGTCTCGGGGGCCGAGCACAACCCCAGCGTGCGCGATCAGAACTGGCCCGCGTTCCTGCGCGACATCCTGCGGGGCAATCGCTGGCTGCTGGACACCATGACCGCCAAATGCCCTGATTTCGTGGTGGCGCAAACCCTGCCTGAACTGGTGGACAAGATGAATGCCCTGCAGGGCGACAGCGCGGTTGATCTGGCTACGGTGACCGAAGTCGTCACCCGGTTTGATGTTCAGGTGAGGCGCCCCGAGAAGTTCAGGAACGACGAACAGCTGCGCCGCATCGCCCATTTGCGCAGTTACCGGGGTGACAGGGTGCGCACCCTCAAGCAGCAGCCTATTCTGGACGACAAGGCGCTGCCTCTGATTGCCATCCGTGAATTCATCATCAGCCGCAAGAGTCTGGGCGGCATCCAGACCGATCTTCAAAGTCGCGTGCTCGGTGCTGATGGACAGCCTATCTCCGGGCTGTTTGCCATTGGCGAGGCCGCCGGGTTCGGCGGGGGCGGAGTGCACGGTCTGCGAGCGCTCGAAGGCACTTTTCTGGGCGGCTGCGTGCTCAGTGCCCGCGCGGCAGCGGCATGCCTGGCGGGGCGCACGCTGTTGAACGACTGAATCGAGAACAATTTACGGAGACGAAAATGAAAAGAACCGGCGCATGGGCCGCGCGTTACGCGTTAGAGCAACTGGGCATCCGTTACACCTTCGGCATTCCCGGAGTGCAGAACACCGAGCTTTATGACGAGCTCAACAGTTCGGCGTCGATCACGCCGATTCTGGTCAGCCATGAAGGCGGCGGCGCCTTCATGGCCGATGGCCTTTCGCGTCTGTCCGACACGGTGGGTACGCTGGTGGTGGTGCCCGCTGCCGGACTGACGCACTCGGCCAGCGGGATTGGTGAGGCCTTTCTGGACGGGGTACCGATGCTTGTCATTTGCGGCGGGGTGCGCACCGACATTCCCTGGAAGTTCCAGTTGCATCAGATGGACCTGCACCAGTTCATGAAGGGCATCACCAAGGCCACCTATCTGGTCGAGCGCCACCAGGACATCATCTCCACCATGTTCGAGGCCTACCGCATGGCCACCACGGGCGAGCCTGGCCCCGTGTTCATTGAACTGCCCGCCAATTTGCAAATGTTCCCAGGCGATCTCGGTGAGCTGCCGCAATGGACACCGCCGACCGCGCCCCCATTGGCCGACGCCAGCCAGATCGATGCGGCGGTGGCGCTGCTCAAAGACGCCAATAAACCTGGTTTTTTTGTCGGCTGGGGCGCACGCGATTGCCTGGCCGAGGTGACGGCGCTGGCAGAACATTGCCAGGCCCCGGTGGCCACCACATTACAAGGCTTTTCGGTGTTCCCGGCCAGTCATCCGCTGCATGTGGGTTTTGGCTTTGGCCCGGCCGCGGTGCCGGCAGCTCGCAAGGCCTTTGAGGGCTGCGACGTGATGCTGGCCATCGGCACGCGTTTTGGCGAGATCGCGACCGGCAGTTTTGGCGTGACCGTGCCCGCGCAACTGATTCACATCGACATCAACCCCGCCACCCTCAACGTCAATTACCCGGCGCAGGTGGCCATCGCCGGGGACGCCACGGTTGTGCTGCCCCAATTGCTGGCGGCGCTGCGTCTGGCGACTCCGGAAGCGGCCGCGAACACGGCATTGCATGACCGCATTGCCAAGGACAAGCTGGCCTACCGTGAGAGTTGGTACTCACATGACAGCAAGGGCCGCGTCAACCCGGCGCGCTTCTTTGACGCGCTGCGTGCTGCCAATCCGCCCGAGGCGGTCACGGTCGTGGACGACGGCAATCACACCTACCTCACGGCCGAGCTGATGCCCATCCTGAGCGCCAAATCGGCCATCGTCCCCACCGATTTCAACGCCATGGGCTATTCGATTCCGGCAGCGATCGGTGCCAAGCTGGCGCGCCCGGATGTGCCGGTCAACTGCATCGTGGGGGACGGCTGCTTTCGCATGACCTGCATGGAAATCATCACCGCGACCCAGCATCGCCTGGGTGTGGTGTATTACGTGTTTGTGGACGGTGAGCTCTCGCAAATCGCGCAGGCGCAGGAGATCAGCTACAACCGCAAGCCCTGCACCGAACTGGCGGCCATCGTCATTGAGGGTGTGGCGCGGGCCGTGGGGGCGGTGTACCTGCGCGTGGACAGCGACGAAGAACTCAAGACGAAAATCGCGGGCGCCAACGCAGCCGCGCAAACCGGCCAGCCGGTGATCGTGGAAGTGGCGATTGATTACAGCAAGCGCACGGCTTTCACCGAGGGTGCTGTCAAGACCAATTTTCAGCGCTTTACGCTGGCGCAGAAGATGCGGGCGGTGAGCCGTGCGCTGGTGCGCAAGGTCACGGGTTAGCGCCTTACTGCGGGTTGCCGCCCAGCGGCATCAGCTTGGCGTGAACGTCCCAACCCTGGTCCAGATTCACATCGAGGTTGTCATAGGGATCTTTGCCGCGGCCCAGGATGTGGCGGCACAGGGGCAAAAACTCCGCTTCTTCGTAGGCGGCGTGGGCACCGTAATCAAGGACGATGGTCTCGACAATGGCTTGGTCCACCTGGCCGGGCTCGCCGCGGGCCATTTTTTCCAGGTCAGGCTCAATCTGGGTCCATAGCGACTCGACCAGCCGATGTTCCATGGTCAGGCGGTTCACCATGGCCTTGACGCGCTCGAATTCCTCGCCGGGCGTGGCGTGGTCCAGCACGGCCGGGAACAAATCCCATTCTTCTTCTGAGTGGTGCTCATGCACCGTGCCACGAAAAAACTCCATGGCTTCCTGGGCCGCTGCGCGCACGCGCGCCGACCGCTCCAGCAGTGACGGCAAATGGCTGAATTTCATCAGGCTGGTGATGATCTCGGAATGGCATTGGGAGTAGTCCACTTTCGTGGTCGTCTCTGCCTTGTCCAACGAATTTGTATTTATGTTCACAGTTTGAAGCCTGTAAAGCGTCCAAACATGCATGCCCGCGACAGTGCGGCCAGCCGTTCAGACTGCGGCGATGATAAACGTGTTTAATTGTTTCTGAAACCGGGTTTCTCGCATATTCGGTGCAAATATTGTGTTTCGGTTCCCACTTTCGGCGGACTTGTTGCGCGGACGCAAACAAATCGGACTTCTGCCCGATTTCCCCTATGATTCTGGGGCCACGTTTTTCGTTTTGAATGCGTAATTTTCTGCCCCCTCCCATGCATCCCGATATCCCGTCGCACCCTGCCAGCCTGCTCGTGGTGTGTCTGTGCGCCCAGTGGTGCGGCGTGTGCCGCGACTACCGGGCGCGATTCGCTCAGGTGCAGGCACGCTTTCCGCAGGTGCAGTTTCTGTGGATCGACGTGGAGGACGACGCCGATCTGCTGGACCCGCTGGACATTGAGGACTTTCCCACGCTGCTGGTGGCTGCGGACGGCGCGCCACGCTTCTTTGGCCCGATCACGCCCCAGAGCGAAACCCTGGAGCGGCTGGTCCGCGCGCAACTGCAAAACTCGGGTGACCCAACACTGGCCGACCCTGAACTGGCGGCGGTGCTGGCGCGCATTCGCGCCGAGAAAGCGCTGGGCTGATCTGATTTTGCTGCTAATTTCGTAGCTGTATGTGCATACTGGACGAGGGCTAAAGCCCAATTTTGCTCTGATTAGTCCAAGGTCTGCCGGTAGCGCTTGAGCGCGATGGTGCCCGCCACCAGCAAAAACAGCGCCATGGGCCAGATGTCGGCAGCGATCTCGGGCGCGGTGCTGCCCTTGAGCATGATGCCGCGCACCACCCGCAGAAAATGGGTGAGCGGCAGAACTTCCCCCAAATACTGCGCCCACTGCGGCATACCGCGGTACGGAAACATGAAGCCCGAAAGCAGCATCGAGGGAAGAAAGAAAAAGAAGGTCATCTGCATGGCCTGCAACTGGTTGCGCGCCAGGGTCGAGAAGGTGAACCCCACGCCCAGGTTGGCCAGCATGAACAGGCCGATGGCCGCCATCAGGAGCGTGAAGCTGCCCACGATAGGCACTTCAAACAGCAGCAGGGCCGCGCCGATGATGACGGCGAGCTGGATGTAGCCCACGATGACGTAAGGCGCAATCTTGCCGATCATCACCTCCATAGGCCGCACGGGTGTGGCCAGCAGATTTTCCATGGTGCCTCGTTCGCGTTCGCGCGTCATGGCCAGCGAGGTAAGCATGACCATGGTCATGGTCAGAATGGTGCCGATCAGCCCGGGCACGATGTTGTAGCGGGTCAAGCCTTCGGGGTTGTAGCGGCGGTGGATGCGCAGCTCGAACGGCGCCTCGCGCGCTCGCAGATTCGCCAAAGGTCCGCTGAGGTCATGTCCCAGTGCCAGTGGCGCGACCTGAGCCAGCGCCGCCATGGCGTTGCTGGCAGCGGCCGGGTCGGCAGCGTCCACCGCCACCAGGATGGCGGGCTTTTCGCCGCGCACCACGGCTCTGGAAAAATCGGGCGGAATCGCAATCATGAACTGCACCTGCCCCAGTGCGAGCAGGCGGTCGCCCTCGGCCTCACTGGCGGGCTGATGCGTGATGCGAAAGTAGCCGGTGTTCTGCACGGCCGCCACCACGCTGCGCGCCAGCGGGCCCTGGTCGTAGGCCACCAGCGCCGTGGGCAGGCCCTTGGGGTCGTTGTTGATCGCGTAGCCGAACAGCACCAACTGCATGATGGGCACGCCGATGGCCATGGCAAAGGTGAGCCGGTCGCGCATCATTTGCTGGAATTCCTTGATGAGGACGGCCCAGACCCTGGCCAGGGAAAAGCGTGCGCTCATCATGCAGCCTTGGCAAAGTTGTCCTGGGAACGGTCAATCAGGCTGATGAAGACGTCTTCCAGGTTGGCGCGGGCCGGGCTCAGGCGCAACTCCGGTTGGTTGAGCCAGGGCGCCAGGGCTTTCTTCAGCGCCGCCTCGTCGTCGCCCGCGACATGCAGCGTGTTGCCGAATGCCGCCACGCTGCGCACGCTCGGCAACTGCTTGAGCGGCTCGACCAGCGCGTGCAGATTGTCCCCGGCGATCGACCACACGGACAGCGCGGCCGCCTCAATGATCTGTTCCTGGGTGCCGCGCGCCAGAATATCACCGTAGGCGATGTACATCAGTTCATGGCAGCGCTCGGCCTCGTCCATGTAGTGGGTCGAAACCAGCACGGTGATGTCCTGTGCTGCCAGACGATGAATCTCGTCCCAGAAATCGCGCCGGGCTTTGGGGTCCACGCCTGCAGTGGGTTCGTCCAGCAGCAACAGCCGGGGCTCATGGAGCAAACAGGCGGCCAGCGAGAGCCGCTGCTTCCAGCCGCCCGAGAGGGTCCCGGCCAGCTGGTCCTGACGCCCGGTCAGTTCAAGCCGGTCGAGCGCTTGATCCACCGTGCGGCGGCGCTGGGGCAATTCAAACAAGCGCGCCACAAAATCGAGGTTTTCGCGGATCGAGAGGTCTTCGTACAAGCCAAAGCGCTGCGTCATGTACCCCACTTGGCGCTTGATTTGCACCGCCTGGCTCCCAATGTCGAGCCCCAGGCAGGTGCCGCTGCCCGCGTCCGGCGTGAGCAGACCGCACAGCATGCGCAGCGTGGTGGTCTTGCCGCTGCCGTTGGGGCCCAGAAACCCGCAGATGCGCCCGGGAGCCAGGGCAATGTCAATGTTGTTCACCACTGCGCGGCCACCGTAGCGCTTGGTCAGCCCGCTGACCTCGATGGCCAGCGTCACGACACTCTTTCTGCGCCGAGGGTCACGTCCACCGGCTGGCCGGGTTTGAGTTTGAGCGCGTCGGCGGGATCGGGTCGGGCTTCGAGCATGAAGACCAGCTTGGAGCGCTGCGCGTTGGAGTAGATGACGGGCGGGGTGTATTCGGCGCGATTGGCCATGAAGGTAATTCGCGCTGGGATGGCGCTGGCACAGCCGTCGCAGTGAATGGAGACGGGCGCGCCGATCTTGAGTGTGGCCAGGTCGGACTGCGGCACAAAGAAACGCACTTTGAGGTTGGCCGGGGGTAGCAGCGAGAGCACCGGCTGGCCTGGCGCCACCCATTCACCCACCCGAAAGAAGGTGTCCGTCACCCGGGCGCTGACGGGCGCACTGCCAGCCTTTTGGGCTTCGCGCCAGGCCTGTTGCTTGACAACCTGGCTGGCCGCCTGTACATCGGCCTGCGCAATGCTGCGTTCATCGCTGCGGGCGGGAAGCTGCGCCACGCTCAACTGGGCGCTGAGCTCGCTCACGCGCGAGCGTGCCTGCTCGCTTGCCGCGCGCAGGGTGTCGCGTTTGGCGACCGAGACAAAACCCTGTTGCACCAATTTTTCTTCCCGTGCCAGATCCGCCCGTGCTTGCTCGGCCAGCGTGCGCGCCTGCGCCAGCTGCGCCCGCACCACAGCCAGCTCTTCGCTGCGTCTACCTTTGCCCAGATTGGCCGATTGCGCGAGCGAGCGCTCCAGCGAGGCCTGGGCTTGCAGCCGGGCTGCCAGTTCGCTGCTGGCATCGAGTGAGAACAAGGGGGCGCCTTGCGCCGCCTGGTCACCCGCCCTGACCGACAGTTGCGTGAGTGTGCCACCCAGCGCCGAGGAGAGGTACACGTAATCCCCCTCCACGTAGCCCGACCACCCCGGGGCAGCGACCGGGGTGCAGGCCTCAGTCAGAAGAGCCAGAGTCAGAGTGGCGCAGAGGGCAAGGTCACGGGTTGACATAGATCCGATGGTAGCGGGAATCTGCCCTGGTGCCCGCAACTGACCAGGCCCATTCGGGCCCGGCGTGGGCCGTTCAGGTTCCGGCGCAGGAGAGCATGGCGTGCAGCAGCACGTTGCAACCGGCTGTGACGTGTTCGGGCTCGGCGCTCTCGATCTCATTGTGGCTGATGCCGTCCTTGCAGGGAATGAAGATCATGCCGCTGGGCGCAAGCCGGGCCATGTAAACCGCATCGTGTCCGGCACCCGAAACCGCAGGCATATTGGAGTAGCCCAGGCTCTTTGCGGCGCGGGCCACGGCGGCAATGCAATCGGCGTGAAAGGCCTGGGCCGGGTAGCTCGACACCAGCTCAATCTGGATGCCCAGGCCCGTGTCCTTGCCCAGTTGCGCGGCGAAGGCCTTGACCTCCTGAGCCATTTCGTCGACCTCCTCGTCGGTGCTGTTGCGCAGATCAATGGAGAACTTGACCGTGCCCGGAATCACGTTGCGGCTGTTCGGGTGCACATGCACCATGCCCACTGTGCCGCGCCCGTGCGGGGCGTGGCGCAGTGCCACGGCCACCACTTCCTGCATCAGCTTGGCCGAGACCTGCATGGCGTCCTTGCGCAGCGCCATCGGCGTGGGCCCGGCGTGGGCCTCCATGCCGGTGACGGTGCAGTCGAACCAGCGGATGCCCAGCACGCCCTGCACCACACCAATGGTTTTTTCGTTGTCTTCGAGGACCGGACCCTGCTCGATGTGGGCTTCAAAGTAGGTGCCAATGGGGTGCGCGCCGGGCTCCTGGGTGCCGATGTATCCAATCTTGGCCAGCTCGTCGCCCACCGTTTTGCCCTCGGTGTCCTTGGCGGCGTAGGCATGTTCGAGTGTGAAGACCTTGGCAAACACCCCCGAGCCCATCATCACCGGCACAAAACGCGAGCCCTCTTCGTTGGTCCAGAATGCCACTTCAATCGGTGCCTCGGTCTCAATATTGTGGTCGTTGAGTGTTCGCACCACTTCCAGGCCGGCCAGCACACCGTAGTTGCCGTCGAACTTGCCGCCTGTGGGCTGGGTGTCGATGTGGCTGCCCGCAACGATGGGTGGCAGTGTGTTGTTTCGACCCGGACGGCGCAGGAAACCGTTGCCGATTTTGTCGATGGTGACGCTCAAGCCCGCCTCCTTGGCCCATTGGCACACGAGGTCGCGGCCCTGACGGTCCAGGTCAGTGAGGGTCAGGCGGCAGACCCCGCCTTTGGGGGTGGCGCCGATCTTGGCCAGTTCCATCAAAGAGTCCCACAGGCGCTCGCCGTTGACGCGCAGGGTGCTTATGTCGGTTATTGTGCTCATGCTGTTCTCCTTACAGGAAGTTAAATCGTGGCGGCGGATTACCAGCTCAACGTTTCACAGCGGTGGGTGCCAGTGTTTGGGCACGCAGTTGGGCCGCGCCAAAGTTGCTGCCGAACGCGGGGCGCTTGATATAGCGTCCCTTGCCCTGCACTGCGCGCAGGTCGCCCTGGACGTACACCAGTTCGCCCTGGCTCAGGGTGTGACTGGGGATGCCTTTGACGGTGCGACCTTCGAACACGTTGAAGTCGCCCTTGCTGTGCTGGGTCTTGACGGACAGCGTCTTGGTGCCCTGCGGGTCCCACACCACCAGGTCGGCATCGGCCCCGACCGCAACGCAGCCCTTTTGTGGGTAGATATTGAACAGCTTGGCGGTGTTGCTTGAGGTGACGGCGACAAATTCACTGGGGGTGAGTCGCCCGGTGTTGACACCTTCGTCCCAGATCACGGCCAGGCGCTCCTCGACCCCGCCGCAGCCGTTTGGAATCTTGGAAAAATCGTCCTTGCCCGCGGCCTTTTGATCGGCGCAGAAGGTGCAGTGGTCCGTGGCCGTGGTGTGCAGGTTGCCCGATTGCAGACCGCGCCAGAGGAATTCCTGGTGCCCTTTGGGCCGGAACGGCGGGCTCATCACATGGGCCGCCGCGGTGGCAAAGTTTGGGTGGCGGTACACGCTGTCGTCCACCACCAAATGCCCGGCCAGCACTTCGCCGTAAACGCGCTGGCCACGGGCGCGGGCGCGGGCAATCGCCTCGGCCGCCTCGATGCACGACACGTGCACGATGTAAATAGGCACATTGAGCACATCGGCAATGGCGATGGCGCGGTTGACCGCCTCGCCTTCAACGATGGGTGGGCGTGACAGCGGATGCCCCTCGGGTCCGGTAATGCCCATCGCCGCCACTTCTTTTTGCAGCAGGAACACCAGCTCGCCGTTTTCGGCGTGTACCGTAGGCATGGCGCCGAGTTCGAGCGCGCGCCGGAAGCTGTTGACCAGGGTCTCGTCGTCGCACATGATGGCGTTCTTGTAGGCCATGAAGTGCTTGAAGCTGTTGATGCCTTCTTGTTGCACCAGCGTGCCCATGTCACGTTTGACCGACTCATCCCACCAGGTGATGGCCATGTGAAAGCTGTAATCACTGGCAGCCTTCTCGGCCCAGCCTCGCCAGGTCTGGTAAGCCTCCATCAGGCTTTGCTGTGGACTGGGGATGACAAAATCAATGATGCTGGTGGTGCCACCGGCCATGGCAGCGGCCGTGCCGCTGAAAAAATCGTCCATCGTGACCGTGCCCATGAAGGGCAGCTGCATGTGGGTGTGCGGATCGATGCCGCCGGGTATCACGTATTGGCCGCCCGCATCGACCACAACGGTACCGCTTGGGGCATCAAGCTTGTCGCCCACGCCGATAATGCGGCCATCCTTGCATAACACGTCGGCCCGAAAGGCACGGTCTGCATTGACAACCGTACCACCTTGAATCAAAACGGTGCTCATTGTGGTCTCCTTTGCAACAAATTGATCAGGGTCGCTTGGCCGTAATCAGGTAATAGGTGCCTGCCACGGCCAGGCTGAAGAACCAGCCAAAGTCAAACAGACCGACCAGGCTGGCGTTGACGCTGGCTTTGTCCAGCACGCCCGACACCACCAGATAGCCCGGCAGGCAGGGCAGCACGCCCAGCGCAAAAGCGATCAGGGCCTGCACGTTCCAGCCACCGCTGTACTCATACTCGCCACCACGACGATAGAGGTCGGTGATATTGAGCTTGCCCTTGCGCACCAGGTAGTAATCGGCGATCAAGATGCCTGCGACGGCGCCGAGCAAAGTGCCATAGCCGCCCAACCAGGTAAACAGATAGCCGCCCGATGTGGCCAGCAATTTCCAGGGCATGAACAACAGGCCGATCACGGCGGCGATC
Source organism: uncultured beta proteobacterium (assembly GCA_963784775.1). Taxonomy (GTDB): domain Bacteria; phylum Pseudomonadota; class Gammaproteobacteria; order Burkholderiales; family Burkholderiaceae_C; genus Rhodoferax. The sequence continues at coordinate 325,335 of CAWAST010000005.1, read as the reverse complement.
AGACCACCGGTGCGAAAGCTGATTTTGTCCGGAGCCAGATGGGAGAAGTCATAGGAGGGTGAGACCAGGTTGGCTGCCACATTGGTGGTCAGGTTGGCCAGGATGATGACCAAAAGCCCCAAGGCTGATGCGAAGGTGCCCATCTGCGTGAGCAAACCGTCAGGGAACATTTGGGCCTTGCCGTACAAAATCTGTGACACTGAGAAACCGATGATGCCGACCATGGAGAACAGCGCCATGGGGATGGGCAGGCCGATGGCCTGGCCCAGAACCTGGTCACGGTTGCTACGGGCAAACCGCGTGAAGTCGGGAATATTGAGTGCCAGCGTGGCCCAAAAGCCCACCAGTCCAGTCAGCGCCGCCCAGGTCTTGGGGCCGCCCTCGACCACCTTGGCTGGCAGGTCCAGTAAAGTGCCGGCCGGTACCTTCATGAATGCCCAGATCACCAATCCTGCGGAGGCCAGAATCATCAGCGGGGCGGCGATGACTTCGAGCTTGCGGATGGACTCAATGCCGTTCCAGATGAAGTAGATGTGCAGCGCCCAGAAGGCGTAAAAGCAGATCAGTTGCGAGGTGCTGATGAACTCGCCCTGCCCGGGCGCGCCCAGGTTCATCCCGATGACGTTGAGAAAGCCGTGCAAGGCCAACGCACCGAAATAGCAGTTGATCGAGAACCAGCCGCAGGCCACCAGACCGCGCATCACCGCGGGCAGATTGGCGCCCCGCACCCCAAATGAGGCGCGCGCCAGCACCGGAAACGGGATGCCATAGGCGGTTCCCGTCCGGCCAATCAGCAGCATGGGAATCAACACAATACAGTTGGCCAGGAACACCAGCAAGATGGCCATTCGCCAGGTGAAGCCCTGGTCCAGCATGCTGCTGGCCATGGTGTACGTGGGCACGCACACCACCATTCCGATCCACAGCGCCGTAAAGTCTTTGGCGTTCCAGTGTCGCTGGGCATCGGTTGTGGGTCTGAGATCCTCATTGCTGAGGGAATGGTCGCTACCGGGTGAACTCATGTCTGCTCCTCGTGGTTGTTATTTCAAATTGAACAGGGCTTGGCTCGGCATTCGAGCCGGACCACACTATCGCACCAACGCTGAAAATCGCCTAGCCTAAAACACACTTAAATGCTCACTTTCTGTTGCCCGCGCATCGGGTTGTTGGGATGACTGGTCCAGTCGGCGTGGCTGGCGCTCACTGCCTGGCCGGTGCGCAGGTCTGGCTCGCCGGGCGCCACGGTGCGCAGGGTGATGCAATCGGGCACCGGGCAGACCGTCACGCACAGGTTGCAGCCCACGCATTCTTCTTCCTTGACCTCAAAATGGCGCACACCGTCTTTGGCAAAAGTGATGGCCTGGTGCGAGGTGTCCTCGCAGGCAATGTGGCAGCGTCCGCACTCGATGCACAGATCCTGGTCAATGACGGCTTTGCTGATGTGGTTGAGGTTGAGGTACCGCCAGTCGGACACAGTCGGGACGGCCTTGCCCACAATCTCACTGACGGACTTGAAACCCATCTCATCCATGTAGTTCGACAGGCCGTTGCTCATCTCCTGCACGATCTTGAAACCGTAGACCATGGCGGCGGTGCACACCTGTACCGTGCCGCTGCCCAGGGCGATGAAGTCCAGCGCATCGCGCCAGTTGCCAATGCCGCCGATGCCCGAGATCGGCAGACCTGCCGTTTGAGGGTCGCGCGCAATCTCGGCCACCATGTTCAGCGCAATGGGTTTGACGGCGGGGCCGCAATAGCCGCCATGCGAGCCCTTGCCACCAGTGGAGGGACTCATGGTGAGCGTGGCCGGGTCCACTCCCATGATGGAGTTGATGGTGTTGATCAGCGAGACGGCATCGGCGCCGCCGCGTTTGGCCGCGCGGGCGGGCAGGCGAATGTCGGTGATGTTGGGCGTGAGCTTGACGATCACCGGCATCCTGGAATATTGCTTGCACCAGGCGGTGACCATCTCGATGTACTCGGGTACCTGACCCACGGCAGCACCCATGCCGCGTTCACTCATGCCATGCGGGCAGCCGAAGTTAAGCTCAATGCCATCACAGCCAGTGTCTTCAACGCGCGGCAGGATTGCTTTCCAGGACTCCTCCACGCAAGGCACCATGATGGAGACCACCATCGCGCGATCCGGCCAATCCCGTTTGACCTGGGCGATTTCCTTGAGGTTGAGTTCAAGGTCGCGGTCGGTGATCAGCTCGATGTTGTTAAAGCCGATGAGCTGGCGGTCTGCGGTGTGCAGTGCGCCGTAGCGCGGACCGTTGACATTGACCACGGGCGGGCCGGCTTCGCCCAGCGTCTTCCAGACCACGCCGCCCCAGCCCGCCTCAAAAGCGCGGATGACGTTGTAGGCCTTGTCGGTGGGTGGCGCTGAGGCCAGCCAGAAAGGGTTGGGGCTTTGGATGCCGGCAAAAGTGGTGTGCAGATTGGCCATGGGAGGTTCCGGATGTGTCGTTTGTGGCGGCTGGCGTGTCCTTGGCCGTCAGGCGCCGCCAAGATGGATGTGGATCGCGCGAGCCGACTGTTTGCCGTGCTCCACGGCCTGCACCGTCAGGTCCAGCCCGGCGCGGCAGTCGCCTCCGGCCCAGACGCCCGGCAGGCTGGTCAGGCCCGATTCGTCGGTGGCAAGGCGCGCGCCGTCAAGCGTAAGCCCTGCCTCCAGCAGTACCGGGTTGCCCAGTTGCTGGCCGATGGCCGAGAGCACCATGTCCGCGGGCAGCGTTTCGACCTCACCCGTGGCGGTGAGTTTGCCCTGCGCCAGTGCCTGGCGGGCAAAGCGCACCCCCTCGACCTGGCCTTGACCGGTGATTTCGAGCGGTGCCAGCCAATGCACAATCACGACACCGTGGGTTAGCGCCCACTCCTGCTCAGCCGTTGATGCGGGCATCTCCTCTGGGCCGCGTCGGTACACCAAATGCACGCTTGACGCGCCAAGTAATTTCGATTGCACGGCGGCGTCGATTGCTGTCATGCCTCCGCCAATGACCACCACCCGGCGCCCCACCGGCAGGGTGGCAAGGTCGTTGGCCTGGCGCAGGGCGGCAATGAAATCAATGGCGTTTTGCACCCCGCTCAAATCCTGACCCGGCACGTCCAGGGGTCGGGACGAATTCAGGCCCAGCGCCAGAAACACGGCATCGTATTGCGCCCGCAGCGCGTCCAACTGGGCCGCTTGTTCAAGTTTCCAGCCGGTTTTGAGGGTCATGCCGCCCAGATCGAGCAGCCAGGCGATCTCGCTTTGGGCAAAATCGTTGGGCGTCTTGTAGCGGGCCAGGCCATATTCGTTGAGGCCACCGGGCTTGGGGTGGGCGTCGTGGATGACCACGTCATGGCCCAGGCGCGCGAGCCCGTGCGCACACGACAGGCCCGCCGGACCGGCCCCCACCACTGCCACTTTTTTGCCGGTGGACGGAGCGCGAGTGAAGATTTGTGGCCTGGGGCCTTGCATCAGCGCGTCGACCGCGTGGCGTTGCAGGCGTCCGATGGCCACCGGTTTGGATTGGGGACTGTGGCGCACGCACACGGCCTCGCACAGGTTTTCGGTGGGACACACCCGGGCGCACATCCCGCCCAGCGCATTGGCTTCAAGAATGGCAGAAGCGGCGCCGCGCAGGTTGCCCTCGGCAATGCGGCGGATAAACGAGGGTACATCGATTCCGGTAGGACAGGCGCTCGCGCAAGGGGCATCAAAGCAGTACAGGCAGCGCTGGGCCTCCATCAGGGCCTGGACCGGACTCAGGCAGGGCGCGGCATCGGCAAAGCGGCGGGTGTATTCGTCGGGGCTGAGGCGCCCGGGGCGAACGTCAGGCGGGGATGAGGTGGACACGCTGGCAACTCCCGTTCGGTTAAGTGGAACGCTGGCACAAAGCCTGGAAATTGACTGTTTGGTCAACTTATGAGCTGCATGCTATCGCCACACGGGGCCGCTTGTAACTAGGTATTTGCCCGGGTGGGGTGCTGGCTCAATCCGACGCGCTGGCGCTTTGTACCAGCCAGGCCAGAAAGCGGCTGACCACCGGACGCTCATCGAGGCGTTCGGGAGTGATCAGGTAGTAGGCGCGCTGCTCGCGCAGCGGCTGATCGCAGGCCAGCACCAACTCGCCTCGCGCCAGTTCGCTGTCCACCAGCAGGCGCGGCACCAGCGCCAACCCCAGACCGTGCACGGCCGCCGCAGCAGTCATGGAGAACAATTCAAAGCGTGGACCGGCCAGCGCCAGCGGGGCATCGACGCCCTGAGCCTCGAACCACTGGCGCCAGCCCAGCGGTCGGGTGCTTTGCTGGAGCAGGGGCATCTGCGCAATGGCCCAGGGGCTCAATTGGGGTTGCCCGCCCAGCAGGCCCGGGCTGCACACGGGCACCACGTCTTCCGGCAGCAGGTGATGCGAGTGGGTGCCTGCCCACTGGCTCACCTGCTCGGCGCTGCCCGCGTACAGTGCGGCATCAAAGGCGGTGTCGGCAAACAGGAAGGCGCGGGTCCGGGTTTCAATGTGGACGGTGATGTCGGGGTGCTGGGCGGCCAGGTCGGGCAGGCGCGGAATCAGCCAGCGCGTGGCAAAGGTGGGTACGGCCGCCAGATGCACCGTGCCGCCGCTGCCGCGGGTGGACATGACGTCGAGCGTGTCCTGCTCCAGGGCTGCCAGGCGTTGCGCGACCTGGGCCGCGTACTCGGTGCCGCGCTCGGTCAGTGCCACACCCCGGCGAGTGCGCCGAAACAGGGCCACACCCACAAAAGCCTCCAGCGCGCTGATCTGGCGGGAAACCGCGCCCTGGGTCAGGGACAACTCCTGCGCCGCGCGGGTGTAGCTCGCGTGCCGGGCGGCGGCTTCAAAGCAGGACAAGGCCTGCAGGGAGGGGATGGCTCTGGACATGATGTGCGTAATATACACATATCACTAGCGTGGACTCGTGAAAAAACAATAGCGTTACAGACACGCTGGTCCTACGTTATTGTCAGAAAACCTACTAGTGTCGTCCTGTGGCGAATGAAGAAATGACTGTTAAATTGTGAGAAAAACGCATGTTTATCGGTGTGATGACCGGTGTCTTTCGGGGCTGCGGTGCTGGCCCTTTAAAGTCGGCTGCCAACCACCCAGCAATGGGGAAAACTGATGGACGCTTTCGACAATTTCCCGTTCTAGAGTGGTCAATCGAGGCTATGTCAATAGAGAAAATCCCCATACCGCTTATGATCGACGGCTGGATTGCGTTCATGTTCAGTGTTGAACAAGCGGTTCTGATCAACGGAGTTTTCTTTCATGCGCACGTATTTCCTGGCGCCCACGCAGCCCAACGTCGGTTTAACCTCGGTATCACTGGGTTTGCTGAGGGCGCTGCAACGGCGCGCCCTCAAGGTCGCTTTTCTCAAGCCCATCACCCGGCGCGCGCCCGACGCAGAGCCATCGGTCCTGTTCGCACGCAGTCTGTGCCACCTGCAAGACACTCCTGACCCCCTGCCCATCGATCTGGTGACGCAGCGCGTAAGCAGCGGCCACATGGATGACCTGCTCGAAGACATTATCAGTCTGGCGATGTCGGCTTCCGCTCAGGCCGATATCCTGGTCGTCGAGGGGATTCATGCCGACCCGAGCCGCGTATTCCTGCCCCGTCTGTCGGGGCACATCGTGCGGTCCCTGCAGGCCCAGGTGATTCTTGTGGCCAGCGCGGCCGATGCCCAGGGCATTCTCGAAACCAATTTCATGATTGCGCAAGTGCGAGGTGTGGGTCGTTCGGTTGCCGGGGTCATTTTCAACCGGGCGCCCGAGGATTTCGATGAAGCCGCAGCGGCCGCCCAACTCGACGGAGTGCCGATCTGGGGCGTCATCAGGCAGGACGCGGCCCTGTCCGCACCGCGCACCATTGATGTGGCCCGTCATCTGGGGGCCGAGATCGTGCTGGAAGGCGAAATCGCCACTCGCCGCGTCCTCGATACCGTGCTGGCGGCCCGATCCGTCACCGAGGTGATTCCGCGCCTCAAACCCGGCACCCTGGTCGTCAGTGCCGGTGACCGCGACGACGTCATGCTAGCCACTGCTCTGGCCGCGCGCAACGGGATTGAACTGGCCGGGTTGCTTTTGACACACAAGAGTTTCATCAACGCCCGCATCGAACGCCTGGCTGCGCTCGCATTTCAAAGCGGGCTGCCGGTGCTGCGCGCCGCCGGTGACAGCTACGAGGTCGCCAACCGGATCAGCCGCCTGCCCGCGCCTGTTCCGCATGACGATTTGGACCGGATGGACAAAGTCATCGAAAGCATGGCCGAGCAGATCAATGACGAGGCCATCTGTGCCGGCCTGGGCACCGTAGGGTCCACCCATCTTTCGCCGCCGGCCTTTCGCTACCAGCTCATTCAAAAAGCGCGGGCCGCCAACAAGAGAATCGTGCTGCCCGAAGGCGAAGAGCCGCGCACCATCCGCGCGGCGGTCATCTGTACTGAAAAAGGCATCGCCCGCTGCGTCCTGCTGGGCAATCGGGAGGTGATTCAATCGGTCGCGGACGCGCAGGGAATCGATCTGCCCGCGGCTCTGGAGGTGCTCCAGCCTGGCGATATCGTTGCGCGCTACGTTGAACCCATGATGGAATTACGCAAAGCCAAGGGCTTGACGCCCGGACAGGCCCGCGCCGCGCTGGAAGACAGCGTGGTGCTTGGGACCATGATGCTCGCCGTCGATGAAGTGGACGGCCTGGTCAGTGGCGCGGTGCACACGACCGCCAATACGGTGCGCCCGGCCCTGCAGTTGATCAAAACCGCGCCCGGTTCATCCATTGTGTCGTCTTGCTTCTTCATGCTCATGCCCGAGCAGGTGCTGGTGTACGCCGATTGCGCCATCAATCCCAATCCCACAGCGCCGGAACTGGCCGAAATAGCCAAACAGAGTGCCGACAGCGCGCGGGCTTTCGGGATCGATCCCAAGGTGGCGATGATCAGCTACAGCACGGGCGACTCGGGCGCCGGCGACGATGTCCAGAAAGTTCGCGAGGCCACCGAACTGGCGCACGCCAAGTGGCCTGGACTGGTGCTGGACGGCCCGATGCAGTACGACGCGGCGGCGGTGAAGGAAGTGGGCGCGCAAAAGGCGCCTGGCAGCCCCGTAGCCGGGCAAGCCACGGTGTTCATCTTTCCTGACCTCAACACGGGCAACACCACTTACAAAGCGGTTCAGCGCTCGGCCCGGGTGGTTTCGGTGGGCCCAATGCTGCAGGGCCTGCGCAAGCCGGTCAATGACCTCTCCCGCGGTGCGCTGGTTGACGACATTGTCTTTACCATCGCGCTCACGGCCATTCAGGCCGCCTCCACGCCAGCTCACTGAGCGAGTTAACCCTTCGCACGCCGGGCGCTCGCTGGTTTTGATCGGGCGGATCAGGGGCGAGTGCGGCGTGCGAACGGCAGCAGTCCACATCCAGGCCGCCTTGTCCTGCGAGTGAGTCTGGACATGCGTGCGCAATGCACACACATTGGGACCAAAAAACTGAGCAAACATACTCTAATTTAATAGCAGTGTATGCATCACTAACAAGGACTAGAGCCTGATTTATGCCTTAGCAAATGAAATTGGCAAAACTTGGCCTGTTATGAATTGCTCTCATGTGGCCATGCAAACAAGTCGTTTGCCAAGTCGGGCCACCCGGCGCTACCATGGGCCATGTGTGGCTGAGTCAGCCGCGTTCACACCCCAAGCACAGGAGATTCACTATGGCCCACGCCGCCTTTGACTGGCAAGACCCATTCTTGCTCGACCAGCAACTCAGCGCCGAGGAGCGCATGGTGCGCGATGCGGCCAATGCCTACTGCCAGGGCAGACTGCAGCCGCGCGTGATCGAGGCCTTTCGTGCCGAGAAAACAGACACCGCCATCTTTCGCGAGATGGGCGCGCTCGGGTTGCTTGGCCCCACGATTCCCGACACCTATGGCGGACCCGGCCTGAACTACGTGGCCTATGGCCTGATTGCCCGCGAAGTCGAGCGCGTGGACAGTGGCTACCGCTCCATGATGAGCGTGCAAAGCTCGCTGGTGATGGTGCCGATTTTTGAATTTGGCAACGAAGCCACCAAGCAGAAATACCTCCCCAAACTCGCCACGGGCGAATGGATTGGCTGCTTTGGCCTGACCGAGCCCGACCACGGCTCCGACCCCGGCTCCATGGTGGCGCGCGCCCATAAGGTGGCCGGTGGCTACAAACTCTCGGGCACCAAAATGTGGATCTCCAACAGCCCCATTGCCGATGTGTTCGTGGTCTGGGCCAAGGAGGTGAGCGAGAGTGGCCAGGTCGGGCCGATTCGCGGCTTTGTGCTGGACAAGGGCATGAAGGGCCTGTCCGCCCCCGCCATTCACGGCAAGGTCGGGCTGCGCGCCAGCATCACCGGTGAGATCGTGATGGATGGCGTGTTCTGCCCGGAAGAGAACGCCTTTCCCGAGGTGCAGGGACTCAAAGGCCCGTTCACCTGCCTGAACTCGGCCCGCTACGGCATCGCCTGGGGCGCGTTGGGCGCGGCCGAAGATTGCTGGCTGCGTTCGCGCCAGTATGTGCTGGACCGCAAGCAGTTCGGTCGCCCGCTCGCCGCCAACCAACTGATTCAGAAGAAACTGGCCGACATGCAAACCGAAATCGCGCTGGGCCTGCAGGGCTGCCTGCGCCTGGGCCGCATGAAGGACGAAGGCACGGCGTCGGTCGAGATCACCTCCCTGCTCAAGCGCAACTCCTGCGGCAAGGCGCTCGATGTGGCCCGCCTTGCGCGCGACATGATGGGCGGCAATGGTATCAGCGACGAGTTCGGCGTGGCCCGTCATCTGGTGAACCTGGAAGTGGTCAACACCTACGAGGGCACGCACGACATCCATGCCCTGATCCTGGGGCGCGCGCAGACGGGGATTGCGGCGTTTGCCAATTGATGATTGGGTTGTGCCAGTATGGGCGCGGGGCATGCAAATTTTTGGGGCATTGGAATCGATAGGATGCAGCGTCAGAAGTCATTGGGCTATCAGTCGGGGATAGGCTGATACCGGTGGTAGCAGTTCGCAATCTGCCTGCTCTATAGCGGTCGCAGGAAAACGGGGGGTGACGGTTAGCTTTGTGGTGGACACTTTGTCAGAACGAGCACCCGCCAAGACGTCGTGTACGTCAACGCGGGTGCTGGCAGCTGCAGATATCCGCAAGAAGCTTGTTGGAACGGGGCTCGAAATTGAGTGTCAACAGTTCACCAACAGCTCTGTGCAAAGCCGTACAAAGTGGGTCTTCCTTAAAAATTATGGCGTAGCCATTCAGACTGAAAGCACTGGCAGCGCATACAAGACGCTCATTCGAGTTGTTGATGTAAACGACTGAACGTTCAAGGTTTGCAGCGCCAAGCCACGGGCCATTTCAAAATTGATGGCCGTGTCAATTGCCTTGTCACAAGGTGTGGTTAGGGTGCCGGTTGTGTCACCGTATTTTGATCCAGTGTGACCGCTGTACCAGCCAAAAGACGCCCGGTCATGGTGGCTCCGGTCTTCAAGGCGATGGACGTGTGCGACAGAATCACGCCGTTAAATTTGGAGGTCGTGCCCATGTCCGCTGCGGCAAAGGTTTGCCAGAACACATTTTTGGCAAGCGCACCACCGGCCAGAATAACCTGTGCACCTGAAGCGACGGTCAGACCTTGGGCAATCTGGAATATCCACACATCATTGGCACCGCCCGTGAGGGTGACATTGGTGGGGATCGTCAGCGAACTGCTCCACTTGTAGGTGGCTGGTCCCAAATTGAGTCCACCAATATTGCCCGCGCCCAATTCCGTGACATCGGCGGCACGCCCGGCTGCGTCGGTGTAGGCGGTGGTCGCGTCACCAATGGCCGTTGTCAAACGCGTTGCATCCGTCACCACGCATGGCAGAGGTCCAGCTGCATTGACGCTGTAGATGGCACCTGTCACCTGTGCGCAGGACAAACCAATGCCTGCTCCGGTAGCCGGGCTCAGGCCGACATTGCCAGTGACAGCCGTGGTGGGTATGTTGGTGACCTGTGACTGCGCCAAAATTACAAAATTGCCAGCAGTGCCAAGCACCACTGGTGCCGGTCCACGACCCTGCCCGTTCAAGCCGGTGCCTGCGCCGGGAGCCGTGACGGCTGTGCCGCCGTCACTGCCGCCACAGCCTGCCAGCAACGCTGCGAGAAAAATGGGTGCGAGCGCCAGCAGTGGTTTGTGACTGCGTAGGGTGTATTTCATATTATTTCCTTCATCGTGAGAAACTGTCAGGGACGCGAGCTGGACTGAGTTCATGAAGTACCAGTCACACCGCGTTTCACAACCAGCGCCGGTGCCTTGGAGCGCGTGAAACGCAAAGCTTCAACGGCCCATCAACCAGCGGTTTGTTGTGTACCTGTTTGTCGCAGGTGCGGTGTGCGGCGTCCGTTCGTTACCGCACGCAGGAAGACACAATTGATGTAACGAAATGCGTCAAACGAAGCTGCCGCAAGTGGTGTATTGCGTGGCATACGCAATCGCGCATGTGATGCAAATTGAATAGCTGCATATCCATATAAATAGTGGGATACAGCCCTGTTTTCTTGCTTGGCTGCGATGGTGGGTGAGTGGCTGGTGTGTCGCGGGCGCGGTCCTTTGCAGAAAGAAATCGCCTTTGGCGGCAAATGCAGGAGTGGCTCCACTTTGCAAAGTCAGAATGGCGCCACCGCGAGGGATCCCAAGAACGTTAAGGGCGAGCACTTGTTGGATGTCCAGCTCAGCCGAGTGACCATTTCGAATGACTACCTGCCGCCCAACTCCGCCCTCATTTGGTAGCGCCTGCGTCCCCTGTTGGCCGGTTGCAGAGGTGCAATCTTTGTCGGCGAATGACAGCATTCGCTCAAACGTCAAGTCTACGACCGCCTTCTGAAAGGCACCCAGGTGGACTTCCAGTAACCCGCCGCTCGCCAGCACCCGCTTCCGCGGCACACTTGTCTCAGACCTTCTCACCATCAATGTCGGCCTGTCTAGGTGAATTGACTGGCAGCTTGATGGAACCCCACTGTCAATCCAGCGAGCACTCGCCTTGTGAGTTGAACGGCCGGTAACGGGCGGGCATTTCAAGAAATCCATCGTGGGCAATGGGCGCGTAGTTCGCGTCCACGGCAGGCTGCTGCTCGGCGCATTTCTAAAATATCGATTCCTGATCCAGCTTCGGTCTACGGCGGTGAAACGATAGCCGAAGCTGTCTGCGCTGCCGCGCAGACAGCTGTACTTGACCAGGTTTTCTTCAACCTGAATACCGATAAATTTCGACAGTTCACGGCAATGCTGGACGCCCCGCCCAGGCACAATCCAGGACTTGAGCGACTCATGGCCTTGACGGCGCCTTGGGCCACCGTCAAGGCGTGAGCGTACAACTCTACGCCCCTGAGCCGCTTGCGGCCACCCACATTCTGGATAAATTTGAGTGCGGCGAAACCGTCTTGGAGGAGTGGCTCAAGCGCCGTGCGATGACCAACCAAATGAGTGGTGGCGCCACCCGCACGTTTGTTGTGGCGGATCAGGACAGCCGTTTTTACGGTTACTACGCCATGGCCGCAGGCGCTGTCTCCCACCAACTGACAACCCGCTCTGTGCGCAGGAACATGCCCGATCCAGTTCCGGTGATGGTGTTGGCTCGGCTAGCGGTGGATCATCGCGCGCAGGGCATCAAGCTTGGCGCATCGCTGCTGCAAGACGCGGTCAACCGGGCGGTGGTGGTTTCCCAGAACGCGGGTGTCCGAGCGTTGCTGGTGCACACGCTTCACGATCGCGCCAAGGAGTTTTGCGAATACTATGGTTTTCAGACCTCGCCGTTGCATCCGATGACGCTGATGCTGAGATTGAATATCGGCAAGCCATGAGCGCGTGGGTCGAAAAATGTTGTCTACCCAGACGACCGGAGAATCGGCGTGGGAGCCACTGGGACTAGATGTCGTGTGTCTGCATCAGCATCCGCCATGTCAATCCAAGCGAAAAATCTGTCTTGAAGGAAACCAGTTTTCGGGAAAGCCTTGCCATTTCAATTTCCTTGCGCAGATTGACACCGACTTGGCCCGCGACCTTGTCTGAATTGGAGATCACTCGCTCAAGATTGCCATTGATTCGAAGCAACTGGGCGGCGGTTTTTCGCCCCACCTTGGGCACTCCTGGAATGCCATCGACAGCGTCACCCATGAGGGCCAACAAATCGCCCATCTGCGATGGCTGAACGCCAAACTTCTCCAGCACATAAGCGCTGTCCCGCCAAGCGCCCTTGAAGTGATCATAAATACGGACTTGATCACTCAGAAGCTGCAAAAAGTCCTTGTCGGTGGACAAAATAATCGCTGCCTCCATGCTGGTTTCACACCATTTTTCGGCTAAAGCGGCAACGGCATCGTCGGCTTCAACGCCCTCGATCGCAATCGAGTGCAATCCCATACCCGTCAATTCGCGCTTGATGACAGCCAAACCATCGCGCAAGTGTTGCGGCATTGGCTGTCGGTTGGCTTGATAGCCCGCGTAGAGAGCATGCTTCCAGGTCCGACCGCCATGATCAAAAACCGCGGCCGCGTGGGTTGGTTTGTGATTGCTGAGCGCTCGTTTAAACGAGCTCAGGCTTGCCCGGATGGTGTCGGCAACCTTTTCTTCGCCCTCAGGCGCGGCAGTGGCCCCGTGAATTCGCCGGATGATGTTCAGCGCATCAATAATCAAGAGGGACATCTTTTAAAGCTGGCTTGACGGTTCCAATGGTGGTTACAGTGTACGGAGTTCATTGCCGGACAACATAACCACGCTCAAATGCCTTTGCTCAGGCACTCTTCGCGAGCAGCACTAAAAAGCATCGCGTTTCAAAGTGCCGCCTTGCCGCAACCTATGTGCCAGGATGCGGTCGAAGCCTGTCGAGCCTCCGTGGCGGAACTGCGGGTGGATGGCGGTGCATGGATCAACGCCTTGTTTCTGCAGTTTCAGGCCAACTTGCCGGGTATTCCGTTGGAGCGCAGGACGGTGTCTTGTGCCGACCCTCGACCGTTCCCAAGCCCAAGAGATGATGTAGCGTTGGGAGGACGCTGTCAGACGAATCCTGCTGTGATGGCCCCGGAATCAAGGCGCTACGACGTATAAATCATAAATGAATGGTGTGCAATGAAGAAACCACCAGGCTGGAGCCGACTGCCACCATTAACAAACACGCCAGGCGTTTTACAGTCACTGGTCGAAGACCTGATGGGTGGTGCGCCATCCACCAAGTCTGCAGCAGAACCAGCGGCACTGTCTCTAAGGCCAATAGCAGCGCATTCAAGCTGACATGTCCGGAAGGCAGCATGACCGCCAGACGCAGGACGGCGTTGGCGGCGAACACGGCCACCAGGGTTTCGCGGATGGCGCGCAGCTCCATCGGCTGGCGATAGAGGTGGTAGACCAATGGAGGCCCGGCCGTGGAGAACAAGCCACCCAGCACCCCCGAGACAGCTCCCACCGCCACGAAGCTGGCGCCGGACGAGCGCTGCCCCAGGGTCGAGTTGGCGCGCACCAGGAGGCTGGCGAATGTGACGATGGTCAGACCTAGCAACAAGCTTAGCACCACAACCAAGGTGCCGCTGAGCCAAGTCAGTAGCAGTACCCCTGCCACCACACCGGCCAAGCTGCCCGCCAGCGTCGGCCAGAGAATTTGAGCTTCAAACCTAGGCCGGACCGCGCGAAACAGCATAGCCGCATTGACCAGGGTGAGCAAGCTGACCACATTTGCAACATCGGGGATGGACGCAGCGCCCAAAAGACTCGCCAGGCCCAGCAACACCAGTCCGAAGGCGAAGCCGGTGAGGTTCTGGATGTAGCCGGCAACGGCAACGCAGAGCAGAAAGATGGCGTGTTGTTGCAAAGCCATGCTAGCCAGGGCTCAGGACGCGATGCTGGCCATGCACAGACACGTGAGATCCACATAGTTCAAGGGGCCGGGGCGCGAGCCCTTGCAACCTAGGCCTAACTCGGCTGTCTTCACTATGTCAATCGCCTCGCCCTCGATCTGGAAGCGAGGCGCCGGCGCCATCGGATCGAAGATTTCCTCGCGTTCACACAACATGTCCGCCGAGACATCGGCCAGTACGGTAGGTGCATAGCTGCGTTCGCCCACGCAAACCAAGACTGCATCCAGAATCGTCGCGTCCTGCGAATGGGCTTCGACCTTGGCCAGCTTTTCGGCGAAGGTTTCGTACCCGCGGTCCTGCACATAAAAACCGTTGACGCACACGCTGGTCCGGTCGGTGGCTTTGGTGGCGGCAACGGCCTCCAGCGCGAGTCTGGGATCTAGGTTCTCGACCTCCACCAGCGGCGAGCCAGTGGCGGGTTCCTTGACACTGAAATGCTGCTTTGCGCCTATCCATGTGCCGCCGATCAGACCATCGACCTTGAGCAAGCTGGGATCGCGACGCATCGACAGGGGGGAGGCAGTCACCGCCATCGAGGCTTAGGAAATAACGGATTGCTGGGCGATACCCGCGTCAACCAGCACATGCTGACCGGTCATACCGTCGCTGTCATCGGCGGCCATGAACAGCGTTGGGCGGGCCACATGGCCAGGGTCGAGGCGGATCTTCAGGCACTGCGCATCCAGAAACTGCTGGTCGGCAACTGGGTCGCGATGCAGCGTGGTTTGCCGTTCGGTGACGATAGCGCCGGGCACGATGGCATTGACGCGAATGTTGCGTGCACCGAGTTCTCGGGCCAGGGTGCGGGTCAGGCCCAAAATGCCGGCCTTGGCTGTCGTGTAGCCCACCAGGTTCGGTCGACCACGCATCCACGACACTGAACCCATGTTGATGATGGAGCCGCCACCAGCGGCTTCCATGCCGGGTGCCACCGTCTGGATGGCGAAGAAATAGTGTTTGAGGTTCAGCGCCAGGCGCTCATCCCACATCGCCGAGGTCACATCTTCCATCGCATGTCGGTCGTCACGCCCGGCGTTGTTGACCAGCACGCGGATGGCTCCCAGGCGCTGAATAACCTCGGCCAACAAGGCCTGATATGCATCCACGTCGCGTACGTCGCAAGGCGCGAAGAACGGGGCCCGGTGACCGGCGGCGATAACCTCTTGGATCAGGGGCTGGCCGCCGTCTGCGCGCAGGCCACAGAACGCAACCTGCGCTCCCTGGGTCGCAAAAGCGCGGACCAGTTCCGCGCCGATGCCAGAGCTTCCGCCGGAGATAAAGACGACTCGGTCTTTCAGAGAGGGATAGTAGGTGGTGTTGTTCATGGTGAATCCACAAAATGGGTGGGAAGTCCCGAGACGTTGACGCGCAGTTGCAGCACGTGGCCGGAAAGAGGCATGGCTGCCAGTTCCTCCGCGAGACGCTTCTGGCACGACGTAGTGATAAATAGCGTTTGCAGGTCCGGTCCACCAAAGCATGGCATGGTCGAACAGCGCACCGGGAGATGCAGGGTTTGCAACAGTTCGCCACTGGGCGAAAAACGCAGGATGCGCGCGCCTTCGGACATCGCCACCCAGTAGCAGCCCTCGGCGTCGACCACGGCGCCATCGGGGCTCCACGCCAGACCGTTGCTGACGGTAATGTCGCCCGCAGCGGGCAACAGCTTGCCATCAGTCCAGCGGTACAACGCGGCACTGGCGTGGTCGCGTGTCTCGAAGATGGTGCCGCACCAGAAACGGCCCTGCGCATCAACCTTTCCGTCGTTGAAGCGTTCGGCGGCCTGGGTGTAAGGTGCAGCTGAAACCAGGGTACGCGTTTCGTCAGCCGGGTTGAAGTGCCATAGCCCGTCGCGAAGCGCCAGCAGGAGGCCACCTTGCTGGCGTGCAGCGCAGCAGGCTACTTCAGTATGAAAGTTCCACTGCTGATGCTCACCAGAGGTGGCTGTATAGCGGTGTAGCTGCCGCCCGGGAATGTCGCACCAGTACAGCGCCTGTTCCACGGGGTGCCACAGGGGCGACTCGTCCAGTAGGTTGGCTGACACGGGTATGGCGTGGATGTCATCGTGGATAGTCATCTCACGGTCTCCACTTCCAGCGTCAGTGATGCGGTCAGGGTTTCACCCGGTGCCAGCGTCACCAGCCCTTGCGCCGCCGGGTCAGCATGCTGGATGGCATTGTTCACATGGCTGACTGGTTCGACGCAGAAATGGGGTTGCCCCGACGGCGTGAACACCACAACATACGTCAGGCTGGACGACAGGCGCAGCACAAAGCGCTCGTCGCGAATTCGTGCCACGCCACGCCAGCCACCCAAGCAATGGTCCAGCGCCAGCGTGGCCACGGGAGCATCGACGCCATCACAAATATTGGCGTGGGTCGGCAGGAGTTGAGCGTCAGTCTCCCAGCGCTTCTCGACATCCATGGTCAGATGACTGCTCTCGCGCCGGAGAAAGTACGGGTGCCAACCCAGGCCCGAAGGCTGCTCCAGCCTGTCGGTATTGCGCAACCGAAGTTCCAGCCGCAGGGCGCCGGGCGTGAGGCTGATGCACTGGTAGGCCGCGAAGGCGAATGGCCAGTGATCATCCGACACGTGCTCATAGCCCAGGGTAAGGTGCGTGGCGTCTTGTTCCAGCACCTGCCAGGAACGCAGCCAGCCCACGCCATGCAGCGAATGAAGACTACTGTCGAAGTTGCGCTGAATACGGTAATGTTTCCCTTGCCAGTTGAACTGCCGGTTGCCGATGCGGTTGGAATACGGTAGTAGTGCAAAGCAGGCCGACTGGCGCGGGCCCGTCAGCAGACCTGGCTCCGTGGAGCGCAGCACCGGTGTGTCGTGGTGCCACAGCCCGGACAAGCTACCACCCAAGTCGGGTCGCACGGCCAAGCGCAGCGCGCCCGCATGCAGCGTGATGCCGCAGCAGGTGGATTCCGTCATCACCAGCCCGCAGGCAGCACTTCGCTCATCAACACCGCGCGTCCCGTCTCTATGCTTCGATGCGCAGCAACGCCTGTGGCTACGCTGCGAAGCCCGTCTTCCAGCGAGACTTCGGGTGGGAGGGCGTTGCGCAGAGCGTGGGCAAACTTTTCATGCTCAATGAACGACGCCCCGAAATGCTGTCCCGGGTACTTGATGTTGGTGTCCCACACCCGGCGCACCGACACGCCTTTGCCGCTGCCGGACGGCTCGCCCCATACCTTGCGGGTGCCCCAGTCTTCACGGCGACCATAGCGCAGCGTCAGAGACGGCAACAACGACTCCAGTTTGCCTTCGTTGCCGACCACACTGATGTGCTCGTTATCAACCGAGTTTTCAGCAAACATGCACAAGTCCAGCATCGCGCGTGCGCCACTGGGATACTCCACAATCACATAGGCGCTGTCCAGAATATCGGGCGCGCGCCCATCGTAGCGTTCGTCCAAATGATTCACGCGTTGGCCACCCGATGCGAACACGCGCACCGGATGCTCTCCCAGGACAAAATCCATCAGGTTAAAGTAATGACAGCACTTTTCCACCAATGTGCCGCCAGTGTTTTCTGTGAATCGATTCCAGTCACCCACCTTTGGGTAGAAAGGCTCGCGGTGCTCGCGAATACTGACTTGGTGAATCTGTCCCACAGCACCGCCGTGAGCCATGCGCACCATCTCTGCCACGGGCGGCATATAGCGGTACTCCTGCGCCACCCACACCAGTGCTTCGCGGCCCTTGGCCAACTCAACCAACTCATGACAGTCCTGCACGCGGGTGCACAAGGGCTTCTCAGCCAGGATGTGTAAATCCGTGGCCAACGCCGCCCGCAAAATTTCAACGTGCGTGAAATTGGGGGTGGCGGTGACCACGGCGTCACACAGGCCGCTACTCAACAAGTCGGTGTAGTTCTCAAACACAGCGGGGCTTGAGTCCAACAAGGCCAATGCTTGCTGGCGGCTTTGTGCATTGGTGTCGGCAATGGCCGTCACCAATGTGTCGGGCATTGCCCGGATGTTCTCAATGTGTTCGCGGCCCATGCTGCCGCAACCAATAATGCCGTAGCGAATTTTTTTCATGATGTGCGAATTAGAATAACTGGAAAAACTTCAACCTTTCAAACCACCTTGCGTCAAACCACCCACCACGCGCTCCTGAAACACGGCGATCAGAACCGCAATGGGAATAATGGCCACGATCAACGCGGCTGAGATGATGGGCCAGGGAAAGGTGAACTCCCCTTGGTAAAGCGAGATACCCACGGGCAGCGTGCGCATGCTGGCTGATGAGTTCAAGGACAATGCCAACAAGAACTCGTCCCAGGCGTTGACAAAGGCCAGAATGCCAGCGGTGAACACGCCGGGCGCAGCGAGAGGCACCACAATGCGCCACAGCGCGCCCATGCGGGTGCAGCCGTCGATCATCGCGGCGTTTTCCAGATCTTTGGGAATGCTCTGGAAAAAGCTCACTAGCACCAGCGTGCACACCGGCAGGTTCAACACCACATAGGGCAGGATCAGCGCGGTGTATGTATTGAGCAGGTCCAGAGCCCTGAATGTCTCAAAAATGGGCACCAACAATGTCACCAAGGGAAACATGCTTGACGCGATGATGGTCGTCAAAATGACTTGCCGGTACTTCAAGTTGAGTCGGGCGATGGCGTAGGCGGCAAAGGCCGACACCAGCAAAGACAATGCCGTGGCGCCCAGCGCGACAATCAAGCTGTTGCTCAGGTAGCGTAGCAAGGGCTGATCCGTGAAGGCCTGCACATAGTTTTGCAGCGTGACGTTGTGCGGCCACCAGGTGATGGGCTTGTGGACCAGCTCGGTTTCGCTTTTGAATGAGGTGAACAAAATCCAGACTGCGGGAAAGAAGCCGTTGATGACCACCAGACCAGCGGCAATCACGCGCAACTGCACGGACGACCAGCTCCAGTTCATGCGTTTCTCCCGACACGGTGCAGGTAGAACGAGGTCACCGCAATCGACAGCAGGAACATGCCGACCGCCAAGGTGGAGCCGTAACCCACGTCCAGGTATTCAATCGTCGTTTTGTGAATCAGCATGGCCAGTGTTTCAGTCGTATTGCCAGGGCCTCCGCGGGTCATGGTGTAGGGAATGTCAAACGTTTGCAAAGCGGTGATGGTGCGGAAGATTAGCGCCACGATGATGCTGGGCATCAACATGGGAATGGTGATCTGCCAAAACTGCTGCCACTTGTTGGCACCATCCACTTCTGCCGCTTCGTAAAGCGACTTCGGAATCATTTGCAGCCCGGCCAGCAGGATCAACGCCATGAAGGACGAAGTTTTCCAGATAATTGTGAGGCAGATCGCTGAGAATGCCCAATTGGGCCGCAGCAGCCACATGGTGGGCTCGGTTTGCAGGCCCATTCGGCGAACAATGTCATTGACCACGCCGTATTCGGTGTGGAAAAACCAGGCGAAGATCAAACCGGCAAAACTCAAAGGCAAGGCCCAGGGCAACAACAGTGACAGGCGCACCGGCCACTTTCGGCGAAAGGGCAGGTTGGCCAGCATAGCCAGTCCCAAACCCATCACCAAGGCGCCCGGCACCGTGATCAAGGTAATGAGCAGCGTATTCTTGGTGGCGTTCCAAAAATTTGCGTCCTTGACCACATCTGCATAGTTCTGCAGACCCACAAACAGTGCGTTACCGCCCCCGCCGGACAGACGCAAATCAAAAAAGCTGTTGTAAATCAGCTTACCGATCGGGTAAACCACAATCAGCGTGATCAGGATGAACGCTGGTGCCAACAGCAGCCAGGCCAACGCTTTCTCCGACGGATCGCGCAGTTTGCTCAACATGGGTCTGCAGTCTTGGCTCGCTTAGCGCATGACGCGGTTCAATTTGCCTTCAATCTCGGCTACGCCCTCTGCGGGTGACTTGACCCGGGCCAACACGGCGCTGGTCGTGGTACGGACCACGTCAGACACCTCACCATAGCGAGCACTGATGGGGCGAGCGCGACCGGCAATAACCACTTTGGCCGCGTCTTTGAACCAAGGCACGGCCTTAGTCACGTCAGCGTCGGTGTAGACGCTCTCCACCGTGGGCATCAAGGAACCTTCAACCGCCAAGAACTTGCTGGATGCGGGAGAGGCCATGAACTGCACCAGCTTGGCCGCATCGGCTTTGCTCTTGCTGAACGCACTCACGGCCCATTGCCAGCCGCCAACGCAGGTGGCACTCTGGCCACCGGTCATGGCAGGCAAAGGCATGACGCCCACCTTGCCTTTGACCTGGCTGTCAGCGTCATCTTTGAAACGGTCCCAGGCGAAACCCCAGTTGATCGCAAAAGCGACTTGGCCGGCCTTGAACTCATTCACCGTGGCCGGTGTGGTCACTTCGGCGATGTTTTTCTTCATCACGCCCTGATCGACCAGCTTGAGCCACATGTTCAGGCCCCTAACGGCGGCATCCTTGTCCAGCGTGAGTTTGCCATTGGCGTCATTGAAGGACTTGCCAGCGCTCCAGTAAGGCAGCAAGAAAGTGCACACTGCGCCTTCGATGGGGGCGCCTTGAATGCTCAGGCCCTGCAGGTTGGGGTTGCCCTCGCCCCTTTGAATCGTTTGAGCTGCCGCGCTCAATTCGTCCCATGTCTTGGGCTCAGCCAGCTTGTACTTTTCCAGCAAATCTTTGCGGTAGTACATGAACATGGCGTCGGCAAACGCGGGCAAGGCCGCGACCTTACCGTTCACCACATTGGCGTTGGCGTAAACCGGCAGATAGGGCTTCAGCGCGCCTGCGCCACCGACGTATGTGTCCAGCGGCTCGATCCAGCCCGCGTTGGAGTACTGGCTCGGGTTGACGATGTCAATCAGGAAGATGTCGATGGCAGAATCCTTGGCGTTGAGCACCGTGCTGAGGTATTGACGCTGCAGCTCAGACGTCGCACCGCCGGTTTCAATATCCACCTTGATGCCAGGATGGGCGGCCTGGAATTGGTCAAACAGCTTGCGCATCAAATCCGGGCGTTGATTTTGCCCGCCCGAAAACACGCGCAACGTGGTTTGCTGGGCCGAAGCCATGCCGGCGACCAGGCTGGCGCCCAATGCCAAAGTGAAGAGATGGGAACGTTTCATTGCAGTCTCCTTGGTATATATATCAAACGACTAAACACAGAAATTTGTGGCCTCTAAGCCACCAGCGCCAAACCTGAGTCGGCATCAAACAAGTGCATGTGACTCAGGCTCAAATGCACTGTCAGTTGCTCCCCTGGATGCAACTCAAAGCTGGCCGGGCAGCGGGCCACCAACTCGCAGTTGCCCACGGTCAGGGTGACCAGAGTTTCAGCCCCCAATGGTTCCGTGAGTGCCACTTGTGCTCGCACGGGCGCCCGACCCTCGCCCGCGTCCAGCGCAATGTTCTCGGGTCGAATGCCAAAATGCAAGTCTTTGGCCGCAGCACCCGCGCGCACCAAAGCGGGCGGCAAAGCAACCCGGCAATTTCCCAGCACCGCTTGGCCATCGTCCAGCGTGCAGGGTACCAAATTCATGGCCGGTGAGCCGGTGAATCCGGCCACAAACAAGGCGGCAGGTGTGTTGTAGATGTTCTTGGGCGTGTCGAATTGCATCTTGTGGCCCGCGCTCAAGACCACAATGCGGTCGGCCAGTGTCATGGCCTCCACCTGATCATGCGTGACATAGATGATGGTCGCCCCCAACCGCTGGTGCAGGCGTTTGATCTCGGTGCGCATTTCGGTGCGCAACTGAGCGTCCAAATTACTCAGTGGTTCATCAAACAAAAACGCCTTGGGTTGGCGCACGATGGCACGGCCAATGGCTACCCGCTGGCGCTGACCACCCGACAAAGCGGCGGGTTTGCGGTCCAGCATGTGATCAATGCGCAACAACCGGGCCGCGTCCATCACCCGTCGGTCAATCTCCTGGGCCGGTGTGCGCCGCAGGCGCAGACCAAAAGCCATGTTGTCGTAAAGACTTTTGTGTGGGTACAGCGCGTAATCCTGAAACACCATGGCGATGTCCCGGTTGCGTGGGGGTTCGTCATTGACGCGTTTGCCGTCAATGACCACGTTACCCCCACTGATGTCTTCCAGACCGGCGATCATGCGCAGCAAAGTAGACTTGCCGCAGCCCGAAGGCCCCACGAACACGACGAACTCACCGTGTTCGATGCGCAAGTTCATGTCGTGAATGATGACGTTCTTTCCGTCGTAGGTCTTGCGAACCCGTTGGAGTTCTACGCTCGCCATCTCAATACCCTTGATTCTTAATTTGAATGTCCTGCTCGCGAATGGCCGACAGAACACCGGCGTTTTGGCGCATCAGCAAGCCCAGATCAGAGCTGCAACCGATGTAATCAAACCCGGCTGCCCGGTACAACGCTACCGCCTCAGGCGTGCTGCCCACGGTGCCCACGGGTTTGCCCACCTGATGGCAGCGTTTCACGCCATCAGCCATCAGCGCCATCACCTCCGGGTGCAATAAATCTCCCACATGACCCATGGCGCCGCTCAAATCACCCGGCCCCATGAAAATCGAGTCCACACCCGGCACCGACGCAATGTCTTCAATGCAGGCCATCGCTTCTGGAGTTTCCACTTGCACAATGACACTCACCGCGGCGTTTGCCAACTTGAAATAATCCTTGACCGTGCCAAAGCGCGAGCCGCGGCTCATACCGGCCATGCCGCGCACGCCCTGCGGCGCGTACTTTGAGGCCGCCACGGCACGCCGCGCTTCATCGGCCGATTGCACAAAAGGGAACATCACCGTTTGCGCGCCGGCGTCCAGCACCCGCTTGACCATCACCGCGTCGTTCCAGGGCACGCGGGTGATGGGCAGCATGGATGTGCCCGCCACGGCCTGCAGCATATGCACCACTTCCATCATGTCTAGCGGCGTGTGCTCCATGTCCAGCACCGCCCAGTCATACCCGGCGCAGCCCATGGCCTCCGCCACCACCGGACTGGCCGACATGACCCAAGAACCAACTGGATAGCCTGCGGGTAAGTCTTTGCGCGCCAACAGGACTTTAAAGGGATTGTTCATCAGAAGATCACCGGTTCAGGGGTGGGCGAATGGCCCTGCAGAAAATCGAAGTCACAGCCTTTATGCGCCTGGGTCACATGCTGCTGGTATAGGCGGGTGAAGCCACGTTGCGGCAGCGTGGTCGCCGGTTTCCAAGCTGCGTGGCGCTCCGCCAACTCTGCCTCGGACACCTCCAAATGCAGGCGGCGCTGCGCAACATCCAAGTCAATCATGTCACCGGTGCGCACCAGCGCCAGCGGGCCACCCACCGCGCTCTCGGGCGAAATGTGGAGCACGCAGGTGCCGTAGTGCGTGCCACTCATGCGAGCGTCGCTCAGGCGCAACATGTCGCGCACACCCTGTTTGAGCAGCTTGGAAGGAATTGGTAGATTGCCCCACTCCGGCATGCCGGGAGCCCCCACCGGACCGGCATTGCGCAGCACCAACACGGTGTTTTCATCGCACTCCAGAGCCTCGTCGGCCATGGCCTTGAGCATCTCGGGCTGGTTGTCAAACACCAAGGCCGGGCCCCGGTGTTTCAGCAGTTTTTCACTGGCGGCGCTGGGCTTGATGACCGCGCCATTGGGCGCCAGATTGCCTTTCAACACAGCCAAGGCGCCGGCATGACTCACCGGGCGCTCCAGCGGACGAATCACCTCGGAATCCAGCACCTCGGCTTTCAACAGGTTTTGCGCCACCGTGCTGCCCGCCACCGTGAGTTCGGTGGTGGACAAAAAGGGTTCAATCACCTTCATCAGCGCAGGCACGCCACCGGCGTAATAGAAGTCTTCCATCAAACGGTCACCGCTGGGAAACAGGTTGGCCAGCACCGGCACCGTTTGCGCCATGGCGTCCAGATCGTCCAGGCTCAGTTCAATGCCCAGGCGTCCCGCCATGGCAATCACGTGCACCGCTGCGTTGGTGGAACCACCCAGGGCCATCTGCACGGCCAAGGCATTTTGAAACGAGCCACGAGTCACCACGTGCGAGGGTTTCAGGTCCTGCCATACCATCTCGACAATGCGTTCGCCACAGCTGGTGGCCATGCGGGTGTGGGCCGAGTCCATGGCCGGGATGCTGCTGGCACCGGGCAGCGTCAAGCCCAAGGCTTCAACCATGCTGGTCATGGTCGAAGCGGTGCCCATGGTGTTGCAGGTACCGGGGGCGCGCGTCATCCGGCTTTCAAGGTGCTGCAACTCGGCCGCGTCAATCTTGCCAGCCTGGTAGTCGTCCCAAAAAATACGGGTGTGGGTGCCTGCGCCAATGCTGCGCGAAACGCCGTCTTTGACGTAGCGGTCATTGAGCATCGGCCCGGCCGGGCAAAACAACGTGGGAATGTCCATGCTGAACGCACCCATGAGGGTACCTGGCGTGGTCTTGTCACAACCAGCCAGAATCACCACGCCGTCGCACGGCAGACTGCGCAACAGTTCTTCCACTTCCATGGCGAGAAGGTTCCGGTACAGCATGGTGGTTGGCTTGACCATCACCTCACCTAGGCTCATGGCGGGCAACTCTACCGGGTAACCACCAGCGGCGAGAATGCCTTTTTTGACCGACTCAACCCGCTGCGGAAAGTGCGCATGGCAGGGGGACAGATCACTCCAAGTGTTGATGATCGCAATCATGGGACGCCCCATGACATCTTCCCGGCGTGCGCCCTGCTGCTGCATGCGCTGGCGGTGTGCAAAGCCGCGCATGCCAGTGTCGGCAAACCAACGGCGACTTCGCAAGTCATCCAGTGTTTTTCGATCGTTCAAGATAGTGCTACACCTACTATTGATTCAGATTAATAACAACATTTGCATGTTAGCGCTAACATTAACGACAATTTGACTAAAAATCATCATGGGAAACCCTGAATCGCCCAACTCGACTTCGCCAGCGGGCCGCCGTGGCCATGGCAAAGCAACCCTCGCGGACGTTGCGGCGCGCGCTGACGTGACCCCCATGACCGTGTCGCGCATGCTGCGCGAACCCCATCGGGTCTCGGCGGAAAAAAGTAAGCGCATTCGCCAAGCCCTGGAAGACACCGGCTACTCTCCTAACAGGCAGGCGGGTGTTCTTGCCAGCGGCCACTCGGCCATCGTGGCAGCCATCATTCCAAATATGGCCAATTCCATCTTTGCTGAAACGGTTCAAGGCCTGTCTGACGTGCTGCAACCCGTAAGGCTGGAGTTGTTGCTGGCGTCCACTAATTACAGCCTGGACCGCGAAGAAGAACAGCTTCGCACGGTGCTGGGTTGGGCGCCTGCCGCGCTGGTGGTTACAGGGCTGCGTCACACCTTAGGGGCGTTAAAACTGATGCGCCAAGCGCAGTTGAATGGCACGCCGGTCATTGAGATTTGGGAGAAAGACACTGCAGATGTGGAATTCATTCAAATTGGTTTCAACCACCGCAGCGTTGGACAAGCCATGGCGCAACATTTATTGGACTGCGGCCACCGGGACATGGTTTATGTGGGCAGTAGCGTCAAAGGGGACTTTCGGGCCCTTGAACGGAGCGAGGGTTTTATCCAAACTGCTGAACAGGCCGTCGCCAAAGTTCGCGTCATCAAGGCCGATCTTGGAGAACCCATGGCAGCTGGCCGAAAGGCATTGCAAACTCTAAATCCGGCCCAGTTTCCCGATGCCATCGCCTTTTCCAATGACAACTTAGCTGCGGGTGCCTGGCTGCAGGCCCAGGATGACGGCATTCGGGTTCCGGAGGACCTTGCTATGTTGGGTTTTGGTGACTTCCCCATTGCAGGCCAGTTGGGTGGCGGCATCAGCACACTGGCAGCGCCTCGGTATGCCATTGGCAAGAATACCGGTTTGAAAATCTTGAGCCATTTGGGTTTCAAACCGTCCTCAAGCGGCATTTCGAGCGCCCTTGAACCTTGTCTGATCGTGCGCAGTACCACGCGCCCCCGCCTAAAGTCATCGGCAAAGTCGCCGATCCTAACCAACTCTCGGTGAGACACATCACCAGGGTGACGGCCACACCACTGATACAAACAACGAATAAGCCACCAGCGACCAGTGAATGGTCACGTTGATTCGCCCGACACAAGCTCCCGTTGGGCAACCGCTTCGATGGTTTTAACCATCAGCCGAAACGCCCCAGCTTGTTTGTCTGAAATCATCAGTCCAACCTGTCTCACGGCCTCGGGGCGCAGCGGTGGCGCCCCATGCACTATCCTGCCCCGAAAGCGAGGCTCAAAAATACTCACTGGCAGCACTGTCTGGGTCCATAAACCCGCAGCAGGAGTGAATGCAGCTTGGTAGGTCACCCCATCAAAGTCAGAATCGACTCGCAAATTCAGCTTGTAGGTGCGTCCATCACCCCAGGCTGTCAGTGCATAGGCCACCGTGTCAGCGCATCCCAAGTCAAGCTGTGATGACCGCACGGAGGAAAATCCTCCGTTGTTTTCAAGAGAAATATTTCCCTCAAATACTGCGTATCCAGCCAGATCGAAGCGCATTCGACTGACCGAAACACCGCCCATCACCCCGTCGTTGATAGGCTTCCAATCGTGGGTGGAGGTCGGCGTATCGAAGCTATGAATATGAGTTGCCATGGTGAATGCTAAGGCACTTCACGCCACGGCCCATTGGCGCTACTTGGGATTTCCAACTAAGTCGGGAAACCGATGACTTGGCCGGTGGCCCAGCGGTGCAGGCGCTGTGGCAGAGCGCACTTCTGACCCCGACAAGGCGCACCGGCACCAGGACATGTCTCACCGCTCTGGGGCAGGATTGATGTCGATATGAATCTCGTTTCGGCGCCACATGGGCAATACCCAAGGCGGGTCATAGCGTGCCAATTGGGCCGGAGCCGCTGCCAAAAGCTGGCGCTTTTGTATCCAAGCCACCAAAGCGTCAGTTTCTTCCTTGATGCGACTTTCAGTGTTGAACCCACTGTATTTGGCAACGGCTACGCGCTTGGCAGGCACCTCACGCAACGTGACGGCATCATTGTTGGGCGTTGGTAGCGTCGCCATGGAATACTGGCTTGGCATTACGAATTGCACCCGCCAGCGTTGAGCGCCAACCAGCCCAAAGGCATCTGATGCAGGCTGAAGTGTCACCGGAGCAGTCATCGCCAGCGTGCTGGTCTGACTTTCCGGTTGCATGGTCACGGGTGCGGTCATGGCGATTTTTTTGCTCGCTGCGAGCGGGGTTGCCGTGTTGTTGCCAAAGATGTAGTCGGCTATTCGCCTGAAACCCTTGCCCGAGGCGGCGTCCATGTCACCATCCACCCAGGTCTGGGCAACAATGAACGCAGGGTACTGGCGAACTTCGAATTTTGCCTCTTGTACGACGATCTCAAACTTGGGTTCTTCAACCGCCATCGCATGGGTTCCGATCATCAACGCTGTTAAAAGGCAAAACAGAAGTTTCATATCTGTCCTGCTTACTTGGGCATGATCACGCTGTCGATCACGTGTATGACGCCGTTGTCGGCCACGATGTCGGTGGCGGACACCTTGGCACCGTCAACCATCACACCGCCCATCGTCGAGACGGTCAGTTCAGAGCCCTGGACTGTCTTCACTTTACCGGCCTTGACGTCCGCGGCCATCAGTTTGCCCGCGACGACGTGGTAAGTCAGGACGGATGTCAGCTTGGCCTTGTCCTTCAATAGCGCATCCAGATCGGCCTTGGGGATGTTCGCAAAAGCTGCATCCGTCGGTGCAAACACGGTGAAGGGGCCCTTGCCCTTGAGCGTGTCAACGAGGCCGGCCGCTGTCAGAGCGGACGCCAGAGTCTTGAAGCTACCCGCACTGACGGCGGTGTCTACGATGTCTTTGGCTTGCACTGAGAAAGCTACACCGAGGGCCAAAACAGAAGCGATAAGTGTCTTTTTCATAAAAATCTCCGAGAAAGCAGGATTCACCTAAGCTCACCAAAAATGTGGTGTGGGTGAACTATACAACCGAATGGTATCCATTTATACTGTATGGTTATTTAATATACCAGTGAGTATTTTTCAGTGATTGATCCGTAAAGCATCCCCACAAAGGCGTTGCACCATGCACGCCGGCCGAGTTCATTGCAAGCCTGAAGAACGATTTATCAACCGAGACCAGAAAGTTAAGTTGAGATTGGTCCGAAGAAACCCGGCAGGTCACACCCGCTTTGGGTCGGGAGCCGCCGAGCTAAGAAATGTCAATCTTCCTGGCTGAGGACTTGAAGTTGCCCACTAAAGCCGGTCACCAGAGCGAACTTGCTGTCGGAATGCAGACGTTCGTCTTCATAAATCAGCGGCGCACTTGAACAAGTCACCGGCCGCGATAGTGTCTGAAAATCCTCATTGAAATGAATCGCAAGCCGCTGATTTTTCAACAGTAGAAGTGTCGAAAAATGTTACATATAACGCGTCCGGCCCGAGCTTCATTTTCGTAAACCATTGAACTTGTTGAATAAATTCCAATGGGCACGAATTATGCTGGACGAGCGAGCGCTAACGCTGTTATGGAGCTTGGTCAAGCTGGAGAGCTGCTGTAAACATTGTGTTGGTTGCCTATTGACCAAGACTGACATCTCATTTTATTCAGAACGGGGGTTTCGTATGAGCCAACATAGAAGCGTTGGGCGCGCACGTCGTATCGGACTTGCTGCGCTTTTTTCTGCTGCTGCCTTGCTTTCAACCGGCGTAGCACGAGCATCTTTCGTGAACTATCAGAATTTCAACAATCTTTCCGCCTTCACGTTGAATGGTGTGACCCCTTCGATCAACCCCGGAGGACAGGGGGTCATCGGGCCAAATGTCGGTGACCAACGTGTCTTGCGCCTTACGAACAACTATGGCCAGGCCGGCAGCGCCTTTCTGACCACGCCGTTTTCACTCGCGGCGAATGCATCGTTCAGCAGCTATTTCGAATTTCAATTCACCAATCAGGGCAACAGTGGAGCTGACGGCATCGTCTTTACCGTGCAAAATGTAGCAAATACTGCGGGGGGCGGAGGTGGTGGTATTGGATACGCTGGGCTTACACCAAGCCTAGGCATTGAATTCGACAACTGGAATAATGGGTGGTACGACGGATACAACGGCAACCATGCTGGCATCGACACCAATGGCAGCGTCATTTCGGTCGTTCGGAACGACGCAAACGGCGCTTGGCCAACCTTCTATGACGGAGAGTCAAACCAACCGTATCAGTTGGATAGTGGAGCGATCTTTCATGCTTGGGTTGACTACAACGGTGTTACCAATGATCTGGAGGTTCGCTTGGGCGTGAACGATACACGGCCCGCTGCCGCGCTCATGAGTTACAACGTTAGCTTGGCGGGTCTTCTGGGCACGACCGACGCATTTGTCGGGTTTACCTCTGGTACAGGGTCCGCTACCGCTGACCACGATATTCGGCGCTGGGTCATGGACGGTCAGTTCAACCCCATCGTTGACCCTGGCAATCCCGGGGGAGGTAACAATGTTCCTGAACCCGGCACTCTGGTTTTGATAGGTGCTGCACTCGGTGGCCTGGTAATAGTTTGTCGCAAGCGGTTGGGATAGGCCGTTTTGCGCCCTGCTAAGGCTCGCTTCGGCGAGCTTTTCAATTGGTCGTAGCAGCTCCCTGATTTTAAATCTAGGGAAACCGACGTTCGTCGGAGTCGGCAATTGTGACCACTGCGTGTCTCTTGCAGCCTCCCGACAAAAAACAGGCGCATTGACAACCGCCGCCACAACTTTCCCCAACTATGGGTTCTAGACTCTGCGGCACCCCAAACGCCTGACTTGTTGGTATTTACAGCGCTGTGCAAGGCCTGGCCAAAACACGGCAGTCTTGAGCATGCTGGAAAAAGAACCACATGCCCCACGTGTCACACTGGCTTTGCTCAGCGGGCCGTGTTGGCTGCAATGCCGATTCGGGAGGCTATGGCCAGCAATCGCTTGTCCCGCGTCCAGAA
Source organism: uncultured beta proteobacterium (assembly GCA_963784775.1). Taxonomy (GTDB): domain Bacteria; phylum Pseudomonadota; class Gammaproteobacteria; order Burkholderiales; family Burkholderiaceae_C; genus Rhodoferax. Next base: position 295,554 of record CAWAST010000005.1, on the reverse strand, counting down.
TTTGGAGCCGGGCGTGAGCAGACAGGCGGCCAGGAGATCCACGTCGGTATAGCCAATGCCAGTTCCAAAAAGCCCTATTTCGTCAACGGACCGCAGAACCTCGGTATTGGTGGACACCAAAGCGTGGGGCAACGACTGCAAGGCGGTGATCACAACACCGTGATTGGGCAAATTGCCCAGGGCCAATTCGCCAGGCACGAAGGAATGGGCAGAACCTGGCCCTTAATGAGCAACTTGCCCAGTTGCTCGTCGCCCGATCGCAGGTGGTCAATCCAGACTGAGGTATCAACCAGGATCACAAAAGACCCGACTGGCGCCGCGGGACAGCCTTCAAATTGGGCTCGGTGCCGCCAAGCAGGGCGAGGCGTTTTGCGCTTTCTCGCTGGATCAGCGCGCGCAAGGCCTCAGTCACAAAACACGGAATCTGAATCGCGCAAACAAGGAACTCGTACCCGTCCTCTCTTCAAGCTCCCGGTGACCAGGCGTTTCACTTTATCGCAAATATGCTATATTAGAGGTATGAATTGGGAAATCAAGTACCACGATGAAAAGTTGCAAGCGGCAGTTCTCGCGTTGCCACCAGGAATTTTGGCAAGGTACCTTCATTGCACTGATCAGGTGCTTGAATTTGGTCCCGATTTGGGAATGCCTCACACGCGAGCGATGAGCGCAGGTTTGTTTGAGTTGCGCTTGAAATCACGTGAAGGTATTGGGCGGGTGTTTTACTGCACTCTGGTGGCGCGAAAAATCGTGATGCTTTATCAGTTTGTGAAAAAGACCGACAAGACCCCACCCAAAGAGTTGGCTCACGCGCGCAGGCGCATGAAGGAGTGGACAAATGCTGACACATAAGCAATTGCGCACCAAGGCGCTCGGTACTGCCGATGTAAAAGCCGAATTTGCGGCGTTGAGTGGCGAATTTGCGCTCTTGGATGAATTCCTGAAAGCCCGCGCGGCGCAAGGTCTCACCCAAGCGCAGGTGGCAGAGAAAATCGGCACGACACAGTCTGCGGTGGCGCGGATGGAATCCGGGAGCGGCAAGCACTCGCCCTCGCTGGCAACACTGTCCAGGTATGCAGAAGCGTTGGGATGCAAGCTGGAAGTGAGGCTCGTTCGCAAAGCTCGATCTGCCAGGAATATTCAATGCTGACGGGGCTTAATCACCTTAGCCTGGCCGTTGCGGACTTGCAGCGCAGCGTGCAATTTTATGAATCTGCGTTGCTGTTTCGCCAGAGGGCCAGATGGGATGAAGGAGCCTATTTGTCTTTGGGTGATTTGTGGCTCTGCCTCTCGCTCGACAACCTCAAATCCGGTAGGCCGACGACGGACTATACGCATTACGCCTTTTCGATTGCGCAAGACGACTTCTCCGGATTTGTCGAGCATATTTGCAGCTATGGGGTTGACCAATGGAAAGTCAACAGGAGCGAAGGTGACTCCTTCTATTTCCTCGATCCCGATGGGCATAAACTGGAAGCCCATGTGGGCAATTTGGAAACAAGGCTGGCGCAATGCCGACTGCATCCCTATCGAAAGATGGAGTTCTTTGATTGAGCAGGCACATCCAGGAAGATCAACAAGAACATGCCGAAAGAATTTCAATGAGTGAACAGCCTTCCGCCCTCTCCCACCTCAAAGTCCTTGACCTTTCCCGCGTGCTCGCTGGTCCGTGGTGCACGCAGATGCTGGCAGACCTTGGGGCCGATGTGGTCAAGGTTGAGCGGCCCGGGGCGGGGGATGACACCCGCCACTGGGGGCCTCCGTTTTTGAAGGACGCCGACGGAAACGACACCGATCAGGCCACCTACTTCACGGCTTGCAACCGCAACAAGCGCTCGGTCACCATCGACATGGCCCAGCCCGAGGGGCAGGCCTTGATCCGGCAAATGGCGCTGGGCAGCGACATTCTGGTGGAAAACTTCAAGGTGGGCGGCCTCAAGCAGTATGGGCTCGACTACGCCAGCCTCAAGGCCCTGAACCCGCGCCTCATCTACTGCTCGGTCACCGGGTTTGGCCAGGACGGGCCGTTTGCCCAGCGTGCCGGGTACGACCTGATGATCCAGGCCATGAGCGGCATGATGAGCATCACCGGGCATGCCGATGGCGAGCCCGGCGGCGGCCCCATGCGCATGGGGGTGGCGCTGGTGGACATTCTTACCGGCATCTACGCCACCAGCGCCATTCTGGCCGCGGTCGAGGTGCGCCACCGTAGCGGCGAAGGCCAGCACATCGACATGGCCCTGCTCGATGTGGGCATGGCGGTGCTGGCCAACCAGGCCGCCGGATTTTTGAACACCGGCCAGGTGCCGCAGCGCCAGGGCAACACCCACCCCAGCTTGGCGCCCTACCAAACCTTCGAAACAGCGGACGGGTCGATGCTGCTTGCCATCGGCAACGAGGGTCAGTTCGCGCGTTTTTGCGCGGCGGCCGGCCACCGCGAGTGGGCCAAGGACGCCCGCTTTGCCAGCAACACCCTGCGCGTCCAGAACCGCGCAGTGTTGGTGCCGTCCATCGAGGCGGTGACCCGGACCCGCACCACAGCCCAGTGGGTGGCGCTGCTAGAAGACAAGGCCGTGCCCTGCGGGGCCATCAACGATCTGGCTCAGGCTTTTGGCGAAGCGCAGGTGCATGCCAGAAATTTAGTGATAAATCAGCCTGTAGCCATCGTCAGTAAAGCACAGTCAGCTATCGAATTAATAGCTACTGTAGCCAGTCCGATGCGCCTGCAAGCCACGCCACCGGTGCTGCGCCGCCCGCCGCCGAGCCTGGGTGAGCACACCGATGAAGTCCTCGCTGAATTGGGATTGGATGCTGCCGCCATCGCGGCCTTGCGTGCCAGCACGGTGCTGTAACACGCAAGTTGTCTGCGTCCGGCGCGCGGTGTTGAAGACTGCCGTTGCTAGAATAAATCATCATCATTTTTTCCCACTTCAGTGCGCTGGGGGGCCTGTCCCGCCGGATTTACGCGGCCTTCCTTGTGACGGCCGTGATTCCGACCGCCTTGGCTGGTGTCATCGGCGTTTACCTCTCGCTGCAGGCCCTCAAGAGCGAGACCCTGCGCAATCTGCACCAGGAAGTGACGGTCCGATCACAGGGCATCAGCCGCTTTTTCGGGCAGCTCTCTTCGCAACTGCTGTACCTGGCCAACTCGCGGGCGCTGGTCGATGTTCTGCTGGCCCGCCAGTCCGGCAATCCGGCGCTGCTGCAGGCGGCCACCACAAGGCTGGAGCGCGATTACGCGGCGCTGGCCAGCGTTTACCCCCACATTTACCAGATTCGCCTGATCACGGCCGACGGCAAGGAGTGGGTCCGGGTCGATCGCAAACCCGGCGGCGTTTCTGTGGTGCCGCGCCAAGCCTTGCAGGACAAGGGCGACCGTTACTACTTTCGTGAAGCCATGGCGGTCGGCCTGGGCCAGATTTATGAGTCGCCGCTAGACCTCAACGTAGAGCAAGGCAAGATCGAGACGCCCGAGCGTCCGGTGATTCGCGTGGCCACGCCGGTTGCAGGGCCCGATGGGCGCAAGGCTGGCCTGCTGATCATCAATCTGCATGCCGACATTCTTCTGGAGCAAATCCAGCAGATGGCCAATGCGCGCGGCGGCACGGCCTACCTGCTCGATGGTTCCGGGCGATTTACCAGCCGCTCGGCCGGCGGTGAGCCCGGTGCGTTCTTCATGAAGCCTGTGGCCGCGTTGCAGGAGATATTTCCGCCAGGCATCGTCGGCAACGTCATGGGCGATGGCGTCTCGCCCAAAGTGGACGGGGGTTGGATTGTGGCCCACACCACCATCGATTACGCGCCGCAGGTCGATTCGGGCAGCACCTCGAGCAAGTGGCGCATCCTGCTGGCGTTTCCCGAGCGCACATTGCTGCTGGCCGTCACCAACCTGTATTTTCTGTATGCGGTGCTGATCGTGGCCCTGGCGATGACGGCCGCAGGCGGCTATGCCCTGTCCAAACGCCTGCTGCGACCCCTGGAAGACCTCTCGGGCGAGGCCGACGCGCTGGCTGAGGGCGACTTTTCACGCAGGGTAACGGTCACTGGCACTGACGAAATTGCGGGGCTGGGCACCAAGTTCAATGCCATGGCAGCTCAGTTGCAGCTCTCGTCGCAGGCCATCAATTCCCATCGCGCCCGACTGGAGGACGAGGTTCGGGCCCGCACCCGTGAGCTTGAGCAGGAGCGCGCCTCGCTCGAAGCGGTGATCCGCAATACCGCCGACGGCATTCTGGCCATCGACCATCAGGGCGTGATCGGTTTGCTCAACCCCGCAGCCCGCGAGCTTCTGGGTGGTGCGCCAGACCTGATCGGCACCCCGATCGGGAAATTCTGGCCCCAGTGGCCCGATATCGCCAGGGATGCTGAGCGCGGGGAACTGCGCTGCGAGGTGCAACTGCCCGATCTGGTGCTCTCGCTGGCCATCGCCCCCAGCGCAACTGGTTTTGTGGTGGTGGCACGCGACATCAGCCGTGAGCAGTTCATTGCCGACGAGCGCCGTGAACTCGATCGCCAGATGTACCAGATGGAAAAACTCACCACGCTGGGCGAGCTGGCCATGGGCGTGGCCCATGAAATCGGCAACCCGCTGGCGGGCATGAAGGCGGTGGCCCAGGCCATGCAGTACGAGGACGATATTCCGCCCGACCTGATCGAAGCGCTCAAGCGCATGGAGTCCGAGATCGACCGGCTGTCCGGATTTTTGCGAAGTTTTCACGGCTTTGCCACACCCCTGGCCGTGCTCACCGGGCCGTGCGAGTTCAGCGGGATTCTGGAAGATGTGCTGTTCTGGACCCGCAAGGAGGTCAGGAGCCGGGAGGTGTCGTTCAGCATGGAGGGCGTCGATGCGCTGGCGCCCCTGCGAGCCGACCCCAACCAGCTCAAGCAGGTGATGCTCAATCTGGTGATGAACGCGGTGCATGCCATGCCGGTGGGTGGCACCGTGACCGTGCGGGCAGCAACACAGGGCGGTTTTGCCACGATCGATGTCATCGACACCGGCGTGGGTATTGAGGAAAAAATTCTGAGCCAAATATTCAAACCATTTTTTACGACACGAAAAGAAGGCACCGGTCTAGGCCTGGCCATTGTGCGCAAAATCGTGGCGCAGCAGGGCGGAACCGTCACGGCCAGCAGCGAGCTTGGGCACGGAACCTGCTTTACCATCACATGGCCACTCGCCAATCCTGCCCATGCTTGACCCCATTCTGATTGTTGAAGACGACCAGACCATCCGTGTGACGGTGGGTAATTTCCTGGCGCGCCAGGGCTTTGACGTGGAGGTGGCCGATTGCGGCGCGAAGGGGCTGGCGATGCTCGCCGAGCGCAACTTCAGCCTGATCCTGCTTGATTTGCAGTTGCCCGACATGAACGGACTGGAGGTGCTGGCCAGGGTCAGGGAGACCGACGAGCCGCCGCTGGTGGTCATCATGACGGCCTACCCCGAGGTCCGAACCGCGGTGGCGGCGCTGCGGGCGGGAGCCTACGACTACATCAACAAACCCTTTGACCTCGAAGACTTGCAGGAGTTGATTCGCCGCGCCCTGGAGACCCAGCGCCTGCGTCGCGAGGTGGTGTGGCGGCGCTCGCAGGCCGTGTCCTGCGAGATCGAGGGTTTGATTGGTGCCAGCGCGCCCTTCAGGGACATGCTGGAGATGACCCTGCGCATTGCCGCCGCCGGGAAGATACCGGTGCTGATCCGGGGTGAGTCGGGCACTGGCAAGGAGCGGGTCGCGCAGGCCATTCATTGCCACTCGCCACGTTCGCAGGGGCCGTGGGTGACGCTGAATTGCTCGGCCGTCCCCGAGGGTCTGCTGGAGTCCGAGATTTTCGGGCACGAGCGAGGCGCCTTCACCGATGCCAGGCAGATGAAGCGCGGCCTTTTGGAACTGGCCGATGGTGGCACGCTGTTCCTCGATGAAATTGGCGACATGTCGCTGGCGCTGCAACCCAAGCTGTTGCGGGTGCTCGAGACCCAGACTTTCCGCCGCCTGGGCGGGCAAAAGGAGATCAGTGTGGACGTGCGTTTTGTCTCGGCCACGCACCGCGATTTGCCAGCCATGGTGCTGGCCGGCGAGTTCCGCGAAGATCTCTATTACCGCATCAATGTGGGCTCCATCGACCTGCCCGCGCTGCACGAACGTCAGGATGACATCATGCCGCTGGCGCAGCATTTTCTGGTCAAAATCGCGCCGTCCATTGGGGTGGAGTCGGCCGGATTTGATCCGCATGTGGCGCCGCTGCTCCAGGCCTACCGCTGGCCTGGTAATGTTCGCGAGCTGCGCAACGTGGTCGAACGCGCGGCCATTCTCGCTGCGGGGCAAAAAATCTCGATCCAGCATCTGCCCAAGGAAATTGAGAATGAGAGCCCAGGGGCAAACCACACCAATTTTGAACCCCAGACCGTGATTCGTCCGCTGGCCGAAGTGCAGGCCGATTACATGCGGCATGTGCTTGGCCTGTGCCACGGCAACAAGACCCAGGCGGCCGAGCTTTTGGGCGTCACGCGCTTGACCTTGCGCAAGAAATTGCAGGGCGACGACGCGCCCGCAGACTGAAATCGGTCATTAATCAACCGGTCAATTTTTGATCGATCGGACAGAAAACGATCGATCTGACAGCGGTTTGTAACATTTTTCCGACTGAACGTCGTCTCAATCACCTTGGCATGGACATTGCGTGACCACTGCAGTCGCAGGGATGTTCCTGCATATCTTCATTACTTGAGGAGGATTGATGAAAAACCAGCACAGCTCGTGTTTTCCCCGAACGCTGCGCCTTGTCGCAGCCGCCGCGGTCGCGCTGACGGCCGCCTTGCAGCCCGTCGTGGCCCAGACCAAGGCGCCGGACCTCGCACCCATGCCCGAGGTCAAGCCCGGCAATGCGGCCATGATTGAATTGGGCAAGTACTTCTTCTTTGACAACCGCCTCTCCGGGGATTGGGGCGTGTCCTGCGCCACCTGTCACGACCCGGCCAAGGGCTGGGGCGACGGCATCGCATTGTCGGTCGGCTACCCGTCCATGGAGTATTTTCGCAATTCGCCCACGATTCTCAACGCCAAATACCGCACCCGTTTCATGTGGGATGGCCGCCTGGACGGCTCTGATGCGGGCACGTTGGTGCGCGACATGATCACCGAAACGCACACCATGAACATGGACAGCCGCCTGATGCAGGAACGCCTGCAGCAGGTGCCTGAATACGACGCACTGTGGAAAAAATGGCGCAAGGACGACATCAACGGCATGCGGGTGTTCAACGCCATCGGTGAGTTCATCCGCACCCTGGAGACCACCAACGCACCGTTTGACAAATTTGCCAAAGGCGACGCCGCGGCCATCAGCGCCGATGCCAAAGCCGGTTACGACCTGTTCAAGGGCAAGGCCGGTTGCGTGAGTTGTCACAACGGCCCCATTGGTTCGGACGGCAAGCTGTACAACACGGGCGTGCCAGAGAATCCCGAGGTGCTCAAGAACCCGCTGCGCACCATTACCATGCTGCGCTACTACTCCACCAGCGGCATGCCCAACTACATGAATGCCCGCACCGACGTCGGCTCTTTTGCGGTCACCAAGAACCCCAAGGACATTGGCAAATTCCAGACGGCGCAGCTACGCGATCTCAAGTTCACCGCGCCCTACATGCACAACGGCATGCTGGCGACGCTGGACGACGTGGTGGCCTTTTACAACCAGGGCGGCGGCAAGGGTTCGGTACTCAAGCCCCTGAACCTGTCCGCTGGCGAGCAGAAGTCCCTGGTGGCTTTCCTGCTGACGCTCTCGGGAGATCCGGTCGTCGTCAAGGACCCGGGAGCCCCCGATATGCAGGTCCGCACTTTTGGCAAGAACTGAGGGAGATAGCATGAAGAACACCCACATTCTCAAATTTGGTACTTTCGCAGCCACCCTGCTGGTGGCGCTGTCGGCTTTTGCCGCAGGCAAAACCACGTATCCACCCCTGGGCCCGCTGCCCCCGGCACCGATTCCGGCCGACAACCCGCAAACCGCGGAAAAGGTGGCGCTGGGCAAGCAACTGTTCTGGGAAAACCGTCTCTCTGGCGACGGCTCCACGCCGTGCGTGTCCTGTCACCTGCCCGCCCTGGGCTGGGGCGACGGCGGCCAGATTTCGCGCGGCTATCCGGGAACCAAGCACTGGCGCAATTCGCAGACGGTGATCAACTCGGCCTACTACAACAAGTTGTTCTGGGAAGGCAGCGTGACCAGCCTTGAGTCGCAGGGCCCCTCGGCCGCTGAAGGTGCTGTTGCCGGCAACGGTGACCCCTCGGTCATGGAAATGCGCCTGCGATTCATCCCTGAATACGTGACCTCGTTCAACAAGGTCTTTGGCAGCCCATGGCCACGCATGAACGATGCCTACCGGGCCATCGCCTCGTACCAGCGCACCCTGGTGTCTGATGCTGCCAAGGTGCCCGCTGACCGCTACGCCAAGGGCGACAAAAAGGCCCTGAACGACGCGCAAAAACGTGGTCTGGGCCTTTTTAACGGCAAGGCCGGGTGCATCCAGTGTCACAACGGACCGCTGGCATCGAACCAAAAGTTCTATGACCTCGGGCTACCTGATTTCGCCGGTTTCAAGGACGACCCCCTGTACCAGGTGACGCACCGCTGGGAGCACTATCAGAAAGGCGTGTCCGAGGAGAAGTACCGCACCGCAGACACGGACTATGGCCTGTACTACATCACCAAGAATCCGAAGGATATTGGCAAGTTCCGTACGCCCTCCCTGCGCGAAGTGAAATACACCGCACCCTATATGCACAACGGTGTGTTCACTACGCTGCAGGAAGTGGTCGACTTCTATGACCAGGGCGGCGGCAAGGGGCGCAACAAGACGACGCTGCTCAAGCCACTCAAGCTCTCGGGTCAGGAAAAGACGGATCTGATCGCTTTCATCGAGGCACTGTCCATGACGGAGCCACTCGTTCAAGATGACCCCAAACTGCCGGGCGACTACCAGCCGCTGCCCGCGCCGGCGAATTAAGGAGTAACCAACATGAGCCAAAAAACCATTCAAGTGCACCCGGCGCGCGCGCCATCTCATGAGCACGAAGGCGAGCGCCTGTGCATGAGCCGTCGCCAGATGCTGCTCTCGGGCGGCGCTGCCGTGACCCTCATCACCCTGGGCGGATTGCCCGGCCTGGCCCAGGCCGCGCAAGCCCTCAAGGCGACCTATCCACGTCAGAAGATCGGCACGGTCTCGGCCCTCAAGGCTGGTGTTCCGGTGGACTTCAACTACCCCTACCCGGACATCCGCAACATCCTGGTCAAGCTCGGCGCGCCAGCCGGTGCCGGACTCGGAGCGGACAAGGACATTGTGGCCTTCAACCAGCAGTGCACCCACATGGGTGGCCCGCTGGACGGCACCTACAAGCCCGCTCACCAGGTGCTGGGCCCCTGCCCTTTGCACCTGACGACCTTCGATTTGACGCGCCACGGCATGGTGGTCTCCGGCCACGCGACCGAGAGCCTGCCCCAGATCGTGCTGGAGGTCAAAGGGGACGACATCTACGCCGTGGGCGTGATGGGTCTTGTTTATGGCTACAGCGCCATGACCACCACACGCACCGCCTAAGGAGAACAACATGAGCACAATAGAAAACTACACGGCCAAGGATTTCGTTCCACTGCCACCCAAGGACGCCGACGTTCTGACGACCGCCTGCGACTACTGCACGGTGGCCTGCGGCTACAAGGTGTACCGTTGGCCGGTGGGAAAAGACGGTGGCGCCAAGGCCGGGCAAAACGCCCTCAAGGCCGAGTTTCCGCACCAGGTGATGATGTCTTCCTGGGTCAGCCCCAGTCAGCACAACGTCGTGTCCTTCAAGGGCAAGCCGCACCATGTGGTGGTGGTGCCTGACAAGGACGCCACCGTGGTCAACGTTGGTGGCAATCATTCGATTCGCGGCGGCACCTTGGCCGAGAAATGCTTCAACCCCGACAACCGCACCCGCGAGCGTCTGCAGCACCCCATGATCCGGGTCAAGGGCAAGCTCACCGCGGTGAGCTGGGATTTGGCCACCGAAGTGATGGCCGACATCTCCAAGTACATCATTGCCAAGTATGGCGAGCATGCCTGGGCGGTGAAGTCGCACTCGTACCAGTATTTCGAAAATGTTTACGCGATCACCAAGTTGGCCATGACCACAATCGGCACTCCGGCGTTCGCCTGGCACGACAAGTGTTCGGCCACCAACGACGCCACCGGCCTGGACGACGCCGGCATCGACTCTTTTGCCTCCAGCTACGCGGACTGGGCCGGTTGCGATGTGGCCTTCCTCTCTGGCGTGGATCCGTACGAGACCAAGACTGCGCTGTTCACCTCGCACCTGATGCCTGGCGACAAGAAGTTCATCTTCGTGACGCCACATCAGACCACGGGCGTGGCTTGGGCAGTCAAGGCAGGTCGTGGCCTGTGGCTGTCCATCATGCCCGGCACGGACACCATCTTGCACATGGCGCTGGCGCGCATCATCATCGAAAACAAGTGGCAGGATCAGGCCTTTATTGACAAATGGATTGCCAACTCCTGGGAAGTGGACGAAGGCTATGGCCGCGGCACCCGCAACACCGGTTGGCAGTGGCGCACCACATGGGGCACCTGGCAGTCAGACTGGGCCGATTACCAGAAATTCATCCTGTCACAGGAAGAATCCAAGCTCGATGTGGCAGCGAAGATGACCGGTCTAAGCCAGGCCGACATCATGAAGGCCGCCGAGTGGATCGCCAAGCCCAAGGCCGACGGCTCGCATCCGAAAACCTCGTTCATGTGCGAGAAGGGCAATTACTGGTCCAACAACTACATGAACACCACCTCGTTTGCCTCCCTGGGGCTGATCTGTGGTGCGGGCAACCGGCCTGGGCGCATGATCTCGCGCGGCGGCGGTCACCAGCGTGGCGGCCTGTCGGCAGGCGGTGGTTCGGGCTGGCTCTCTCCCGAGAAGCATCCCGGTCGGCGCAAGAAGAGCTTCAACCTGGACCTCTGGCTGCACGAAGGCAATATGCGCTTTGCCTGGGTGATTGGCACCACCTGGGTGGCGGCCATGATGGGCTCGAACGCGCTTGAGAAAAAGATGCGCGACCTGACCGTGGACAACCCCAATCAGATCGACAGCCTGGACCGCGCCGCCATCTTCGAGACGCTCAAGCGCCGAGTGGATTCGGGCGGCATGGTGATGGCCAACTCGGACCTCTACCTGACCGATCCCGTAGGCGAGCAGTTTGCCGACATCGTCTTCCCGGTATCGAGCTGGGGCGAGGACAACTTCACTCGCTGCAACTCCGAGCGTCGTCTGCGCCTGTACAGCAAGTTCTACGATGCGCCCGGCGAAGCCAAGCCCGACTGGTGGATCGTGCAAAAGTTCGCCCAGAAGATGGGCTTTGACAAGAGCGGTGAATACGCCTGGAAGGACTCCAACGACGTGTTTGAAGAGGCGGCCCGCTTCTCACGCGGTGGTGTGCTCAATTACCATCCGCTGGCGGTGATGGCCAAGGAGAAAGGTGTCAAGGCACAGGAATTTCTTCGTACCTATGGCACGACCGGCATCCAGACTCCAATTCGCCTGCGCGACGGAAAACTGGTGGGCACAGTGCGCCTGCACGACCCGGACAACGACTGGGGTGAGCTCGAAGGGCCGACGGTGCAGACCAAGGTCATGCACTCCTTCAACACCCACAGCGGCAAGGCGATTTTGCTCAAATCGCCTTGGAATTACGCGGGATGGATTCAGTATTACGACGCCATCAAACCGCGTGCCGAAAAGGGTGAAATCTGGGTTACCAACGGTCGCGTTAACGAAACCTGGCAATCGGGATTTGATGACCTGCGCAAGCCCTACCTGTCGCAGCGCTGGCCCGAAGCATTCATCTTCATTCATCCTACTGACGCGAAACCCCAGAGGATTGAATCGGGTGATTACGTTGAGGTGGTGAACGACACGGTGTACATCCAGACCGGCCAGCCCCAGGGTGTGCTCGATGCCGACCTGACCTTCAATCAGTTAATGAAGGACGGACACATCATGACGACCGTGGGCAAGTTCCGCGCGGTGGCCGTGGTGTCGGACGAAATGCGCCCGGGCGTGTGCAAGGCCAACTTCAACTTCCCGAAGTCGCCCGCCAATGCCGTGGTGTCGGCGGTGCCCGACCCCATGACCAACAACTACCGCTACAAACTCGGACGTGGTGTGTTGAGCAAGGTGGGTGAGTCACCCTACAAGCACAGCTTCACGCAAATGAGTCTGAAGCCGCGTAACATCGTCTGATCGTGAAACAGGAGGTGCTCCGTCAGGGGCGCCCCCTGGCTCTCCAATGAGGAAACCATGAAGAAAATATTTGCTTTGACCATCATGACGGCCCTGTCCGTCTCGGTGTATGCGATTGACGAAGCCGGCGCGCTGGCGCTGGCCCAGAAGAGCGGGTGTCTGGCCTGCCACAGCCTGGACAAAAAAGTGTTGGGTCCGGCCTGGAAAGAGGTTGGCAAGAAGTACGCGGGTGACCCGGCTGCTGCCGAGGCTTTGGCGCTTAAAGTCAAGAAGGGAACCAAAGGCACCTGGGGACCTATCCCCATGCCGCCCAATGTGACCGTCAAGGACGCAGACATCAAGACGCTGGTCGATTTCGTCTTGACCCTGAAATAGGGGTCTGCTGACGGTGGACGGATCGTCTCCATTGCAGGCAGGTACGGTGCCGCCGACCGGTGAGGAGGCGAGCTTTACCGACGCGCTGATCACCTCGCGCCAGAACATATCACCTAAGCGATTGACAGAGCCCGGGCCCAGCCCAGAGCAGCTCGAACAGCTGTTCCGCGCTGCGGCGGCGGCGCCCGATCATGGGCTGCTAATGCCCTGGCGCTTTGTGATCGTTCCATTGCCCAAACGCGCCGAACTGGCCGAGGTATTTGCCTTGGCGCTGCTGGACCGTGACCCGGAGGCCACCGCCGAGCAAGTGGCGTCGGCCCGCGAAAAAGCTCACCGGGCACCCTTGCTGATGCTGGTGGTCGCGCGGCTGGGTCCGTGTGAGCCTGACATTCCGGTGCTCGAGCGCATGGTCTCGGTGGGTTGCGCCGTTCAAAATGTGCTGCTCAGCGCGCACAGCATGGAGTATGGTGCCAGCCTGACCAGTGGGCAGGCGTTGGTTTCACCCCGTTTGCGTTCGCTGTTCACGCTACCGGCCGGTGAAGAGGCGGTGTGCTTCATCAATATTGGGACGGTGTCTCGTCGCAAAGCGCCAAGGCTGCGCCCCGACCCCTCCCAATTTGTGTCAAGCCTGTAGTGCTTTGGATTGATCTGCCCCGTGCCTGGTGGCGTTTACAGAGGGTGCTCGGTATAAAACCGGCTGCCGTGAAACAGCAGGGGTGAGGCGCCTGGGCGATGCGTGCAGTGCTCCACCTCTCCGACAAAAATCACGTGGTCGCCCTCTTCGTAGCGGCTGCGGTTGAAACATTCAAAAGTGGCCACGGTACCGGCCAGCAGTGGCGCACCGCAGACCCCGTCCGCAAAATCAACATCGGCAAAGCGCTCGATGCCACGGGCGGCAAAGCGCAATGCAAGGTTTTTCTGGTCAGCCCCAAGAATATTGATCGCGTAGTGCGAGCCGGTGCTAAAGCCCGGCATCGAGGCTGCGGCCCGGGCCAGGCTCCACAGCACCAGCGGTGGGCTCAGGGACACCGAATTGAAGGAGTTGGCTGTGACGCCGATCAGATCGCCCCTGGCCGTGCGGGCTGTCACGATGGTCACGCCCGTGGCGAACATCCCCAGCGCCGAGCGGAACTCGGTCTGGGAAAAATCGGGCGCGCGGGCCACAAGGCTGAGTTCAAACGGGGACATACGCCAAATCTAATCGAGTTTGGTTTGGCATGCCTGCTGCATGGCCTGCAGCAGGGCGGCCGGGGGCTGCGCACCCGAAACCGCCACCTGCTCATTGAAGATGAAGAAGGGCACCCCCGTGATGCCCTGGCTTCGGGCGTGGGCGTCGGTTTGGGCCAGTGCGGCCAACTGCTGCGGGTTGGTGACAAACGCGCGGGCTGCGGCATCGTCCAACCCGGCCTCCCGGGCAATGTCGGCCAGCACGTCGGCCTGTCCGATCGCACGATTGGCCAAAAAATAAGCGGCAAACAGCCGTTCGGCCATGTTGTTGGCATCGGCACCAACCGAATCAGCAAATGCAATAAGCGCGTGTGCCGCCAGTGTGTTGGGTTGCACCGCGATTCCCTCAATGTTGAGTTGCAAGCCCGCAGAAGCGCCGGCCTGGCCAATGCGTTCGTAAATGGCGGCGGCGCGCTCGGGACCGCCGAACTTGTCCTCCAGATATTGCTGGCGCGCCATGCCCTGCTCGGGCATGTCGGGGTTGAGCTGGAACGGGTGCCAGCGGATCACAGGGCGGGGCAAATCGGCCGCCCCGGGCAGGGCCAATGCCGCCTCCAGATGGCGTTTGCCGATGTAGCACCAGGGGCAAACGACGTCGGAGACGATGTCAATGGTCAGGGTGGGAATGGTCATGATGAAATTGTAGGCCAACGGAGGCGGAGGCATCTCAAAATTTGGTATGAAATTGAGGTTTATCCCCCGTCAGGTCTCCATAGTATGCTCACTAATTCATAGCTATGCAGCGCAAAGGGACATTCGCCCGGTTTCGTGGCTGGCCCGCCAGCCCGGTGACCCGGCCCGGCCCGGCATCATGCAGGGGAGGACGGCGATGGGGGCTTTGGCGCTGGTTCAGGCTCAGGCGCTGGTTCAGGCTCAGAAGGCGACAGGCGCTTGAGCTGCATGTCGGCCAAGGCCGAGTACAGTGGCACGCTGATCAGGCGCGAAACGCCACTGGCCACCAGTGTGCTGGCCATCAGACTCAAGACCAGCGCATGGCCATCGATCATCTCCATGACAATGATGAAGGAGGTCAGGGGCGCCTGGGTCACGGCGGCCAAAAAGCCTGCCATGCCCAGCGCAATGAGCGTGGGTGCATTGACATAGCCAGTGAGCTGGGCAATGTCGTTGCCCAGCGCGCCACCGATGCCTAGGGCCGGCGCAAACAGGCCGCCTGGCACACCCGACCATGCCGTGAGCCAGGTTGCCAGAAATTTGAGCAGCACATAAAGGGGTGAAGCCTCACCATTGCCTTCCAGAATGTCGCGCGCATGGTGGTAGCCGCTGCCGTAGGTGTCGCCATGGCTGACCAGCCCTAAAACCGCCACCGCCATGCCACAGCCTGCAGCGAAACGCACGGGCGCTTTTTGGCGCATCCGGGTGAACCAGTCGTTGGAGTGGCCCGACAGCGAGACCACCAACAAACGTGAGAACAGCCCGCCGGCCACGCCGCAGCACAGGGCCACCAGTACCCCTGGCAGCAAGAGCGCGAAGCCCAGGTGTTGAACCCGGATCACGCCAAAATAGGTTGAATTTCCGTAGACTGAAACAGCCATCAGGCCGCCCAGTACGATGGCGGCCATGAGCAAGCCGCTGCTGCGCTGCTCGGGTTTGCGGGAGAGTTCCTCGATGGCGAACATCACCCCACCCAACGGGGTGTTAAAGGCCGCCGCAATGCCTGCTGCGCCCCCGGCGAGCATCAGGCCATGGGCAGAGACCTTGGCTCTTTGGGGAAGCCAGCGCCGCGCGCTGTGCATGACGCCGGCCGCTATTTGCACCGAGGGCCCTTCACGGCCCAGCGACAGGCCTGCGAGCAAGCCCCAGGTGGTCAGCAGCATCTTGACGATAGAGAGCCGCAACGAGAGAAACATTCCGGTGGCACCCGGTTGCACCTCGGGTGACTGGGCAGCCATGACCTGTGGAATCCCGGAACCGGTGGCGCCCGGCATGTAGCGCACCGTGATCCAGACGATGGCAGCCGTGCAGGCCGGGGTCCACAGCAGAGGACCCCACCAATAGATTTTGGCGTTCGCAAAGAAATGTTCGAAGGCCTGGTCTGTCATCCAGGTGAAGGCCACGACCGTCAGGCCGGCCATGGCGGCGAAGGCCAGCACCACACCACGGCCGGTCCAGAGCCGCCAGTCGTAGAGTTCGCGCCTGAAGGCTGCGACCACGTGAGGATGCGATTTCACAGGGCACCGTCCAAGGGTGCGCTGAACGGGCAGAAGTGGTGCAAATCAATTCTCACCAGCCCATTTTAACAAATGGAGTTTTCCCGGGCCTGGAGAATTGATCCTGTCACCCGCTAATCCGGGCGGGCAGCCCCCGGCGCAGGCTAGACTTGCGCCTTTGAAGGAAGACAATCCATGAAACTCATCGTCAAGTGGCTGCTCAGCGCCGCTGCCCTCCTTGCTGTGGCCTATCTCTACAGCGGTGTGCAGGTCAGCAGCTTCAGTTCGGCGTTGGTGGCGGCCCTGGTCATCGGGCTGTTCAACATGATTCTGCGTCCGGTGCTGGTCGTGCTGACGCTGCCCGTGACCGCAGTTACGCTGGGGCTGTTCCTGTTTGTCATCAATGCACTGATGTTCTGGCTGGCCGCCGGTGCGCTGGACGGCTTTTACGTGCGCGGCTTTGGCGCCGCTTTGCTGGGTTCCCTGATCTATTCGGCCCTGGGGGTGGTGATCGACTCAGCGCTCGAGGGCCTGTTCCCTCACAAGTGATTCGACCTCTCGTCGGCGCGTGTCCACAATGGAGGCTTCGATGTGGTCTATCGCCGTGCCATTGACGGTGCTTGCGCGCACCAGGTCCTGCGCGGCCCGAAAGCGATCCATGGCCCCGGCGTAGTCCAGCCGGGCGGCCCGGGCTTCGGCGTCGGCCCGAATGGAGGCCAGTGCCTGTGACTGCGCCCCATACACGCTGCTGAGTTGTTGCCAGGCGAGCGCATCGTGAGGGTGTGCCAGTACCCAGGACTGCAAATGGTGCGCACTTTGCGAGGCCGCTTCGCTGCGCCCTGACCGCGCGGCAATTTGCGCCTGCAACAGCAGCTCGGGGCGGTGCACGACCGGTGAGCCTTCTGCCGGGTTGGCCTGCCCTGACGGACTGTCCTGCAAAGCAGCAGTGGCTTGGGCAAGATCGCCCCGGGACAGCGCGACTTCGGCATCAAGCAGGCGGGCCAGGCGCGCAGGAGCCGGTTCGTTTTGCACCAGCTCGCGGAGTCGAGCCTGGTAGAGTCCGGCCTGTTCAAAGTTGCGCAATCGGCTCGCTGCCAGAGCCGCGCCATACAAGGCCCCTGCCTGGCGGGCGGTGCGCAGGGGTGAGTTGGCGCTGGCCTGCGCGGTCAGCGCGCGCAGGGCGTCCACGCCGGGGTTGGACAACACACTGGCGCGGGCTGCGATCATGGCGTGCTCAGCGGCAGCTACTGTGCCCGGCGCGAGGTCGGGTGCAAGCAAGGCCTGGCGAGACTGCATGTCGGCAATGCGCTCGGTGGTCAGCGGGTGAGTGCGCAAATAGGGGAATGCACCGTTGTCGTTGAGCCGTGAGGCCTGCTGCAGCTTGTCGAACATGGAGACGAAGCCCTGAGGCGCAAAACCGGCCTGGGTCATCAGGCCAAAGCCGATCCGGTCAGCCTCGCGCTCCATGTCACGCGAAAAATTGAGCTGGCTTTGGGCCGACACCGCCTGGCCGCCTACGATCAGGGCGTTGGCTGCATCGGGGCTTTTGCTCGCCGCCAGTGCACCCAGAATCATGGCACCAAGCAGCCAGGGGGCCTGCTGGCTTTGCCGCGTCATCAGGCGGGAGATATGGCGCTGGGTGATATGGCTGAGTTCGTGTCCGAGCACCGAAGCGAGCTCATCGCGGCTGGCCACAATCGAGATCAGCCCCAGGTGCACGCCCATGTAGCCACCGGGCAGCGCAAAGGCATTGACCGTGTGGTCGCGTATGAGCAGGACTTCCCACGCAAACCGGCCCGACAGCTCGGCCGACATGTCGCCTCGCAGGACCGCAGCCTGGCGCAAGGGTTCCCAGATGCCTTGAACGTATTCAAGCAGCACCGGGTCATCGACAAAGTCCGGGTCGCGGTAGATCTCTGCGGCAATGCGGTTCCCGAGGCGGCGTTCGGCGTTGCTGTCCATGTCGCTGCCGTCACCGAGCGTGGGCAACTGGCTCTGCGCGCGTGGCCCTGTGGTGCCCACTGACTGCGCCTGCAGCAGCGTCGGCGTGGTCAAACCGACCACCGCCGCAAGGGCAAGGCCCAAGCCTTTGCGGGCCAGCGAGAGGGTCTGGCGGGACTGGCGCGGTTCAATCAACATGGACTTCGCCCGCAACCGGACGACCTCTTTGAAACTGGGTGATTGGGATCAACACCGTCGTATGATGCCCGGTCTGCGTGAACGTTCTGTAAATCTGGCAGTTTCGGCAGTTATTTTGAAGGCAGTTTTTTAAATGAGTACTTTGACCCATTTTGACGCGCAAGGCCAGGCCCACATGGTCGATGTGGCCACCAAAGAGAACACCCACCGCATCGGCATCGCTGCCGGGCGCATCGAGATGCTGCCCGCCACACTGGCGATCATTGAATCGGGTAGCGCCAAAAAAGGCGATGTGCTGGGTGTGGCACGTCTGGCGGGCATCATGGGGGCCAAAAAAACCAGCGACCTCATTCCGCTCTGTCACCCGCTCGCGCTGACCCGTGTCGCTATTGAATTTGAAGCTGTACCAGCAAGTGCAACGGGGGTTGGCAGCATTATTTGCACTGCAACCGTGGAAACCGTTGGCCCCACCGGGGTTGAGATGGAGGCACTCACCGCGGTGCAAATCGCCCTGCTCACCATTTACGACATGTGCAAGGCCGTGGATCGGGGCATGACCATCACGGGCGTCAAGCTGCTGGAGAAGCACGGCGGCAAGTCCGGCAGCTTCATCAACGGTACCTGACTCGCCCGCTTCTGCTGGTGCAGTGATCATCCGCAACAGCCGTCTATTGCTTGACCCAGCGGGCGTGTTCCTCTGGAAACGCCATCCGGTAACGGGCCAGAACGTGCAGCGCATCTTCTTCCTGGCCGAGCATGACGGCACTTTCGATGTACTTTTCAATCACCCGTGGCTCGGGCGAAAAATGGATCAGATGGCGGGCCAGATCGTTCAGGTGCGCGGCGTTCTGCGCACTTAGCTTGGTCGTGGTGAGCTCGGCAAAACGCACCTGATTCTGGAAAAAAAACACATCCTGAACCTTGCTCAAGGTGTCGCTCCGATACGCCGAAAGGCGCATTTTGGGGAGCAGGTAGACCTGGCTCATGCGCTGGTAGTCCCAGGCTGCGAGGGTGCTGACAGCTATGACTACAGTAGCTGTCAAGCTATATCCCACGAAGGCAAAACTGGAATAGGCATACGCACTGTCTGGTTGCATGCGCTTCGCGGGCAAGCGCCACAGCATCCAGATGCACAGACCAAACGCAATCTGAAATGGCCCGTACCACAGCGGGTACTCCAGCAGGCTGTGCAGCCCAATCACCGCCAACACGGCCCAGGCCGCCTGCTGGGTCGGGTCGGACTCGGTCCAGGGCCGGGCCCGCCAGCACAACACCAGGGCGGCACCACAAATAAGCACGGCTGCGGGCAGACCCAGCTCCACGGCCAGGTGCAGCGGCAGGTTGTGGGCGTTGTCCAGGATGGCGCAAAAGCGCACTCCGGGGTACAGGGTGATGAAGTGCGCGTAGCTCAGCTCGCCCCAGCCCCAACCCAGCCAGGGTTTTTGTCCGATCAAGCGCAGCACGTTGGACCAAAGCGCGATCCGGCTGGCGCAGGGTGCATCGCCCGCGCGCAGGCGTGCCAGTGCGCTGTGATTGGCAGGGTCCAGCCCGGCCAGCCAGGGCAGGGCGACCATGGTCAAGGCGTAGCTGAACACGGCTACCAGCATCACACGTCGCAAGTTCGTCTCACGCCAGTGTCCCCAAATTGCGCTCAGTAGCACGAGCAGCAACAGTTGCATCAAACCTGTGCGCGAGGTCGAAGCCGCGTTGCCCGCTGCCAGCAGAGCCGCACCGGAGAGCAGCATCAAGTAGCCTGCGCCGTTTTGGGTTCCAGCCCGGTTTGCACGCGCCGCTTGCCACAACAGGGCTGCCAAACCGATGCTGGTCAGGGTGGCGAACTGGTTGCGCTGGCGCAAATTGGCGAAGGCCTCCCCCACATCGGTGTGGTTCACCCAGACTCCAAACAGCGCTGTGGCACCAAAATACTGCAACAGACCCAGCACGGCGCTCACCAGCGCGGCGGCCAGCCAAGCCTGCATCGCAAGCCGGGGCCAGTCCAGGCGGTTGGCCAGCGGCAGGGCCAGCGCGCCACACGCCATCGAAAACAGCCAGGGCATGACCGAGGGCGTGGGCCCGGGCGAGAAAGGATTGAGCCAGGGCAGGGCCAGGAGCAGGAAAACGGCCAGCGCGCGCAGCCGCAGCCATGGGTCGGGGTGGGTCGCGCCAGCCAAGGTTCAGGTGCCCCTGACGTAGGGGTTGCTCTGGCGCTCGCGCGCGAACGTGCTCTCGGGCCCATGCCCGGGAACGAACACCGTATCGTCGCCCATCGGCCAGAGCCGCCCGGTGATGCTGGCAATCAGCGTGTCATGGTCGCCCTGGGGCAAATCGGTGCGGCCAATGGAGCCGGCAAAGAGCACATCGCCGACAAAAGCACGCTTGATTTGCGGCGCATGAAACACCACGTGGCCGGGCGTGTGACCGGGGCAATGCCGCACGCCGAGGGTGCAGTGGCCTACCGTGACCGTGTCGCCATCGGCGAGCCAGCGCGTGGGCGTGAACGGTTGGGCCGGAGCAAAACCGAACATCCGGCTTTGCTCGGCCAGGCCGTCAATCCAGAACTGGTCCGCCTGATGCGGGCCGATGATGGGCAGCTTGAGCCGCTGCGCCAGTTCTCCGGCGCCACCGGCGTGGTCGATGTGGGCGTGGGTGAGCAGAATCTGCGTGAGGGTGAGGTTGCGGCGCTTGGCTTCGGCGAGCACGCGTTCGAGGTCGCCGCCGGGATCGATGACGGCGGCCTGCATTGTCTCATCGCACCACAGCAGCGAGCAGTTCTGCTGAAAGGGCGTGACGGGGAGGGTGTGGTAGTGCAGCATGATATATATGTTTTCGGGTGGTAGCCCTCGTCAACTGGACTTATGAACTATTAAATAAATAGCAAAACCATCGACTGTAACGTGCTCACGCATCGACGCTTGGCGCGCGCAGCACAGCGTGCCCCAACACGAAATCGGCAATTTGGGTCACGTTGGACAGATCGAGCTGCGTGAGTGCATCGGCAGGGGTCGGTGGCGCGGTTGGGGTGTCGCTGGCCAGGGCGATGATGCCCGGCCACTGCGGATGCAGCGTGGGTTGGTACTGCGCTGCGCGCCAGACTTCGAGTTTGGGGAATGGGCCCCCTTTGAACCCTTCAATCAGCACCATGTCGCAATGCTGCATTCGGTCGAGCAGGTAATCCAGGGTAGGCTCCGCATTGCCGCGCAGCTCGTGCATCAATGCCCAGCGGTCGTTGCCCAGCAGCAGTACTTCCTTGCAGCCCGATTCGCGCAGGCGGTAGGAATCCTTGCCGGGCCGGTCAATGTCGATGTTCTTGTGGCTGTGCTTGATCAGGGAGACGCTCAAGCCGCGCGAGGCGATCTCGGGCACCAGGCGCTCGAGCAGCGTGGTCTTGCCCATGCCGGAATGCCCAGCGATTCCAAATACTTTCATAGAAAATAACGCACCAGTTGCCTGGCCCTTCAAAAAGATGGCCACGGGGCCGTGACCGGTCAGCGAATTTCGGCTGACAGCAATTTGGGCAGATGCTTCTGAACCGCCTTGCGCCAGTCCTCGATCATGGCCGTGAATTCTGCTCCCTCAAACGCTTGCAGCGAGCGCTCGCCCGCCTCAGTGAGCGCCGTCAGGGTGTAGCTCACGTCCACCAAGGTGGTTTGGTCATTCACCGCGGTGCAGCGCACCTCCACAAAACCGGCCCGCAGCGCCGGGGTGACCCTGGCGTAGCGCGAGTAGCAGGCCTGGGTATCAAAGTCGACCATCGTCCAAATGGTGAAGTCCTCGCCCGAGCCGGTGGTGAACACCATGCCAGGCTCGGTTCGGCCATCAGACGGAACCTTGTAGTCGGGCTTCCAGCCCTCGACCCACAGTTCTTCGCCTGCAGGGGTGAAGAACCGGTGGCACTGGGCCAGTGGGGCCGAAATGCATATTTGGTGACTGGCAAAGCTGCGTTGGGCCATGGTGCACATGAGGAAAAGTCTCTACACTTTTCCACGATGAAAGTTGAAACGCCTTATTGTGCCTGCGACTGCCCGCAGTGAGGGAAGAATGCCCATGACCCAAGAAGCCATAACCCTGGACGCCGACACGCTGAGCCATCTGCAAAGTTGGGTCGGCAGGACGCAAGTCCTGAGTGACGAACTCAGCGCGGCCCCGATGCGCGGGCTGGAGGCCACGCTGGACTGCAACGATCCGGCGCCGGTCCCGGGCACGGTGCTGCCGCCGTTGTGGCATTGGCTCTATTTTTTACCCCAGCCGCGCCACAGCGAATTGGGCCCTGACGGCCATGCCAAGCGGGGTGGCTTTTTGCCGCCCGTGCCCTTGCCCCGGCGGATGTGGGCTGGTGGCCGGTTGCGCTGGCAGACCGAGAACCCACTGCGGGTGGGCGATGCGCTCAAGCGCGTCTCAACCATCGAGTCGGTCACGCACAAGCGCGGGAGAGCGGGAGACTTGCTGTTTGTGCGGGTCAAACACGAGATTTTCAATGCCAACGGATTGGCGCTGACCGAGGAGCACGACATTGTGTACCGGGCCGCCGCGCAACCCGGCGAGGCTGAGGCGGCACCGCTGCCTGCCCCCACTGGCGCGCCCTGGCAGCGCGAAGTGGTTCCCGACGACGTCTTGCTGTTTCGCTATTCGGCGCTGACGTTCAATGGCCACCGCATCCACTATGACCGCCGTTACGTCACGCAAACGGAGGGCTACCCCGGTCTGGTGGTGCACGGACCGCTGATTGCCACGTTACTCGTCGATTTGGTGCGTCGCCATGCGCCCCAAGCTCGGATTGCCGGTTTTGAATTCAAGGCGTTGCGCCCGATCTTTGATCTGCATCCGTTTCAGCTCAACGGGGAAATGTCACCGGAGAGCACGTCTGTAGCGCTCTGGACGCAGGATCATGAGGGCTGGCTCACCATGCAGGCCAGCGCGACTCTGGTCTGAGCGCTCTTAAGGGCTGGGCGGGACAGCGGCTACCATTGCTGGCAGCAGCTGCGCCGATTCAGTGGCCAGCAAGAAGCAGCCCAACGTGAGTTAAAACATGAACAAGGAAAGTCCTTTCAAAGGGAAAACAGGATTCGGACGTCTGGTCAACGCTCTGGGCTATTCGATGGACGGGCTCACAAGCGCCTGGAAACATGAGGCGGCTTTCCGCCAGATCGCCGCGCTGGCGGCGGTAGGCCTGACCCTGGGATTTTTTCTGCCTCTTAGTGGCTGGGCCCGGGCGCTGGTGGTGCTGACCCACCTCATGGGCCTGATCGTCGAGCTGATCAATTCGGCCATCGAGGCGGCAGTCGACCACACCTCGCTGGAGCAGCATAGCCTGGCCAAGCGCGCCAAGGACATGGGCAGTGCGGCGCAGCTGGTCAGTCTGGTCGCGCTCGCGCTGGTCTGGGGCATGGCCGTTGTGGACATGCTCCGCGGCCATGCCTGAGCCTAACGCGGCACACTTTATCGGCCGGTCGGCGGGTCAATGATGATGGCGCGAAAGTCGTTCACATTGGTCAGCGTAGGGCCGGTCACCACCGAGTCGCCCAGCGCCTGGAAAAAGCTGTGGGCGTCGTTGTTGTCCAGGTAGGTGCGCGGATTCAGGCCGCTTTCCCAGGCGCGCTCCAGAGTGTCGGGGCTCAGAACCGCACCGGCAATCTCCTGGGCACCGTCAACCCCGTCGGTGTCGCCCGCGATGGCATGGATTCCCGGCAGGCCGTTGAGTGCGACTGACAGTGCCAGCAGAAATTCCACATTGCGACCACCCTGACCCTTGCCACGCACCGTGACTGTGGTCTCGCCACCGCTGAGCAGTACGCAGGGCGCTTTGAACGGCTGACCGTGCAATCCGACCTGGCGCGCCATGGCAGCCAGTACCTTGCCCACATCGCGGGCTTCACCCTCCAGGCTGTCGCCCAGAATATGCGGTGTGAGGCCTCCCTGGCGCGCCACTTCGGCGGCCGCCTGCAAGGCCATTTGCGGTGTGGTGATGAGGCGCACTGTGCTGTTGCCCAGCCGGGGGTCGCCCGGTTTGATAGTTTCGCCAGCGCCGTGCTCCAGCAGGGCGCGCATCGGTGCTGCTA
Organism: uncultured beta proteobacterium; assembly: GCA_963784775.1. Taxonomy (GTDB): domain Bacteria; phylum Pseudomonadota; class Gammaproteobacteria; order Burkholderiales; family Burkholderiaceae_C; genus Rhodoferax. Next base: position 271,308 of record CAWAST010000005.1, on the reverse strand, counting down.
GTTTGATCTGGTAGCGCTGCACGATTGCCAGCGCATCCTGGCAAGTGCTTGGGTCGGCCACGGTGGGGCCGGAGGCAATGTCCATGGGCGAGTCGCCCGGAACGTCGGAGATCAACAGGGTGAGCAACCGCGCCGGATGGCAGGCTGCGCCCAGACGCCCGCCTTTGACGCTGGAGAGGTGCCGGCGCACACAGTTCATTTCCGAAATGGTGGCCCCACTGGCCAGTAGCGCGGCATTGACCGACTGCTTGTCGGCCAGGGTCAGTCCCTCAGCCGGGCTCACCAGCAGCGATGAGCCGCCCCCCGAAATCAAGGCAATCACCAGGTCATCGGCGCGCAAGCCCTGCACCATGGCCCCTATGCGCGCGCTGGCGTTCAGTCCGGCGCAATCGGGCACTGGATGCGCCGCCTGCACAATTTCAATGCGTTGACACGGCACCTCGTAACCGTAGCGAGTGACCACCAAACCTTCCAGCGGGGCACTCCAGTGGTCTTCCAGTGCCCTGGCCATGGCTGCGGAGGCCTTGCCGGCACCAATCACGATGGTTCGGCCCTTGGGAGGCTCGGGCAGATGGGCGGGCAGACACAGCGCAGGTTGTGCCGAGGCGATCGCCGCATCGAACATGGCCCTCAGCAAAGTGAGGCGGTCGTTGTCGCGGGGGGTGTCGGGGTGAAGCATGATGAGTTGCGGAAATTCGAAAAGTCAGAACTAAATTGAAACCAGGCCGATCGACCCCAGCGGACCCGCCGGACGTCCGGCTAGATTCAGTAGACTCAAGGGGCCGCTCCCGGCGATGAAAAAGTCAAATGGTGCTCCGATGCCCCCTGGCAGGCGTTACGATGCCGACATCAGCGCAGAGGCGTTGGGTGAACTTACCTCTTTATAGGAAATTGATCAATGGCAAAGCAAGATCGCATGGCGGTTTTATCAGCAATGATGGCGCAATGCGTCATACCAGTTTTCTACCATCCTGACCCGCAGCTGTGCGTGGAGGTGATCCAGGCCTGCGCCAATGCGGGTGCCAAGTGCGTTGAATTTACCAACCGAGGTGACTTTGCCTCCCATCTTTTCTGCGATGTCACCCGGCACTTTGCCAAGGCCGATCCCTCGGTCATCATGGGCGTGGGTTCGATCGTTGATGCGCCCACGGCCGGAATTTTCATTGCCAATGGCGCCAAATTCATTGTGGGTCCCCTGCTCAACGCGGAGGTTGCAAAACTGTGCAACCGGCGCGCAGTTCCCTACAGTCCGGGCTGTGGTTCGGCCACCGAAATTGGGGATGCCCAGGAGCTCGGTGTCGAAATTGTTAAGGTCTTTCCGGGCTCTTCGGTCGGTGGCCCCGAGTTCGTCAAGAGCATCCTGGGGCCCATGCCGTGGAGCCGGATCATGCCCACGGGCGGCGTGGAGCCCACCGAAGAATCGTTGCGAAAGTGGTTTGGTGCGGGCATTGTCGCCTGCGGAATCGGCTCCAATCTGATCACCCAGGAGCTGCTCCAGGCCAGGGATTACCAGGGCATCGAAGAGCGCGTGCGGCAGATCGTGGAACTTGCCAAATCCATCAAGTCGGAGTTCTCGCTCAACTGAGCTTCCAGTCGTAGTCGATGGTCAGCGGTGCGTGATCAGAAAATTTTTCATCCTTATAGATTGCCTCGCGCCGGGCCAGCGCTGCCAGGGCGGGAGTGGCAAGGTGGTAGTCCAGCCGCCACCCGACATTCTTGGCATAGGCCTGGCCCCGATTGCTCCACCAGGTGTAGGCGGCGTCGGTGGCCGTGGGCTGCAGTTGCCGGTACACGTCAACGATGCCCGCCTCGTCGAGCAGTTGGGTCATCCAGGCCCGCTCTTCAGGCAGGAAGCCTGAATTCTTGCGATTGCCTTTCCAGTTTTTCAGGTCAATTTCCTGGTGAGCAATATTGATGTCCCCACAAAGGATGAATTCCCTCTCAGTCTTGAGCGCGCGCAGGTGGGGATAGATGCCGCCCAGAAAACGGTACTTGGCCTGTTGGCGCTCTTCGCCCGATGAACCACTGGGAAAGTAACAGCTGATGATCGACTTCTTGGCACCGGGAGTGTCAAAGCGCAACTCCACGTAGCGACCCTCGGCGTCAAACTCATCCGAGCCGTAGCCGACCAGGACGTCGCTGGGCTCGTGGCGGGTGTAGAGCCCCACGCCTGAGTAGCCTTTTTTCTGTGCAAAGTGAAAGTGGCCTGTTAATCCGGACAGGGTTTCGAATCGGCCTTGCATATCGGCGGCCTGGGCTTTGATCTCCTGCACGCAAATACAATCAGGCTTGGTCTTGGCCAGCCAGGCGTCAAGCCCCTTGCTGTTCGCCGAGCGAATGCCGTTGAGATTGAGACTGGTCAGTTTGAACAAGGAATTTCCCATGGTGGAGTCTATTGAAGAACAATCGGGACAAATGCCGAACCAGGATTCGCTGGCCCAGGACTTTGTCCGCTTCGTGATCGACTGTGGCGTGCTGAGCTTTGGCCAATTCAAGACCAAAGCCGGTCGCATCAGCCCGTACTTTTTCAACGCTGGCCGGTTTGACGATGGTGCCAAACTGGGGCGGCTGGCGCAATTTTACGCGCAGCGCCTGATCGCCAGCGGGATCGAGTTTGACATGATCTTCGGCCCGGCCTACAAGGGTATTCCGCTGGGGGCTGTGCTGGCCGTGGAGCTTTCCCGCTTGGGGCGCAACGTGCCCTTTACCTACAACCGCAAGGAAGCCAAGGACCATGGCGAGGGCGGAACGCTGGTGGGCGCCAAGCTGCAGGGCCGGGTTCTGATCGTCGATGATGTGATGTCCGCAGGTACCGCCGTGCGCGAGTCCATTGCGCTCATCGAAGCTGCCGGGGCAACTGCCCACGCTGTTGCCATTGCCCTGGACCGGCAGGAGAAGGCCACCGAGAACGGCAAGGACGTGCCCCACAGCGCGGTTCAATACGTTCAGAACCAGCTCGGGCTTGAAGTGTGTTCCATTGCCAAACTGACCGATTTGATGCAGTATCTCGCCTTGCACGGCGGCGCGCAGCGGTCGATCGATCACCAGCGGGTTGTGGCTTACCGTCAGCGTTACGGTGTCGATCCAGTCGAAGGTAATTCGGTTTGAAGGGGCAGGCTTTGAAGAATTGGTTTTGTGGGTGGTGCGTGGGTGGACTGCTGGTCGGCCAGTCCGTGGTGGGCGTCGCTCAGGCCCAGCAGGAGGCGGTGCAGGGTGTTTATACCTGCATCGACGCCCGGGGGCGTACCTTGACCTCAGACCGACCCATCTCCGAGTGTCGGGACCGCGAGCAAAGATTGCTCAATCCCAGTGGCACTGTCAAAGGCACCGTGGGACCCACCCTGACCTATCAGGAGCGCACCGAACTTGAGGCCAAAAGGAAGGCCGAACAGGAAGAGCGTGCGCGAACACTCGAAGAAAGGCGGCGCGACCGTGCACTGCTCATTCGCTACCCCCGCCGGGAGGTGCACGACAAGGAGCGCGCCGAGGCCCTGTCGCAAATTGCCGTGGTGAGGCAGGCCGCGCAACACCGTGCAGAGGAGTTGCAGCGCCAGCGAACCGTTCTCAACCAAGAGATGGAGTTTTACAAGACCGATCCTGGAAAGGCTCCACCATCGCTGCGTCGGCAGGTTGCCGAAGTGGCCAACAGTCTGGCGGTTCAGGACCGTTTCATTGCCGAGCAGGATGCCGAGCGCGGGCGCGTCAATGCCCGCTTTGACGAAGACCTTGCGCGGCTCGAGCCGCTATGGGCCATGCAGTCTGGTTCGTCCAACCGCCGTTAGGAGCGCGCGGCGCGTGCCTTAGCCCAATTTCGCACGCAACAAATCGTTGACCTGCTGCGGGTTGGCCTTGCCTTTGCTGCCCTTCATGACTTGGCCCACCAGTGCGTTGAGGGCTTTGCCGTTGCCCGCCCTGTATTGGTCCACATTTTTGGCGTTGGCACTGATCACCTCGGCCACGATTCTTTCAAGCTCGGCCGTGTCGTTCATCGGCCGCAAATCCCTGTCGTCGATTATTTGATCAATGTACGCTGCCAGGTCGTTAATGCCTCCATCAATGCGTTGGCACATTTCGGTAAAAGCAATTTTTGCCATGCCGCTGGTGAGATCGCCAACGGCCACCCGCCGCAGCAACTCGCCAACCGCGGTGGGAATCGGGACCTGGATGTCAGTGATGTCGACTTCCAGTCGATTGATCAGAGCCGAGACCTCACCCAGAATCCAGTTGGCTGCCAGTTTGGGCTGTCCGCATGCGCTGGCGGCAGTCTCGAAGTACGTGGCCATGGCCTTGCTCTGCGTCAGCGCATTGGCGTCATATTCCGAGAGGCCGTAGTCCGCCACGAAGCGACTCGCCATCACCCGCGGCAATTCCGTCATGGTGGCGCGCAACTCTTCGATCCACTCGTTGGCGATCACCAGCGGGGGCAAATCGGGGTCGGGAAAATAGCGGTAATCCGCAGAATCTTCCTTGCTGCGCATGGCGCGTGTTTCGCCGGTGTCCGGATCGAACAGCACGGTGGCCTGCTGGATTGAATGTCCGTCTTCGAGCTGCTCGACCTGCCAGCGTGCCTCGTAGTCGATGGCCTGCTGCATGAAGCGAAAGCTGTTGAGATTCTTGATCTCCCGCCGCGTGCCCAGCGCCGCTCCGGGCTTGCGCACCGAGACATTGGCGTCACAGCGAAAACTGCCCTCTTGCATGTTGCCGTCACAAATACCGATCCAGGTCACAATCTTGTGCAATTCCTTGGCGTAGGCCACGGCTTCGGCACTGGAGCGCATGTCGGGCTCGGTCACAATTTCCAGCAATGGCGTTCCGGCCCGGTTCAAGTCAATCCCGGTCTGGCCGACAAAATCCTCGTGCAGCGATTTGCCCGCGTCTTCCTCCAGGTGAGCGCGTACCAGGCGTACGCTGCGTTTTTCGGGTGGCCCCGACCCTCCTGGAGGCGCCAGAAAGAACGACACCTCGCCGCCCTGCACTACTGGAATTTCAAACTGACTGATCTGATAGCCCTTGGGCAAGTCAGGGTAGAAGTAGTTCTTGCGGGCAAAAATACTGCGCGAGGCAATGTGTGCGTCAATGGCCAGGGCAAACTCGATGGCGCGCTCAACCGCTCCTTTATTCATCACCGGCAGGGTGCCCGGCAGGGCCAGATCAACTGCGCAGGCCTGGGTGTTGGGCTCGGCACCAAACGCGGTGGAGGCGCGGCTGAAGATTTTTGATTGCGTCGAGAGCTGGGCATGGGTCTCAAACCCGATCACCACTTCGTAACCCTGCAGCAGAGGGGATTGGATGGATGTGTTCATGGTCAAAACCCCTTCGGTTTGGCAAGATGCCAGTCGGTGGCTTGCTGGAGACGATGGGCGACATTGAGCAGCCTGGCCTCCTGTAGATAGTTGCCAATGAGTTGCAGGCCCACCGGCATGCTCCCTTTGCCCAAGCCGACCGGAAGGCTCATGCCAGGCAGTCCTGCCAGTGAACCGGGCAGGGTATAGATGTCGGCCAGGTAAGCGGCCACCGGGTCGTTCTTGTCGCCCAGCGCCCACGCCACGGTGGGGGCCACGGGCCCGGCGATGACGTCGCACGACTTGAACGCCTGCTGAAAATCGTCGGCAATCATGCGTCGGATTTTTTGAGCCTGCAGATAGTAGGCGTCGTAATAGCCGTGTGACAGCACATAGGCGCCGATCATGATGCGGCGCTTGACCTCATCCCCAAACCCCTCGCCCCGGGATTTTTTGTACATGTCGGTCAGGTCCACGTACTGCCTGGCTCGGTGGCCAAACTTCACCCCGTCAAAGCGGCTCAGGTTGCTCGACGCTTCGGCCGGCGCGATGACGTAATAGACGGGAATTGACAGTTCGGTTCGGGGCAGGGAAATGGGCACCAGCGTGGCGCCCAGCTTTTCATATTCTTTGAGTGCTGCCTCCACCGCGGTGTGCACGTCGTCGGACAGGCCCTCACCGAAAAACTCGCTGGGAACGCCAATGCGCAGCCCGTCCAGGCTGTCGTTGAGCGAGCGGGTGAAATCCTCGGCAGGCACATCGAGAGAGGTCGAGTCGCGGTCGAGGTCTGGCCCACACATGGCCGAGAGCAACCAGGCGCAGTCTTGTGCGCTGCGCGCCATCGGTCCGGCCTGATCCAGGCTGGACGCAAACGCCACCATGCCATAACGGGAGGCCCGACCGTAGGTGGGCTTGATGCCCGTGATGCCGCAAAAAGAGGCGGGCTGGCGAATCGATCCACCGGTATCGGTTCCGGTGGCTGCGGGCACCAACCGCGCTGCCACGGCGGCGGCGCTGCCGCCGGACGACCCACCTGGTGTACGCGACCTGTCCCAGGGATTTTTGACCAGACCATAGGCTGAATTTTCGTTGGCCGAGCCCATGGCAAATTCGTCGCAGTTGAGCTTGCCCAAGGTAACCATACCCTGATCGGCCAGTCGGGCTACCACTGTAGCGTCGAAAGGTGAGCGATAGCCCTGCAGCATCTTGGAGCCTGCCGTGGCGATGAAATCGCGGGTAACGAAAATGTCTTTGTGGGCAACGGGAACGCCTGTCAGAGCCAGCGTCGGGGCTGTTGTGTCCGTGGCCAGGGCAGCATCCGCGGCCCGAGCCTGGCTTAGTGTGGCCTCTTCATTGAAGTCCAGAAAGCAGCCAAGGGCCGCGTGGGTGCGGGCGCGGGCGAGGAAGTGTTGCGCGGTCTCCAGCGCAGAGACTTTGCGCTGTCTCAACTGGGTGGCCAGTTCGGCCACGCTGAAGTCATGCAGGTCAGGGGAGTGGATGTTCATAATCTTGTAGGTAGCAGGTCGCCGTGGCGCGATGCGCGGGCGACCTCAATCTCGTTCAGTGCAACTCATTCAATCACTTTGGGAACCAGGAACAGACCGTGTTCAACGACCGGCGCATTGCGCTGGTTGGCGGTACGGTTGTCAGGCTCGCTCACCCAATCCTCGCGCAAGCGCAGCGCAATCTCCTGAACAATGGCTACTGGATGAGCCAAGGGTTCGATTCCGTGGGTATCAACGGCGCGCATTTTTTCGACGATTTCAAAAAAATTATTGACTTGCACCAGCATGCGTTCACTTTCCTCCGGCTTGAGTTCAAGCCGGGCCAGATTGGCAATGCGGGCGACGTCGGTAGAAGTGAGGGACATAAATGGTCTTGGTTGGAAACCGGTTGTAAAACACCGCTGCAAAGGCGTTGCCAGTGGCGGGTTTTACAGGGGATAAGGTATTATCCTGCCTTTGGCGTGCGGACATTGGTGCCGCCGGTTTTTGCCATAAATGTATTGTTTTGAACCCGTCAACAGGAAGATGGCTGGTGAACTTTCACGCCATTTCCGAGAGGATTTTTGAATGTTTGGAGTATTTCGTCAGTATTTCTCCACTGATCTGGCTATTGACCTGGGTACGGCCAATACCCTGATTTACGTGCGTGATAAGGGGATTGTGCTCGATGAGCCCTCCGTGGTCGCGATTCGTCATGAAGGTGGCCCGCAGGGGAAGAAGACGATTCAGGCCGTTGGCAGCGAGGCCAAGGCCATGCTGGGCAAGGTGCCGGGCAATATCGAGGCGATTCGGCCCATGAAGGACGGTGTGATTGCTGACTTCACAGTCACCGAACAGATGCTCAAGCAGTTCATCAAAATGGTGCATCCGCGCAGTGTCTTTCGGCCCAGTCCGCGCATCATTATCTGTGTTCCCTGTGGCTCGACCCAGGTTGAGCGCCGCGCTATTCGCGAGTCGGCACTGGGTGCGGGTGCCAGCGACGTGTTTTTGATTGAAGAGCCGATGGCAGCGGCCATTGGAGCGGGCCTGCCGGTGAGCGAGGCCAGTGGCTCCATGGTCGTCGACATTGGTGGGGGCACCACCGAGGTGGGTGTGATCTCCCTGGGCGGGATGGTCTACAAGGGCAGCGTGCGGGTCGGCGGCGATAAGTTCGATGAAGCCATCATCAACTACATCCGCCGCAATTACGGCATGCTGATCGGCGAGCCTACGGCCGAATCGATCAAGAAGCAGATCGGCTCGGCCTTCCCGGGTAGCGAAGTGCGGGAGATGGAGGTGCGCGGGCGCAACCTGGCCGAGGGCGTGCCACGCAGTTTCACGATTTCCAGCAACGAGATTCTGGAAGCCCTGACCGATCCGATCAACAACATCGTCTCGGCAGTCAAAAATGCACTGGAGCAGACTCCCCCTGAGCTGGGTGCCGACATTGCCGACCGCGGCATGATGCTCACTGGCGGCGGTGCGCTCCTGCGTGACCTTGACCGGCTGCTGGCCGAAGAAACCGGATTGCCGGTTCTGGTGGCTGAGGACCCCTTGACCTGTGTGGTGCGGGGCTGCGGTATCGCTCTGGAGCAGATGGAGCGCTTGGGTTCCATTTTCACCAACGAATAATTATCAGGTGCAGCGATGCCGCTAGGTACGCTGGACAATACCCCGCCCCCTTTCTTCCGGCAGGGCCCCTCGGCGCTGTCCAAGTTGATTTTCTTCAGCGCACTGGCCCTGTTCCTGATGGTGGCCGATGCACGTTTCGAGGTGGCCCGGCCCGTGCGTGCGACGGTCGCAACGTTGCTCTACCCGATCCAGTGGATGGTGCTGCGACCTGTGCAATGGAGCCGCGACGCGGGCCTGTATTTTGAATCGCTTCGGACTTCCCAGGCCAGCGAAGCCGATGCGCGGCGCAAGCTCAATTTGCAGTCATTGCGGGCCAGCCAGGTCGAGCAACTCACGCTTGAGAATTCGCGACTTCGCCAAATGTTGGGTCTGCGGGAGCGCTTGAGCACACCCTCGCTGGCGGCCCAGGTGTTGTATGACGCGGCCGACCCCTACACCCGCAAGGTAATCATCGACAGAGGCCTGCTTGACAACGTGGTTTCCGGCTCCCCCGTGCTTGATGAATATGGTGTCTTGGGACAGGTGACTCGCGTCTACCCGGCGGTCAGTGAAGTGACACTGGTCACCGACCGGGATCAGGCCATTCCCGTGCTCAACGTCCGCACTGGTGCGCGCGGGGTGGCTTTTGGTGACCCGGCCTTGCGTTCAAGCGCCCTGGAGCTTCGATTCATGGCAGGCAATTCAGATGTCCAGGTTGGCGACTTGCTGACCACCAGCGGCGTGGACGGCGTTTATCCACCGGGCTTGCCGGTGGCTCGAATTGATAAAGTGGATCGGCGGGCGGAGTCTTCATTTGCCCGAATCGTCTGCACACCCGTGGCACTGGTCTCTGGTGCGCAGAACGTGATGGTGCTGGCCCCAATCACCAACCTGGCCGCACCGCGCCCGGTCGAGCCAGCGCCGACGCCAGTTGCGGGCCGGGGGAGCAAGCCATGATCATGCGCCAGGGACAACAGCTGCTGCTGCCGGCCAAACCGCTGTTCATCTGGGGTAGTTTGGTCTCGGCGCTGGCCCTCAACATGTTGCAAAACATGGGTCTGTGGGGGCGCGCCGCCTGGATGCCCGATTTTCTGGCCCTGGTACTCGTGTTCTGGGGCATTCACCAGCCTCGTCGAGTGGGGGTTGGTGCTGCCTTTGTATTTGGACTGCTTATCGACGTGCATCAGGGATCGCTACTTGGACAACACGCACTGGCCTATACGGTGCTGAGTTTTCTGGCCATTGCCATTCATCGCCGCCTGTTGTGGTTCAGTGTGCCCTCCCAGGCGTTTCAGGTGCTGCCGCTGTTCGCCGCCTCGCATGCTATCGAGTTGCTCGTTCGCATGATGGCAGGGGCTTCGTTTCCCGGGTTGATGTTGCTGCTGGCGCCGGCCATTGAGTCCCTGTTGTGGCCAGTGGTGGGTGTGTTGCTGCTGTTGCCGCAAAAGAGGGCACCCGATCCCGATGTCAACCGACCTTTGTGAGGTGAGTGCCTTGTTGTCTGCACCGGGCGTGACCCCTGAACCTTGCGCTCAAAGCGAGGCATCGCGATGACCGAGTTGCGCAACGTTGAGGCGGACCTGTCGCGTTTCCGGCTTCGGGTGCTGGTGGCTGCCATGGTCGTGGTGGTTGGTTTCATGCTGGTGGTCTCCAGGCTGATCTTTCTTCAAATCGTCCGCCACGAGGACCTGCTCGAACAGGCCGAGAGCAATCGCACAGCCATCGTTCCCGTGGTCCCCAATCGGGGCCTGATTCTGGATCGCAACGGGATCGTGCTGGCCAACAACTATTCGGCCTATACCCTGGAGATCACGCCCTCGAAGGTCGCAGATCTTGAACAGACGATAGAGGATCTGGCTCAGATCGTCGATATTTCTCCCCGTGACCGGCGTCGTTTCAAGAAACTTCTGGAGGAGTCCAAGAACTTTGAATCGTTGCCCCTGCGTACCCGCCTGAGTGACGAAGAGGTGGCGAAATTTGCGGCCCGGCGCTATCGATTCCCTGGTGTGGACGTTAAGGCGAGGCTGTTTCGCAGCTATCCCTATGGAGAGCTGGCAAGCCATGTCATTGGTTACATCGGGCGTGTAAATCAGGCCGAGAAAGAGCGTCTGGACGACTCGGACGAGCAGGCCAACTACCGCGGGACCGAGTACATCGGAAAGCTCGGTGTTGAGCAAAGCTTCGAGGCCCAACTGCATGGAACTACCGGTGTGGATTCCATGGAAACCTCAGCCGGGGGACGGGCCATGCGCAAGCTCGCCAGCAGTCCCTCGACGCCCGGCAACACGGTTGTGCTTTCGATTGACATCAAGCTGCAAAACCTGGTTGAACAGTTGTTTGGAGAGCGTCGCGGTGCGCTGGTCGCGCTTGACCCCAAGACCGGCGAAGTGCTCGCATTTGTGAGTAAGCCCACCTTTGATCCCAACCTTTTTGTTGACGGCATCGACTCCGAGAGCTGGAAGGCTTTGAACGAGTCGCCGGACCGCCCTCTGCTCAACCGCGCCCTGCGCGGAACCTATCCCCCGGGCTCAACCTTCAAACCCTTCATGGCGCTGGCGGCGCTGGAGACCGGGTTGCGCACGCCGGAGCAATCGATCGCAGACCCCGGCTTTTTCATGCTGGGCAACCACCGGTTTCGTGATGACAAGGAGGGTGGTCACGGGCGCGTCAATATGTACCAGTCCATTGTCCAGTCCTGCGACACCTACTACTACATTCTGGCCAACGACATGGGCGTGGACACCATTCACGACCAGATGCAGCGTTTCGGTTTTGGTGAAATCACCGGCATAGACATCCTGGGAGAGGTCCGCGGCCTGCTGCCGTCCACCGATTGGAAGCGCAAGGCCTACAAGCGTGCCGACCAGCAAAAGTGGTACGCGGGCGAGACCATTTCACTGGGAATCGGGCAGGGTTACAACAATTTCACGATGCTGCAACTGGCCTCGGCCACAGCCACGCTGGCCAATGACGGTGTCAAGATGAAACCTCACCTGGTCAGGGAGGTCCTCGATGTCATTACGCGTGTCCCCACCACCACCGAGCACGAAACGCTGGGCGAGGTGATTGCCAGGCCTGAGAATATTGCGATCATCAAGAAGGCTTTGGTGGGGGTGAACATTGAGGGCACCTCGGCGGCCAGTTTTCGGGGCGCGCCCTATACCAGTGGCGGCAAGACCGGCACGGCCCAGGTGGTGCGCATCAAGCAAAACGAAAAGTACGTGGCCTCCAAGGTTGACGAGCATTTGCGAGACCATGCACTGTTCACGGCATTTGCGCCGGTTGAGGATCCCAAAATTGCCCTGGCCATCATTGTCGAGAACGCCGGCTTTGGCTCCCAAAGTGCGGCGCCCATTGCGCGCAGGGTCATGGACTTCTGGCTGCTCAATCAGTACCCCAGCGAGCAGGACATCGAACTGGTGCGAAAAGGCGCCGCCACAACGCCAGTAGGAGCGACGCGCACAGTTGCCGAGGTGCCGTGGCCGCCCAATACTGCGGCCAGCGGCCCGGCAAGCGCGGCCCTGCCTATGCGCAAGTGACGCGGTCTCGTCCGCCTTGTTTGGACTGGTACAGCGCGCCATCGGCCCTGGCGATGAAGGTTTGCGCATCGTCCTTGGATTGCAGCGCTGCTACCCCGCCCGAGATCGTGATCTTGAGCACCACTTCATTGGTACGACGGTCGCGCACGCGCATGGCACGCGTCCTCTGGAGCACCGTTTCAGCGAGCTTCATGCTCTCTGCGAGCGTGCAGTCGGGCAGCAAGATGGCAAATTCTTCGCCACCATAGCGCGCCGCCGAGTGCGCTTCGTTGTTCACGCTAGTGCGCAGCACCTCACCGAGTCCCTGAATCACCCGGTCGCCCATCACATGGCCGTAGGTGTCGTTCACCTTTTTGAAATGGTCGATATCAAGCATGATCATGCAGTGCAAGCGCTCCGGTGCGGGGGCATGGTCCAAAAGCGCCTTCATTTGGCGATCGAATCCCTTGCGATTGAGTATTCCGGTGAGCGGGTCTTGCACCACCTCGTCACGGGCCCGGACCAGGTCCGCACGCAGCTTGTCAATTTCCCGGCGGTCCGATGCCACTTGTTGTTCAAGCTCCTGCGCCGAGGATTGCATCGTGGCCGTTCCAGTGAGGGTCTGGGCCAGCAGGGAGGCCATGGCCAAGGAGTCGCCAGAGTCTAACGCTTGCGACAATCCCTTGAGCTGCTCACCGAAGGCGCCGGCTTGACCGCCGGTGCGCGAGGCGCTCGCGGCCATGCCGTTCATCAGGTTTTGCAATTCGCCGCTGATGCGCTGCATGGATGCCGGGTCGGCATCGGCCACATGGTCAAGGTACAGGCGCAGCATCGTGGCATCGCTAAAGCGGGGCTCGGACTTGAGCGCCAGCTCGACGGCCTTTGACAAGCCCGGGTTGATGCCGGCGACGAACTCGTACCAGACGGAATATGAGAGAGGGTTGTAGGCGGCGTCGTGCTGACCCAGCAAGGCCAGCACCTTTCGCAAAAGCTCCGCGCTCTGTTCTTTGGACTCTTGGTATTTCAAGCTCTTCTCCAGCCCATTTGTGTTGTCGTAACGACCTAGCGGACCCATGGTATCCACCAGCGTGATGATACCCCGCCGTCACCGATTGGCGGCTCAAATTCGCCGGGCCAAAAAAAAGCACCGGAATCTCCGGCGCTTTTCCAAACGCAGTTGCTTGCGATTGCGGCTTCTGTGTCCGCAGTAGTTTTGTCTCCTTGGGCCTTGAAGGCTGTGCGGTGGAAGTTCCACCGGCCCATCTGCCTAATGTAGTTGCGAAGGTTCCAAGGCACATCAGGATTTACCCTTTGCCCATTGGCGCGATGATCAGTGGGCCTGCTGTGCAATCCATTGCGCCGCGCGCTCGGCGATCATTAGCACGGGCGAGTTGGTGTTGCCGCTGGTGATGACAGGCATCACACCGGCGTCCACGACCCGCAGACCAACAACCAGACCACCAGGCCCACGCACCCGCAGCTTTGAATCCACCACCGCAAGTGGGTCATCTGGGCGGCCCATCCTGGTGGTACCCACGGGATGGAAGATCGTTGTCGCAATGTCACCGGCCAGCCGGGACAGTTCCTCGTTACTTTGGTACTGCACGCCCGGTTTGTATTCCTTGGGCTGGTATGCCGCCAGTGCTGGTTGCGCCACAATGCTGCGCGTTAGGCGCAGCGAGTCGGCAGCAACCTTGCGGTCTCCATCGGTGCTGAGGTAATTGGGGGCAATCGCCGGTGCATCTTCGAACCGATTGCTCTTGATATGTACTGAGCCGCGACTGGTGGGATTGAGGTTGCACACGCTGGCCGTAAACGCATTGAAGCTGTGCAAGGGCTCGCCAAAGGCTTCCAGGCTGAGCGGCTGAATATGGTACTCAATGTTGGGGTAGGGCTGCGCCGGGTCGCTGCGGGTGAAGGCGCCGAGCTGCGAGGGCGCCATGCTCATGGGTCCAGTGCGCTTGAGGGCATATTCCAGCCCGATGCGAGCCTTGCCCCACAGCGAATTGGCCATGGTGTTGAGGGTCTTGACACCCTGCACTTTGAAGACGGTACGAATCTGCAGATGGTCCTGCAGGTTGGCACCCACGCCCGGTGCGTCGATCACGACATCAACACCATGTTGGCGCAGCAATTGCGCCGGTCCAATGCCCGAGAGCTGGAGTATTTGCACGGAGCCCAGGCTGCCGGCGCACAGGATCACCTCCGCGCTGGCGTTGGCGGTGACCATGCCGCCTGGCGTTTGCACCTGCGCCCCGGTGCAGCGCTGGCTACCGTCGCCCTGGGTTTGCAGGTTCAGCCGGGCGACTTGGGAGTGAGTCCACAGCTCGAAATTGGGACGACGCTCGCAAACTGGACGCAGGAACGCCTTGGCCGTGCTCCAGCGCCAGCCCGCCTTCTGGTTGACTTCAAAGTACCCGACGCCTTCGTTACTGCCCCGGTTGAAATCCGCCGTGGCGGGAATGCCGGTCTGCTGGGCTGCTCTGGCAAAGGCGTCAAGCACGTCCCAACGCAGGCGTTGTTTGTCTACCCTCCACTCGCCACCAGCGCCGTGTTCGGGGCTAGCACCCTTATAGTGGTCCTCATGTTTCATGAAGCAGGGCAACACATTGTTCCAGCTCCAGGCATCGTCGCCCGTGATTTGGGCCCACTGGTCATAGTCTCTGGCCTGGCCGCGCATGTAAATCATGCCGTTGATGCTGCTGCAGCCCCCCAGCGTCTTGCCACGCGGATAGCGCAGCGTGCGCCCGTTGAGCCCAGCATCAGGCTCGGTGTTGTAAAGCCAGTCAGTGCGCGGGTTGCCGATGCAATAGAGATAGCCCACGGGAATGTGAATCCAGTGGTAATTGTCCTTGCCGCCGGCTTCGATCAACAGAACTCGCTTGGCGGGATTGGCCGAGAGCCGGTTGGCCAGCAGGCAGCCAGCCGTGCCAGCACCCACGATGATGTAATCGAAGCTGGTACTCATGGCTGCTCCCGTTTTAGTGTCCGGCCCAGTTGGGCTGGCGCTTTTCCTGAAATGCCTTTTGCCCTTCCCGGGCGTCTTCGGTCAGGGTGAACAGGGCAATCTGGCTCTCCGTGAAGGCCATCGACTCCTCAAAACTCATGGACTGTGCCCCCTTGAGCGTGTACAGGCCGCGCCGGATAGCGGCGGGCGACTTGTCGAGCAGGCGATCAAGCAACCACTGCAGCTTGGCATCCACATCGTCATCCACGTGGTTGACCAGCCCCGCCTGCAAAGCCTGCGCCGAGCTGATGGGCTCGCCTGTGAGGCACATCTCGCTGAGCAGGCGCCGGGGAATCAGGTGCTGCAGCACGCTGAGCACCTGGGCCGGAAACACGCCCACCTTCACTTCGGGCAGACCAAAGATCGCGTGCCGGGCCGCCACCGCCATGTCACACATGGCCATCAAGCCCATGCCGCCGGCCATGCAGGCTCCATTGACCCGGGCAATCAGGGGCACACAGCTGGCGCGCGCCAGCCGCAGCAACTGCGCCAGATGACCGTGCGGCTCAGAGTAGTCGGTGGTGAAGGCCTGGGCTGATTGCAGGTCGGCCCCAGCGCAAAAGGCTTTGCTGCCCGCACCAGTGATGACAATGGCGCGGATGTCGCGCTGGTCCTGCGCTTGGGCGATCGCCTGCGCCATGCTGACCAGCACGCCATGGCTCATGGCATTGCGCCGCTCCTCGCGGGTGATGGTCAGCCACAGCACCGGGCCGCGCTGCTCCACGCTGAGCTCCGGGGTTGATGGGAATGGGGAATTACGCATGGCACCTCCTGTAGGAGAGCATTTTGCCGCAAGCAGCGCTCTGCGCCAGCCTGATGCGCGACACTCTTTCTGAGCTGGTTGTTTGCCGTTACCATGGCTGCTCCGATGGCCCAGAACCCCAACCGTGAATTTGCCCGCTTCCACGCAGGATGACACACCCTGCATTAAGCCAAGCCCCGCGCCTGATGGCCTGGGTGTGCTGCTGTCAGGCCGCTGGACGGCGGCTCGCCTGGCCGTTCCCGCAACGTGGGTCCAACTCTCTGCAGGATTGACTGCCAGTACGTCGGCGCAGGCAACGGTGACGTCCTGGGATTTGCGCGGCATTGAGCGGCTCGACCATACCGGCGCACAGTTGCTGTGGAACACCTGGGGGCATCAATGGCCAGCAAACCTGGTTTTACAGGATGTGCAAAAAGCCATGCTGGAGCGTGTGGCCCGCTACACCGTTGCGCCGCCGACGCCGACCGGCACTTCTTTGTGGCAACTTTTTCTGTCCCTGGGCGCTGCGGTGTGGACTTTGGTAGAGCACTTCAGAGACCTCAACCGGCTGGTGGGTCAACTGCTACTTGATGCCATCGCGCTGATCCGCAAACCGGGCAAGGGCCCCTGGCGCGATGTCTCTGGCCATCTGTACCGCATCGGTGCCACAGCGCTGCCGATCACGGCGCTGGTGGGCTTTTTGATCGGGGTGGTGTTGGCCTACCTGATGTCGTTGCAGTTGCGCCAGTTCGGAGCTGACACTTTCATCGTCAACCTGTTGGGCGTGTCCTTGATCCGGGAGTTGGGGCCGGTGTTGGCGGCTATCCTGATTGCCGGGCGCTCGGGCTCGGCCATCACGGCACAGATCGGCGTCATGCGGGTGACCGAAGAACTTGATGCCATGCGCGTGATGGGCATTGCCCTGGGCGGCCGCCTGGTGCTGCCGCGCGCCATGGCCATGGCGCTGGTGATGCCTTTGCTGGCCGTGTGGACGACCCTGGCAGCCCTGGTGGGCGGTATGCTCGCTGCGGATCTGGCCATGGGGGTGACCCCGGCCTATTTTCTTTCGGCCCTGCCACGTGCGGTTGAAATCGCTAACCTGACACTGGCCCTGTCCAAATCGGTGGTGTTCGGGCTTTTGATTGCGGTCATCGGCTGCCATTACGGTTTGCGTGTCAAGCCTAATACCGAAAGCCTGGGACAGGGCACCACCGCTTCGGTCGTCACTTCCATCACCATGGTCATTTTGGTGGACGCCCTGTTTGCCATCGTGTTCAAGGACGTCGGGTTATGAGCGCGCAGGCCGGATCGGTCGTGGCGATCGACAAGCTTTGGTCGATCTTTCGGGTCGACGGGCGCGAGGTGGTGATTCACGAGAATCTGGACCTCACCATCGAATCAGGCGAATTGCTCTCCATCGTGGGCGGATCGGGCAGCGGCAAGACTGTACTGCTGCGCCAGATCCTGGGCCTGCAAAGCCCGGCCCGTGGCAGCGTGACCGTGCTGGGGCGACCGGCTGCGCAGCTGGGCAAGGAGGGCGCGGCCAGTCGCGTGGGCATGTTGTTCCAGCATGGCGCCCTGTATTCAGCGTTCACTGTGCTGGAGAACATCGCGTTTGCCCTGCGCGAGCTGGGTACCTTGCCGCAGGCGTTGGTTCGTGACGTGGCCATGGTCAAGCTGCAGATGGTCGGGCTGGACCCGTCTCAGGCCAACAAGATGCCTGCCGACCTGTCCGGTGGCATGGTCAAACGGGTGGCGCTGGCGCGGGCCCTGATACTCGATCCGCCCTTGCTGCTGCTCGATGAGCCCACGGCCGGGCTGGACCCCGACAGCTCCGATGCATTCTGTGAGCTGCTGCGCACCCTGCACCGGGAGCTCGGACTCACGGTGGTCATGGTCACGCACGATCTTGACACTCTGTTTGAGCTCAGTACCCGCATCGCCGTGGTGGCGGACAAGCACATCGTCACCAGTGGCCCTCCAGCCGAGGTGATGGTCCATCCCCACCCCTTCATCCATGATTATTTTCAGGGCGAGCGAGGCCAGCGCGCCAGTGCCCTGTTGCGCGAGAGTCGCAAAGCAGTGTAAAAAGACAACTTTATGGAAAACAAATCCCACGCTCTGGCGGCCGGCGCCTTTTTGCTGGTGCTCTTGTCGCTGGTGATTGCGCTGGCCGTGTGGCTGACCCGCGATACCCGCAATCTCCAGATTTACGAGCTTTCCAGTCCCGATGCCGTCACCGGACTGCAGCCCCAGGCCTCGGTGCGTTTCAAGGGGGTTAACGTAGGCAAGGTGCTGGCCATTGGGCTGGACCCGTTGGCCGCCGGCAATGTCCTGATTCGCATTGCCATTGACGGCCAGGCGCCCATGACCAAGTCCTCCTTTGCCACGCTGGGTTTTCAAGGCGTCACTGGATTGGCCTTCGTGCAGCTCAACGATACGGGCGAATCGACCGAAGCACTGCCTTCGGGCGGTACGCCACCAGCGCGCATTCCCATGCGGCCCAGCTTGATGACCAAGCTCTCGGCCCAAGGCGAAAACATTTTGGCGTTGCTGGTTGATGTTGGTGAGCGGGTCAATCAGTTGCTCTCGCCTGAGAATCAGAAGAGTTTCATTGGCGCGGTTGGCAGCCTGGACAAGGCCGCCGTTGGCATCGAGCGACTGTCGGCCGACACCCGAAAAGTGCTGCCCCGACTGATGCAGGAGGCCGACGTCACACTGACCTCGCTGCAGGACACCTCCAGTCAGGTCAGCGAGAGCGCCGAGGAGGCCCGCAAATCAGCGCTGGCTTTCAGGAAGGTGACCGAGCGCATGTATGAGAAGGGCGGCACGCTCGATCAACTGACACGGGGTGCACAAACCTTGGCCAGCGTGGGCGACACGCTTGAATCAAGCACCCTGCCGCGCATCAACCGCGCCATTGACGACACGGCGCGAGCGGCGCGCCAGACCAGCCGCGCGGTCAATAGCGTCAACGACAATCCGCAGTCGCTGATCTTTGGCAGTGGGGCCACAGCGCCCGGCCCCGGCGAGCCGGGCTTTTCTGCAACCCCAGGACAACCATGAAAAACGCTACCATTAACATAGCTGCTGATGAAGTATGGATGAGGGCTAGATGGCTATTTGTTATATTATTTGTCGGATTGACCGGCTGCGCGGGTACGTCGCTGCAAGCGGTGCGTCCGGCCATTTTTGACTTCGGACCGGGTCCGCTTGTCGTCCCCCCCGGCGCATTGGCCGCCGGACGCACGCCGCTGGTTCTGGGCGAAGTCGAGGCCACACAAGCCCTGGACAGCACCGCCGTTCAATACCGCCTGGCCTATCTGGATCCACTGCAACTCAAGCCCTATTCCAAAGCGCGCTGGAGCATGGCCCCGGCGCAATTGCTGCGCCAGCGCCTGCGCGAGCAGCTCAGCGCCGAGCGGGCCCTGCTCATCCCCGGCGAGGGCGGTCTCTCGGGTGCCCGGGCCCCCCACACTCTGCGCGTGGATCTGGAAGAATTCAGCCAGGTTTTCGATAAGCCGGACACCAGCGTGGGTCTGCTGCGACTGCGGGTGACGCTGGTCATGGCGAACCCGGACGGGGGCAAAAAAATGGCGCAGCGCAGCATCGTTGTGCAGCGTCCCGCGCCCAGTGCCGATGCTCCGGGCGGCGTGCGGGCCTTGACGGCGGCGGTGGATGCAGCCGTACAGGAGATTGGTCAGTGGGTGCACGATCAGGCGCCTTGAGGGCCGGTTGACAGCACTGCGCTTTGGGCTGGCCCAGGCCAACCCGGCGGCGCGACAATGGAACAAACTCAATAGGGAGGCAACTCGAATGGGGCAGTTTCTGAAATTAGGTCGGGCCAGCCTTGGCCTGACCCTTGTTACCCTGGCGCTGCTGGGACAGGCACAGACCAGTCCGGAACCGGTGGGCTATGTCAAGACGGTCTCGGGCGAGGCCTGGGTGAGCACTGAGGGTCAAAGCATCAAGGCGGCGCTGGGAACGCCGGTGATGCTGGGCAGCGAGCTCAGGACCGGCCCTCAGGCAAGCCTGGGAGTCACGTTCAAGGACAACACGGTGATGGCCTTTGGCCCGGACACCGTGCTCACCATTGACCAATATCTGTACGCACCGGCGCAGGATCAACTCCAACTCGGAGCCCGGCTGGGCAAGGGAAGTCTCAACTATGTCTCCGGCGTGATCGCCAAACTCAAGCCCGAAGCCGTCACCATCAAGACCCCGGCGGGCATCATCGGGGTGCGCGGCACCCAATTCGTGGCCAGGGCGCAGGAGGTGAAATGAAGCACCTGCCCAGACTCCTCATGGTGGCCGCAGCCCTGGCACTGGCGGCCCTGATGACCGGTTGCTCCGGGCCGCGTTCCTACGCTGTATTGCTGCCCGATGCTGACGGCAGTGTCGGTCAGGTCACGGTGCAGGGCCCGGGGGGCTCGCAGGTGCTTACCCAAGCCATGACCGGCGCCAGGCTTGACGGCGGCTCGCCCCCGTTTGAGGTCAGCAAGAAACAACTGGAGCGTGATTTTGGCGCTGCCATGGGGGCACGCCCGGCGCTGCCCGAACAATTCCTGCTGTACTTTGAGCAGGGCAGCGTGCTCACCGCCAACTCGCAGACCCTGCTGGCGCAGGTCTTGACGCGGGTTCGGCTCCGCGCCACCGCCGATGTTTCGGTAATCGGCCATACGGACACCCAGGGCGCGGCACCGGCCAATGAGGCGCTGGCGCTGGAGCGGGCCAACGCCGTGGCCGAGCAACTCCGGCAACTGGGCTTGCAGAATGTGACCCTGTCGGTGGAGTCCCACGGCGAGCGCAACCTGTTGGTCAAAACACCCGACGAAGTGGCCGAGCCGCGCAACCGGCGGGTCGAGGTCACGCTGCGTTGAGGAGCCTGGGCGGCAGAGCGTTCTGCTCCGCGTCCGCCAGCCTGCGGCCGCCCCCTTTTACCTGCGCAGAACGCTCTGCTGCCCAGGCTCCTACAAGGCCGACTTACTTTTCGGCCATCACGATCAGGTCGTCCGTGGCGCCCTGGCGCAGCCGCTGCAGGTGCAGGCGAACCAGCGGGTCCTGGGGATAGCGCTCTGCCAGCGTTTCGAACGCGGCGTGCGCCAAACCGATCTGATCAGCCTGGCCGCTTTGCAGCAGACTCAAGGCGGCACCGTAGTCGACCGGACTGGCGCACTGGCCGGTCCGCGTGGCCGCCACCGGCTCGAAGGCCCGCAGGGACTCAGTTTTTCCTTTGAGCACCAGGCGTCCAATCGGGCGCACCGCGACCGCAGCGCAACCCTCCAGCGTAGCCTTGGATACGCAGACCCAGGTGCCCAGATGCTTGTTGACGCTCTCAAGGCGCGAGGCGGTGTTGATGGGGTCGCCCAGCGCGCGGTAGTCAAACAACGCGCTCCCGCCAAAATTGCCCACAATCACTTCGCCACTGTGCACGCCGATGCGGGTGTGGCCCCAGGCGACCCCCTGGGACTGCAGGCGGCGCGCATAGTCCGAGGCAAACGCGTGCATCTCCAGGGCGCAGTCCAGCGCTCTCTGGCAATGGTCGCTCTGCTCGACCGGGGCTGAGAACATCACGACCAGCGCGTCGCCCATGAAGCGGTCAAGCGTGCCCTCGTGTTTGAAGACGATCTCCAGCATCTCATCAAGGTAGCCGTTGATCTGTTTGACCAGTTGCGCCGGATCGCAGCCTTCCACCATGCGGGTAAATCCCGCCAGATCAGTGAAAACAAAGCTGCAGACCTGACGGCGACCGCCGAGCTTGAGCTGCTCCGGGTGGGCAATCAAATGGGCTACCCGATTGGGGGAGACGTAGCGCGAAAAAGCCTCGCGCACCCAACGCTGCTGGCGCTCACTGGCGCGGTGGTGCAAGCTGCTTGCCAACCCAAAGACGAGCAGCACCGCCAGTGCCGGGTTGGCGGCATCGAGCAACAGGTGGTAGTGCGCGAAGGCCAGCCAGGTTCCGCCCAGCAGAGTTGCCAGCGTTCCCGCCGCCAGCAGCACCGACCAGCGCACGGGTGCCCGCAGGGCCACCATGCCAACGGTCAACGCGCCGATCAGCAGGGCCAGCGCCTCGGCAGCCAAAGCCCAGGCCGGCCGCAGAATGTGCCGGTTCGACAGCATTTGTTCCAGGGCCAGCGCGTGGGCCAGCACGCCGGGCATTTGTTTTCCCATAGGATTGGTGCGCAAGTCCATCAGACCGGCAGCCGAACTGCCCACCAGCGCGATCTTCCCGTTCAGCAGCCCAAAGGGCAACTGGCCGTTCAGAACTTGTGCGGCCGGGACGATGTTGGTCGGGGCTTGTTGTGAGAAGTACAGCCAGACTTCGGCTTGTGCATTCGTAGGCACAGTGACGGCGCCGATGCGCGCGTCCTGCATACCCGCTTCTCCCACGCGCAACACGTGATTGCGGGCGCCCTGGGCCACGCGCAGAGCCTCGGCGCTGAGCGTTGGGATGATGTGCTCTCCCATGCGCAGGTACAGAGGCACGCGGCGCAGTACGCCATCGCTGTCGGCCGTGAAGTTCATCGCACCGACCCCGCTGGCCCCCGCTGCCAATTGCGGCAGCGGCCAGATCGCCCCGTCAAACCCGTGCAGCCAGTGGGCCGGGTCACCGGTGCCACTGCGCACAATCCGGTAGGGTGCCAAGAGCGCCTGGGCGGGTGCAGCCGCTTCGTCGTTGGACAGGCTGCTGCCCAGAACCACGCTCTTGTTTCCCAGTGTGCGTGCCAGCACCGTGTCATGGTCGGGCAGACCCTGCAGCAGGGCCTGGAGCTCGGGCTTGTCCCAAAGCGCTGCTACCGCCCTGGGCGAAGTGCGGTCGGGCTCGGCCAACAGCACATCCAGTGCAATGGCCGCAGCACCGGCCTCATGCAGACGCTCCACGAGATCGGCCAGTCGGGTGCGTGGCCAGGGCCATTGGCCCAGGGCTTTGAGGCTCGCCTCGTCGATATCGACCACCCACACCTGGGGAGGTGAGTCCGGGCGCGGGTGCCAGCGCTGGAACTGGTCAAATTGCGCCAGACGCAGACTTTGCGCCGGTATCGGATCGAGCATCCACAGTGCCAGCGCAGCCACCGTAGTTGCAAGCACCAGAGCCAGCGTCCATGCCCTGGACAGAGCGGTGTTGTGCGACATTTCCATGGTGGGCGTCAATCGGGCCGCAAATGATCAATTTCCTGTTGTAGGGCCTTGGTCAGCTGCACGAACTTGTTGAGCTTGTCGGTGTTGTCGCGCAGCCGGTCGCTGATGCGCATGGCCATGGCCATCATCAGTTTGGCACCGATGCGAGGGTCGTCTTGCAGAAGTCGCATCATTGCTTCGCGGGTCAGCACGGCGCAGCGCAAGTCGGTGCAGGCGGTGCAGGTTGCAGAACGGGGTTGGCCGTCGAGCAGACTGAGCTCGCCGTGCATGCTACCGGGCCCCTGCACGGTGACGGTTCGCTGGGATAGACTGCTCACGACCAGACTCTCCACCGTCACTTCGCCGTCAAGTATCAACACCATGAAATCGGTGTCCTCTACGTCGCCTTCGCGGATGAACTCGGTGCCCGATGCGATCGGGCGTGGCCGCATGTAGCGCACCACCACGCCCGCTTCAAAGGGGCTCAGTTGCATGAGCGCCGAAGGTGCCGTGAGCATTCTCGCTGCCAGGTCCATGGTTGGAGAGTCGCCCAGCGGTGGGGGCCGGGTGCCCGCCAGACGGGCAGTGACGGCATGGGCGATCCTGCGCAAAAGGTTCATGAGCATGATTGCGGTTTGACAGTACGAGCAGAGGGGAGTTTATGACCGAAGTAGAACACAAGCGCAGGTGATCCAGCGTCGTCATGCCGCGATGGCCGTTACGGACTTTTCCAGCGACAATTCAGGGATGAATCTTGTCCCCCTTATTGAACTCACCCGAGCCGGAACCCGAGAGAATCTGCACTTCGGTGCCGTGGCCGTGGTCAACACCCTGGGTCAACTGGTGGCCCAGGCGGGCGACCCGCACTGGTTCACGTTCTCGCGCTCCACCCTCAAGGCCTTGCAGGCGCTGCCATTTTTGCAGTCGGGTGGGCCGCGTCATTTTGACTTCTCGCAAGCCCAGGTGGCCATGATGTGTGCCAGCCACAACGGCGAGGAAATCCACGTTGCACAGACGCAAGGCATGCTCGACAAGACCGGGCTGAGCTATAAGGCGCTGCGCTGCGGCTGCCATGCCCCGGGTTTGTTCGTCCTCATGGACAAAACGCCACCCGCTGGACTGGTGTTCGACGAGCGGCACAACAACTGCAGCGGAAAGCACGCCGGGTTTTTAGCCTATTGCGTGCAGCACGGTCTGAGCCAGGACGACTACATCGACCCCGAACATCCGTTGCAACAGGCGGTGCGGCGCGATGTGGCGCGGGCCGTCGGCATGGACGTCAATGACTTCAAAATGGGCATCGACGGTTGCTCGGCGCCAAATTACGCCATGCCGTTGTCGCGCCTGGCTTACGGCTATGCCCGGCTCGCCAGCGGTGCCAGGGATGCTGAGTTCGGCGAGAGCTTTGCCGCCCTGAGCGAAGCCATGACCGCCTGCCCCGACATGGTCTCGGGCACGGGCCGCAATGATCTGGCCTTCATGCGCGCAGGTAGGGGCGACTGGGTGACCAAGATCGGTGCCGACGGCGTGCAAGTCGTGGCAAGCAAAAGTCGGGGTGAAGCCTTTGCCATCAAGATCATTGACGCCAACAAGCCTGCGCTGTATGCCGCGACGGTAGAAGTTCTCGAGCAACTTGGGTGGCTGGACGAAGTTCAGCGCGAAGAACTGACGCCCTGGCGGGCCCGCCTTTTGCACAATGCCTGCGGCTTGCTGGTGGGAGAGCGTGTGCCGGTGTTCAATCTCCAGACGCCCTGACGACTTGCCAGCTCCCTGTCCAGCGCGTGCAAGGGTTTTGCGTCGACCCTAAATATCAAAGCGCACGCCCTGCGCGAGTGGCAGGGCACTGGAGTAATTGATGGTGTTGGTGGCCCGGCGCATGTAGGCCTTCCAGGCATCGGAGCCCGATTCGCGCCCGCCACCGGTTTCTTTCTCGCCCCCAAAAGCGCCGCCGATTTCGGCGCCCGAGGTGCCGATGTTGACGTTGGTAATGCCGCAATCGGAGCCCAATGCCGACATGAACATTTCCGCCTCTCGCAGGTCGGTGGTGAAGATGGCAGAGGACAAACCTTGGGGTACGTCGTTGTTCAGGGCGATGGCCTGTGCCAGCGTCTGGTACTTGAGAACATACAGGATCGGGGCAAAGGTTTCGTGTCGCACCACATCGGTTTGTGCGGCCATCTCCACCAGTGCAGCGTTGGCGTACCATGCTCGGGGGAACCGCTCCTGCAGTGCCCGCTCACCGCCTGTGACTTTGCCACCCTGCGACTTGGCCTTGGCCAGGGCCGCCTGCATGCCGTCAAAGGCCTCCTGGTCAATCAGAGGACCCAGCAGCGTGCCTGCCTCCTGGGGAGCGCCAATCTTGAAGCTGGCATAGGCCTTTTTGAGTCGCCCCACGAGATCGTCGTACACCGATTCATGCACGATCAGGCGTCGCGCTGAAGTGCAGCGCTGTCCGGCCGTGCCCGCTGCCGAGAACGCCACGGCGCGCACCGCCATGTCCAGATCGGCTGACGGTGCGACGATGATGGCGTTGTTGCCGCCGAGCTCGAGCAGGCAGCGCCCAAAACGCGCCGCCACGCGCTGCCCAACGGCGCGCCCCATGCGGGTGCTGCCGGTGGCCGAGACCAGCGCCACACGGGGGCTGTCCACCAGCGCCTGCCCCACATCGGCCAGACCGAGAATCAACTGCGTCAGGTCCTGCGTCAGCTCGGGCTGGGCAAAGCGACAGCAGGCGCGCTCGAACAGGGCCTGCACTGCCATCGCGCAAAGCGGGGCTTTTTCAGAGGGTTTCCACACCACCGAATCCCCGCAGACCAGCGCCAGGCTGGTGTTCCAGGCCCACACTGCCACCGGGAAATTAAACGCAGTGATCAGGCCCACGACGCCCAGTGGCTGCCAAGTCTCCATCATGCGGTGGCCGGGGCGCTCGCTGGCAATGGTCAAGCCGTGCAATTGGCGCGACTGGCCCACGGCAAAGTCACAGATGTCGATCATCTCCTGCACCTCGCCCAGGCCTTCGGAGCTGACCTTGCCCACTTCGAGCGTGACCAGTTCGCCCAGAGCCTGCTTGTGGGCTCGCAATTCCTCGCCCAGAAGGCGCACCAGTTCGCCGCGCTGTGGGGCCGGGACCGAGCGCCAGCGCAGATGGGCGGCACGGGCTTTGTCGATGGTGGTAGCAACGTCCTCAATTGAGGCGGTGTGAACCCTGGCAAGCAACTCGCCGTCGACTGGGGAACAGGTGGACAAGGCGCCGCCTTGGAGGGTTTGCGTCGGCACGCCCATGGATTGCAACAAGGACTCGATGGTTTGAGTGGACATAGGAACTCCGCATAACTCAGATAAACAGGGCCGCGCCCCGGGGGGCTCGATCAACCGATCGACTCGACCTGCCGTGACTGCTGATAGGCGCTGCCAAAACGGTTGGCCAGAAAGTCAGGCAACTCTACCTGTTCCTGCCGGACAAAGCCCGCTTGGGGCAGCTTGCCCTCACGGAACAGGTCAACGGCGGCACAGATGCCTGCTGCGGTGGTGATCTGGATGGCGCTCAGTGGCGCTTTTTCATCGCGGTCCGCAAAAATCTTGCGCGCAAAGACTTCCTGCACCAACTTGCCGTCGAGTTGACCGCTGACGGTTACGAATACCAGCACCACGTCCTGCATGGTCATCGGAATGGATTTGCGCAGAATGTCTTTGAGCAATTCCTGATCCGACTTCAGGCCCAGTTCCTGCAGCAGCATCTTCATGATGGCGCCGTGCCCGGGGTAGCGTACCGTCTTGTAGTCCAACGTTTGGACCCGCCCCTTGAGCGATTCGCACAGTGTGCCCAATCCGCCCGATGTGTTGAACGCTTCGTACTCGGTGCCGTCGAGCGAGAAGTGCTCCAGCCCTTCGAGCGGCAGCACCTCGATGATCTCGCCGTCGCGGATGGCTTCACAAGGATGGCAGTATTCGTTGATGAGGCCGTCCACGCTCCACGTCAGGTTGTACTTGAGGGAGTTGGTGGGGAAGGCGGGCAGCGCCCCGACGCGCATCTTGACCTCCTGCAGGGTGCTGAACTTCTGGCTCAGATGGTGCGCGACGATGCCGATGAATCCCGGTGCCAGGCCGCACTGCGGCATGAAGGCGGTTTTCGCGTCCTGCGCCAGGCGCATGATTTCGCGCGTCGCATTCACGTCTTCGGTCAGGTCAAAATAGTGGCAACCTGCCGCAAGGGCCTGGGTGGCCGCCAGGATGGCCAGATGGTAGGGCAGGGCGTTGATGACGACCTCCTGGCCTGTCAGACAGGCACGCAGGGCGTTGGCGTTGGTGGTGTCGACCACCTCGGTTGTCACCGTCAGGTGGCTCAAGGCTTGCAGTGCCGAGGCGCTGCGATCCACCACCTTGACTTCGTAGTCGCCGCAAGCTGACAAAAGGCTGGCGATGGTCTGGCCAATGTGACCGGCTCCCAATAGGACAACACGCATGAACTCGCTCCTGTAATGATCAATGAACGTCATAAGTCTAGGCCCTGAGTCGGTCATAAAATAGCGGTTGTTCGACATATAAGGTGTTAAATTCGACATTTAGACAATCTATATCGACGATTTGTATCGATTGACTACGCTTCAAAAATCATGACACCAGATATCCGGCCCGAGCCGCTGCCAGTGGCCACAGCAACTTTGCAACCGCCAGCCCTGCGTGACAAGCTTGACCGCGAGCTGCTCTCGCTGCTGCAAACCAACGCCCGCGAATCGGCGGCCAACCTGGCCCGAAAACTGGGGACGGCGCGCACCACAATCCTGTCCCGGATCACACGACTGGAGCGCGATGGGGTCATCGCCGGATACACAGTGCGCCTTGCGCAAGACCTACTCAACCAGGGCTTGCAGGCCTTTGTGGGCCTGAGTGTGAGTCCCAAGTCAGGTCGCGAGGTCGAGCGCATGCTGGCGCGCATGCCCGAGGTGCGTTCGCTGTGCGCTGTCAGTGGTCAATTCGATTACATGGTGCTGTTGCGGGCCGAATCGGCCATGCGCATGAATGCCTTGCTGGACGAGATCGGCGATATCCCTGGTGTCACCCGTACCAATACGTCGGTGGCGCTTGCGTGGAAGATCGATCGCACCTGAGACCGACAGGGATCGGGGAGCGGCTATAGTGACCCATATCCGGGCACATGGAATCAAAATATGGAATCGAGTGAATTTATTTACGATCACAGTAGCCTGGTCATTACGTCGTGCCTGTTTGCAGCCATTTTGCTGTTCAACGAGATTGGGTTTCGGGCCGGCAGATTTGTGCAGGGGCGCACGGACAATGAAGTCAAGTTGCTGACCGGCTCGATACAGGCCAGCATTCTGGGTCTGCTGGCGCTGTTGCTGGGGTTCACCTTCAGCATGTCCATCCAGCGTTTTGACAACCGCAGCCACGCGGTGATCGACGAGGCCAATGCCATCGGTACGGCCATGCTCAGGGTCCATTTGCTGCCGACCAAATTTCAGGTCGATGTGGCGCAGACGTTGCAGGCCTATGTGGACCTGCGCATTGCCGCGAGCACCATTGACTTGACACGCCGCGCCGAGCGTGATCAATACCAGCAACGCACGAGCGGATTGCAGGACAAGCTGTGGTCGCTGGCGGTTCTGGCCACCAATGAAGACCCGCGGCCGGTGACCACCGGCACATTCGTCGCGTCACTCAACCAGATGATCGACAGCCAGGGCAAACGCAACGCTCTGCTGCAGATGCACGTGCCAGAGGTGGTGCTGTTTATGCTGTTCGTCGTATTTGTCGCCTCGGGGAGCATGCTCGGCTATTCGAGCGGGCTTGGTGGTAAACGCGTTATCGCACCCGCGGTCCTGGTCTCGTTATTGATCGCCATGATTGTTTTTATCATCATCGATCTGGATCGTCCCAAACGCGGCATTATTCAGGTCGATCAAGGTGTGCTGCTTGAGCTCAAGCGCCCAATTCAGCTAACTTCGGGTTTATAGGCGTGAGTCCCATCGGGCGCAGGGCCCGGCCCAGTGTCATCGTGATCGGGGCGGGCATCGTCGGTGCCGCCACCGCGTATTTCCTGTCTTTGGCGGGCGCCAAAGTCACGCTGATTGAAGCCGAAAACCCCTCAGCCGGGGCGACGGGCGCCTCCGACGGGGCTGTCTCGGTGGCCAGCAAGCGTCCGGGGGTGATGATGGAGCTTGCCCGAAAGGCGCGGGATCTCTATGGTCATTTGGTACAGGACGGTCCACTGGCGGGCTTGTTTCACACGCGGCCAACCTATCTGTACGCCTGTACTGCCCCCGAGATCGAACTGATCGAGAATCAGCAGCACGACCTGGCCAGCGTAGGCGAACCCACGCTTTGGCTCACGCGCGAAGAACTTTTGAAGCGCGTGCCCGCCCTGGGGTCGCCTGTGTCGGCCGGACTGAAAGTGCCTCTGGATGGTCACGCCATTGGCTATCAGGTGACCGATCGTTTGCTGGCTTGTGCGGGGGTGATTCCGCAGCGCCACGTCCCGGTCATTGGGTTGGCGTTGCACGGTAGTCGTGTGATCGGAGTGCGCACGCAGCAGGGGGTGATTACAGCGGACCGGGTGGTTATTTCCGCGGGTATGGGATCGGCGGCGCTCATGGACCTGGGCGATGTGCTGATCGCACGTCGGGGCCAACTCATCATTACCGACCGTGCCAGAACCAGCGGGCAGGCATTGCCGGGCTCCTTGATGTCAGCGGGTTATCTGGCCTCAAAGAGGGTTGGCGCGCAGGCTCACAGCGTGGCGCTGGTCATTGATCCGCTCATGACGGGCCAGTTCCTGATCGGCAGCAGCCGCGAAGCCGGTATCACTGACCGGCAAACCGACGCCCGCACAGTTTCGGCCATCTTGCATGATGCGCTGGAGATATACCCGGCGCTGGCGCGCCAGCGGGTTATCCGCACCTTCGCAGGCATCCGGGCAACCACGGCGGACGCGTTACCGATTGTGGGTCGTCATCCGACCATCGAGGGTCTCATCATCGCCACCGGGATGCAGGGCGACGGCATCTGCCTGGGGCCCATTCTGGGAGCGCAAGTTGCGCGACTTGCCTGTGATGCCGAGCCCTTGGAGGGCATCGGGGCGCTGTCCCCGAGCCGGTTCACCACCCGTTGACCCGGAGCGCACAGGATTTGCATGAAAATGGGCGGCAAACCTTGTTTCGAATAATGAAATCCTCAACGTCGCTCTCGAGTAAGCTCATTCGTACCGGCACCGGTTTTTTGGTGGTGGCGCTGGCGTCCATTGGACTGAGTTTGTGGCTGACATGGCAGATGGAGGGCGGAGGCGCTGCGATTAATGAGGCCGGACGCATGCGCATGCAAACCTGGCGACTCTCAAGCATGGTGCAGGCGGATTTGGCCCCCGCCAAAGTCCAGTCTCTGGTGTCCAATTTTGACCAAAGCCTGACTTTGTTACAAAGGGGCGACCCGTTGCGCCCGTTGTTTGTCCCTTGGGACGACGCGGTTCGCACAAAATTTGCGGCGGTGGAAAATCTTTGGGCATTACAACGCAGTCAATGGCTAAGCCCTGAGACGTTGTCCCCACAGGATTCTTTACAGTCCGCCGGCATTTTTGTGGAGGCGATTGACCGGTTCGTGCAGTCGATTGAGCGGCAAATGTCCCGCTTGACGGCGATTCTCAATCTGGTTCAGTTTTTCATGATGGCGCTTGCCGTCGGTGGTGCCGGAGTGATGCTCTACACCGGGTATCTTTATGTCATCAGTCCCTTGACCAAATTGCGTCAGGGCTTGCACATGATTGAATCGGGTGATTTCACGACCCGTGTGGAGGTGGAAGCGCTGGACGAGTTCGGTCAGGTGGAGGCAGGATTCAATGGCATGGCCCAGCGATTGCAGTCCCTGTATGAGGGCCTGGAAGCTCAGGTGAAGGCCAAAACCCGAGATCTTGAGGGACAAAAGACGCGCATCGAGACCCTTTACGAAGTGAGTGCCTTTCTGGCCAGTGCCGACAGCATCGAAGCCCTGTCCAAAGGGTTTGCGCAGCGGGTGCGTTCCGTCATGAAAGCTGATGCCGTGGTGGTGCGGTGGTCCGATGAGGCGAATCAGCGCTACCTGATGCTGGCCTCAGACTGCTTCCCGTCGGACATGATCGACGACGAACGCAGCTTGTTGACGGGTGCCTGTGCCTGCGGCAGCTTGGCACCTGATTCACGTACCCGGGTTATTCCGATTCACAACCATGAAGTCGCTCCCCTGCGTCGTTGCGCCCGGGCAGGGTATGAGAGTCTGGTCAGTGTGCCCATGCGACTGCAGAATCGCCTGATTGGGGAGGTGGACCTGTTCTTCCGCAATACGGTGGTGCTGCGTGCCGATGAGGTGGAGTTGCTGGACTCCCTGGCCAGCCATCTGGCCAGTGCGATGGAAGGCTTGCGGGCAGCCGCGCTTGAGCGTGAGGCCGCGGTGGGTGAAGAGCGTGCGCTGCTAGCCAGCGAGCTGCATGACTCGATTGCGCAGTCGCTGGCATTTCTCAAGATCCAAGTTCAGCTGTTGCGCGGAGCCACGCAGAAAGCGCGGCCAGTCCAGGTGCAAACGGCACTTGACGAACTTGACGCGGGGCTGCGTGAGAGCATCAATGATGTACGGGAATTGCTGGTGCATTTTCGCACCCGTACCAATACGGACAATATTGAAAATGCGCTCCAGGAGACGCTGCAGAAGTTCCGGCATCAAACCGGGTTGCCAGCCCAACTGCATGTTCAGGGTGAGGGGCTGCCACTGCCTTCAGATGTTCAAGTCCAGGTGTTGCACGTGGTACAGGAGGCCTTGTCCAATGTCCGCAAGCATGCGGGCGCAACCACGGTAGAACTGGAGGTGTTCAAGGGTGAATGCTGGCGGTTTGTAGTGCGCGATGACGGAATCGGATTCGACGCCGACATGGTTCGCAATGAGACCCATGTGGGGCTGAAAATCATGCGCGAGCGTGCCTCAAGCGTTGGCGCGCAGGTGACCGTGGCCTCACAGCCGGGAGAGGGGAGTACTGTCACACTCATTTTGCCAGCGCACCCGGTCATGGCAGCGCGTGAGGCAATACTTGTCAATGGGTAGCAACATGAAACTGATACGACTTATGGTGGTCGACGACCACTCCTTGTTTCGCCGCGGACTGATGGCTTTGTTAGCGCAGGATGGACGCTTCGAATTGCCTTGTCAGGCGGCTGATATCGGGGAGGCCTTGCGTTGTCTGGAGCGCCAGCAGCCAGACTTGATTCTCCTGGACAACCACTTGCCCGGCGTGCGAGGCGTTGATGGCATCGCTTCGCTCAGACAGGCGGCCCCGGAAGCGCGTATTTTGATGCTGACCGTAAGCGAGAATGAAGACGATCTTGCTGCTGCGTTGCAGGCCGGAGCCGAGGGCTATTTGCTCAAAACTGTCGAATCTGACCAATTGTGCGATGCCATCGTCAAGGTGATCGGCGGCGAATCGGTGGTCAGTCCCGAAATGATGACCAAGCTTGTCGCGGCCTTTCGTGCCATGCCCAGTATTGAAACGACGGCCGCAGCCCTGGAGCCGCAATCCGGCCCGGATGACTCGTCAAATGTGGATCTGTTGTCGCCGCGCGAGCGTGAAATGCTGGCCCTGATTGCACGCGGGGACAGCAACAAGCTCATTGCCCGCGAGCTCAACATCGCCGAGACCACAGTCAAGATTCATGTTCAGCACATCCTGCGCAAGTTGAATTTGAGCTCGCGCGTGCAGGTCGCCGTGTTCGCTGTTCATCAGGGCCTGGCCGATTTACCCTGACGAAAAGTGACCGGCTCGGGTGGCTCGACTGCGCGTTTGCATAGTTCTTTTGGCATCAAACGCTGGTGGTGTCATCCTCCTTTCGGATGGGCTTGGCATTCCACTGGAGGATTGTTCCTCGGCTCCGAATCCGGCACAGTTCGTGCATAGCCTCGGGCGTCCGGGGTGACTTGTTGCACCAAACCGGAGAACCCTCATGCACGTCATGCTGGCCTATGACCATTCCCCCAACGCTCGCATCGCGCTCGATGCGTTCAAACGATTGTTTGCCCTGGAAAAGCCCAGCATCACGCTGATTTCAGTGATTGAGGATATTGGGAGCACGACCAGCGCCAGCGACGATATGTTCAGTGCACAGTTCGAAGAACAAAAACGGGGCGTTGAGGGGGCTGCGGCTGAGCTTAGCGCCGAAGGATATGCGGCCACCGTGTTGATTGCCCAGGGTGATGCACGCAAGATGATTCTGCGCGCCACGCAGGACCGCAAGCCCGACGTGCTGGTGATGGCTCGCCACTCCCATAAGCCAGACGGGAACTTCATCAGCCGCGGACTTGATGCGCTGGTTGAAGAGTTTGATCACATGACGTTTGGCTCGGTCAGCGCGTTCTTGGCACGGCGGGTGCAGTGTCCGCTCCTGATTATCCCCACCCACGTCGAATAACACTTCTGTGCTGCCCGGTGGCGGTCGGCACATCGCATTTTTTGATTACCGAGGTTCATCATGCAAGTTAGCGATCTCTTCCGGGTCAAAAATCCGGAAATTAAGGCCCTTCACCTGACCTGGATTGCCTTTTTCATCAGCTTTTATGTCTGGTTTAACATGGCGCCTCTGGCGTCGTCCATCCTGAAAACGGCCAGTTGGCTGACCAAGGATGACCTGCGGCTATTCGCAATCGCCAATGTGGCGCTCACAATTCCGGCCCGCATACTGGTGGGCATGGCGCTGGACCGGTTCGGACCGCGCCGTGTTTTTTCGATCCTGATGGTGACCATGGCTATCCCTACCCTGACCTTTGCGTTCGGTGACAGTCGGGAGCAATTGTTTGTGTCACGCCTGATTTTGAGCTCCGTGGGCGCGAGCTTTGTGGTCGGCATTCACATGACATCGCTGTGGTTCAAACCACGGCATATCGGCTTTGCTGAAGGCTTCTACGCCGGTTGGGGCAATTTCGGCTCTGCCGCGGCCGCCATGACACTGCCCACCATTGCGCTGACCATGTTTGGTGGACCCGACGGCTGGCGCTGGGCCGTGGCGACATCAGGGGTCTTTATGGCAATTTATGGCGTCTTCTACTGGTTCGCCATTACTGACGGACCCACTGCGGATACCCACATCAAACCCCGAAAGGCATCGGCACTGGAGGTTTCCAGCTATGGCGACCTGGTGCTTCTGCTTCTGTTCATCCTCCCTCTGGTCGGTATCCTGGCTGTTCTCGTGTGGCGAGTCCAGAAGACCGGCTTCATCGACGACCTGACCGCTTGGATTTGCTATTTTGCCATCGCCGTGGCCATCATTTACCAATTGGTGCAGGCGCTCAGGGTTAACTTGCCCATCCTCAAAAAAGGCGTGCCCAAGGACGACCGCTACCCCTTCAGTTCGGTCGCCGCGCTCAACACCACCTACTTTGCTAACTTCGGCGCGGAGCTGGCGGTGGTCTCCATGCTGCCCATGTTTTTCGAGGAGACCTGGAGCCTGTCGGCCGCCAGCGCGGGCCTGATTGCTTCCTCCTTCGCCTTTGTCAATCTGTTTGCGCGTCCGATGGGCGGCCTGGTGTCTGACCGATTCGGTAACCGCCGCTTTGTCATGCTGTGCTACATGCTGGGTATCGCCGTGGGCTTTGCGCTGATGGGACTCATGAACAGCAACTGGCCTCTGATCATTGCGGTGGCGGTCACCATTGGTTGCTCGTTCTTCGTGCAAGGCGCTGAAGGCGCCACCTTTGGCATCCTGCCGTCGATCAAACGGCGGTTGACCGGCCAGATCTCCGGCATGGCTGGCGCGTACGGCAACGTGGGCGCGGTGTTTTACCTGTTTGTTTTCATGTACGTGACGCCCTCCCAGTTCTTCTTCATCATTGCAGGCGGCGCCTTTTTGAGCTGGCTGGCCTGTATGGCCTGGCTGAAAGAACCGCAAGGTGGTTTTGGTGATGAATACGTGATTTCTTCGGTGGACCATGCCATTGCCCGTGATTTGCTGAACAAACGTGAAACCGAGACTGAACTCGCCCGGCTGTTCCAGGGTGGCGAGGTGGAACTGCAGGAAAGAGGCGACGGCTTGACCCTGACTGCCAAGTTCAAGACGCTGGACGAAGTGCGGGAGGTCATGGGACGCCTTGGCAAGGAAAAACCGGTAACCTGAGCCAGCCAGGCTGCGCCCCACGTTGACCGCTGACCGGCGCTGCCATAGTTCTTTTGAACGATGGCGCTGGCTGTCCCATCGCTCTTTCAGACCCCTGTGCGCGTCCCTATGGGGGATGTTCACAGACGGCCAATTCGGAGACAGTAGAGCCCATGTCGCTGAAAAACCAACCTCATGGCCGCCACCCTTGAACACCAACGTCAGGCTTGGTCGGTGCTGATCGTCAGCACCCTGGCCTTCACCGTGTGTTTCATGGTGTGGATGATGTTCGGGGTGATCGCGATTCCGATCCGGGATACGCTCGGGCTCAGCTCGACGCAGTTTGGCCTGCTCATGGCCACGCCGATTCTGGCGGGTTCACTGGTGCGCCTTCCCCTGGGATTGTGGATGGACCAGCATGGTGGCCGCCGCACCATGACCGCGTTGCTGGTGGTGGCCATACCGGGCATCTGGCTGCTGAGCTTTGCCACCGCTTACTGGCACTTCCTTTTGGCTGGACTGTTTGCAGGGCTGGCCGGCGGCACCTTCGCGGTGGGAACGCCCTATGTCGCACGCTGGTTTCCAAGAAGCCAGCAAGGCATGGCGATGGGTGTCTATGGCTGTGGAAATGTCGGTGCTGCGCTCAATCAGATCGTGGCGCCAACGCTGCTGGTTGCTTTTGGCTGGCAACTGGTGCCACAGGCATACGCTGGCCTGATGGCGCTGGCGGTGGTGATCTTCTGGCTGTTCAGCCACGACGAAATCGAGCCCGCGCCAGTTGCCAAGACCAGTTTGGCGGCCCAATTTAAATTGCTGGGTCAACCAAGGGTGTTGCGCTATTGCCAGTACTACAGCGTTGTGTTTGGCGGATTTGTGGCGTTGTCCCTGTGGCTGGTGCAGTACTACGTCGGTGAGTATGGTCTGAACATCCGCATGGCCGCGCTGATGTCCGTGTTCTTCACCCTGCCCGGGGCCCTGGCGCGGGGCTTGGGTGGCTGGCTCGCTGATCGTCACGGAGCCCACGCGGTGACGTGGTGGGTGCTGTGGGCAAGCTGGATCTGCCTGTTTTTGCTGTCCTATCCGCAAACGGACCTGACCGTGCAGACCGACACGGGTGTGTTTTCATTTCACGTCGGTTTGAGCGAACCGGTGTTCACAGCCCTGGTGTGCGTCCTGGGCATTGCGTGGGCCTTTGGCCGGGCCAGTATTTTCAAGTACATCGCTGACGATTTCCCGGAGCACATTGGCGCGGTTAGTGGCGTTGTGGGCATGGTCGGCGGCTTGGGGGGCTTTGCGCTGCCCATTCTGTTCGGTGTGTTGCTGGATCTGACCGGTGTCCGCTCCAGCGCTTTTATGTTGTTGTACGGCCTGGTTTGCATTTCACTGATCTGGATGCACTGGTCAGAGGTGCGGGGCACCGATGTTATCAGTCGTCAAAGTGCCTAGCTCCGTCATTCATTCGTCATTCAATTCAAAGGAGACCATGCCATGAGCATCAAAACACCACGCAACGTCCCGCCTGGGACCGCGCCACTGAAAAGCTATTCAAGCGCGGACATCGCCGACTGGCGGCCCGAGGACGAGACGTTCTGGGAAAGCACGGGCAAGCATATTGCCAGCCGCAACCTCTGGATATCCATCCCCAATCTGCTCGTCGGATTCGCCGTCTGGGTGATGTGGGGCATCCTCACGGTGCAGATGCTCAATCTGGGCTTTCCGTTCAAGCCTGCCGAGATGTTCACGCTGACCGCCATTGCGGGCCTGATGGGTGCCACCATGCGCATTCCAGCCTCGTTCTTCATCCGGCTCTCCGGCGGCCGCAACACCATTTTCCTGACCACGGCCCTGCTCATCATTCCGGCTGTGTGGACCGGCATTGCGCTGCAGGACAAGACCACCCCGCTGTGGGTGTTCCAGGCCTGCGCCTTCCTCTCGGGCATCGGGGGCGGTAATTTCGCCTGCTCCATGTCCAATATCTCGGGTTTCTATCCGAAGCGGCTGCAGGGAACCGGGCTGGGTCTGAATGCGGGTCTGGGCAACTTTGGTGTGACCACCATGCAGGTTCTGATTCCGCTGGTGATGACCGTCGGTCTGTTTGGTGCGCTGGGCGGCGGCTCCATGCCACTGACCAAGGACAGCGGATGGATCATGGGCAAAATTTTGGCCGGTACACCCACATTCATTCAAAACGGCGGCTTTATCTGGGCGGCCATCTTGGTGCCGCTGGTTATGGCGGCCTGGTTCGGAATGAACAACTTGCTGCAGCTCTCGCCCAACTACGGTGGCACGGCGGCGGCGTTTGGCAAGATCTTGTATCTGTGGGGCATTACCAGTGTGATCGGGGTCGTTGGCCTGTACCTGTACCTGCCAGCGCCCACCGGTTTGGGCCTGCTCAACATGTGGGTGGCACTGCCGCTGATCATGGTGGCCACGGTTTTTGCGATGAAGTTGGCCGCTTTTGGTGAAATGCGGGGCAATATCGACAAGCAGTTCGCGATCTTCAAGAACAAGCACACCTGGTCGATGACGATCCTGTACATCGTGACCTTCGGCTCGTTCATCGGTTTCTCTATGGCGTTGCCTTTGTCAATCACGGTGATTTTCGGCATCAGCCACGTGCCCGACGCCGCCGGTGTCATGCAACACGTGCTGAAAAATCCCAATGCACCTTCGGCACTGACTTACGCCTGGATTGGCCCGTTTGTCGGTGCCCTGATCCGGCCCGTGGGCGGTTGGATTGCGGACAAGGTTGGGGGCTCCATCGTGACCCAAATCATTTCCGCCGTGATGGTCCTGGCCTCGGGGGCCGTAGGCTATGTCATGTTGTTGGCCTACGGATCAGCCACTCCGGAGCAGTACTTTTCAACGTTCATGTGGCTGTTCGTGGTGCTGTTCGCCGCCAGCGGTATTGGCAATGGTTCGACCTTCCGGACGATTGGCGTCATTTTTGACCGCCAGCAAGCCGGTCCCGTTCTGGGGTGGACCTCGGCGGTCGCCGCCTATGGCGCGTTCATCGCCCCGGTGGTGATTGGCGCCCAGGTGAAGGCTGGTACGCCAGAGATGGCCATGTACGGTTTTGCCGTGTTTTACGCGCTTTGCCTGGTGCTTAACTGGTGGTTCTACCTGCGCTCTGGCGCCGAAATCAAGAACCCGTAAGCGGATTCAACTGCGTCGATTGTGGCAAATATTGCTACATTATTGAGAGCGTGCTATGCCTGATAGACGCAGGTTGTATCCAGTTTTAATCGATATTTGTTATTGAATCGGAGTATTCCATGAGCCACTTTCTGGATCGACTCAGCTATTTTTCTCGGCCCCAGGAGCCATTCTCGGGCAACCACGGCGTCACCACGGGCGAAGACCGTACCTGGGAAGACGCCTACAGGGACCGTTGGGCGCATGACAAGATCGTGCGCTCCACCCATGGCGTCAACTGCACCGGCTCGTGCTCATGGAAGATCTACGTCAAAGGTGGCATCGTCACCTGGGAAACCCAGCAAACTGACTACCCGCGCACCCGCTGGGACATGCCCAACCACGAGCCTCGCGGTTGTTCGCGCGGTGCCAGCTACAGCTGGTATCTCTACAGTGCCAACCGGGTTAAATACCCGATGGTGCGGGGCCGCCTGCTTAAGCTCTGGCGGGACGCGCGCCTGGAAAATGACCCGGTTGATGCCTGGGCCTCGATTGCCCAGTCCGATGCCAAGCGCAAGGAATACCAAAGCGTTCGTGGTCTGGGAGGCTTTGTACGCTCGAGCTGGGAAGAGGTCAACGAAATGGTGGCGGCGGCCAATGTGCACACCGTCAAGAAGCACGGTCCGGACCGCATCATTGGCTTCTCGCCGATTCCCGCGATGTCCATGGTCTCGTATGCCGCGGGCAGCCGCTACCTGAGCCTGATCGGCGGCGTCTCGATGAGCTTTTACGACTGGTACTGCGATCTGCCACCGGCCAGTCCGCAAATCTGGGGTGAGCAGACCGACGTGCCGGAATCGGCCGACTGGTACAACTCCACATTCATCATTGCCTGGGGCTCCAACGTACCCCAGACACGCACCCCGGATGCTCACTTCTTCACCGAGGTCCGCTACAAAGGCACCAAGACCGTGGCGGTGACGCCGGACTATTCGGAGGTTGCCAAGCTGTCCGACATCTGGATGAAGCCCAAGCAGGGCACCGACGCCGCGGTGGCGATGGCCATGGGGCACGTCATCCTCAAGGAGTTCTATTTCCCCGATGGCGGCAAGCCCCGTAGCGCCTACTTTGATGACTATGTGCGTCGCTACACCGACATGCCCATGCTGGTGATGCTCAAAGAGCACGCACTGCCCAGCGGCGAGACCGTCATGGTGCCAGATCGGTACGTGCGTGCCTCTGATTTCAGCGACAAACTAGGCGCCGACAACAACCCGGATTGGAAAACGGTTGCCCTGGATCAAGATGGCAAGGTGGTGTTGCCCAACGGCGCCATCGGGTTCCGCTGGGGCCCCGATGGCCGTGCCGACCAGGGTCAATGGAATTTGGAGGCCAAGGAGGCCCGTACCAGCGGCGATGTCAAGCTCAAGCTCTCGGTGCTCGAGGGCGAAAGCCCTGGTTCTGAAACTGCCAAGGTGGGCTTCCCCTACTTTGGTGGCATTGTGAG
This sequence comes from uncultured beta proteobacterium, assembly GCA_963784775.1. Classification (GTDB taxonomy): domain Bacteria; phylum Pseudomonadota; class Gammaproteobacteria; order Burkholderiales; family Burkholderiaceae_C; genus Rhodoferax. Next base: position 231,790 of record CAWAST010000005.1, on the reverse strand, counting down.
CGAGCATTTCCCCAACAACGCCAGCGGCGACTCGGCCAACAATGTGTTGGTCCGCACCGTGCCGGTTCAGCGCATTTCATTGGGCGACAAGCGCGAGGTCCTGATCGCTACCGTGTTCGACCTGCAGGTGGCCAACTACGGTGTCGCGCGCGGTTTGCCCGGTGAACTCGCGGCCAAGGGCTTTGACGACGACACCCCCTACACCCCGGCCTGGCAGGAGCGCATCACCGGCACGCCGCGTGAGCAGATCATCACCGTGGCCCGCCAGTTCGCCGACAACGCGGACAAGACGCGCGGCAAGTCCATGGTCATCATTGGCGCAGCCATGAACCACTGGTACCACGCCGACATGAATTACCGCGGCGTCATTAATATGCTGATGATGTGCGGCTGCATCGGGCAAAGCGGCGGCGGCTGGGCGCACTATGTGGGCCAAGAGAAGTTGCGGCCCCAAACGGGCTGGACGGCGCTGGCCTTCGCCCTGGACTGGATCCGTCCGCCTCGGCAAATGAACTCCACCAGTTTCTTCTATGCCCACACCGATCAGTGGCGCTATGAAAAACTGGGCATGGAAGAAGTGCTCTCGCCACTGGCCGACAAAAAGCTCTATGCCGGCAGCATGATCGATTACAACGTGCGCGCCGAACGCATGGGCTGGCTGCCTTCCGCACCGCAACTCAAGACCAACCCCATGCAGGTGGTGCGCGACGCCACAGCCGCAGGCATGGACCCCAAGGACTACACGGTCAAGAGTCTCAAGGACGGCTCGCTGGCCATGAGCTGCGAAGACCCGGATCACCCGGATAACTGGCCGCGCAACATGTTTGTCTGGCGTTCCAACATTCTGGGCTCCAGCGGCAAGGGGCACGAGTATTTCCTCAAGCATCTGCTGGGCACCAGCCACGGCGTGCAGGGCAAGGATCTGGGCGCGGACGAAGCCAAACCCAGCGAAGTGGTCTGGCATGACAAGGCTCCCGAAGGCAAGCTCGACTTGGTGGTCACGCTTGACTTCCGCATGAGCACGACCTGCATGTACTCAGACATCGTGTTGCCCACGGCCACCTGGTATGAGAAGAACGACCTCAACACCAGTGACATGCATCCGTTTATCCACCCGCTGTCCACGGCTGTGGACCCGGCCTGGCAGTCGCGCAGCGATTGGGACATTTACAAGGGTTTTGCCGAGAAATTCAGCGAGGTTTGTGTCGGCCATTTGGGTGTCGAACGCGAAATGGTGCTCTCGCCTCTGATGCACGACTCCCCAGCCGAACTGGCACAGCCCTTTGGCGTGCAGGACTGGAAACGTGGCGAGATCGACCTGATCCCGGGCAAGACCGGCCCCAACATGACGGTGGTCGAGCGTGACTACCCCAATGTGTACAAACGCTTTACTGCGCTGGGCCCATTGATGAACAAGGTCGGCAACGGCGGCAAGGGCATCGCCTGGAACACGCAAACCGAGGTCAAGCAACTCGGTGAGCTCAACGGTCTAGTGACCGCCGAAGGCGTCACCTGCGGCATGCCAAAAATTGAAACCGACATTGACGCCTGCGAAGTGGTGCTGCAACTCGCGCCAGAAACCAACGGTCATGTGGCGGTCAAGGCCTGGGACGCACTGAGCAAACAAACCGGCCGGGATCACACCCATCTGGCGATTCACCGCGAAGACGAGAAAATCCGCTTCCGCGATATTCAGGCCCAGCCGCGCAAAATCATCAGCTCCCCAACCTGGAGTGGCATCGAGTCCGAAACTGTTTCGTACAACGCCGGCTACACCAACGTGCACGAGATGATCCCATGGCGCACCCTGACCGGGCGCCAGCAGTTCTACATGGATCACCCCTGGATGGCCGCTTTCGGGGAGGGCTTCTCCAGTTACCGCCCGCCGGTGGACCTCAAGACCACGGCAGAGATCCAGGGCATCAAACCCAATGGCAACACCGAGATTGCGCTCAACTTCATCACGCCGCACCAGAAGTGGGGTATTCACTCCACCTACAGTGACAACCTGATGATGCTCACGCTCAGTCGCGGCGGCCCCGTCATCTGGCTGAGTGAAGACGACGCCAAGCGGGCGGGCATTGTGGACAACGATTGGGTCGAGTTGTTCAACATCAACGGCGCCATCGCTGCGCGCGCCATTGTGAGCCAGCGGGTCAACCCCGGCATGGTCATGATGTACCACGCGCAGGAAAAAATCATCAACACCCCCGGCTCCGAGATCACCGGTGCCCGCGGCGGGATTCACAACTCGGTGACTCGTATCGTGCTCAAGCCCACCCACATGATTGGCGGCTACGCCCAGTTCAGCTATGGCTTCAACTACTACGGAACCATCGGCACCAACCGCGACGAGTTCGTGGTGGTGCGCAAGATGAACAAGGTGGACTGGCTCGACGACGAGTCCGGTTCAACCGCCACCCCAACGCCGGCGCACGCCTAAGGAGAACCCGCATGAAAATTCGCGCACAAATCGGCATGGTGTTGAACCTGGACAAATGCATCGGCTGCCACACCTGTTCAGTCACCTGCAAGAACGTCTGGACGACCCGGCCCGGCATGGAATACGCCTGGTTCAATAACGTCGAAACAAAGCCTGGCATCGGTTACCCCAAGGAATGGGAAAACCAGGACAAATGGAACGGTGGATGGATTCGCAAAACCAACGGCCAGATCGAGCCGCGTCAAGGGGCCAAGTGGAAGCTGCTCATGCGCATCTTCGCCAACCCGAACATGCCCGAGATTGACGACTATTACGAACCCTTCACCTACGACTACGAGCACCTGCAGTCGGCACCCGAGTCCAAAGCGGTGCCCACCGCCCGCCCACGCAGCCTGATCACCGGTCAGCGCATGGAGAAGATCGTGTGGGGACCCAACTGGGAAGAGATTCTTGGCGGCGAGTTTTCCAAGCGCAGCAAGGACAAGAATTTCGACGACATCCAGAAGGACATCTACGGCCAGTTTGAAAACACCTTCATGATGTACCTGCCCAGGCTGTGTGAGCACTGCCTGAACCCGGCCTGCGTTGCGTCGTGCCCCTCAGGCTCGATCTACAAGCGCGAGGAAGATGGCATTGTGCTGATCGATCAGGACAAATGCCGCGGCTGGCGCATGTGCGTGAGCGGCTGCCCGTACAAGAAGATTTACTACAACTGGAAATCGGGCAAGGCCGAGAAGTGCATATTCTGCTACCCGCGCATCGAGGCGGGCCAGCCCACGGTGTGTTCGGAAACCTGCGTCGGTCGCATCCGCTACCTGGGCGTGCTGCTGTATGACGCAGACCGCGTGCAGGAAGCGGCCAGTGTCGAGCACGACCGGGACCTTTACCAGGCCCAACTCGACATCTTTCTGGACCCCAGCGATCCCAAGGTCATCGAGCAAGCCCGCATTGACGGGATTCCGGACAAGTGGATGGAAGCGGCGCGCAACAGCCCGGTGTACAAAATGGCGGTGGACTGGAAAGTTGCCCTGCCGCTGCACCCCGAGTACCGCACGCTGCCCATGGTCTGGTACGTGCCACCCCTCTCACCCATCAGCGCAGCGGCCAACGCCGGGCAACTCGGGACCAATGGGGAGATTCCGGACGTAAAGCAGTTGCGCATTCCGGTCAAGTACCTCGCCAACATGCTCACGGCCGGCGACACCCAACCGGTCGAGCGTGCGCTTGAGCGCATGCTGGCCATGCGGGCCTATCAGCGCGAGAAGCATGTGGACGGGCGCATCAATACCGCCGTGCTCGATCAGGTCGGCATGTCGCAGGCCGAGGTTGAAAAGATGTACCACGTGATGGCTATTGCGAATTACGAAGACAGATTCGTGATTCCGACGACCCATCGCGAGTACGCCGAAAACACCTTTGACATGCGTGGGGGCTGCGGCTTCTCGTTTGGCAATGGCTGCTCCGACGGCGCCAGCGAGGCCAGCCTGTTCGGCGGGACCAAACGGCGCACCATTCCCATCAAGGCGGGGGTGTGACGATGGCACGTCCCAACGCATCGATCAGCCTGCGGGTATTGGCCCGCTTGCTGTCCTACCCAGACGTTGCCCTTCGGGGTGACCTGGCCGACATGAGGCAAGCCCTGCATGACCAAAATGCCGTCTCGCCCGCTCGTCTGGCCGAACTCGACGCACTGATGACTATCCTGGCCAGCGCAGACCGGCTGGCCACGGAGGCGCACTATGTCGAGATATTCGATCAGGGCCGAGCCACCTCATTGCACCTTTTTGAGCATGTGCATGGTGACTCGCGCGACCGTGGGCCCGCCATGATTGATCTGACGCAGACCTACGAGAAAGCAGGGTTGTTCTTGGCGCCCGGTGAGATGCCCGACTACCTGCCCGCGGTGCTTGAGTTCGTTTCGACCCAGCCGGCCAAGGAGGCCAAGGCGTTTCTCGCGGAAATGGCGCACATTTTCAATGCCATTTTCAACGCCCTGCAGCAGCGGGAAAGCGCCTACGCCAGTGTGCTCGGCGCCCTGCTCGAACTCAGCGGAGAGAAAGCGCACGCGGTCAAGATCAAGCCCGATGAAGCCCTGGACGCGACCTGGGAAGAGCCCATCGTTTTCGGCGGCTGCTCCTCCAAGGGGCAGACCACACCGGGCCAGGCTCAGCCCATGGTCTTTGTAAAAAATGAAGCCGCCCGCGTTAGCGCGAAGGCGGCTGTACATCCCGGAGTATCACCATGAACGCATTAGAAAACTTCTTGTTTGGTTTGTACCCCTACATCTGCCTCACCGTCTTCCTGTTGGGCAGCCTGATCCGCTTTGACCGGGACCAGTACACCTGGAAGAGCGATTCCTCGCAAATGCTCAAAACCGGGCAATTGCGCTGGGGCAGCAACCTGTTTCATGTCGGCATTCTGTTTCTGTTCTTCGGACATTTTGCCGGCCTGTTGACGCCCCACTTTGTTTACGAACATTTCACCAGTGCCGCAGACAAGCAGCTCATGGCAATGGTCACGGGCGGTGCCGCTGGTCTGGCGGGGTTTGTTGGCGTGAGTCTGCTGCTGCACCGGCGCCTGTTTGAGCCGCGCATTCGGGTCAATTCACGCACCAGCGACATCTTGCTGCTGGTGCTGTTGTGGCTTCAATTTGGACTGGGACTGGCCACCATTCCCGTCTCGGCCCAACACATGGATGGCGGGTTGATGATGGCTTTCGGTGAATGGGCCCAGCACATTGCGACCTTTAGACCCGGCGCCGCCGAGTTTCTAACGGGTGCTGGACTGCTGTTCAAGCTGCATCTGTTCCTGGGGATGAGCATTTTCCTGGTCTTCCCATTTACCCGCCTGGTCCATGTGTGGAGTGGTTTCGGCGTTGTTGCCTATCTCGTGCGTCCCTATCAGGTGGTTCGGTCGCGCAGGCTCAATGTTCCCGCAGGACAGAACCAGCCCCGTCGCCCTGGTGCCGGTGTTTGAGGAGTCAAGGATGCCTACAACGACGATTGAAAGCCAGCCCATAGCCAGTATCAATGGCGTGGAATTGCACGCCGCCGGTGAGCAGATGGACGAGCCTGATCTGCGCCAGCGCGCCTGCTCGGAGTTGCTGCGCCAGGCCGCCGTCGCCCAGGGCTTGTTATCGACTAGCGATGGTCCGGCTATCAATGGCGTCCTGAGCGAAGAAGCCAGCAACGCCATTGAAAAATTGCTGGAGCAAAGCCTGAACATTCCTGATCCTTCCGAGCAGGAATGCGAGCGCCATTACGAGGCGAACCAGGCCAAATACCGCATAGGAGAGCGGATCAACGTGCGCCATATCCTTTTTGCAGTGACTCAGGGCGTCGACGTGGTGGCGCTGCGCAACCGCGCTGAGACCACCCTGCTGGATGTGCGCTGCACTGATGGCAAGAGCGTGCAAGATGCCTTTGCAGTTGCCGCTTGCAGCCTGTCAAACTGCCCAAGCGGGGCCGAAGGCGGCAATCTGGGCTGGCTGGTTGCTGCGGACTGCGCCCCTGAATTCGCCAAGGAGTTGTTTGGCCAGCCTGAGGTTGGCGTCTTGCCGCGCTTGGTGCACAGCCGCTTTGGCTTGCATGTCGTTGAGGTGCTTTCGCGTGAGCCTGGCGCTGAGCAATCTTTTCAATCAGTGCGGGGCGCGGTCGCCATGTCGCTGCGTCAGAAGTCCTATGTGACGGCGCTGCGCCAATATGTGCGCCAGCTGGCCGGTGCGGCTAAGGTGGTGGGCGTGGACCTCGACCCCGCGGATACGCCGCTGGTGCAGTGAACGCAGCACGGCCCGCGCATCATCACTTTCCACGCCTTCTTGACCGATGAACATTACCTGCTTTGACGATCTGCTGCGCATGGCGCGGCAACAATCCCAACCCCAGCGACTGCTCTTTGCCTTTGTGACGGCCGATCTGCCCGAAGACAGCACTCCGGCCCAGCGTGAGCGTTTTCTAGCGGGCCAGGGCGGGGCATTGGTTCCATTGATGTGCGTGGACAAGTCACCAGACGAGCTGCAAGACTTTGCGGCACTTTCGCAAGAGTCGATGCAGTTTGCAAAACCCTGGGACATGGTGTTTGTTTCCACCTTGTCCGCCACGGGCAGCGGTGCGCCCAGTGAGCAGGCCGCCGAGCAGGCTCTGAATCGCATGGTGGAGTCCATCAAGATGGGCGCCCTGGACAACATGATTCCGTTTGACCGGCAAGGGCAGCCGGTGGTTCTGGCCTAGCGCCTTTGCGCGGGGCCGAGCCGCAGGTGGACAGTGGGGCACTGCTGCCCGCGCTGGTTATCTGCTGTAGAGCACCCGCATAAACTGCACGTGGCGCGTGAAGGTGGCCTGAGAAAGCCACCTATTTCACAACGATCATTGTTGGCGCAGGGACTAAAATTCCAGCCCTTGAACCTGCCTCGCCACCGCGAAAGACCGCAATGAGCAAAAAACTGAAACCGATTTCCGAGATCATGAGCCGCACCCTGTGCACCGTCACCTCAGAGCAGACTGCCATTGATGCCCTGGCCCGCATGCGCAGCAAGTCAGTCAGTTCGGTGCTCGTGACTGACGGTGACGCGACACGGGGAATTATCACCGAGCGCGATGTCGTTCGCGCCTTGCACCAGCACGGAAACCTCAAGACCATGAGCTGTGCGCAACTGATGCAGTCGCCAGTGGTCTCGGTGAGTCCGGATACGACCTGCCTGCACGCCTATCACCTGATGACTGAGCGTGGCTTCCGGCACATGGCTGTGGCTGACGAGACTGGCAGGGTCGTCGGGCTGTCCAGTGAAGGCGATTTGATGCGCGACTTTGGCGTTGAGTACTACATGAACTTCAAGGACGTGGGCCACGTCATGCGCACGGACGCCTGCATGCTCCCCGCACAGGGGATCGTCGCTGACGCGCTTGAGCAAATGATCGAGCACAAGCAGAGCTGCGTGGTTGTGGTCGATGAGCGCCAACTTCCGCTGGGCATTCTCACTGAGCGCGACGTGGTTCGCCTGTGCAGCGACCATGATCGCTCGGAATTGCTGAATTTGCAGGAGGTGATGATCAAGCCGGTACGCACGGTTCAAGCTGGCCTGTCCCTGCATCAGGCGGTGGATTTGATGCGCCAGGCCCATATCCGGCGCCTGGTGGTCGTAGACGCGCAGGGTGCCGTTTGCGGCTTGCTCACCCATCATGAGGTGGTGCATGGACTCGAAGCCGACTACAGCGATTATTTCCAGGAACTGGCAGATCTGCAGGCTGGCCGCGGACAGGCACCCGAAGGAGTCATCAACGAAAAACTGATCCTTGCCACGGTGTTCCGGTCCGCCACCGGTACCGCGGTCATCGCCGCCGACCTGGACTACCGGATTGGTCATGTTACGGCGGCGGTGGCGGGCGTGCTGGGCCTGGATGCCGCGGACTTGATCGGGCAGGACTTGCGCGTCGCCTTTGCGCAGGCGGGTTGGCCTGATGCGGAGTCCGTGTTGCGAGAGGCAGCGCTGGCCGACGGCGCGCAATCGTTCGAGGCGACCCTGGGGCAGGAGAGGACGCTGCTTCGGGTTCTCCTGATGCGCACCGGGCAAAATCAACCCTGCGGCTTCCTGGCACTGGTTCAACGACCACAGCCGAAATAGTTTGATCCTTCGGGAGGAACGACGGCGGGCAGCAGTCCACGCCGTGGGGTAGGACTCAGAGCTCCCGGTAAGCCGCCAGCGCGGCAACCGACACCGGGCGCAGAGGCCAGCGCGCCACGGCTTCACCCGTGTTGTCGGTGTGCAACGGGGTTCCGGAGGCGGACATCAACTGATTGACGTTGTGGGTGCAAAAGCGGCCCTGGCAGGCGCCCATGCCAAAGCGGCCCACCAGGCGTACTTCCCGTGGTGAGAGCGTGGCCGGGAGGGCGTCAAGGTCGGCGCGGCGCAGCCCCTCGCAGCGGCACAGCACCGTCTCGGGTGGGGGCGCCACGGGGGGCGCGGTGCACAGGGCGATCATGGCCTGCTGGGAGCGCCGGATCGCTGCCATGGGCTTGTCAAAACCTGATTCAACCGCGTCGCCTCCCATTAACCGAGCCGCCTGCCGTGCAGCGCGCTGACCATCCAGAATGGCGCCTTGCGCGCCGAGCACTTCACGGCAGTCCCCCGCCCGCACCATGTGCACACCGGCCACGACGCTCCCCGGCAGGCCGTTGTCGTTGCAGACCAGACCATCGTGAAGCGCCAGGTGGCGAACAACAACCTGCTGTTCGCATCCCTTGGCGTTCTTGCTGGTGACGATCAGGCCCTCCGGCGCGGCCTGGATCGCGGTCACGGCCCAGCCGCTGCGGTAGGCGACCCCCGCGTGCCACAGCGTCGATCCGTAGCTCAGCGCCTCGGACAACTTGTCCCGCGAGCGCAAGGCGCTGAAAGCACGCCAGGGCCGGATCAGACCGGCCCGCAGCGGGCTGCCTTGTTCGAGCACGGCCAGGGGCGGGTTTCCGGCCAGGGTCAGTTGCGCGGCCAGTGCCAGCAGCAAAGGGCCGCTGCCGGCTACCAAAATAGGCCCCACGGGGGGCTCGCCGGTTTCCTTGAGTTGCACTTGCACGGCGCCCGCGGTGGTGACGCCGGGCAACTCCCAGCCGGGCCGCGGGTTGATCCGCTCCAAAGCCCCCACGGCCAGCACGATCGCCTTGGCGCGCACGCCGACCACACGCCCGGCGTGCCGGTCATCGAGCAGGCAAATGCCGTCGCTGTCGACGCCCAGAAAAACGGTTTCAAACCGCTTGCTGACACGGCCTGCAACCTCGCTCAAACCCTGTTGGAGAGAGCACCAGGCTCGGCAGTGGTGCGGTGCCAGCGCCAACGGGCCGTCGCCTTGACCGGTATAGGCACGGTAGATGGCGCCACCGAGCCGGTCACGTTGCTCGGTCAGGATGACAGACATGCCCAGGCTGACCAATTCGGTGGCTGCCGCCACGCCAGCCGGCCCGCCACCAACGACCAGCGCGTCAGTTTGTAACATGGTAAATATTTTCCACGACGGGCGAGGCCTGGCTCACCCGCATGCCGTCCTGCGCCGGAGTCAGGCAGGCTTCGACCGGGCTGGCTCCATCAACCGACACCAGGCAGGACTGGCAGGCACCAATGCCACAAAAATAACGGGCCCGAAGGCCCCCCGCTGCAAGGCCCAGATCCTGGACGCCAGCGCGGCGCAACGCTGCGGCGATGGTTTCGCCAGGGCGAAAGGCAACGGGCGTATCGAGCCAGTGGAAGCTCGGATTCATGGCCAGCCCCACTGGTTGGCAAGGATGGTCGCGGAGGGTCTCATGCCCCCAATTTACCCCAAGTCGCAACCCGGAGCTGCTACAGGACAACGGGCCCTCCATGGGCACGTCCCTGCCGGCGCCGTGGCGCCCTGCTTCAGCTCGCCAGCAAGGCTGCGTTGCCCCCGGCAGCGGTGGTGTTGATGGTGAGGGTCTGTTCCGCGCAGAAGCGGTACAGGTAGTGTGGGCCACCGGCTTTGGGCCCCGTGCCCGAGAGGCCTTCACCGCCAAAGGGTTGGGAGCCCACCACCGCGCCAATCTGGTTGCGGTTGACGTAAACGTTGCCAATGTGGGCAGCGCGGGCCAGGGCTTGGGCTCGGCTGTCGATGCGGGTCTGGATGCCCAGCGTCAGGCCATAGCCCAGGGCGTTGATCTGCTCGATGACGGCCAGTGGGTCGCCGCCCCAGCGCACGATGTGCAGCACCGGGCCAAAGATCTCCTGCTTGAGGTCGGCGATGGAGGCGATTTCGAAGGCTTGTGGTGGAATCAGGTTTGCAATGGTTTTAATAGCTGTATCAGCAACATTGACAGGGGCTAGAAGCGGTTTTGCCTCGATGTGCAGGCGCTCAAGCTGCTGCGTGATGCCGGCAAAGGCTTCGGCGTCAATCACCGGGCCGACATCGGTGGCCAGTTCCGAGGGGTCTCCCGTGACCAGCTCCTTGGCGGCGCCCTCAATCATTTCGATCACCCGGTCGGCAATCTGCTCGTGCACGCACAGCAGGCGCAGCGCCGAGCAGCGCTGACCGGCACTGCGAAAGGCCGACTGCACCACCGCGTCGCTCACCTGCTCGGGCAGGGCGGTGCTGTCCACCAGCATGGCGTTCAGGCCACCGGTTTCGGCGATCAGCGGCACGATGGGGCCGTCCTTGGCAGCCAGGGCGCGGTGGATGATCTTGGCCACTTGGGTGGAGCCCGTAAACACCACCCCGGCCACACCCGGTGCAGCCACCAGCGCCGCACCCACGGTCTCGCCCGGGCCGTGCAGCAGTTGCAGCGCGCCCTCGGGAATGCCCGCTGCGTGCATCAGTTGGACCGCTTTCCAGGCTACGGCCGGGGTCTGCTCGGCCGGTTTGGCCAGCACCGTGTTGCCCGTGGCCAGCGCGGCGGCAACTTGGCCCATGAAGATCGCCAGCGGAAAGTTCCAGGGGCTGATGCAGACCCAGGGCCCGCGCGCCACCAGGCGCAATTCGTTGCTCTCGCCGGTTACGCCCAGCGCCACACCCTCATGCTCGCCGGGCATGGCCATGGGGGTCATGATGCGCTGGGCTTCATTGGCGTAGTAGCGCAAAAAGTCCACCGCCTCGCGCACCTCGGCCAGTGCATCGTCCCAGGTCTTGAAGGCTTCCCTGACCAGCAGGGCGCAGAATTTCGGACTCTGGGCTTCCAGGGCATCGGCGGCGCGACACAGCAGGGCGGCGCGTTCGCTCACCGCCGTTTTGCTCCATGTTTTGTAGCTACTTAGGCTTATGGATAGGGGGCTAGAGACCAATTTTGCATCAAATAACGGCACGGTCGGAACTTCGACGCTCTGATAAGCGGCCAGGAGCGGCTCGCGCATGGACTGCACGGCCAGGCACAGCCCGGCGCTGTTTTTGCGGCTCGGGCCAAAAATGGCTTCGGGCAGTGGCAGGGCGGGCTCGGGTGCCAGGCGCAGAGGCGAAATCAGCAGCGTGGCCAGCGGCACGGAATCGTCGGCCATCTGGTGCACAAAGGACGAGTTGGCACCGTTTTCCAGCAGGCGGCGCACCAGGTAGGCCAGTAAATCCTTGTGCGCGCCCACCGGTGCATAGACGCGCAAGGCCACCAGCGGGTTCTTCAAAACCTCGCGGTAGATGCCCTCGGCCATGCCGTGCAGGCGCTGCAGCTCGAACGGCGCACCGCTGGTGGCACCCATCTGGACGATGGCGGCAATGGTGGCGGCGTTGTGGGTGGCAAACTGGGAGTACATGGCCTCCGGCGCGGCCAGCATGGCGCGGGCACAGGCCAGGTACGAGATGTCAGTGTGGTGCTTGTGGGTGAACACCGGGTAGCCCGGCACACCAAGCTCCTGGGCGCGCTTGATCTCGGCATCCCAGTAGGCGCCCTTGGCCAGGCGGCACATGAGCCGAACCTTGTGCAAGCGTGCCAGCGCGATCACGTGCTCGATGAGTTCGAGCGAGCGGCTCTGGTAGGCCTGCATGGCCAGCCCGAAGCCGCTCCACTGCGGAAACTCCTGTCCAACGCGCTTGATCAGGGCGTCACACAGCTCCAGCGAGAGCTCCAGCCGGTCCACCTCCTCGGCGTCGATGGTCAGGCTGATGTTGGCCTTGGCGGCCTGCTCGCACAGACTCCATACGCGCGGCACCAGTTCGGACATGACCCGAGCGAGGTGCGCGTCCTCGTAGCGCGGGTGCAGCGCGCTGAGCTTGATGGATATACCGTCATTCTTTTCGCAAGCCACCGTTTTGTCTGAACTTGCAGCTATTTTTTCAATAGCATTCTGGTAGCTCGCGAGGTACTTCAGGGCGTCGGCATCGGTGCGAGCACCTTCGCCCAGCATGTCAAAGCTGTAGCGCACAGAGGCCGACTTGCGCTTGGCGCTGGCCGCCTCCTGCATGCCTTCGTCAATGGTTTGGCCGAGTACAAACTGGCGCCCGAGCAATTGCACGGCGCGCAGCGTGGCGGCCACCACCGAGCGTGCGCCCAGCTTGGCCAGCAAGCCGGTGGGGGCCTCGCTGTCGGGCAGAAACTTCTTGCTCATGGCGATGGCCGTGTTGGACAGGCGCGCCATGGTCTTGTCGCCGCTGGTCTGAAAATCAGCCCGCCCGAGCTGGTCGGCGGTCAGGGCGATGGCGGTTTCGGCATCGGGCACGCGCAGCAACGCTTCGGCCAGGCGCATCAGGGCCAGGCCCTCGGCACTGGAAATGGGGTATTCCTTGAGCAGACTCTCCAGGGCCCAGAAGGGAGGCGGGTTCTGGCGCACGGCCTGGACCCAGGGCCCCGCCATGCGGGCACAAGCCGACCAGTCCAGAGCCCCGGCGAGTGCGCCGAGGTGATGGGAAACGATCTCGTGCTCGGGACGGTAAGGGAAAGGCAGGCGCATGCTTGAATCCGCGAAGTTGGTTAAAGACGTTATTGTTTCGCAAAAGTGGATGAATAAGTCTTTGAAATCATCACAATTATTAGAGAAAAATTCGACAAGACCAAAAATTCAAACGGACCATTGTCGCTGTTCGGGCGACCCGCCAGGGAGTCCAAAATATTGTGTTTCCCGATCGGTCAAATGTCACCAGCCGGGACTAAACTGACTGGCATGAGCCGCCCGTTTCAAATCCCATTGTTGCCGCCAAGCCGGTGATGTTGAGCGTCCAAAAGGCCCTGGTCGTGCTCTGCCTGGGGCTTGCGCCCTGGCTCGCTCAGGCGCGTGAGGTTCGTGTCGGTGTCTATCAGAATCCGCCCCAATTGATGGTCGGTCCAGATGGCCAGCCCAGTGGCATTCTGGGCGACCTGCTGCGGGAAATCGCCCGGCGAGAAGGCTGGATTCTCAAGCCCATTGCCTGTGAATGGCAGGATTGTTTGCGGGCTGTTCAGGAAGGGCAGATCGATTTGCTGCCCGGGGTGGAGCGTTCGGATTCCCGTGCACTCCCATTTGATTTTCACCAGACCCCGGTTGTGCACAGCTGGTCGCAGCTGTACCAGCGCAGCGGCGAACCGCTCCTGAACACCATGCCCGATCTGAAGGGTAAGCGGGTTGCCGTGATCGAAAATTCTCCCCAGCACGAGTATCTGGCTCGCCTGCTGCCTGCCTTTGGTCTGGACACGCAGTTGGTGTCGGTGCGCTCGCCCCAGGAGGCATTCGAGCGGGCGCGAGAGCAGGCTGCGGACGCCGCCGTGGCCAATCGCTTTTTTGGTGATGCACAGGCCGCACGCTACCAGCTCGTTGCCTCCTCGAACATGTTTCTTCCGACGGAGCTGTTTTATGTCACCGGCAGTGGCAAAAATGCCGAGTTGCTCGCGGTAATTGATCTGCACCTGAACCGCTGGCAGGCCCAGGCCGATTCGGTGTATCAGCAGGTGCTGCGGCGTTGGGTTGGGGGGCAACCTCCAAGTGAAATCCCGGTACTTTACTGGCGGGTCGGGTTGACACTGTTGGTGCTGCTGGCGCTGGCGGTCGGTGGCATCGTGTTGCTGCGCCGCCAGGTGGCGCGCAGAACCGGCCAGCTGCGTGCCAGTGAGCGCAAGCTTTCAAGCATCCTCGATGGCGTGGGGGCCTATATTTTCATCAAGGGACTTGACGGACGCTATCAGTACGTCAACGAGCAACTCGCGCAGTTGCTGGGACGCTCGCCGCAGGACGCCGTGGGCTGTCGGGATGCTGATCTTTTTGACCCTGAAACCGCTGCCCTGTTGGTCCGTCACGATCTGCGGGTGCTGCAGCAAGGCGAGCGGGTGCAGGAGGAGGAGATCGTGCGCACGATCCACGACCAGAAGACCCATGTTTGCAGATCGATCAAGCTGCCCCTGCGCCGCCCTGACGGAAGTATTTACGCCCTGTGCGGTATTTCGACCGACATTGGGGCCAGCCAGCAGGAGAGGCAGGATCAGCTCCAGTACGCTGGCCACGACCCCTTGACCGGGCTCCCGAACCGGCACTGCCTCATGGAGCGTTTGCAGCAGGTGCTTGCGGCGAGCGCGCGCCATCCGCAGCGCGACGCACTCCTGATGCTTGACCTGGACCGGTTCAAGGCACTCAAGTCAAGTCGGAGCGAAAATCCTGGCGACCAGCTGCTCAAAAGCGTGGCGCAGCGCCTGCGAAGCTGCACCCGCGAGGAAGACATGTTGGCACGCGCGGGCGCAAGCAACTTTGCGGTGCTGCTGCAGAGTCTGGGCGATACTGAGGCGCAGGCCTCGCTGCAGGCCGAGCGCGTGACACGACGGATTCTGGCCCAGCTCTCCAAGCCCTACGCGGTGGGAACCAACGAGTACCAGGGTGAGGTGAATATCGGGGTGGCACCCTGTGGTCAGGCGCACATTTCGAGAGAAGAATTGCTCGCTCAAGCGCAGACGGCGCTGCGTCGCGCCAAGGATGAGGGCGCCAGCACCCTGCGGTTTTTTGACCCACAGTCGACGAGCACGAGCCAGGAGTCTGGGCAGCAGGCCGTTCTGCGCAGGTAAAAGGGGGAGGCCGCAGGCCGGCGGACACGGAGCAGAACGCTCTGCCGCCCAGACTCCTCGATGTCGGAGACCGGCCGCCTACTGACTTTTCTCTTCAATGGCGACCATGACGCCTAGCGGTTGCCCGCCTTGCGCATCAAGGTGCTTTTGCCAAACAGGCTCTCGATCAGATCAACAGCCAGTTCTGCGGTCTGGTTGCGAACATCAAGCGCCGGGTTGAGTTCAACCAGGTCGAGCGAGGCCAGGTGCCCGGTGTCGGCGATCATTTCCATGCACAGCTGTGCTTCGCGGTAGGTGGGGCCGCCGCGCACCGTGGTGCCCACGCCGGGCGCGATGGTGGGGTCCAAAAAATCCACATCCAGACTGACGTGCAAATGGGTGTTGGCGTCGACCAGGGCCAGGGCCAGCTCCATGGCTTGGCGCATGCCCATCTCGTCGATGTAGCGCATGTCAAAGACTTCAATGCCGATGTCGTGCACCATGCGTTTTTCGCCCTCGTCCACACTGCGTATGCCGATCTGACGAATTTCCTTGGGCGCGATGGCGGGCACATGACCGCCGATTTCGATGAGCTCTTGGGGTCCGTGCCCACACAGGCAGGCCACGGGCATGCCGTGGATGTTGCCGCTGGGGGTGAGGGTGGCGGTGTTGAAGTCAGCGTGGGCGTCAAACCAGAGCACCCGCAATTTCTTGCCCTTGTCGCGGCAATGGCGCGCCACAGCGCTGATGGAGCCGATGGCCAGGCAGTGGTCGCCACCGAGCATGATCGGAAGGCGTCCACCCTTGAGCTCGGCGTACACAGCCTCATGCACCAACTGGTTCCATTGCACCACTTCGCTCAGGTGCCGAAAACCGGCCACGGCATCCTGCCAGGGGTTGGGTGGACCGTCCACATTGCCGCAGTCTTTCACGTCCAACCCGAACTGGGCAATGGCCTGGGCGATGCCGGCCACGCGCAGCGCTGCCGGTCCCATGCGAGCCCCCAGCGTGCCCGCACCGATGTCGGTGGGAGCTCCGATCAGGCTGACGCCACCAGTGTGAAGCTGGGAGGCGGGATGGGGGCTCATGCGGCCAAGGCCATCTCACGGTGCCGCCCAGGCGTGGGCTGCTCCAGGACGGGAGTTGGCGGACGGATCAGGCTGAACAGATCTTTTGGATTGGCCAGCTCGGGAATCAGCGACACCTTGTGGCCCAGGCCCAGCGCGAGGGCATTGTCGCGCATGAAGCGCAGCGCCGAATAGTCTTCCAGCGCGAATCCTACGGAATCAAACAGGGTCACTTGTTCAGTCGAAGTGCGCCCGGGCGTTTGGCTGCTGAGGACCTGCCACAGTTCCGTCACGGCGAAGTCAAGAGGCAGATGTTGCAGGTCGCCTTCAATGCGGGTTTGCGGCTCGTACTCGACGAACACCGAAGCGCCGCGCAGCACATCGGGGTGCAGTTCTGTCTTGCCGGGGCAGTCGCCGCCCACGCCATTGATGTGCATGCCCGGCTCGATGAGCTCGGGCGTGAGGATGGTGGCGTTGGTCTTGTCGGCGGTCACGGTCGTCACTATATCGGCTCTGCGCACGGCCTGGGCCACGCTGGTGCAGGCAATCAGGCGCAACTTGGTGTGGGCAAGGTTGCGCATCAGCTTGGCGGTGGCTTCAAGATCGGTGTCATACAGGCGAATCTCCTGGATGCCCAGCAGATGGTGAAAGGCCAGCGCCTGGAACTCGCTTTGGGCGCCATTGCCGATCAGCGCCATGGTGCGGCTGTTGGGCCGGGCCAGGGCACGGGCTGCCACGGCGGACATGGCGGCGGTGCGCAGCCCGGTGGTCAGGGTCAACTCGCTGAGCAGCTCGGGAATGCCGGTGTCCACATCGGCGAGCACGCCAAAGGCCATGACGGTGGGCAGGCCCACGCGGTGGTTTTTGGGGTGGCCGTTGACGTACTTGAAGGCGTAGGTCTTGGCGTCGGCAATGGGCATGAGCTCGATCACGCCGTCCGTCGAGTGGGTCGCTACGCGGGCGCACTTGTCAAAATCGTTCCAGCGCAGATAGTCCGCGTGAATGTAGTCGGCCATGCCGTGCAGGGTCTGAGCGACGCCCAGTTGGGTGACCAGGGCAGCGACATCCTGTGCGCTGAGGAATTGGGTTTGAACGGCGGTGGACTGTGTCATGACGAAGCTCTCGGGTTAATTAGGCACAGTTTCTCAAAGGGCCGCGACAAAGTAAATCGCCAGTAATGCCTTCTTTGTGTCAAATATTTATCATTAAGCCAGATAAAAATCGCATAATGGCAAATATGGACGAAACTGACCAGCAACTTATCTCACTTTTGCGCAAAGATGCGCGCACCAGTGTGGCCACCCTGGCCAACAAACTGGGGGTGTCACGTGGCACGGTCAGCAATCGGGTCACTAAGCTGGAGGACACCGGCATCATAGTGGGCTACACCGTGCGTCTGCGCCCGGATGCCCAGCCCGCTGAGATCAGCGCCTGGATGAGTGTGGCGGTCGAGGGCAACCAGACCCGCGCGGTGATTGCCAGTCTGCTCGGCGAACCTGGCGTGGCGGTGCTGCACGACACCAACGGCCGCTGGGATTTGTTGGCCGAGCTGCGGGCTGGAAGTTTGTCAGAGCTCTCGCAGGTACTCGAGCGCATTCGTTTGATCCGGGGCATCAGCAGCACCGAGACCAGCATTCACCTCGAAACCTACCGATTGTCATGACCGACACCAACCCCGACATGGACCGGATCGACCTGAAGATCCTTGGCGCGCTGCAGGCGGACGGGCGCATCTCCAACCTCAAACTGGCCGAAGCCGTGGCGCTGTCGCCCACCGCTGTGCTGGCCCGGGTCCAGCGCCTCACCCGTGAGGGCTACATCCTGGGCTACGAGGCGCGGCTCAACCCGCTCAAACTGCGCGCGGGCATGATGGTGTTTGTCGAAGTGCTGCTGGACCGCACCACGCCCAACGTGTTCGAGGCCTTCAAGGCCGCCGTGCAGGTGCGCGACGAAATCATGGAATGCCACATGGTGGCGGGGGGGTTTGACTATCTGCTCAAAACCCGCATGGCCGACATGAACGCCTACCGGGAATTTGCTGGCAGTGTGCTGTGGCAGCTGCCCGGCGTGCGCGAGACCCGTACCTACGCGGTGATGGAAGAGGTCAAAAATTCCACTCACCTGAGCCTGCGTGGGTAAAGCGGCGCTGGCCCGGCGCAACCACCCCACCACAGCAGCGACAGGCCAGACGTAGGACAATCCCGACCCTATGTCTGACAAACCTCATCAAAACGCTCCCGCACCCGGCATGAACGCCCACCTGGCGTTGGTGTTGGTCGCCCTGTGGATGGCCACGGTCGGCAATGTCGCGCTGTGGCAGCAGCTGTCCAGGCTGCCCGAACTGGGCAACGGGCGCGGGCTGGCTTTTGCATTCGGGTTTTCCGCCCTGATCGCCGCACTGCTGGTGACCGTGCTCAGCCTGTTTGTGTTGCGCTGGACGTTCAAACCTTTGCTTACCGTGTTGCTGCTGGCCGCCGCAGCGGGCGCTTATTTCATGTTGGCCTACGGCATCGTCGTGGACGACACCATGATGGTCAATGTGTTGCAAACCGATCCCCGCGAAGCGAAGAACCTGCTCAACTGGCGCCTGTTCGCCACCGTCGGCGTGCTGGGTTTGCTGCCTGCGCTGTGGCTATGGCGGACACCCGTGCGCTATGCGGGCCTGGGGCGCCAGTTGCTGGCCAATGTGCTGAGCCTGGTGGCCTCGCTGGTTGTGGCCGTGGCCGTGCTGCTGCTGATCTTTCAGGACTTCTCATCGGTCATGCGCAACCACAAGCAACTTCGCTACCAGATCAACCCGCTCAACACCCTGTTCGCCCTGGGCGTGGTCGCTGCCAAGCCGTTTCAAAGGGACAACACAGTGATTTTGCCGCTGGGCGCGGACGCTCGCGCGGCAAGTCTGCCCGCGAACCCGGGCAAGCCGCCGCTTCTGGTGCTGGTGCTGGGCGAAACCGCCCGCGCCAGTCAGTTTTCACTCAACGGCTATGCCCGCGCCACCAATCCTGAACTCGCTGCGCTCGATGTGGTGAGCCAGCGCAACGCCTGGTCCTGCGGCACCAACACGGCTGCCTCGGTGCCCTGCATGTTCTCGCATCTGGGCCGCGAAAACTTTGACGCCCGGCCGGCCAACTACGAAACCCTGCCCGACGTGCTGCAGCACGCCGGTCTGGCGGTGCTGTGGATTGACAACCAGTCGGGCTGCAAAGGGGTGTGCGACCGCGTTCCCAATGTCTCCACGGCCAACCTGCAGGTGCCTGGCGCGTGTGGGCCGGAGGGCTGTTTTGATGAAATCATGCTGCGCGAGCTCGACCAGCGCATTGCCGCCTTGCCAGCAGAGCGCCGCGCCCGCGGCGTGGTGGTGCTGATGCACCAGATGGGCAGCCACGGGCCAGCCTATTACAAGTCTGCGCCCGATTCGGCCAAAACATTCCAGCCCGAGTGCACCAGCAACGCCTTGCAGGAGTGCAGCCAGCAGCAGATCGTCAACGCCTATGACAACACGATTGTTTATACCGATCGTTTTCTGGCGCAGACCATCGCATGGCTGAAAAAAGCCGAGCCGCACTGGTCGACGGCCATGGTGTACGTCTCGGACCATGGTGAATCGTTGGGCGAGAACAACCTCTATTTGCATGGCCTGCCCTACAAGCTCGCGCCAGATGCGCAAAAGCACGTGCCCTGGATTACCTGGCTGTCGCCCTCGTTCGAGCATCTGCGCGGCCTGCCCAGCGCCTGCCTGAGAAAGAACCTGGACCAGGCCATCTCGCACGACAACTACTTCCATTCCGTGTTGGGAATTCTGGGTGTTCAGACCAGCGTGTATCAGCCCGCGCTCGACATCTATGCGGGTTGCCGCCAGGGCTGACCGGATCTAACTGACTAAAGCCGAGCCGTCGGCCCGTACGGGCCCCAACCGGGGCCGAACGCCGAAGATGGCGCTACCCACGCGCACCATCGTGCTTCCCGAGGCGATGGCTGCGTCCAGGTCGGCACTCATGCCCATGGACAGGGTGTCCAAGCCCAAGCCCTTTTCATTTAACTCATCAAATATGGCTCTAGCCCTTGTGAATATTGCACATTGAGATTCAAAATTAATAGCAAGTTCAGGGATGCACATGAGGCCACGCAAACGCAGGCGCGGCAGTGCCGACACCTGGATGGCCAGTGCCAGGGCGTCCTTCGGGGTCACCCCGGACTTGGTCGCGCCACCATCGATGTTGACCTGGAGGCACACCTGCAGCGGCGCCAGAGTGGCGGGGCGCTGTTCGCTCAGGCGCTGGGCAATCTTCAAACGGTCCACGGTTTGCACCCAGTCAAAGTGCTCGGCCACCCAACGTGTCTTGTTGCTCTGCACCGGGCCAATGCAGTGCCACACGAGGGGCAGGTGGCGCAACTGGCCGATTTTGTCGAGCGCTTCCTGAATGTAGTTCTCGCCAAAGCTGGTTTGCCCGGCGGCATGGGCTTCTTGCACGGCCTGGGCGCTGAAGGTTTTCGACACCGCGAGCAAACTCACTTCAGCAGGGGCCCGGCCCGCGCCCAGACAGGCGGCTGTGATGCGCGCATGGACGGCTTGGAGATTGGTTTGAATCATGGTCATAATTGGCCCAAGCGTAACAAACGAGAAGAGAACAGCGTGGACATTACCCAACTTCTTTCCTTCAGCGTCAAGAACAAGGCCTCGGACCTGCATCTTTCTGCGGGTCTGCCACCCATGATCCGGGTGCATGGTGACGTTCGGCGCATCAATGTGGAGGCGCTGGACCACAAGCAGGTGCACACCATGGTGTACGACATCATGAACGACACCCAGCGCAAGACCTACGAGGAATTCCTGGAAATCGATTTCTCCTTTGAGATCGACGGGCTGGCGCGTTTCCGGGTCAACGCCTTCAATCACCAGCGCGGCGCCGGTGCCGTGTTCCGGACCATCCCGAGCAAAATCCTCACGCTCGAGCAGCTCAACGCCCCCAAGATTTTTGCCGATCTGGCACTCAAGCCGCGCGGCATGGTGCTGGTCACCGGGCCCACCGGCTCGGGAAAATCCACCACCCTGGCGGCCATGGTCAACTTCCTCAACGAGAGCGAGTTCGGCCATATCCTGACGGTGGAAGATCCGATTGAGTTCGTGCACGAGTCCAAGAAATGCCTGGTCAACCAGCGTGAGGTCGGGCCTCACACCCTGAGTTTTGCCGCCGCCCTGCGCTCAGCGCTGCGGGAAGACCCGGACGCCATTCTGGTGGGAGAGATGCGCGATCTGGAAACCATCCGGCTGGCCATGACGGCGGCTGAAACCGGGCACCTGGTGTTCGGCACGCTGCACACCTCCAGCGCGGCCAAGACCATTGACCGGATCATCGACGTCTTTCCGGCGGAAGAGAAAGAGATGGTGCGGGCCATGCTCTCGGAATCCCTGCAGGCCGTGATCTCGCAGACCCTGTGCAAGACCAAGGACGGACAGGGCCGGGTCGCAGCGCATGAGATCATGCTGGGCACCAATGCCATCCGAAACCTGATTCGCGAGGCCAAGGTGGCCCAGATGTATTCTTCGATCCAGACCGGCAACAGCCTGGGCATGCAGACGCTGGATCAGAACCTGACCGAACTGGTCAAGCGCAACATCATCAGCCCGGCAGAAGCCCGCGGCAAGGCCAAGATTCCCGAAAATTTCCCGGGCTGACCACCCGCCACAGATTGGAGTGCACCATGAAGGGATTGCTCGGATTGCTCCGGCAGAAGAACAAGAACCAGCCCGAAGAAGAGCAGTTGGACTCGGTGTTGTTTACCTCGGCTTTTGCCGGACTGGGGGTTGACCCCACGCTCATGGTGTTGTGGGAGGCCCGTGCGGTGGAGGTCGGTGCGAGCCGGCTCAAACCAGCGCGCGGCGTCAAACTGCTCCAGACCCTGTGGGCCAAGGACAAGTACATGAGCCACCTGGACACCGAAGCCGTGGCCAGACTGGAGCATTACATGGAATTCGCCACGGTGGCTGCCAACCGTGACATCATCCGCCAGGACGAGTACAGCAACTTCATGGTGGTTCTGCTCAGCGGCGCCATCGCGGTGGACCGCGAGCAGCCCTGGGGGGAGAGCCTGCGCCTGGCCGAGGTGGCGCCCGGCGAGATTCTGGGCGAGATGTCGCTGCTCGACAGTGGCCTGCGGTTTTCAGTGTGCACCACCCTGTGCGAGTGCGAAATTGCCGTCTTGAGCGCCGACACCATGGACGAGATGCTCGACCACGATCCGGCCCTGGCCGCCAATCTGATCGCGTTATTGGCGCGCAAACTCTCGCTGCGGCTGCGTGTGGTCAGCGCCCGGCTCGGTCAGAACCGCTGATTCTCAGGAGTACCCCACAGCATGGAACGCGATCAAGCCACCAAGTTCATCAACGACCTGCTCAAGCTGATGATCGGACGCAGCGGCAGCGACCTGTTCATCACCGCAGAGTTTCCGCCGGCGATCAAGGTGGACGGGAAAATCACCAAAGTCTCGCCGCAACCCCTGACCGCCACCCACACCATGACGCTGGCGCGTTCGGTGATGAGCGACAAGCAGGTGGCCGAGTTTGAACGCACCAAGGAGTGCAACTTTGCCATCTCCCCGCCCGGCGTGGGTCGTTTCCGGGTCAACGCCTTCATCCAGCAGGGCAAGGTCGGTATGGTGTTCCGCGTGATTCCACTGACGATCCCCACCATCGACGGGCTCGGCGTTCCACCGGTGCTCAAGGAAGTATCTTTGTCCAAGCGGGGTTTGTGCATTCTGGTGGGGGCCACGGGTTCGGGCAAATCGACCACGCTGGCGGCGATGGTGGACTGGCGCAATGACAATTCGTTCGGCCACATCATCACCATCGAGGACCCGATCGAGTTCGTCCATCAGCACAAGAATTGCGTAGTGACGCAGCGCGAGGTGGGCCTGGACACGGACAGTTGGCAGGCGGCGCTCAAAAATACGCTGCGCCAGGCCCCCGACGTGATCCTGATGGGAGAGATCCGGGACCGCGAGACCATGGAGCATGCGGTCGCGTTTTCAGAGACCGGCCACCTGTGCCTGGCCACGCTGCACGCCAACAGTGCCAATCAGGCACTGGACCGCATCATCAACTTCTTCCCGGAAGAGCGGCGCTCCCAGTTGCTCATGGACCTCTCGCTCAACCTCAAGGCCATGGTCTCGCAGCGGCTCATTCCCAAGCAGGATGGCAAGGGCCGCATTGCGGTGGTTGAGATCATGCTCAACACCCCCCTGATCTCGGACATGGTTTTCAAGGGCGAAGTCGGCGAGATCAAGGAAGTGATGAAGAAGAGCCGCAATCTGGGCATGCAAACCTTTGACCAGGCGCTGTTCGACGCCTACGAGGCCAACCTGATCACTTACGAAGACGCCCTGCGCTTTGCTGATTCTCTGAACGACCTGCGGCTCCAGATCAAGCTCAACAGTCAGCGCGGACGCACCAAGGATCTGGCCGCGGGAACAGAAAATTTCGCCATTGTTTGACACAAGGAGTCATCCCTTATGAGCAGCATCAACGCCAAATCTTACGAAACCACGGCCGCGCGACGCGTGAGCTTTCTGGGCCTTGGAGTCATGGGCTATCCCATGGCCGGGCACCTGGCCCGGGCCGGGCACGAGGTTACCGTATATAACCGAACTGCTGCAAAATCAGTAGCATGGTGTGAAGAATTTGCAGGCGATTCGGGTCAAAAACATGCTCTAACTCCGAAGCTGGCGGTGGCTGGCGCTGACTTGGTGTTTTGCTGCGTGGGCAACGACGACGATCTGCGCAGCGTGACCCTCGGCCCCGAAGGCGCGTTCGCTGGCATGAAGCCAGGGGCGGTTTTTATCGATCACACCACGGCTTCGGCCAGCGTGGCGCGTGAGCTCCATGGCGCCGCCAAAGCCCTGTCGTTCGAGTTTGTGGATGCGCCGGTCTCAGGTGGCCAGGCCGGAGCCCAAAACGGGTTGCTCACGGTGATGTGCGGGGGCGACCAAGTTGCCTTTGACGCCGCTCAGCCTGCGGCCATGGCGTTTTCCAAGGCCTTTACCCGCCTGGGCGAGAGCGGGGCCGGGCAATTGGCCAAGATGGTCAACCAGATCTGCATTGCCGGCCTGGTGCAGGGCCTGAGCGAAGCCATCGCCTTTGGCCAGCAGGCTGGGCTGGACATGCTCCAAGTGCTTGAGGTGATCGGCAAGGGAGCCGCGCAGAGCTGGCAGATGGACAACCGTGGCAAGACCATGGTGGCCGACAAGTTCGATTTTGGCTTTGCCGTGGATTGGATGCGAAAAGACCTCGGGCTGGTTCTTGATGAAGCCAAACGCAATGGGGCACGCCTGCCCGTCACGGCCCTGGTGGACCAGTTCTATGCCGACGTGCAGCATCTGGGCGGCCAGCGCTGGGACACCTCCAGCCTGATCAAGCGGTTGCGCTAGACATCACGGTTGCCACTGACGAGAAAAGTCAGTGGACGGCCGGTCTCCGGCATCGCAGGAGACTGGGCGGCATAGCGCTCTGCTGCGTGTCCTCCGGCCTGCGGCCTCCCCCTTTTACCTACGCAGAACGCGATGCCGCCCAGGCTCGCGGGTCAACCGTCATTTCTTGGCGGGCTGGGGCAGCGTGCCTTGCAGTTCTTCTTCACTGATGATCTCGAACAGGCGAACTACCTTCAAAACGCCGCCGGTGCCACGGGCCATATCAGTGGCGCGTTTGGATTCGCGTTCGGTCACGCGCCCCATCAGGTAGACGGTCCCGCGCTCGGTGACCACCTTGAACGCATTGGCAAACAGATCCTTGGAGTCCACCATGCTGGCTTTAATTTTGCCGGTGATCAGGGAATCGGACGAGCGCTGTGTCAGCGAGGAGTTGCCCAGCACCTCGAGTTCGTTGGCGATGCTGCGCACGTTCTCGACCCTTGAGATCACCTGCTCGGCCAGTTGTTTATCCTGTGGGCTGGGAACCTCTCCGGTGAGCAGCACCTGGCGGTTAAAGCTGGTCACGCTGACATGACCACGCTCGCCCAGGTTGTTGCGAACCTGGCTGGCGGCGTGCAGTTCAATGCCTTCGTCTTCGAGCTGGGTGCCCGGTGTGCGCCGGTCGGTGGCCACCATCGTGCCCATGGCAGCACCTCCGAGCAAAATGGGAGCGCATGCGCTCAGGCCAGCGCCCAGGCCGACGCTCAGAATGAGCGTCGGGACAAGTTTACGGGTTGCAAATTTCACGGTTATATCTCCTGGTCTCCAAGCAATTGGGCGTCAACGGCATCGCAAATACAGTGCAGGGCCAGGCCGTGGACCTCCTGGATGCGCGCCGTGCGGTCGTGGGGTACGCAAATGTGCACGTCGGTGTCGCGCAGGGCGTGGCCCATTTTGCCCCCGCCGTGGCCGGACAGCCCGACCACCACCATTTCGCGCTCGTGGGCGGCCTCGATGGCGGCCAGCACGTTGGCCGAGTTGCCGCTGGTGGACAGGGCCAGCAGCACGTCGCCGGGTTGCCCCAGAGCGCGCACCTGGCGCGAAAAAATCACGCTGTAATCGTAGTCGTTGGCCACGGCCGTGATGAGCGAGCCGTCGGTGGTGAGGGCAATGGCGGCCAGTTCCGGGCGCTCGCGTTCATAGCGGCCCACAAATTCGGCTGAAAAATGCTGGGCATCGGCGGCGGAGCCACCGTTGCCGCAGGCCAGCACCTTGCCTCCGCTGGTCACGCAACTGAGCATGGCCTGCACCGCCGCCGCAATGGGTTTGCTCAACAGCTGGGCGGCCTGGTACTTCAGGTCGGCGCTGTCGATAAAGTGCTGTTCAATACGTTGCTCTAGCATGGGGCGATGATACCCGTGCCCTGCTTAAGCGCCGCTTAACCGGCATCGAAGGCGGCTTGCAGCCACTGCAGGCTGCCATTCTCCAGAATCACCACATCAAACCGGCAGGGGGGTGGCGAGGCGTGGCGCATGAGGTAATGGCGTGCCGCAAACACGATGCGCCGCTGCTTGGTGCTGCTCACGCTGGCCGCAGCTCCGCCGTGGTCCGCGCTGCGACGCTGGCGCACCTCCACAAAGACCAGGGTGCCCTGGGGGTCGCGCACAATCAGGTCGATTTCGCCACCACCACGTCCGGGCGTCCGATAATTGCGCTCAAGCAGGCGCAATCCGGCGCGCTGCAAGTGCGCCAGCGCGGCGTCTTCGGCCGCATCACCGGCTTGTTTGGTCGTTTGCGACCGGGGCTTCAATTGAGGAAACGTCATTGATTTCTACCGCCAATGCCAGCGCCTACGCCGCCGCGCTTGCCGCTGCCGCCCAAGCCGCTGGAAGCCAGAATTATCCGCCCGGAGCGCTCTACGTGGTGGCCACGCCCATCGGCAACCTGGCCGACATCACTTTGCGGGCTCTGCACCTGCTTGCGCTGGCTGACACCATCGCCTGTGAAGACACGCGCCATACCCAGACCTTGCTGCGTGCCTATGGCATCGACAAGACCGGCGGGCAACTGCTGGCCCTGCACCAGCACAATGAGTCCGAGGCGGCGCAGGGCGTGATCGAACGCTTGCATCAGGGCCAGCGGGTCGCCTACGCCAGCGACGCGGGCACGCCCGCCATCAGCGACCCCGGAGCGCGTCTGGTGGCCGCCGTGCGCCAGGCCGGCTTGCGGGTGGTGCCCCTGCCCGGGGCCAGCAGCGTGACGGCGGTGCTGAGCGTGGCGGGCATTGTCCAGAGTCAGCAGATCGGTGAGTTCGTGTTTGCCGGATTCCTGCCCTCCAAGACGGCGGAGCGCGACACGGCGGTGCAGTCTCTGGCGGGCGAGTCTCGCCCGGTGCTGCTGCTGGAGGCGCCCCACCGCATCGAGGCGCTGGCCCGGGCCCTGGTGGTGCTCGGTGCGCGCAGGGTGACCGTGGGGCGCGAGTTGACCAAACAGTTTGAAGAGATTGCCAGTGTGCCCGCTCAGGATTTTCCAGCCTGGCTGGATGCTGAGCCCAACCGGCTGCGTGGGGAGTTTGTGCTGGTGCTGCATCCGCTGGCGGCCACAGCGGCGACCGTCGGCGATACCCGGGTGCTGCGCTTGTTGCTGGACCAGCTTCCGCTCAAGACCGCCGTCAAGCTGGCCGCCCAGATCACCGGCGAGCCGCGCAACGCGCTCTATGAGCGGGCCTTGGCGCTCCAGGCTGACGCTACCAGTCACTGAAGCAGATTGCTATTGAATATATAGCCACCCATGCAATGCAGACGAGTGCTAACGCCAGATTTTGTTTATAAAAACACGATGGACCGCCCTCAGCCCAGATGTTGGTCCAGGAAGGCGAAGGTTCGCTCACGCGCCAGGCTGGCCGCCGCAGGTTGGTAGGCGGCGCGATGGTCGCAGTTGAAGCCGTGGCTGGCTGGGTAAACATGAATTTGCACCTGCGGCTGGGCCTGTTCAAAGGCCTGCACGCCTTCTATTGGAATCGATGCGTCGTCACGGGCAAAGTGGGCCATGACCGGGCACCGAGGGCGGCGCGCTCTCTCCTCGGCCGCTGTCATGCCACCCCCGTAGTAGGGCACGGCCACATCAAGGTTCGCCAGAGCGCAGGCCGCTCGCCAGGCCAGCAGGCCGCCCCAGCAGTAGCCCACCACAGCAACTTTGCCCAAGCTGCGCGCATGGGCAACCGTGGCCTCGATGTCCTGCATCACGCCCGGCTCGGGCAGCGCCTGCACCGCCGCCTTCAGGGCCAGGCCCGCGGCAACGTCCTGAGGCTCATAGCCCAGCTCGACTGCTGGCTTGATCCGGTGAAACAGGGCCGGTGCCAGCGCCACAAAACCGTGCGCGGCAAATCTTTGGGCAGTGGCACGGATATGGGCGTTGACGCCAAAAATCTCCTGCAACACCACCACGGCACCTTTGGGCTGGCCGCTTGGGCAGGCCTCAAAAACGGGAAACTTCAAGCCGTCCGCGGCGGTCAGTTCAAAGGTTCGATCCATGGAATACCTTTCTGTTGGAGGGTTCGAGTCAGGCGTTGCGCAGTTTGCGCTCGACAAAATCGAGCCGGTCCTGGCCCCAGAACAGTTCGCCGTCGATGACGTAGGTGGGTGCACCGAACACCCCGGCATCGATCGCTGCCTCGGTGTTGGCATCGATCCGGCGCCCAATGGCCTCACGGTGCGACTGCGCCAGCCGTTCAGCGGGCAGCTTGCACTGCGCCAGCAGTTGCATCAGGGTATGGGGGTCGGCAATGTCGCGCTCCTGCGCCCAGACCGCCTCGAAGATCGCGCCCATGATGCGCAGGGCATCGCTCGCTCCGTCTTGTTGTTCCACCGCAACAATCAGCCGCGCCGCAGCCGCATCGGCCACAGGAAAGTAGCGGGGTTTGAGGTTCAGCGGCAGCTGCAGGGCGTCTCGGAAGCGGGCCAGCTCCAGCAGGCGATAGACCTGACGCTGAGGCGCACGCTTGGCCAGGGGCTGGCCGCCCGATGCCGGGAATATCTTTGCAAAATCGACTGGCATCACGCGAACGTCTGCGCGAAAAGCCTGCGCCAGCCCACACAGTCGGGCGTGGCCCAAGTAGCTCCAGGGACTTTGGGGCGTGAAGTAATAATCGATGGTCTTGTTCATTGTGTCTCCTTGGCACGTGGGCACCGGACTGTTCGGTCTTTGTGCCAGCCTTTCCAAGGGGCTTTTTACTCCAAATTTAATTGAAATGCCGGGAACCCCCATGAAACCCATTCTCCTGATCACAGGCGGCTCGCGCGGTATTGGCGCCGCCACTGCGTTGCTGGCCGCAGAAAAAGGCTATGCCGTCGCCATCAATTTCGCCCGCCACGCACAGGCCGCCGACGAACTCGTGTGCCGCATTCAAGGTGACGGCGGCCAGGCCATCGCAGTGCAGGCCGACGTGTCGGTGGAGGCTCAGGTCCTGGCCATGTTTGGCCGAATCGACACCGAACTGGGCCGCATCACGGCCCTGGTCAACAACGCAGGGGTGGTCGATGTCGCGGCCCGCGTGGACGAAATGAGCGTGGCGCGACTCAGGCGCATGTTCGACATCAATGTGCTGGGCAGTTTTTTGTGCGCCCGCGAGGCGGTCCGACGCATGAGCCAGCGCCATGGCGGTCAGGGCGGCGCCATTGTCAATGTCTCCAGCATTGCCTCTCGCCTGGGTGGTGCCGGCCAGTATGTGGATTACGCCGCCAGCAAGGGTGCCATCGACAGCATGACGGTGGGCCTGGCCAGGGAGGTCGCCCAGGAGGGCATCCGCGTCAACGCGGTGTGCCCGGGCATCATTGACACGGACATCCACGCTTCTGGCGGCCAGCCTGATCGGGCTCGCGAGATCGCGCCGATGGTGCCCCTGCGGCGTGCCGGCAGTGCGCTGGAAGTGGCCCAGGCGATTGTGTGGCTGCTCTCGGGCGAGGCCGGCTACTGCACGGGCAGCTTGCTCGATGTCAGCGGTGGCCGCTAGGAGTCAGTGGTTGCCCGCAACCGGCTCGGCCACTTCAACCCGGTTGCGGCCATTCTCCTTGGCCCGGTACATGGCCGTGTCGGCACTCTGGATCAACAAACTTTCGTCAGTGCCATGGTCCGGAAAGATGGCCACGCCAATGCTTGAAGAAATATCAATCTGATGTCCCACAATGAAGAAGGGCTGCGCCAGTGCCTCGAGCACATGGTCGGCCACCACCATGACATCACGCGCCACGTCAATTTCGGACAGCAACACCACAAACTCGTCGCCACCGAAACGACCTACCGTGTCAGACTCACGGCGCAGGCACTCTGACAGCCGCGCCGCTACCTCCTTGAGCAACAGATCGCCCACCTGGTGCCCCAGGTTGTCATTGACAGGTTTAAAGCGGTCCAGATCAACAAACATCAGCGCCAAGCGCTTTTGATCCCTCCGGGCCTTGGCCATGGCCTGATGCAGCCGGTCGGAAAACAGCGCCCGGTTAGGCAAACCCGTGAGCACGTCGAAATGCGCGAGGTGGTGCATTCGCTCCTCGGTCGCCTTGCGCTCTGAGATGTCGGAAAAGACCGCTACATGGTGGGTCGGCTGGCCGCGCTCGTCGTGCACCTGCTTGATGGAGAGCCATTCCACATACAGCCTGCCGGCGCGATTTCGATTAATGATTTCACCGCTCCAACTGCCCGCGCTTTGGAGTCGCTCCCACATCTCACGGTAAAACTCGACCGGGTGGGTGCCCGAAGCCAGTACCTTGGGGTTGCGGCCGATCACCTCAGCGGCGCTATAGCCGGTGATGGCGGTGAAGGCCGGATTCACCGACACAATCCTGTTGTTCGCGTCGGTCACGGTCACCGCTTCGTCCATGGTGTGGAACACGGTCTCTGCCAGGCGGGCCGCTTCATCGCGCAGGCGCCGCTCTGTGATGTCGCTGTGGGTTCCGATCATGCGCAGCGGCTTGCCGTCGGCATCGCGCGCCACCACCATGCCGCGCGAGAGAATCCACTTCCAGCTACCGTCCTTGCACTGCATGCGCCGCTCGTTGGCATACGCATCTTTTTTGCCCGCAAAATAGGCGTTTCGATCGGCCAGGCTCAAAGCCAGGTCATCAGGGTGGACCCGCTCATCCCAGTCTTCATGGCGATTTTCGAGCTCCGCACTGGCAAAGCCGTACATCTCCTTGTAACGTGCAGAAAACACCACTTCGCCGGTCTGGAGGTTGCGATCCCAGACCCCGTCGCCATTGCCTTCCAGGGCAAATTTCCAGCGCTCCTCACTCAGGGCCAGCGCTTCCTGTGCTCTTTTGTGCGCCCGGCCACGCTCAACAATGATGCCCTGAGCCCGCTTGACGATCAGCCACAGCACGCCAAACAGCAAGGACAGCAATGCGATCACCGTGGCCACTACCAACCACTGCCGGCGTCCGATATCGGTCAGCACAGTGGTCGCATCGCCATAGATCTCGAACACGCCGCTGACCCGACCGGTGGCGGGGTCGTGGCGCGGAACGTAGCTCTCCACCACGTCATGTTCCTGAACCTCGCCCTCGGATGGGCTGAGCTGGTTTTCATGCACCAATTCTGAGCTACTGACTCCGCGCAATGCCTTGATTACCCCCTCGTTTTGGCTCTTGTCCTCGCCAATTTGGGCTGAATCAGTTGAAAACACCGTCATTCCGCGCAGGTCATACACCTTGATTTTGGTGATGTCCGAACTCTGCAAAAGCCGCAGCACCTTGTGTTTGAGAGCGGGAAGGCGCGGCTCGGCGCGGAGTTGCGCCGCAGACAGGGTGGGAGCCACTTTCAACAGTGGGTCGAAATCCGCGTCCCACATCTGGTTGGCGATGATCCGGGCGTAATTGATGTGCTGGCGTTCATGGCCAGCGATCATGCCCTCGACCGACAGGGTTCTGAACACGTAGCCCATCACGATAGCCACCACGGCAAACGCCAGCAGGCTCGCCCCGGTGAAGTATGGCAGCAGGCGGAAATGGACTTCCTTGACCGGCGTGGCTTGCGCGCCTTCGGAGTTTGGCAATGCTTTGATCAAGCGCAGTTTCCCCAATCTCATGTCCATCATGTTCGGCGCGCACTGCCCGTCCAGCGTTCCAACGCGGCTGAAACGGTCTTGCCCGCAATAACCCCCTGAGCGCAGTTCTGGCTCGGTCGGAGGGCATCCTGGGTGCTTGCATCGCCTCCAATCCCCGATTCGGCCTGCGCGATCCGATTGTATGCCCGTGGTTGGGGCAGAAAGGGCGCCAATAAGACGCTTTACCGGGACCACTTTTCGCGTATGCTGCGACCATGAATCGGGACACACCGCGTCAGTCCTCGCTGCGCCGCCTGCTGGTATGGCGGGTGGGCGCGCTCGTCACTGCAACCTCGTTGCTGGTGATTGCTGGATTTGTGATGTTTGGCTTGTTGCCAATGGTTGACCACATCGTGCAAGACGAATTTGACGGCGCACGAACGCGGGTCCAACTCGGACTTGAAGACTTGTTCGGACCGCCGGCGGCACTGCTTCAGATAACCCGTGGCTGGCTGGGTGGGCAGGCGCCGGACCTGGAGTCACCGGACGCGTTCAATCGCTTGTTCGGCCCTATTGTGGAGAACTCGCCTTCAATATCTTCGGTGGTGGCCGGAAGTAACGATGGTCAAGGGTGGCTGCTGCTGCACCAGAGCGATGGCTCGTGGCGAAACCGCATGACCGACATAGGTCGCTGGGGTAATTCACGTCATCGGCTGATCGACCGTCAGCCCGACGGCACCACTTCAATTACCTGGAGTGAGCAAAGTTACGACCCACGCGAGCGTCCCTGGTACCGGGCCGCGGCTGCTGGTGCCAATCCCGCTGGCGTCTACTGGACGGTGCCATATTTATTTTTTACCACGGGCGATCCGGGCATTACTGTTTCGACCACTATTGCCTTGCATGATGGGCGCTCATTGATTCTGGGCTTTGACCTTGCACTGCGTGATCTGTCCCAAGTCACTTTACAGGCGCAGGTCGGAAAGCATGGCCTGGCGATGGTTATTACCGATGATCAGCGCACGCTCGCCCTTCCCGCACGCCCGCCATCGGTGACCGAAGCCGACTGGGCCAAGCGTATTTTGCAACCTGTGGCGCAACTGGACTTGGCCCCTGTGAACGAAGCATTTCGAAGCTGGAATGAGCGCGCAGACAAGCCAGATGGCGTCTGGAGTTTCAAATCCGGTGGGGCACGCTGGTTGGCCAGCATCCGTCCCTACTTTCTGGCAAATCAGCGATTGTGGGTTGTTGCGCTGGCACCGCAATCGGATTTTTATTCATCTTGGATGCCGTTGTTCTGGGCGCTTGGCGCCGCACTGGCATTAATTTTGAGTATCGCCATTGTGGTGACGCAACGTGCCGCCGCACGCCTGACGCGCCCGCTCGAAGCTCTTGCCCAAGCCAGTACCCAGATTGCGCGGCTCGATTTTGATGAGCGGGCGACGGTGGTCAGCGAGGTCGTCGAGATCGGGGAACTGGCCAACGCCCAGCAAATGATGCGCAACATGCTGCGCACCAATCAGCAAACACTGAACGAGCAGGCCAACGAGCTGCGCAGCCAGATTGAAGTTCACCAAACCACGTTGGCGAGCCTGCGACAGCAGAACAATGTGCTGTCGGTCATCATCGAGAACTTCCCCGGTGGCATCTCCATGGTCGATTCGGAGCTGCGCATGGTCATGCACAACGAGAAGTACAAAGCCTTGCTGGACCTTCCCGAAGCCCTGCTGGACCGCCCCGCGCTCGCCCTGGAAGACATTGTTCGTCACAACGCGTTGCGCGGTGACTATGGTCCGGGCGATCCCGAATACATGGTGGCAACGCGGGTCAACTTCGCAAGCAAGTTCAAGCCCCGCAATGTGGAACGCACCCTGGCCAGCGGGCGGGTGCTGGAGATTCGCGACATGCCCCTGCCCGGCGGGGGCGTGGTTTCGAGTTTTGTGGACATCTCCGAGCGCAAGGCGGCCGAGAAGACGCTGCACCTGGCCGCCAGCGTGTTTTCCCACGCCCGCGAGGGCATTCTGATCACCACAGCCACGGGCGAGATCATCGATGTCAACCAGGCCTTTAGTCTGATCACGGGCTACAGCCGCCAGGAGGTGCTCGGTCAGAATCCGCGCATGCTGGGCTCGGGGCGCCAGGGCAAAGAGTTTTACGCCGAAATGTGGAATGATCTGGTGACCAAAGGGCACTGGTATGGCGAAATCTGGAACCGGCGCAAGAATGGCGAGGTCTATCCCGAGATGAAGACCATCAGCGCCGTGCGCGATGCCAAGGGCGCGATTCAACACTATGTGGCGCTGTTCTCGGACATCTCGGCGCAGAAGATGCATCAGCAGCAACTCGAACACATCGCCCACTATGACGCCCTGACCAACCTGCCCAACCGGGTTCTGATGGCCGATCGCCTGCAGCAAGCGATGGTGCAGGCCAAGCGGCGTGGGCAACTGCTGGCGGTGGCTTATCTCGACCTCGATGGTTTCAAGGCGATCAACGACAGCCATGGACATGAAGCCGGGGACCTGCTCCTGATCACGCTGTCCGCGCGCATGAAGCAGGCCCTGCGCGAGAGCGATACCCTGGCGCGCCTGGGGGGCGACGAGTTCGTGGCGGTCCTGAGTGATCTGTCGGATGCTGCGGCAAGTTTGCCATTGCTTGCCCGGCTGCTGGAGGCCGCAGCCCTGCCCGTGGAGATTGGTGAGCTCAGCCTGCGCGTCTCAGCCAGCCTGGGCGTGACGTTCTATCCGCAGGAAGGCGATGCAGACGCTGATCTGCTGTTGCGTCAGGCCGATCAGGCCATGTACCAGGCCAAGGTCTCAGGCAAGAACCGTTACCACGTTTTTGACATGACGCAGGACAGCAATGTGCGTGGCCATCATGAGAGCGTGGAGCGCATCCGGCGCGCTTTGCAGGCAAAAGAATTCGTGCTGTATTACCAGCCCAAGGTCAATATGCGCACTGGCGAGGTGATCGGTGCCGAAGCGCTGATTCGTTGGCAGCACCCGGACAAAGGCCTGCTGCCCCCGGGCATGTTCCTGCCGGTGATCGAGGATCACCCTCTCGCGGTGGAGATAGGCGACTGGGTGATTGCCACTGCGTTGAGTCAGATCAAGACCTGGCAGGATGTCGGCCTGGACCTTACCGTGAGCGTCAACGTCGGGGCGCGCCAATTGCAGCAGGCCGACTTTGTTGGGCGCTTGCAGGAGCTGCTCCAGGCCCATCCGCAGGGTGTTGCCAACCGGCTCGAACTCGAGGTGCTCGAGACCAGCGCGCTGCAGGACATTGCGCAGGCCTCCAGCGTCATCGAGGCTTGTCGGAATATGGGAATACGCTGTGCCCTCGATGACTTTGGCACCGGGTACTCCTCCCTGACTTACCTCAAGCGGCTGCCTGTGAGCGTGCTCAAGATTGACCAGAGTTTTGTGCGCGACATGCTCGACGATCCCGACGACCTGGCCATTCTTGAAGGGGTGATCGGTCTGGCCGGTGCATTTGGGCGCGAGGTCATCGCCGAGGGCGTCGAAACCGTGGCCCACGGCACTGTTCTGCTGCAACTCGGTTGCGAAAAAGCCCAGGGCTACGGCATTGCCCGTCCCATGCCCGCCAGCGCCGTGGCTCAGTGGGTGTCAAGCTGGCAGCCTGATCTGGCGTGGGTCAATGTGGGGGCCGTCAGCCGCGATGATTTGCCGCTGCTTTTTGCCAGCGTGGAGCACCGCGCCTGGGTTGCCGCCGTGGCGCGCTTTCTGGGTAACGAAAGCTCCACATTGCCCCCGACGGACTTGCATGATTGCCGTTTTGGGATTTGGATGGATTCCAAGGGGCTGGCCCGGTACGGCCACCAGGACGCCTTTGGCGCAGTGGAAGCGCTGCACCGGCGGATCCATGCGCTGGCTCATGAATTGATCGCGCTTCATGCCAGCCAGGGCAGCGCCGCTGCACAGAATCGACTGCCCGAACTGATGGCCCTGCGCGACGCCCTGCTGGCGCAACTCTCAACCCTGCTGCGCAGCCGACCCGATTAAGCCCAGGAACTTTTCATGGATTTCAAGCCCCTGGTCACTCTGCTGGCCATCGTCAACCCGCTGGCCATCGTGCCTTTTTTTATCCACTACACGCAGGACTTCAGCCGCGCCCAGCGTCGGCGCACGATCTGGATTGCTTCGTTCAGCTGCTTTGTGGTGATTGCCACCTGCGCCCTGGTAGGGCTCGATATTCTGAAATTTTTCGGAATATCCCTGGCCAGTTTTCAGGTTGGCGGCGGCATGCTGTTGCTCACCTCAGCCCTGGCCATGCTCAACGCCCAGCCCGCCGAGGCCAAATCCAATGAGGAGGAGATGCACGACGCGGCGGCCCGGGCCAGCATTGCCGTGGTGCCGCTGACCATCCCGCTGCTCACCGGCCCGGCCACCATGTCCACGGTGGTGATTTATGCGGCGCAGGCCAAGAATTTTCTGCAGCTCGCCATGCTGGTGGGTTATGGCGTGGTCATTGCGCTGGCCACCGCGTTTTGCTTTGCGCTGGCACAACCGATTGCCCGGGGCCTTGGAAAGACCGGCATCAATGTGATGACACGGCTCATGGGGCTGATACTGGCCGCGCTCTCGGTCGAGGTGATGTCCGATGGGCTGGTCAAACTTTTTCCCGTTCTGGGTGGATAGGGCTTGGGGGGTAAGCCTGGACGGTTGCGGGCCTGGGCGTCAGAGCGTTCTGCGCAGGTAAAAGGAAGAGGCCGCAGGCCGAGGGACACGGAGCAGAACGCTTTGGCGCCCAGGCTCCTACATCCTGCACAGTGCCGACCGCTATGGCGTCGCGACCACGCGCAGCACTTCCTGGCCATAGGTTCCGAGTTTTTTCGTCCCCATGCCGCTGATGCCTTGCAGGTCAGCCAGCGACTGCGGGGCGCACTGGGCAATGGCGGCCAGGGTGGCGTCGTGAAAGATCACATAGGCGGGCAGGTTGTGCTCTTTGGCCACCCCGGCCCGCCAGGCCTTGAGCGCCAGAAAGCGAGCCTCTCCCAGCGCATCGAGTGCAACGGGCAGCTTGAGCGTGGCGGCTTTGGCGGGGCGCCGGGGCTTGCGCTCAAGCGGTGTGGAGAGCGATTGACGCAATCGAACCGCAACTTCCCCCTTGAGCACCGCACGCGACAAATCTGTGAGCTGCAGGGTATTGAAGGCCTGGGCATCAACCGCCACCGCACCGGTGGCAATGAGCTGGCGCAAGACGCCGCGCCACTGCGTTTCGCTCAGGTCCGCGCCGATGCCGAAGGTGCTCAGCGTGTCGTGACCGCGTTGCGTGATTTTATCGGTACGCTTGCCGCGCAGGATGTCCATGATATGAAGTGCGCCGTAGCTGCCGTTCATCTGCTGCAGCCGATAAATGGTGCTGAGCAGCTTGCGCGCCGCCTCGGTGCCATCCCACACGGCAGGCGGCGCCAGACAGTTGTCGCAGTTGTGGCAAGGCTGGCTGGCTTCGCCAAAATACCTGAGCAATCGCACGCGGCGGCAGTCGGTGGCTTCGCTCAGGCCCAGCAGCGCGTCGAGCTTGCCGCGCAGGCCCTGCTTGAATTCTTCAGCGGCCGGGCTCTCGTCAATCATGCGGCGCTGGTTCACGACGTCTTGCAGGCCGTAGCACATCCACGCGTTGGCAGCCTGACCGTCGCGCCCGGCGCGGCCGGTTTCCTGGTAGTAGCCTTCGATGTTCTTGGGCATGTCCAGATGCGCCACAAAACGCACGTCGGGCTTGTCAATGCCCATGCCAAAAGCAATGGTGGCCACCATCACGATGCCTTCGCTGCGCAGGAACCGGTCCTGATTGGCCTGACGCACTGCTGCGTCCAGCCCGGCGTGATAGGGCAGCGCCTCAATGCCTTCGTCGCACAGGGTTTGAGCGATCTCTTCCACCCGCTTGCGCGACTGGCAATACACAATGCCCGCTTCGCCCGGATGCTCGGCCGAGATAAAGCGCAACAGCTGTTGCCGGGCCTCGCGCTTTTCAACGATGGTGTAGCGGATGTTGGGCCGGTCAAAACTGCTGACAAACTGGCGCGCCTGCTGCAGTTGCAATCGCTCCAGAATGTCTTCCCGGGTCAACGCATCGGCGGTGGCGGTGAGGGCCATGCGTGGCACACTGGAAAAACGCTCGTGCAAAACGGTCAGCGCTCGGTAATCGGGCCGAAAATCATGGCCCCACTGGCTCACGCAATGGGCCTCGTCGATGGCAAACAGGCTCAAGAGACCGCGTTCGTGCAGGGAATCGAGTTGCGCCAGAAAGCGCGGGGTCGTCACCCGCTCGGGCGCGGCATAAAGCAGGGTGATGTCACCGCGCAGCAGGCGACGCTCAACCTGTGTGGCCTCCTCGCCCGACAAGGTTGAATTCAAGAACGCCGCGCTCACGCCCAGTTCGTGCAGGGCACCCACCTGGTCGTGCATCAGCGCGATCAGCGGCGAAATAACCACCGTGATGCCCCGCCCCGCACGCTGACGCGCGATGGCCGGAATCTGGTAACACAACGACTTGCCCCCGCCCGTGGGCATGAGCACCAGCGCGTCGCCCCCGTCCACCACGTGGCCGATGATGGCTTGCTGCGGCCCGCGAAACGCGCCGTAACCGAAAACCTCTTGGAGAATTTGTTGACTTGACAAGACTAAAATGCTACTTTATTAATAGCTAATTCTGTAGGTGCGACGAGAGATAGATGGCAAAAACACCACTAAGTTACGGAGCGGGGGCCGGTGGCGCAAGGATGCGAGCGCAAACGGCTGTTGGCCTGTAACCCTGGCGCCACGCGGCAGGCGCGCTCACCGGCAAGCCGCCATTGTCCCACCGCCGGGCGTGCCGGGCAGTGGCTTTCTACAATAGGCCCTTATGAAACCGCTGCACTACACCCGCGCCCAGGCCCTGCCAGGCATTCTGGCCCAACGCATCATGGTGCTCGACGGTGCCATGGGCACCATGATCCAGCGCTTCAAACTGGGCGAAGCTCAGTACCGGGGTGAGCGGTTCAAAGACCATCACAAGGACGTCAAGGGCAACAACGAGTTGCTGTCGCTGACCCGGCCTGACGTGATCCGCGACATCCATGAGCGCTACCTGGGCGCCGGTGCCGACTTCATCGAGACCAACACCTTCGGCGCCACCCGCGTGGCGCAGGCCGACTACGACATGGCCGATCTGGCGCGCGAGATGAACCTCGAATCGGCCAAACTGGCCCGCGCCGCCTGCGACAAGTTCTCCACGCCCGAGAAACCCCGCTTTGTGCTCGGCGCCCTGGGCCCCACGCCCAAAACGGCCAGCATCAGCCCCGATGTGAACGACCCCGGCGCACGCAATGTGGACTTTGAAACCCTGCGTGCCAGCTATTACGAGCAGGTGGAAGCGCTGGTGGAGGGTGGCGCCGACGCGCTGCTGGTGGAAACCATTTTCGACACCCTCAACGCCAAGGCCGCGCTGTTTGCCATCGACGAGTTTTTTGAAGCCTCGGGCGAGCGCCTGCCGATCATCATCAGCGGCACCGTGACCGACGCCTCCGGGCGCATCCTCTCAGGTCAGACCGTCACCGCCTTCTGGTACAGCGTACGCCACGCCCGCCCGCTGGCCGTAGGACTGAACTGCGCCCTGGGCGCGACCCTGATGCGGCCCTATATCCAGGAGCTG
Source organism: uncultured beta proteobacterium (assembly GCA_963784775.1). Classification (GTDB taxonomy): domain Bacteria; phylum Pseudomonadota; class Gammaproteobacteria; order Burkholderiales; family Burkholderiaceae_C; genus Rhodoferax. Next base: position 192,771 of record CAWAST010000005.1, on the reverse strand, counting down.
GCCCGTGCCGCGCCCGATACTTTCATCAGCTGCTACCCCAACGCCGGCCTGCCCAACCCCATGAGTGACACCGGCTTTGACGAGAGCCCGGCAGACACCAGCCGACTGCTGCATGAGTTCGCGGCCGAGGGCCTGGTCAACATCGTGGGTGGCTGCTGCGGCACCACGCCCGAGCACATTGGTGCCATCTCCGAGGCGATTGGGGCACTGGCCGGGCGCACCCTGGCCCAGCCGCTGTTTTACCGGGAAGCCCTCTGACCGCCCTGCAGCCAGTGCCCGCAGAGATTTTCCCCTTGGTTTTCAGGGGGTCACAGAGGTCTGAGCCCTTGGGCTGCTATTTACATTCGGTGTCCCACAGGGCGCCTTCCCACGCATCGGCCGGTCGCGGGTCCGAGCATGCGTTCTTGAAAGAACCCTGCTCCGCTGGGGTGGGCGTCAAGGGAGTGGTGCTGCGCCGTGGTTTGACCGTGCCGCTCGGGCGTGTTGGCGTGCTGTTGGCCTGGAATATCGCGGTCATCTGCCAGATCGCCAGACCATTGAGTGCCGAGGCCATCACCAGCGCCGGAACCGCACCCGCACCAAGAAAGCGCAGCAATCGTTCAGCCGCAGCGCCGATCAGCATCGCTGAATACGCTCCGATCAGCAAGCCCACCATGGCGAAAATCAAGCCGAACAGAATCAGCCCGAACGGCGCGAAGGTATCGTGATTGGTGATGGGCAGATAGCGCAGCACTGGCCCAAACCCGACCCACGCGCCCCAGGCACCGCCCAGTGCAGGCCACAGGAGGCGAACCATCCAACCCGGTGGTTTGGGGTCTTTCATCACCGGCCCGCTTGCGGTTGCAGCGCCTCGATGGTGCGCCGTGCCCGCTCCAGATGCTGCGCCATGACACTCACCCTTTTCAATTGACAAGCCGCGACCTGGTCGCTCCACGTCAGGCGCAGGGAGGCGTTGAATCCGGCGTCAAAAGCCAAGCTTTGCAAGGGATAGACCCGCCATTGAATCGGGGCTTGCAGGGGGATGACGCTGGAGATTTCCAGCGCCTGCCGCCGATTGCGCCATTGCAGCCGGGCACCGAGCCAGTCACCAGTCCCAGCGTCCACAAGCACCCAGCCCCACCCATCGGCATTCAAATTCAGATAGCAGTAGCTGCCGCGCTCCCCTGCGCCCACCCATTCGCCGGTGAAAAGCCCAGGGGAGTGGTCCAGCGGTGGACTCTGCGCCTGGGCGACCCCCAGCCAGGTCATTGCCATCAACCCAACCATCGCACGGACCGGGTCAATGCTCATTGCTCAGACCACACCGCCAATTCGTTGCCGTGGGGATCGGAAAAGTGAAAACGCCGGCCTCCCGGAAAGGAAAAAATAGGTTTCAGGATGGAGCCCCCGGCTTGGTGGACGGCCTGCTCGGCTTGTTCGAGGTTGCTGGCGTACAGCACGATCAGGGCCGCCCCGTTTTGCGTTGACGACGCGGCGGGGGACCTGAAAAACCCACCATCCATCGCCCCGTCATTGAACGCCCGGTAATCCGGACCGTAGCTCGTGAACTTCCAGCCGAAGGCGCTGGCGTAAAAATTCTCCACCGCATCAAGATCATTGGCGGGAAGTTCCAGGTAGTTGATTTTCAGGTCGAGAGGCACGGGAGTCTCCTGGTGGGCGGTCTCGTTGGGCGCAGGCGCTGGCAGCGCACGGGAAGGTGGGCCTGCGGCACAATTTACACCCCAAAGCGGTCAGGCGCAACCGTTCAACCCCGGTCAGCCACACCCAAAACCCTGTGAAAGCCTTGTTCCATGACGAGGCCGCGTCAAACCCTTAAAATCGACGCATCCAAGGAGCGTTGCAGCAGGCCGCACGACCTGTCAGGCTTGGATTGACCCAACGACGCTCACCTGAACTCTGCTACCCACAGGTGAGCCCATGTCTGAAGTCTGCATTCCCCCCATGAAGTTGTCCGGCCTGGAGCCAGTCAGCATTGGTGCATCCGATTCACCCGAGGTCGGTACCGATGGACACAGTCCAAGGGCCACCTTCGTCAACATTGGTGAACGCACCAACGTGACGGGTTCGAAGGCGTTTGCCCGCATGATTCTGAACGGCGAGTACGAGCAGGCGCTGTCGGTAGCGCGTCAGCAGGTGGAAAATGGCGCGCAGATCATCGACATCAACATGGACGAGGCCATGCTCGACAGCCAGGCCGCCATGGTGCGCTTCCTGAACCTGATCGCCAGCGAACCCGACATCTCCCGTGTGCCGATCATGATTGACTCTTCCAAATGGAGCGTGATCGAGGCTGGATTGCGCTGCGTGCAGGGTAAGGCAGTGGTCAACTCCATCAGCATGAAGGAGGGCTTGCCTGAGTTCAAACGCCAGGCCAAACTGCTGCGTCGTTACGGCGCGGCGGCGGTGGTGATGGCCTTTGATGAGAAGGGCCAGGCCGACACCTATGAGCGCAAGATCCAGATTTGCGAGCGGGCCTACCGCGTGCTGGTGGATGAGGTCGATTTCCCGCCCGAAGACATCATCTTTGACCCCAACATCTTCGCCATCGCCACTGGCATTGAGGAACACAACAACTACGCGGTCGATTTCATCAACGCCACGCGCTGGATCAAGCAGCACCTGCCCGGCGCCAAGGTTTCGGGCGGCGTCTCGAACGTGTCGTTCAGCTTCCGCGGCAACGACCCGGTGCGCGAAGCCATTCACACGGTGTTCCTGTACCACGCGATTCAAGCGGGCATGGACATGGGAATCGTTAACGCCGGCATGGTCGGCGTCTATGACGATCTGGAGCCTGAGCTGCGCGAGCGGGTCGAGGACGTGGTGCTCAATCGCCGCGCCGACGCGGGCGAACGTCTGGTCGAAATTGCAGAAAACGCGAAGGGCGTGGCCAAGGACGAAAGCAAGAAACTGGCTTGGCGCGGCACACCCGAGCAACCCGCCACGGTCGAAGCGCGACTGAGCCACGCCATGGTCCACGGCGTGACCGATTTCATCGTGGCCGACACCGAGGAGGCCTATCAAAACGTGCTCGCCAAAGGCGGGCGTCCGCTGCATGTGATCGAGGGCCCCTTGATGGCCGGCATGAACATCGTGGGCGACCTGTTCGGCCAGGGCAAGATGTTCCTGCCCCAGGTGGTCAAAAGTGCGCGGGTCATGAAGCAGGCTGTGGCGCACCTGATTCCCTACATTGAAGAAGAAAAACGCCTGGACGAGGCGGCCGGGCGTGATGTGCGAACCAAGGGCAAGATCGTGATTGCCACGGTCAAGGGAGACGTGCATGACATCGGCAAGAACATTGTCACAGTCGTCTTGCAATGCAACAATTTTGACGTGGTCAACATGGGCGTGATGGTGCCCTGCCATGAAGTGCTGGCCCGCGCCAAGGCAGAAGGCGCGGACATCATCGGCCTGTCGGGCCTGATCACCCCGAGCCTGGAAGAGATGCAGGTTGTGGCGGGCGAAATGCAAAAGGACGATCACTTTCGTCTCAGGAAGATTCCTTTGATGATTGGCGGCGCCACCACCAGCCGGGTCCACACCGCCGTCAAGATTTCTCCGCACTACGACGGCCCCGTGGTCTATGTGCCGGACGCCTCGCGCAGTGTGAGCGTGGCCCAGGGCTTGCTGTCAGATCAAGCGGCGCAATACATTGCCGATCTCAACGCCGACTATGACCGGGTGCGCCAGCAACACGCCAACAAAAAGCAAACCCCGCTATGGCCCTTGGCCAAGGCCCGCGTGAACAAGACGCCCGTGGACTGGAGCGCTTATTCACCCACACGGCCCAAATTTCTGGGGCGACGCGAATTTCGCAACTTTGACCTGGGCGAACTGGCCCGGTTTATCGACTGGAGCCCATTCTTTCAGACCTGGGATCTGGCCGGGCGCTATCCCGCCATCCTCTCCGATGAGGTGGTGGGCGTGGAGGCTACCCGTGTGTTTGAGGATGCCCACGCGATGCTCAAACGCATCATCGAAGGGCGCTGGATCACGGCCAACGCGGTGATTGGTCTGTACCCGGCCAACAGCGTCAATGACGATGACATCGAGTTCTACACCGATGAGACGCGCAGTGAAGTCGCCCTGACCTGGTACGGTTTGCGCCAACAAACTGAAAAGCAGGTGATTGAGGGCGTCATGCGGCCCAGCCGCTGTCTGGCAGATTTTGTTGCGCCCAAAGGCGTGGCAGACGATTACGCCGGACTCTTTGCAGTGACGGCCGGCATCGGCGCGGACAAACGCGTACAGGCGTTCGAAGCCGCGCACGACGACTATTCAGCCATCCTGCTCAAGGCCCTGGCCGACCGCCTGGCCGAAGCCTTTGCCGAGTGCCTGCACCGCCGCGTGCGCACTGACCTTTGGGGCTATGCGGCAGGGGAAGTGCTCACACAGGAAGACCTGATCGCGGAAAAATACCAGGGAATCCGCCCTGCGCCCGGCTACCCTGCCTGCCCTGACCACAGTGTCAAGCAGGATTTGTTCGACTTATTGCGCTGCGCTGATATCGGCATGGGTGTGACCGAAAGTCTGGCCATGACCCCGGCGGCCAGCGTGAGCGGCTTTTACCTTGCGCATCCGGACAGTTGCTATTTCAGCGTGGGGCGCATCGGCCAGGACCAGATTCAGAGCCTGGCCTCACGGCGGACACTGGACGAAACCGCACTGCAACGTTTGCTGGCCCCCAATCTGTAGCGGGGATTGACCCTAAAGGCCCGGCGTCGTTGCGCAGAAACCACGGGCAATTCTGGCCTTTGGGCCGGCTGCCGGTATGACCATGGTCGCCCTGGCGCCAGACAACAGAGGGTCAAGGCCAAAGGGTGGGCTTCTGAGCGAGCGCTCGCTCAATGTGAAAACCTCTGCGGCCGCCGGTTCGAGCTTGACTCTTGGCCGAGGGAAAACCCCGATATTCACCGTCTGGCGGCGTGCGTCTAATGCGCCCAGTCGCTACTAAATTAGTAGCAAAGACGGTTAATGTATTGGCCCAAAGCCCGAATGGTTACAAGTAATCACCAATTGATACGTATTGCACCGCCCAGTGATGGTGAAATTGACCTCCCCCGCGCCGAGGATGGTCTCCGGCCAGGGGTGATGGGCATGTCACGTGTCCACCCCATAACTAGATTGTTCATGAGTTGGAAAACCTCTAAATTTGTATCGAGCCTGATGGGACTGTTTGTAGAGACAGCGCCTCCCGTCAGCATTGAAGCTCGCGTGGGGGAAGTTCGTCAGGCCATGCTGGACTGCCTGGCGCGCCTGGTCGAGGGCCACCGCGGCACCCGCTTGTGGGCCAGAGTGCTTTATGCGCCTGACGTTCAGTCGCTGTGGTATTTGCGCGCCGACCTGATGACGCTGCTTGCCGAATCCCAGGGCGAATCGGAAGCACAGGAGCAGATCGCCACCATCACGGCCCTGTTCAACGGCCTGTTGCCCGCAGCCCAAAAAGCCCGCCAAACACGCATTGGCGCCTGATTGGACGGTTGCTCGCTTAACGCAGTGCGTCGTGTAGAGCCACAAATTCCTGGCTGAGCTTGTGGCGCGGCTCCAGAAATATCATGGGCAGGGATTGCTCGTGTGACTCGCGAATCCGCACCGAGGCGCTGAGGTAGGGCTGCAACACGGGCAATCCTTCGTCGATCAGTTCCTGCACCAGGCGCTGGGGCAGGTTGGCACGCGGTTGAAACTGGTTGACGATGATGCCTTCAACCCGCAGTTTGGGGTTGTGATCGGCCTTGATTTCCGCCACGCTGTCGAGCAGCGTGTACAGCGCCCGGCGCGAAAAATCATCGCAATCGAACGGTATCAGACACCCTTGCGCGGCAATCAGGGCGCTGCGCGTATAGAAGTTCAGGGCCGGTGGGGTGTCGATATAGACCTGATCGTAGTCACCGGCCAACTGCGCCAGCGCGTCGCGCAGCTTGTAGATCTTGTGACGTGATTCGAGCTTGCTGTGCAGTTCATCGAGCAGCGGATGCGAGGGCATCAGGTCCAGCCCTTCCCAGCGGGTGTTCACAATGAACTCGCTGGCAGCCTTGTCGCGAATGGTGAATTTGAGGCTTTGCTCAAAGAACTCGGCCCCATTGGGCATGTCATCGGGCATTTCATCGCCCATCAGGTATCGGGTGGAGTTACCCTGCGAATCGAGGTCGATGACCAGGGTGCGCAGGCCCTGCCAGACGCTGACTGCAGCCAGATTGCATGCGATGGTGGACTTGCCTACACCGCCTTTTTGATTGAACACGACATGTTGCATGAAAGGCCGACTGCTGTGAGTTGAGATGGCCTGAAGTTTAAGCCGTCTACAGCGCCCTGCGGTATTGCATGGCTTCGGCCAGGTGAACCACGCTGATGGCGGGCGCGCTCGCCAGGTCGGCAATGGTGCGGGCCACTTTCAACGCCCGGTGGGTGCTGCGTGCCGACCATCCCAGTCGAGCTGCCGCAGCCCCAAAAAAGGTGACTGCTGCGGCGTCCAGTCGGACATGGGCGTCGATTTCCTGACCCTGCAAGCCGTGGTTGGCTTTGCCCTGGCGCGCAATGGCGCGCTCGCGTGCCGCCACGCAGCGCCCCCGTATCGTCTCGCTGGATTCGCCTGGCGCGGCCTGTATCAAGTCTGCCGGCAGCATGCTGGGAACGTCCACGTGCAGGTCAATGCGGTCCATCAGCGGCCCGCTGAGTTTGCTCTGGTAGCGCGCCACCTGATCCGGTGTGCAGCGGCACATGCGTTGACTCGACCCCAGATGGCCGCAAGGGCAGGGATTCATGGCACCGATGAGCTGGAAACGCGCCGGAAACTCGGCCCGGCGCGCCGCCCGTGAAATCGTGATGGTGCCGCTCTCTAGGGGCTCGCGCAGTGCCTCCAGTGCGGCGCGAGGAAACTCGGGCATCTCGTCGAGGAAAAGTACGCCGTGGTGCGCCAAGGAGACCTCCCCTGGCCGTGGCGGGGACCCGCTGTGACTTTTCGAATTTGATGCGACAATGTTCATCATAAATCAACAACTTATCTAAACTTTTTCTGAAATTATTGCGACAATATTAACAACATTTAGTGCGACTGCGTTCAACTTTATGCAAATTCAATGCGACCACGTTAAGCCCAAGCAAACCCGCAAGATAAAACCGACGCGACGAAGCGTGTCTGGCGTCTATCCTTTCCGCGGCGAGACCGCAATTCCCTATGAATCCGCACTTGAACGTGACTTTTTGATCCGGAAAGAATTCAGCCTCTGCGTTTTGGACATCATCGCCCAACCTGTCCAACTTCCCTTTACATCTAACAATGGGCAGGTTTACACCTACACACCTGATTTCCTAGTCTATTACCGCACGCACAAAAGCGCTTCGTTTGCAGCTTGCCAAAAACCGAAGTTGATCGAAGTAAAGCCAGAGTCAGAGTGGCGAAAACATTGGCGTGAATGGATGCCAAAGTGGAAGGCGGCCTATCGCTATGCCAAAGAGCAGGGATGGGAGTTCCATATCCAGGACGAATCCAGAATCCGGGATGTCATTTTTAACAACATCAGTTTTCTGTCGATTTACCAGCGCATGAACTTTGCCATTGAGGAAACAAATTGGGTTCTGGAGAACGTCCGCACCATGGGTGTTGCGCCCTATCACTACGTCCTAGCCAGGCATTTCATGGGCAGTCTGTTTGAGCGCCAAGGTAGAGCGCACATTTGGCACTTGCTGGCAACAAGGCAATTGGACTGCGATATGACGCGGCCACTGGATGACTTCACCGAACTTTGGATTCCAACCAATGAGTAATACGGACGACATGCCAAATCCAGAGTTTGAAGCATCCAGGCAACGTCTGGATATTCAAATTGGTGCCCTGGTAAAAAGTGAAAATGTGATCTATCGCATAGAGCAGATCATTGACTTTGAATCTGTCGTTGGCACTGCCGTGGAAACAGGTCGAAGCAAACCCTTGCGAATTCTTGAACTTCAGTCAATTGGCGATGATGACTCTGCTGACAAACCTGATTCTCATTGGGATATTGCAGGAATTGGCGATTCAGATTGGAAGGTGGCTGAAACGCGGTTTGCAGCGATTCAACCTTTGATAAATGCGATCTCGCCAGGCCGCCGAGAAGTTGAATTACGCGCAAAGGAAGTCGGCGTAGACACTGCCACCCTATATCGCTGGCTGCAAAAGTACAAGGGGATGAAAAACGTAGCGACACTTATTCCAAGAAAAAGTGGCTGGACTGAAGGTAAAACCAGGATACCCAGTCAGGCAGAAGCCGTCGTTGCTGATGTCATCAAAAAATACTATCTAACACCACAAAGACCAACTGCCACAAAAACCGTGACAGAAGTTCTTCGTCAATGTCTTCTTCGCGGCGTGGAGCCACCCCACCCAACAACGATCAGATCAAGAATTGCTGACGTTTCAGAAAAAGAGAGACTTCGGGGTCGTGGGTTCAAAGAGAAAGCAAAAAACAAATTTTTGCCAGTTCCAGGGCATTATCCAAAAACCAGCTTTCCTCTAGAGGTTGTGCAAATTGACCACACACCTGTTGATCTGATACTTGTTGATGACCTGTACAGAAAGCCAATTGGACGGCCATGGATTTCGTTAGCAATCGACATTGACAGTCGAATGATCACTGGATATTACTTATCTTTTGATGCTCCTTCTGAAACATCTGTTGCCATGTGTGTTGCCCATGCCATGCTACCAAAGGAAGAATGGCTGATGTTGCACAAGGTTGATTCGACCTGGCCGGTATGGGGCATGCCGAAAAAGATATTTGTTGATAACGGTCCCGACTTTCGTTCAGACAATTTTCAGCAATCATGCACTATGTATGGAATCGACTTGGAATTCCGCCCTGTCAAGGTTCCTCGTTATGGTGGACATATTGAGCGCTTAGTGGGCACCGTCATGAACGAAATTCATGATCTTCCAGGGACAACCTTTTCCAACATCAAGGCGCGAGAGGGATACGACGCGGAAAAAAATGCTGTGATGACCAAATCTGAATTTGAGTCCTGGCTAGTAACGCACATTTGCAAGGTGTATCACCAGAAAATGCACAGCGGCATCGGCATGACACCAATCCGGAAGTGGGAAATCGGAATTTTTGGTAACGCTAGTGTTTTGGGAATTGGCATTGCACCGATACCTGTAAATCGTCATACCGTCTTACTAGACTTTCTCCCGCATTTTCATCGAACGATTCAAGCCTTCGGCGTCACCATTGATGGAATGACCTATTACGCTGACATTCTGAGACAGTGGATCAACGCAGGCGATCCGGTTGATAAATCAAAAAAACGGGAATTCATATTTCGGCGTGATCCGAGAGACATCAGTACGATTTGGTTTTTCGATCCTGAAATCAAACAATATTTCAAAGTGCCGTTTGCCGATCAGGCACTTCCTTCCATGAGCATTTGGGAATACCAACAAGCTCGTGATGCATTGCGCCGTGAGGGCAAAAAGAGTGTAAATGAACACCAAGTTTTGCACGCCATTACCGAGTTGAGAAGTAAAGTTGACGAATCAAAAGAGCGAACAAAAAAGGCACGACGCCAAAGTCAGCGCCGCAAGGAGCACGAGAAAATGGCGTCGCCAGCTACACCCTTTCAGCAGCCTGTTCAACACCAAACAGTTTCACTCTCGATAAGTTCCGATCTTGTAGAGGGTGACTTGGATTCCTTTGGAGACATCGCATGACCGTCAAAATCGATTACCAACATATACATCCTGATTTCAGGCACATCATGGCGATGACGGATAAGGAACGAATCGAATTTTTAGATGAGCCCCGGTGGATTAGTTACCGACTGGGACAGCAAATACTCGATAACCTGCAAGGGTTAATGCACAACCGTCAAAGCCACGAATGCAAAATTTGTTGATCGTGGGTGATTCAAACAACGGCAAAACAACTCTGGTGCGGAGATTCAGGGATCTGTGCGGCAAAGGCTATGTCAATGAAAACTCTGAACCAGTCAAACCAATCATCATTGCCGAATCACCCCCTAGCGCTGATGAAAAAGGCTTGTACATATCCCTGCTGGAGTGTTTTTTCGCGCCATACAGGGCGACCGATCCACCTTCAAAACTGAGATATGAGGTCATCAATCTTTTCCGGCTTTGCCATGTGAAATTGCTGATCATTGATGAGTTTCATTCATTGCTTACAGGTACGCCTTTTCAACAGCGTGAGGTCATGAATGCGATCAAACTTCTGTGCAACGAACTGATGATCCCGATTGTGGGTGTTGGCACAAGAGAAGCCGTTCGCGTTTTGCACACTGACCCACAGCACGCAAGTCGCTTTGAAGTTGCGAACCTGGCATTGTGGGAATTGAACAAAGAATTTCAACAGCTGTTGGTAGGTTTTGAGAAGGTGTTGCCACTGAAAAACCCTTCAAAACTTCATACGCCAGAGTTGGCTAGTTTGTTACACACCATTTCAGAGGGCAACACTGGCAATCTGCATCAGTTGCTCATTAAGTGTGCCACTGAAGCGATTAAAAGCGGTAAAGAACAGATCGACAAAGCGATCATTGATGGTAAAGCCTGGTTTCGTCCAACTCGGGGCATCAGGGAACTCGTGCTGTGAATCGTCGTTGGTCTGTCGTCGCACCACTGTTTCCTGATGAAGTCATCTCGTCATGGCTGGTTCGTGCCGCACTGTTGCAGGGATGTGATCCCATGACACTCACGATGTCAGTTTGGCCGAAGTGGCGACTAGGACACAAGATGCTGATCGATTTGCGAATGAGGAACGGCTTGATCGGCTTAGCGTCCTGTCAGGAATTGCAAAGTCTGCCTTTCAATCTGCTTGTCTTTTCCAGACCGCCAACCGAATATATGGGAGATGTCCTCCCAAAAAATCAGCTTGGACGTGGATTCTTGCCCCTGGGGCTAGAAACACGAAACGTCACAGTGGCATTCAATATTGCCCCACCTGTTTGAAAAATGATGTCAAGCCGTATTTCCGTCGCCACTGGCGCTTTGCCTGGCACACCGGATGCACCGTACACGGACATGCACTTTTTGATCGCTGCCACGTTTGCAATGCACCAGTTGAATATCACCGCTTGAAGGCGGAGGATAGGCTGATAACGGTTTGTGCAACATGCAAGGTTGACTTGCGTACAGCCAGTGTTCACAGTTGTTTACATGATGCATTGAATTTTCAGCGCGTGGCTGACGATGTTTTGCTCCGTGGCGTTGGGCCGCTATTGGGAAGTACCATGAGCATCAAGCCATGGTTTGATTTGGCCGACTATTTCGTGTCCCTTATTCGTGTCGCGCAAAGAAGTGACAACAGACCATTGAGTGAATTTTTGAGCCTAGTTGGTGCTCGCTTACCCAAAGACATACCTCTGCAGTCTGGGAACCATCTGGAAATTCTTCAAACACATGATCGTGAAAAATTGATGGCGGCACTTTTTCCAATAATGGTGGCTAACATGGATCAGTTTGATGATGCCTTGCATAAATCAAATATTACCAAACAAGGTTTTGCTGGTCACGGGCTTGTTTTGCCAGATTGGATTAAGACCACTGCGTCATGTTTGCCCTGTACACACCGTAAAAGTTCAACGCGATCATTCGCACTGCTTGATGGCCCACGGCCAAAATATCAAGTAAGACGAATGATGGCAAGGTTGCAGCGGAAACTTGACATGGCAAGACGATGAATGAGCCAGTTCATGACCCACATATGTGTGATGAATGCGGCAAAAATGTTGACAAAATTTGGCGGGTTCACAAAGGTCACAAATTCTGTTCGACCTGTTACGCACGAGTTTTCAAACGACGCATGTGCCCCAAGTGTGGCAACTTTGCACGTCTCCCAAAAAACGATGACAGTGCTATTTGCTTGAGCTGTCTGGTTGACAGGCCATGCGCAAGGTGTGGGGCCGTTGATTACTCCGTTGGGAAAGTCACGCGATATGGCCCCGTGTGCAACAGTTGCTCTCCCTATTTTCGGGAAAAAGAGCCGTGTGAAATTTGTGGTGTCATGTCCAGTAAGCTGACCCGTGTTTCACGCTTTGAGCATGACAAGCGGGTTTGTCAAAAGTGTGCGCGTTCCGACCATGCAAATTGTGTTGCGTGTCATCGTCACCGATTGCTGGAACCTTCACCCGATGGAAGATTGCTATGTCGTGTGTGCCGAATCGTCGGGGAAACACCTTGTCCAAAATGCAGTCAGTCTATGCCTGCTGGACGAAAAAAGCAGTGCGAGTCCTGCTACTGGAAAGAACTCCTGAAAAAACGTATAGCAATGGATCAAGCTGGATTTTCAGCACCTACTATGGCGTTGCACTTTTTCAATTTCGGCGAGTGGCTTGGTGGAAAAGTCGGTGTGCATAAGGCGGCAATCACACTCCATCGGTATTTGCCGTTCTTCCTAGACATTGAAAAGCAGTGGCAGGCAATTCCTGAGTACGCCGATTTGTTGAGGCATTTTGGAACACCAGGACTGCGAAAAGTGTTGCTGCCAATGAAATGGATGCAGGAAGCGGATTTGGTTATGCCAGACGCACTGGCGAAATCTGAGAACTCTGATCAACGGCGCGTTACAGCCACTTTGGAAAATTTCAAAGCTGGAACAGCACAACGGGCTATCCTTGACGGCTACCATGACCAACTTCTCACCAGGCAGAAGGACGGTAAAACTTCTTGGCGTTCCATGCGGTTGGCTATCACTCCGGCTGCTGCTCTGCTGATGCAGGCTTCGGCTAAAGGCGTTTGTCCACCTGATCAGAAAATGCTGGATTCGTATCTAAGCAAAACGCCTGGGCAGCGTGCAGCCGTTTCAGGATTTGTTGGGTATTTGCGTGATAGCCATAAGATGGATTTCACCCTCACACCTGGCAATGACAAGGCCAAAAGGGCGAAGAAAAAGCGATTGGAAAATGAATTACTGCGGCGGCTGGCTGAGAATGATCAAAGCAAAGCTGGAAGATTGAAGGTGCTTGCTGTCGCGATGGACTATTTCCATGGGGTGGCCCAGAAGGAAATCACGGGTGCGACTCTGGAAAGCGCAGTTACCGCAGCGAATAATGTTGGATCAACATTCACAATACATGGGGTTGATTACTGGCTACCAACTGAATTCAACTTCCAATAGACACACTGGTTTAGCGCCAGTCAATTAAATACCCTTATCGCCTGGAAACAATCCTTCTGATATCGATCCTGCATTCCAATCGCGCCAATCACTCATTGCCGTCTTAAAACCTGTTGCATTAAAAACTTTAGCATTCGGATGTGTGCTGCCGTGCCGTCAGTATTTCGAGTGGGCCAAACCATAGACATGTTTGACTCCTAAATTATCAACCTTGACGTGATGATATTTTGAAATCTAATTGCTGCATGCTGTGAAATGCTCAATTCTTACCTTCTTATATTACTCTTGCCCGAGTTGCGGAATCAAGTCTCCGGTGAACCAACGAGATCAGTGACAAAATATCGAGCGCATCTTGCTCATCAATTTTCCATGTGATTTTCGGGGCATGAGCGGTGGTATTTCTAAACGTGCCAAACAGACCTTTTAGAAGATTCATAAATCCTTTCTGTTCGCTTTGCTGACTTTCAGTTTGTAGTGAGCTAAGAGCCAGGTACGGAATTGCAGACTTGAATGTAAATGCATCATCCACCAGCTCGGCTCCATCTGACGAGAGGCCAGACAAGGCTCTGATTTTTTCAGCGACACTCTTGGTCGCCTCGAATACAGCATGAAAATAGTTATCGACTAGCAACTCTTCACAGCAATAACGAAGTACGTCTGGATGCACCTTCCTGCTTGTCAAGTTATCTCTAAAATTTGAAACGCGGGAGGCAACTTGGGAATGAGTTTCAGCCTTTGGGACCTCCCTCAATTTTCCATTTTGCTCAAGGACATAACCTGCAAACGCAAGAACATGATTTAGTTGTGATCTGGTTTCTTCGAACCATTCGCGTGCGTCATGGTGACGCGCAGGATTCATGGTGTGTTGAATGAACGCCACAATGTTGTTGCCGCAGTGGTCAGAAAGTTGCTTGGCCTTTAATGCTTCTGATAATCGATAGCGCTTTGTATAGGTCGGAAAAGGATCAGCGATTTTGCAATCGTTCAAATAGCGCCCTATTTCAGACCCAGAAAATCCACGCTCGGTATCTCCGAGAATTTCTGAAATCGACTGCAAAACCCCAAGATCAAAGGATGGAATTGCCACAGTTAAATCGCCAATCTCGGCAACCCGCGAACAATTTTCATGGTTTCCATGCTGACCGTGATCACCCGCTGAAAAAGTTTCAGCGGATAGGCAGCATCACCCACCGTTTCCATAGCCCAAAGGTTCGCATCATTGACGATCCCGCTATCCTTGTGCGTCGTCACCGCTTGGCGCTCCATCACCCACTCTAGCGCCGGTTTGCCGTTAACAACGTATTCGTAAGCCTCCAGTGGAATACCTGTCATGGTGATCTTGTGGTTGTAGATCACGCGAGACTTATCGGCCTTGCTTGCAAACTTCATTTGCGTGACGCGGTAATCCGCATCGGTGAAGGTTCCAATCAACAAACCGCCGCCTTCGAGGGCCACCGGGTAAGGCTCAACCGTTTCATAGTTGATGTGCAGATCGGCCAGCTTGCGGCCTGACTTGCTAAACGCATCGAAATCCGCAAAGGTCTTGACGGCTGGAATCCGGGGCAGTTCCTTGCTCAAGTTGTCTGCGTACTTGGCTTTGTAGTCTTCAGAGTGCAACAGGCCGTAGATGTAATAGAACAGGTCTTCCTTGCTGATGTCATGGCCTGGGTAGGCGTTTTTGAAGTGCTGCAAGCCTGCGTCGGTGATGCCGTCTTTTACTGTGTGTTCTGGCTCATTCGACCTGGAGAATAAGTCATCACTTTTCTTTATTTCATATAAATTGAGCGGGAAATTTCTGCCTTTTGATACTGATTCGTAGTCCGGAAGCGTATCAAACATGTATGCACAAAAATCCTTAGTTGCCCCTCGGCCTGTAACGCAGATCGTTAGATTTTGAGCAGAGTCATCTGGAAATATCTTACCCATTTGACCAATCCTCTCATTGAACATTGGGTCAAAATATAGCCACTGTTTGGTAAACGGTCGGTAGTGATTCCGGGCAATATTGCTGCTTGTAAACGTCGCACGGCGATGCCTTCCAAAGTCAGCGCGAAGTCCACTCGTCCATTTTATTTTAGATTCGTCATTACTAGGGAAGGTCTGCATAAGTCAGCCGACCAGGGTGGTCAAACGTTAAGTATCGATGAAACAAGCAAGCCTCGCCACCAGCGGATTTGAACTTGTCACCAAGCGAACTCGCAAGCGCGAGTTTCTCGATGAGATGAGCTTGGTCGTGCCGTGGACTGAACTCATTGGCTTGATTGCGCCCTATGCGCCAGCAGGTAAGACCGGACGCCCGCCCTTTGCAGTAGCGACCATGCTACGCATTCACTTTCTGCAACAGTGGTTTGGATTGAGCGACCCGGCCATGGAAGAGGCGCTGCACGATGTGCCCTTGTACCGGGAATTTGCTGGCCTGGACGCTGGCATGTCCCGCCTTCCCGATGAATCGACTATTTTGCGGTTCCGCCACCTGCTCGAAGAGCACAACCTGAGCATCCAATTGCTCGCCACCATCAACGCCACCTTGGCCACTAAAGGCCTCATGCTCAAAACCGGTACTGTCGTGGATGCCACGTTGATTGCAGCGCCCAGTTCCACCAAGAACAGCTCGGGCGAGCGTGACCCCGAGATGCACCAGACCAAGAAGGGCAACCAGTGGCACTTTGGCATGAAAGCGCACATTGGTGTCGATGCGGATTCGGGACTGGTACACACCGTCGTCGGAACGGCTGCCAATGTCAACGACGTCACCCAAGGCCATGGCCTGCTGCACGGAGATGAGCGTGTGGTGTTTGCCGATGCGGGGTATCAAGGCGCAACCAAACGCCCAGAGGCGACGGGTGTGGATTGGCATGTGGCGATGCGCCCTGGCAAGCGCCGGGCACTGGACAAACATTCGCCTTGGGGCAACTTGGTGGACAAGGCAGAGCAGATGAAGGCCAGTGTGCGGGCCAAGGTCGAGCACCCGTTTCGAGTCATCAAGTGTCAGTTTGGATTTACCAAGGTTCGCTACAAAGGGCTGGCCAAGAACACGGCCCAACTGATGACGCTGTTTGCGCTGTCCAATTTGTGGATGGCGCGTAGACATTTGATGAAGGTGCAGGGATGAGTGCGCCTGCAAACGGGGCAAGTGCCCACCGGGAGCCTCATAAGGCTCCAAATCCGGACAAAAATGTCTGGCAATTAGGTGAAAACACGATTCCTGTTTCATCGAGTGAGCTTTTAGCGTTCAATCCCCGCCGCGGCGGGGGTTGTGCAGACCTTCCCTAGCAAGATCTATATTTCCAGAAGTTCTTTCCAATTCTGTATTGTAAAAAGCAATCATTGATTGCATATTTTTAGTTAACTGAATATTCGATGAGTTGCAAACCCAGTTATCTCGGTTTGTACTAACTCCATGAGAAAACTGTTCAAAGATAACTGTCGTCGTAGATTCAGTTTTATCCCCCATTCCAATGAATTCGCCAAAACTGTCATCCCGTTGCCCCACCCAGTCATTGTGCTGATCCGGCGTAATCGGTAGCCAGCCATTGGCAGCGGTAATCCCGTCAATGCTGCCAAACGCCGTGATTTTCTCCAGCTTCTCTTCCCGGCTCAGGTAGTCGCCAATGTCGTGCAGGTAAATCTTGCCGTTCTCTGTCGCCTTGGGGTTCTTGACCAGGATGCTGATGGCAATCGGTGAACGGCTGCCCACTCCAAATACGTTGTCCTTCTCTTGACGACGTAATCACCTGACGTGCGTGCGTTCCCCCGCAGGTGAAAAATATAGATGCTGCTAAATTCTTCCGCCAGGCACTTGCGCAGCCCATCGGCGGTGTTGGCATCAATGAATCCACCATTGCTCACATAGCCCACGACGCCACTGGTGCCAATGCGGTCGCTGGCCCAGCGTATCGCCCGGATATAACTGTCGTACCAGAGCATTTTTCAGCGTGGCGGTGGAATGGGCCGCGTAGGTCTTGCGAATGCTCTCATCTAGAGTCGGATACTCAACATTGGCGTTGTTGTCATTACCACTGGTCTGCCCTCTGCCGAATACGGTGGGTTGCCAACAATGACCCTAATCGGCAATTTCTTTTGTTTGCGACGACGAGTGCTGTTGTCGGCCAAACTGTCTTCACCAACTGCAGAGCCGCGGCTCGTACAGTGCAAAAGTGTCCGTCAAACAAATACCGTTGAACGGCACATAGTCGCCGCCCATGATGGCGTGATAGACCTGCTCGATATTGATGGCCGCGATGTAGTAGGCCAGCAACACGATTTCATTGGCATGGATTTCGTTCTGGAACTTGTAGGCCAGTTCGTCCTGGCTGATCAGGCCGCTCTGCAACAAGCGGGTAATGAACGTGCCGGTGCCGGTGAACGGGTCAATGATGTGAACATCCTTGCTGCCCAAGCTCTGACCGAATTCGCTTTTCAGAACGTCGTTGACGCTGTGAATGATGAAGTCCACCACCTCGACCGGGGTGTAAACGATGCCCAGGCGCTCGGTCATCTTCGGAAATGCGTTCCTGAAAAACTTGTCGTACAGCTCGACAATGATCTTCTGCTTGGCTTTGAGGTCGCTGATGCCCGCGGCCCGCATCCTCACGCTGTCATAAAACTTCTCCAGCGTTTCAGCTTCCTTGTCCAGGTTGTGCTCATTCAGCACCTCCAGCACGCCTTGCATGGCCTTGGACACCGGGTTGTGCTGGGTGAAGCTGTAGCCCTCAAAAAGGCATCAAACACCGGCTTGGTGATGATGTGCTGTGCCAGCATTTCAATCGCTTCGTCGCGGGTGATGCTGTCATTCAGGTCGTCCTGCAACTCTTTCAAAAAGCGCTTGAAGGCGGCAATCTCGGCCGTGTTGTCGGGCTTGTCCAGAATTGCCGTGATCCGGCTGATATTGGTTTGGGCAATACGGGCAATGTCGTTAGCCCATTCGTCCCAATAAAGGGTTGTCCCACATTTGCACCACCTTTGCCACGATGGCGCGTTCGATCTCCCCGACGTGGTAATCAATTTCCTGTTGCTGCGGCGGCTGGTGTCTGCACTGCCGATGGTCTGCGTCCCTTGGCCTGCCCTGCCGTTTTTGCGGTCTTGACTTTGACTTGGGCTGCTGGATCGGTCTTGGCCTTGCTGGAAATGTTGATCGTATCGGTGATGGCAATGATTTCCATCTTCGACCTGTCCTGCCCGGTCAAGTCCAGTTTGTTGATCATGGCATCAAAGCGGTCATCATGAGAGCGCAGCGCTTGCAGCACCTCCCACACCACCTTGTAGGTCTTGTTGTCGTTCAACGCATCTTCTGGCTGCATGCCTGCCGGAATGACCACCGGCAGAATCACATAGCCCAGCTTCTTTCTGCTGTTTCGCGGCTTGCGCATGACACGCCCGACCGACTGCACCACGTCCACCTGTGAGTTGCGCGGTGTCAGGAACAACACGGCGTCCAGAGCGGGAACGTCCACACCTTCAGAAAGACAACGCACATTGCTGAGAATCCGGCAGGTGTTGTCGGGGACGGTGCCTTGAGCCACTCCAGCTTTGCCCCTTTTTGAGCGGCATTCATGCCGCCGTCAACGTGTTGGGCCTCGCACACGAGTTGGCTGATCGCATCCTGGTGTTCAGGATTGGCTTTTCGCAATTCCTCTTGGTATTCCTCCACCACTGCCTGAAACATCGCCGCGATGTTCTTGCTGCTGACCTTGTGCGTTTTGGCACCCTTGTTGACTTCAATCACCTGGCAGAAAGCGACAGCTCGGCGCATGGGGTCGGGATCAAAGCTCAAATCGTCCTGGGTATCTAGCTTTGACAGTGCCCGCCAGCACCCAACGATCTTGGCAGCATCGTCCACCCGCAAGCTGTTGTCGGCATCGGCCAAAAGACGTTGCAGGTTTTTGCTGATGTGGTCTTCGCTGATGGTCAGCACGATCACCTTGTAGTCACACAGGATGCCCAGGCCATGCACGGCTTCAGAGAATGACAGGGTGTGCAGGGTTTCACCAAAAAAGGCTGCATCGTTCATGTCGTACAAAACGATGCTGTCGGTTTCAGCCTTGGCTTTGGCAGCGACACCATAGACGCGGGGGGTGGCCGTCATGTAAACCCGCTTGGCCCCTCGAATCACATCCTGGTTGTGAACTTTGACAAAGGCGGATTCATCATCGCCTTCAAAGCTGGCTCCCGTGGTGCGGTGAGCCTCATCGCAAATGATCAGGTCAAAGTCGGCCAGTCCGTGCAGCTTTTGCGCCTGCGAGATCACTTCAATGGAGTGGTAGGTCGAGAACACCACGTTCATGTGCACTGCATCCTGACGCTTGACAACTTCTCTGGCCAGCGCCTTGGCATTGGTGGTGGCCGGATACTGCAGCTCGTGAACAAGCATCTGGTAGTCATCGTCCAGGTCGCGGCCTTTACCCACTTCACTGTCCGAGCACACCGCAAAGCTGTGCATGGGGGTTGCCGTTTCCTGAGTCCACTCAGTCAGTGTTTGAGACAACAAGGACAGGGATGGCACCAGAAACAAGACTCGCCCACCAGCGCCCACCATTTGTTCGGCCAGACGCAATGATGTGAATGTCTTGCCGGTACCGCACGCCATGATCAACTTGCCGCGATCTGCATGGGCCAAGCCCTCCACGACGTTTGCAATCGCGGTCTTCTGGTATGGCCGTGGGGTTTTGAGTTCTTTGAGCTGGACAGTTTTTTGCGTAAACCAGTTGGCCCAGTCTATCTTGCTGCTTTCCAGATCAGCCAGCGTGATTTTTTGGCAAGGGATGTGCTGCCCCTGCATGGCCGCATCCACATGTGGGCTGATTTTGTCGGTGGAGAGAATCAATAGCCGGTGCGTGAACGGTTTTTTGCCCGAGGCAGTGAAAAACGAATCGACCTGGTGCTTGTAGAGCTTGCTGTCAGAATCGTAAAACTTGGCCTGAATCGCGTGGTATTCCTCGGTGCCGTTGGTCTTAGCCACCAGATCAATGCCGGTGTCGCCGCCAGGTTCACTATGACCGGCTGCAATCCACTGAGTACGCCACTCTTCCCAAAGCCACACATCGCTGTACAAATCCTTGTACCTTGGCTCATTCTGAAAATAGACTTTGGCCAAGCCCTCGAAATAGTTGCCCTTTTCACGCTCACTGTGGGACGTGGTCCGAAAGGAATTAAGTATGTCTGTCAATATGCTCATAGCCGCCCGTTGGAATGTTTTTGTTTTGGAAGTGTTGTGCCTGCTTGCTCAAGCAACATCGGCAATCAGTGAATGCCTAACGCTTATGATTGGATTACGGCGTTGGGTTCTATTGTTGAATCGCGCATTGATTGTCCGACCTTCATAGGTGGACGTTTAATCGGCAAGTCAAAGGCATCCCTGACATGGGCATCACGATCTCACAACCGTGATGCCGCCTGTCAAACCGCCATCGTATGAGTCCAATGTGGCCGCCATGATCGCGACAAATAGTTAACCAGGTTTTTGCTTCCATAAAATTTCAACCTGCCGTTTTCATTGAATGCCAAGGCTGATTGATCGACCTTATAGCCCGCCATTCGAGCCTTGGCGGTAAGTTGGGCAAGCGCTTGCTCGTTAGCGGCATCACCACTCGATGTCGCATGAGCATCAAAAACCGCGAAATTCACCCACCCACCACTGGTAGACGGTTCGCGCAGGTGAGCAAAATTGATCTGCATATCAGAGTTCCTTAATGTTTTGCATACAAAAGCACGGGGAAGTGGTGGTAAACCACTTCCCGTGAACCAATCACCGATGACTGTTCGGCGTTACCTTCACCGGCACCCAACCATGACCTGGTTTGGTGGTCGGCGGCAGCGGTCTTTTGTCAGGAACGGCTGCAAAGTTTGGCTGCTTGCCACCCCTTGGCCCCACTTCCTGAAAAATTCCGCCACCATTTCCGGTGTTTGAACCGGGCTTCTTGCTTGCTGTCATAAATGACTCCTTTCGTACAGCAAATCCCCGGATCATTAAAAACCCCAATTGCCATCGTCGCTCGATTGCTCTATGCTCCAACAGCTTTCCTTGCGGAGAGGCGGCAGGTGTCACCGGGTTAGGTTCCCTGCCTCGGCCATATGGAGTTCGTACCTCCATGTGGCCTTTTTTATGCTGGATAAAAATCCAGTTCACACACTATATCCGGGGTGTAAGTTAATTGCAAGACACTGTATGTAGTGTTTTGTTAACAAACTGTGGATAACATTCCGACAAGCTGTTAATTACCTTTTCCACCCTTTATCAAATTGAATGCCGTAGGTGTCGAAAGCATGTCTTTGTCGTCTTTGGAGCGACTTGCCTTCTTGTTTCTTTGATCCAGCGCATGCTTGGTTGCAGCCTTCACCAATCCTCTCAAGTCATAACTATTGGGCAAGTTGTCGCCTGCGCTGGCCTTACGCGCGATGCGCTTGACGTAACCGAGTTTTTCCATTTTTTCAACCGACCGTTGGACGGTGCGTGGGTCAACATCAAGCGCATTGGCAATCGTTCCTTTTGCTGGCCTGGGTGGTTCATTGGCTTTCCACCAATACGCCACCAGGTGCAACAAAACCAAAACATCCAAGGGTTTGAGTTTCAAGGCCTTCTGATGCTGGAAAATAATGTTCGGCATCACGGTGAACCCCTCTGACAACAACGGATTCCCCCACTTTTCCTCAAGAACTTTTTTTGTGACGCTAGACGCTCCATCTTTCACCGCAAGCTTCGCATTCATTGCAAGACCTTTCTGTTTCATCAATCTCAATTGTCAGTCGCACTGACTCATTTACCAAGAGAAAATGGGCGTGTTTGCCGAACTAGGGGAAGACAGCAAAACCCTCCCCACGTATATCTTCTGTGTCTGACTTAAATGGGTCTGCTTGCCAACTGCTTCTCCTTTGTAGGACATCAGTGCCTCCATGGGTAAAGACATTGGCGCCTTCAGGGGGAGGACCAAGCAACCATCCCCAAAATTTCTAAAAGTGATCCGCTCGAAATAGAAAAATTCCCGGCATGCGTCCAGTGAAGAAAGTTGCCATTTATGATCATCAGTCAATATGACTCGAATTCCACAACTAAACAGGGGCAGGTTCAAAGTGCCTCGCCCACAACTTTAGGAAAATGCGTTGAAGTTGCTTTGCTGGTTATTCGGTCACAAATGGAAAGAAGTAAATCGTAGGCACACCATGGACTTGGATCATGTTGACTATCGATGCTCTAAATGCGGCGACGTTGTTGGTGGAGCTGATGGCTTAACCGTACCGCCGAAACGTCCGACATTTCCTTGGCATGGAATCTATGGTGATTAGCAGTGCAACTCATACTGCCGCGACCTATGCCTCGCTTTTTCAGCAGAGAGGGCATCCTGTGTTTGGCCGCTCTGAGGCTGACGAGCCTGTGAGTCTATTTGCTTGATGCGGATATCCAGATAGGTGCACTCAGCGTCACGGGTTGCCGCTTTGCCCGTGACGCCATTGGTCGGATACGTCGTGGTCGTTATCACAACATTCCGATGTTGAACTTGCGGCGGTGGAGCGATTGTGTGAGGGGCCACAGTGCCAACGTTGGCCGTGTTGACGGTGACACTGCTTTCCATCGCCCCGGTTGGGCAATCGCGGTCCGTGAAAATCACTTTTCCGTTGACCACGCACTTCGTGACGATGCGATCGCCTGGATGCACCGGTGCCAGTTTTGCATCTGAACCCAGTTGGAGCGCCTGTGGTGTTGGAGGCAATATGATTTGCCTTGGTTCAACTACAACGTAAGCGCTCATTTAACTACACCCTTCTCAGCGGATGTCGAATTCGGGATGCTTGTGTCCATGTAAACAACGTGGACACATGCGATGCAGAAGAACTCAGAGGTATTGAGTGGATTGGTGGTTGGGCATAAAAGTGATGGCCGGTGCAGGTATGACCCGCAAGTCAAACAAGAACTAATCCGTCAGTGCATGAAGCCCGGCGTGTCAGTGGCGCGCATGGCAATGCAGCACGCAGTCAACGCGAACCTGCTACGAACGTGGATCACGAAGGCACAACGTCGCCACGCCATCACGCAACTGGCGGACCCAGAAATTTCGGCACCGGCTGCGCCTGCCTTTGTGCCAGTGCAAGCTGGAGCCGGCCCTGATGCCAAACCTGCCGCCAAAAGCTCACAGTTCTGCAGGCAAACGCCCGCCCTGGTATCATACACCTGCAGGTGCACTTACGCAATGGGGTTTCGATTGATCTTGGTCAGGCACCAGTACAAGAGTTGGGTGACGTCATGCAAATGCTCAGTACTCTTCCATGTTCGAACTGAACGCCAGCCGAGTCGTATACCTGCACCGCGATGCCATCGACTTCCGCAAAAACATCAACGGCCTGGCCAGCCTGGTCGAACACGCACTGGGCATGAACGCCTTTGCCAAGCAGTGTTTGTCTTTGGCAACCGCAGGAAGGATCGCATCAAGATACTGGGCTGGGATCGCAACGGCTTTTGGCTGCTGCAAAAGCGACTGGAAGACGCGCGCTTCGTCTGGCCGCGCGAAGACGCGGCCGTGATCGAGCTCACGGTGCAGCAACTGCACTGGCTGCTCGATGGAATTGACCTCGCGGCCATGCGCGGCCACGCTGCTGTTTCGTATCAAAAAGCGGCCTGAAAATTCTTCAAAAAATGCTTCATTTTTAGAGGGTTGGAGGGAACTGTTGAGAGGCAATTCGATCAAAAACTGCAATGACGTTGCAGCCCACAATTGAAGAATTCACGGCCCTGCAACAGGCCTTGCAAGCGTCCCTTTCTCAACGAGATGACTTCTGGAACCGCTTTGTGAGCGCCGAGCGTGACCTGCTCAAGGAGCGGCTCAACAAGTTCATGCGCAAGATCTTCGCCGCCAAGAGCGAGGCACGCGGCACCGAGCAGAAGGACATGTTCTTCAACGAGGCCGAGGCCCTGGCAGCAGCGGCACAGGCCACGCCAGCGTTGGAAGACGGCGCCGCGGGCGACGATGGCGCGTTGACCGGGCCACAAACGCGCCAAGCGTGGGCGCAAGCCGCTGGACCCCGCCCTGCCGCGTCACGTCGTGCGCCACGAACTGCCTGAGTCCGAGCGCGTCTGCCCGCATGACGGCTGCAGCCCTGCAGGAAATCGGCGTTGAGGCCAGCGAGCAGTTGGACATCATTCCCCAGCAAGTGCGCGTGATCCGCCACGAGCGCGTCAAATACGCCTGCCCGTGCTGTGACGGTGCACTGCGCCTTGGCTCCAAGCCCGCACAAGTCATCCCCAAGGGCCTGTTCAGCGAAGGCTTGCTGGCCTGGGTCATCACCTCCAAGTACGGCGATGGCTTGCCTCTGTACCGCCAGGCAGCACTGCTGGGGCGCTTCGGCGGGCGGCGACCTCTCGCGCAACACCATGGCCGCCAGCATCGTGCGCGTCGGCCAGGCGGTGCAGCCCATCATCAACCTGCTGCGCGACCATTTGCTGGACGCGCCCCTGACGTACGGGGATGAAACCACGGTGCAGGTGCTCAAGGAGCCTGGGCGAGCGCACAGTCCAAGAGCTACATGTGGGCGCAGATGACCAACGGCTCTGGGCCGGCGGGCACCGGGCCGCCGATCCGGCTGTTCGGCTACTCGCCCTCACGCAGTACGGCCGCGGCGCAGACGTTGTACGCCGGCATGCGCCGTGGCAGCGTGTTGATGAGCGACGGCTATGAGGTCTACGACCAGATCGCGCTGGCGCACGACCTGGTGCACTTGGCTGCTGGGCGCATTGCCGGCGCTACTTCAATGATGCGCTGCAGGCGTTGCCCAAGAGTGCGCGGACGCCAGACAAGCCGCGGCGCAGTTCATGGCGCTGATCGGCAAGCTGTACGCGGTGGAGTCGCAGGCGCAGGAGAACAACTTGAGTGCGCCCGAGCGCTTGCGCAATCGCCAGCAGCACAGCGTGCCGGTGCTCGGCAAGATCCAGGCCCTGCTGCTGGCCAACCTGCATGCGGTGGTGCCAGGTAGTCTCTGGGCAAGGCGCTGCACTACCTGAGCGCCCAGTGGCCCAAGCTCTCGCGCTACGTGGGCAACGGCAGCTACCCGATCGACAACAACGCTTGCGAGAATTCGATCCGCCCGTTTGTAGTCGGAAGACGCAACTGGTTGTTCGCCGACACCGTGGCCGGCGCCAACGCGAGCGCCAATCTGTATTCGCTGCTGCAGACCTGCAAGGTCAACGGCATCGACTCGTATCGCTATCTGCGTGCCTTGCTCGTGGCGTTGCCGCTGGCACAGACCGCTGACGACTACGAGGCGCTGCTGCCCTGGAACATTTCGCTGCCGACCGAATAAGATCGAGCCGCCGAGCGTCCAACACCGATCACCGATGAGCCTGCGGCGCAAGGGACGCGGTTAATTGACCGCTTACACTACAGCAGCGTGAGGCACTGTCACCTCGATGCTTGGATTGATCGCTTTGACGGGTGTCTTCTGCGGTTCCCACCAAAGGAAAGACTTGTAAAGCAGAAACAAAACGGAGACCCAGGTCAAGATCATCCAAAGCGTGGAGCGCAGGGAAGTTTCGCGCCATGGCCGTTCCCACCCCTGAACCTCAGGCCGTCGGTCATTCATGTAATCCCGGTCAGCAAGGCCCATTTTGAATTCCTCCCTTAGCTTAAGTGCCGTTTTTGTGGAGGCAGTTTACTCGTGGTCAGCGAAGTCCGAAGCAGAAATTGATCTCTGCAATCGTTGGTCTGATCTTCAACCGTCCAATGGTTCTGGATCAGGTAATCTTGGAGAGGAATATGCCAAAGATGTTGGATGGCGTCTCGATTGCTAGATTGCTTCTCAAGCTCTTGCTGTATTGGCCCGAAAGGAGGAGATTTACAAAGAGCAGCGGTTCAGTGAACATGCATCTTTGATTATTGACTACGATTTGTCCTTCTAAAAAACTGCCGTGTATATGAGACTTAGGTCAGTATGTAGCGTTAACCATCCATCACGGTGGCAAACTGGCTTTTTATATAGCGGGTGCATGAGCTTATCCAGGTAACGACTTCGTCCGTAGTGCTGATAGTGGGACCTGCCCTGCCGTTCGAAACGTGCCAATTCGCCGCCATCGCGAAATGGAACTTGTGCATTTGTTCAACGGACAGACCATGACCTGGAGTAACGGCAGGAACGGCAGGAACGACATTGCTACTTTCGGCCTCTTCGGCTTGCAAGAAGTCTGAAAAGGTATCGATTTTCTCGCCTTGTTGACTCCTGACAAATGCATTGAAGTCAATATCTTCTGCTTGAATCGCAGTCGCACTCTTCGGCGCATGAACGTTCCAGTGTGGCTGTGCATGGATGGAATCAGACTTCCGGACATCCCACTCAGCTCGAAAGCAAAGATGTGCGGCGTCCGTTGTCGTGCCCTGCCATAGCTTTAAGCTGACGTGTTTGAGCATCAGTGGCTTCTCATACTCGGATTCGAGTTCGACAACCAACCAAGCAGATTGCCGTTCGTCTATGAACAATGAAAGCGTAGGGAGTGGGCCCTCACGACCCAGAACGGTGGGTGAACTTGGCTCTCCAATGTAAACGAGTTGCTTCATTCCAGTTTGTTTGGTCGTTTGAAATAAACCGTCCATCCCCAGAGCCGCTGTCAAGGAGTGGCGAATGTCCTTGTAGAACTGGTCGCCGTTCTCGATCTGAAGTCCTTCTGGGACCGCAGTGAGGCTCGTCGGAGTCTTTTTCACCCTCTTCGATTTGCGGTCGCTCATGTGAGTCAAGCCAGAGAAAAGCCGAGTCCCAAGGCATTGTGAGCAAGCTGATCGAGGACCGCTGGGTCCCAACTATCGCCGTCGGCCATCTGCTCGCCAATATGGCTCAACGATTCAAGGAGTTGAACCGATAGTTTCTGCGCATCAATGATCGGCATACGTTCTACAAAACGTTTCGATAGATTCCATTGGCCACCTGATAAGTTATTCGAAACGCCTGCTAACAGTGTGTTGGTGATAGACGCATTTAACGTTGCGACGATTGCCAGCATTTGGGTCTCGGTTAGAGCTTCTCGCTTAGGTTGCCACCCATAACCTTGTACTACGACAAGATCGCCCGTCCTATCGAGCGCGAATGAGCCCGCTGCTCCGAAGTAGGTGGAGATGATCTTCGGTCGCCGCGGCACAAGCCACTTACGATATTCCGACAGCCGCCACCAGTTCGCTTCAGTGATTCGTGCCCGTCGAATCAGCGCTTCTTTATAGGGAAGAAGCTTGTGCCGGAGGTACTGTGGAATTCGCTTTTGCAGATCTGCTTCTGAGTTAAGTTCCGCTAGCTCCTCCGCGTAAGGGTAGAAAACCCAAATGCCCGGCATGATCCGACCATTCTTAATGGTTTCGTTAACAACGGCTGGTCGGAAGAACTGTTGTTCTGCTTTTGGTAGTTTGTGGTACTCACCATCGTTCACTAGGAAGGCTGCGTTCAAGCCAGTTATGGCACCTTGTTGCACGGAGAAGCGATCACCCACAACAACAGCGTTTGGCATTCCAGACAAAATCCGCGCCGACGCGTAGGGCCTGGGTGCCCAACTCTCGGCGCTGACCAATGAAGGGACGCTATATATACTGAAGTCAGGATGGTCTTCAAGGCAAATTGAAATGCGAGGCACGTCGTGTCGTCGCAGTGCGCGTAGCGCTTCGTCGGAGGAGCCGCTAACGTGATCTGCCCAAACTAGCAGTGTTGGATCGATGTTCGCATGGCGTGCCTGCTTTTTCAAAATCAGCAATGCCGGATCGACGGTCACATCGGAGAAGACGGCTTGGTTACCAAGACGGGCTGACATCTCGACTACCGTTTCCCGAACCAGGAACTCTCGCAATGGCGCAGAAGAATTGCCATCAAGCAGTGACGCGGGAAGCACAGCACCTAGAGCAGCTGAAGGGTTGAGCGAATTGATCGCAAGCCTCAAGAATGCGGAGGCCATATCTGGCCGCCTGGCCATCAGTATGTCGAGAACATTACTGACCGTCTCGCGCTGCGCTGAACTCATGTCGGGCCATGCCACAAACGGTGGGTTCATTAGACACAAGTCCACACCTGTGGTCCATGGGCTTCCGTCGAGCGCATCTCGGTGAACGATGTTGATGTCCATGAAACCACTGAAGGCAGCAGCTTCTGCAGCAAGGCCAAAGCGCGCCATCAGGCATGCCGGTGCAGAAATGTCGTAACCCGTTATTGCGACATGTCCTTTATAACCGCGCATGGCTAGTTGCCGCACGGCTTCTCGCAGGAATTCACCGCTCCCGCATGCTGGGTCGAATACGTGGATGCGGGGAACAGTTTCAAGGTCAATGCGATGGAGCGACTGTTCGACCAATGTACGCACAAGCGGCGTCGGTGTGAAAAAAGCGCCTAGGGCCTTTGAAGCCGGCCCAACGAGCTTCACTTGTCCTTCGAAGAACAAGTCAGTCTGAATAGGTGCGAGCGCGAGGTAGTGTGCTTCTTGGAAAATCCTGCCAGAGGCGTGACGCACCATCAGTTGTACGCTCGGCTGCTTGCGGTTAGTCAAGTCGTGTTTGAGCAGTTGCGAAAGCACCATTTCGGTCCCTACCAGCCCTAACAGAGAATTTGCAGCGTCAGCTGCCTCCCCGGCTTCCGGCCAATATGTCTCTAGCGAAGATTGGCCATCTTGCTGTGCCCACGCCATGTTGAGAACCGCCATAAAGGCCAGCATTGCTCCACGGTCTTCGTCTTTTTGCCCCCTTGCGCGAACAGCACGATAGACAGATACCGCTCGAGACACCACGGACCGCTCACGTGGTGCTTGTTTAGACTCAATGTAACGCTGGAATAGGTCGAGCTTTGACGCAATGTCTGCGAGCTTGTATTGTTCCGACCAACCCGGAGCTTGATCCCAACGCAATAGGTTCAAGTTGTCGCCGCGCACGGTTAGGTAATGATCAACATCTGAAGACCAGGCACGTTGCGCTGCAACCGATGCATCCGTATCTCCGTCTTCAACGTCCAGGCAGAAGTTGCCCTTCCCGCCGTTGAGCATCACATAGGAGTGCTCGTTTTCTACACCGAACAACGGCACGGGTAAGTAGCCGAGTTGCCGACGCCAGATATCGACCTGTGACAGATCGTTCACAGCGCACTCCTCACTCTTGTGTTGACTTGCACTGGTGGCAGGCTTAACTCCATTTGAGGCTGACTTTCGTGTTCGTTGAGACGTGCCTCAAGTTCCTCAATCGCTATATTGAGCGGAAACACGATTGCCGCCTCCGAAAACTCGATCCCGGTCAGGTTTTCGTGTGCTGTGACGTGCCCGTGAGATGTCACGCGAATGAGACGACGGATCGGCCGTGCCCACTGGGCAGTGCACAAGCCAAATAGCGTTTCAGACTGGGTTGTAAGTGCACTAACATCCATTTTGAATTCACGAACCAACTGTCTTAAGACGATGAGACCGACGATTTCCGCACGCGTATAGCAGGGAGCTTGACCTCTCTTGCTTGCCAAAGTAGGCACGGATTTCTTCCAATACCGTAGGGTTTCGGCAGATATATCGGCGAGAGCAATGGCTTGAGCAGGGGTGAAACGCATCGACCCATTGTACTTGTTATTCTGTTGTTAACAACGAGTTAGGCGACCGAATGAAACAAGAAATGGCCATGTCATAACGTGGCGTTTCGGCTTACGTATGGATAAAAGCTTAGGACGATGCCACCTTCGCACCCCCCGCAAAGCCTTAACACGCAACGAAGAATCCTTGAGTGAACATGCACCTGTGACGGTGAATAGCGACCTGCCCCCCATGGTTGGTTTTCGGCGAGAAGAGGTGTTCTACGTGGGGTGGCTTGATTGGACTTTTGACGTTTTTCCACATAGAGGTTCTGATTGAGGCGTTACGCGGGTCGCGGGGGTATGATCACTCCGGGTCTTAACTGGCTCCGTGCCTTCCTCCCTGGGCACGTCCCATTTGCGTGGGATTCCACCCGGCCCTAGCGCCGGGTTTCTTTTTTTGGTTCTGCCGTGAACTTCAAACTCATTCCTGCCTCTGCCTTGGTGCTTGCAAGCACCCTCCTCTGCGCCCAGGCCGCCACCATTGAAGGCCGCGTCGTTGGTGTGGCCGATGGTGACACGGTCACGGTCCTGGACGATTCCAACACCCAGCACAAAATTCGTTTGAGTGGCATTGATGCGCCGGAGAAGAAGCAGGCCTTTGGCATGCGATCAAAACAAAGCCTAAGCGATTTGGCGTTTGACAAGCAAGTCACCGTCGAAACCAACAAGCGCGATAAATACGGGCGAGAAGTCGGGAAGATCTTGCTCACCACCGGGCAGGATGTGAACCTCGAACAGGTGGTCCGTGGGTTCGCCTGGCATTACAAAGAGTACCAGCGAGAGCAGTCACCCACCGACCGCCGGCTTTACGACTTCGCCGAAAGTGAGGCCAGAGCTTCCCGGCGTGGCCTATGGGTTGATGCTGACCCGATGCCGCCCTGGGATTTCAGGCACAAAGGGAAGTGATCTGCCAAGTCAAATTGATGCGGGTGTCAACGACAAAATCCCCCAAATGGGGGATAGCCAAACGCAAACTGATGCTCCAAAATGGTAATTCACGTACATACGGTATGTGAGTTAATTTTTGGGGGCATTCATGGTGACAAAGAAAATTGGACGTGACGCTGGATCGGGAAAATTTATACCTGTTGCTGAAGCTCAAAAAAACAAGAAGTCTGCGGTTGTAGAAACCATCAAAGTCAAAACACCGCCGCCGCAAAAGAAGAAATAGTCTAAAAATACTCGGATAACACGCGAATGGTTACGAAAAATATTCCTCGCCCACCACAAAACCAACCCGGCAAACCAGCTCCCTCGAGGCAGAACTCGAATGTTCGTGACTCTTCTAATAGCAGTGGTAGCCGTGTTCTTAGCGAAAACCAGAGGCAGACCACAGTGTTTCAGACTCGTCCAACGCCTCCCGATCCAAGTAAAAAATAGATGTCCAGCATGAGTGAGCACGCCGCAATTGATGCGCCGTCAACTTGGGATATCGTTTGGCGCATTCGCCTTTCTGCGCTATATCATCTCAAGCGTGAACGATTTTTGGATGGCGTGGACAAGGCATCGAAAGCCGTTAGCGCACTTGGTGGTGCAGCGGCTTTTTCTCAAGTCAAAAATGCAGGCGATGTTGGGTTATGGATTACAGGTACTATCACTGTAGTTGCAACTTTGTCATTGGTTTATGGCCCATCGGCGAAGGCCCGAAAGCACAGCGAATTAGCGCGAGATTTCAAACGCATTGAGGCGGAGATCGTAAGTGCGGGAAAGACGATATCAGAAGCTCAGCTTTCAAAGTTTGAATCTCAATTTCTCAACTTGGAATCGTCTGAACCCGCATCTTTGGGTGCACTTGTTACACAGTGCCACAACGAGCTTTCCTCGGCAATCGGTGAACACTCACAGATTACACCGCTTCCTTTCTGGCAGCGATTTTTCAAAAACTGGTTCGATATAGATCAGACCGTAAGGCCTGCTACTGTGGAAAAGAAGGAACCTTCACGGTCCACATTCAAGGAGTACTCTCTCCAGGCAGAATCAAACACCCTGAGTGCCTGCACAGACGACCCAGCGCGCCGCAAATAGGACCCAATTTGTTCCTTTGTTGACATTGAGGTTGGAAAGTCACGATCACGCGTCACGTCTTTCGCCAAGTCACCCACCGCATCATTACGCGTCTCCTGCTCCTCCAGCCACCGGTGGAAACTACTGCGTGCCAATTCTCTGGCCTGCTGCTGTGCCAGTGCCGTGGAAGCCAACACATTGATTGCGTTTCCCGGCCGACGGCGATTGACTTTGTTAGCCGCTGGCGTTCTGCTCCATGCGTTGAGTGAGTTGAAATAGTGCTCTTCGGTCTTGCCAGGGTGCTCACCCTCGAAGTGCTCAGCGGCTACAAAGTTGTCACAGTGGAGGCAATAGTACCGGTCTTGCCCGCGTTCATCTTTGTCACCATGGACATAGTGGCGCAACGGATCGGCATCACGGCCATGGACGCGTTCGAAGAAGTTCAGCGAAACACGTACGCTCAGCGAACCATACCGCTCTTGAATTTTTTCCAAAATCGATTCGTCAGCATCGGTGTTTGAGAAGTCAAAGATGTAGCCGTAAACCATTTCCTCATGGCCTTCTATTTCCTGAACGTGTGCTTCGACCAATTGGTCTGCCTCGTACCATTCGAGCCCCAATTCGTCAGCCAGTGCTTCAGCCAGGCTGACCTGAGGACGTACTTCTTCTTGATCATCATCTCCGTAGTCCTGGTCCAGATGGGCTCGCTCAAAATTACAAGCCACGTCGTATACACGGCGCCCGACGCGTGCAATCCATACCCGCGCCTGCACGTTGATGCGATGCCCGCAGTAAGGCCGCTCCAAATCAATCTCCATGGTGATCTGTCCATCCACGTGGATTGCTCGACCGTCATCGGCACCATCATCTTCGGCAGACATGGCATCCCAGTCAATGTCAAATGGCAGGTAAACCTCCTTCAACCCGTCGCTGTTGGTCATGGCCATTTGAGCTGAGGTCTCATCGTGATTCACAACTGCATCTTCCAACAGGTTCCGGATAGCATCCTCGAACTGGTCAATGGAGTCGTGCAGACCAATTCCAGGCAGTTTCTGGACAAATGCCTCATGCAAGAGTGTGAGCAGTGGTTTGGCGTCATGCGGCATCTGAAGCTCTTTAGCTCGATTCTTCAGTAAGTCCGCATCCAGCACGATGTGACTGTCCTCGTCGATTGGGTAGCTCTTGTCACTGGACGCCTGCCACGCTGCGAGGGACTTGTAACCCAACGCCGCTGCGATGCATTGTTGCGCCTGACTCAGTTTCACTGGAAGGGTGGACGCAGCAGTGTTGCTGCGGATCGCGTAAGCGATGCTTGAAACGTCAATATTCATGCGAATCTCCTAATTGGCACTGGACGTTCGAGCGATTAACCGTCAGTGCCATGCGAGATGCATGGGTTGGACATTAAAAAGAAAATTGACCGTATGCGTGCTTCATGCACGCTTGTCTGGTGTGAGCTGCTCGAAGCTCAGGCGGACGCCCTGAGCGTAATTCTATGGCAGGACACGGATTGAGCGCAATGAGCGGCGGGTTGCGGTTTTGGTATGTGGTCTGTCCCGAAATCTGATTGGCAGAAGTCAAGGACGATTTGGGTGCTTACGCGCAAATGGCAGTGGTCGTCACAGTGATTGGCCCGATGCGTTGATCACCAAACTTACACCATGTTGGCTGCTGCAACGAAGCGCCTCATTACGCATGAATTAATCGCGGTGAGCGACGTGCCTTCAAGCAGCCCGCCTTGAGCGCGATACACAAAAAACCCAGCGGTGAAGCTGGGTTGAACCCCTCACGAGCCTGTCTAGGTAGGCAAGACAAGGACTGCTCGCAGACCCATGCCGATTTTCATCATTTTTAATTCGTGCTTTTCGCAGGATAGGCAATGGTCTTCTCACGCGACTTTAATGGTTTGTCAAATAGATCCGTCACTGCTCTTTCCATCGAACTTCCATCACGTTTTCGTATAGACGCATCTTTCGATGAAGACATCATTAGTTGACGTAACCGTTTTTCATGACTTTTCACCAAAGGCAGCTTGGAAAAATCTTTACTGCCTTTAGTCTCCAAGTCTATCGCAATTGATATTGGAAGTGGGAGCTTGTCAGTCTGATAAGTTTTTATTATGTACTCAAACCCGCTAAAGTCATTTAATTGTGAAGCAAAACAAGATGCAAAAAATAATGCGTATAACTTATCATTTAGATCAATTGGTGCCACATCAATTTTCAGGATTGTTTGACTTATTGCTGGTTTCAGAAATTCGTAGTTGTAGCAGTGTCGAATTATCCGTTGAAAGAACCACAAAAGATGGAATTCCGATAACTCAGTAAGGCGGCTATGTGTTTGACCTTCACGAATATCTCTATACAGAATTGCTGCACTTACAAATAAACGATAAAGATTATTCTCAACGATAGAATATTCTGTTTGATACCCAGCTAAAACATAATCCGGCAAAGCGAGTAGTTTTAACCATGTTTCTTCTTCATTTTGTGGTTCCTTATCAAATAAATTCGAAAGTAATTCAGGACAATCACCTATCATTCCAATATAAAAGAATGTGCACTCCATCCAGTACGCCTGAAAGGCAGAATCTATTGGCAATAAGTTGACGTTAGACTTGGCGGCTTTCGCATATAGATACTCACCATAGGACCTATGTTGAAAAGATATCGTTTTATTGTCGGAATCAATCGAAAAAATTCCGCTCATGTGAAAAACACGATCAATCAATCTCTGGAGATCAACACCAGTATTACGTTTTCGATGCCAATCTTCAACCATTGCCTTTGCCTCGTCAAAGCTCATCCAAATTAACTGGTTTGAGACGATGTACTCAGCCAACATAAGCGTGACACGATCAGTAGCCTGATACTCCTTTTCTGGGGTCATTCCCTTCTGTACATCCCATCTCCCGAGCATGTGCTCAATCGATTTTGAATATAGTTCAGTTAAATTTGAAGGTAGATCATTCTGGTTTTGTGCAATCAAACTAGACAGCAGTGCAGCCGCTATCGGACTTTGAGGTAGCTGCTTGAATAGGTCAGACCGCTTTAACTCATCGTAAATTTTCCTAGGAACAGAAATTGCCGAGCACGCCTTTTCAACGAACTGAATCACTTTTGAAAGACTCAATGGTCTTATATAGAAACGGCGAGTTCCAGCGTATATGTCAACGTCTTCGTCCATCACTCTTAAAGGCCGCGTCGTAAGCAGTATCCGAATTCTTTTGTCAAACTTAGCCTCAGCAATGAGTTTGCGAAGTGCGTCCTTCCACTTGCCATTTGTTGCTGCTTCATCGATTCCATCTAGGACGATCAAAATAGAATATTCAACTCTATCTAATTCTTTTAAAACCTGCTCTAAGTCTCTCTCTATTAAAGTTGAAAGAGTCAGTTTTTCTTCGTAAAAACTACGAAATGACAAATGGATTGGAATAATCTTATTTTCGTTGAATCGCTCTGGCGAACAGTGGTATTGAATAATCTTTCTAGCTATCTTCGATTTTCCAAATCCCATATCCCCTTCAAGAATAGATATGCATCCGTTATTGATTTCCTGAATGAGATTAACCAACCGTGGTTTACTTGGACGTGATGATTTCCTTAAATAAGAAACTTTTTCAATTTCTTGAATATCCGGTTCAATATAAAAGTCTTGAACTGATACACCGCCGATATTTCCTGATTTATGCTCTAGTGCATCAATCTTACGCCCCAACCGATCTAAATACTCACCTAAATTTGATGGTATCTGATGCCAAAAATAGTTGGCATGTTTATTAACCAAATGCGTTAAAGCTTCCCCGTTTATGAATTCGATCCGCTGTTTTGAATATTTGTCATAAATTTTATCTTTAGCATTTGAACTAATTGATGATGTGTTTACTACCCAAACTTCAGATAGTCGAACTTTATTTTTGCCACCTTCAATTAGTCTAGGCAATGTACATTCATCAATTTGCCGTTCAATATCAGTAATGTCGTTTGTGATCTTACCGACCTTTACAACGACACCCACATGAGAGTAAGAGCTGAGTGCAGGATCGAATCGAGTCAAGACAAAGTCGGCACCCTTTTCCTGCGTCCCATGAGTTGTCTCAACTTTGGTGATGTTTTCAAGATACCCGAAAACTGTTCTTAGCAGGGGATGTAATTCATTAACTTCTGCTTTGATGCTCTCGATTAACTGTTGCTTTGATTTGAAATCCACGTCATTTTTCCTGAATTTTTAGGGTGTGGTGAAATGTGTCTCTTAGGCACTGTAAAACAGTGAATGGCTAGCAGGTTCTAAAGTTTAGCGTAAATAAACGTGACCACCTGGTAAACCTGCCATTATTGGGCTATGGCACTTAGGAAAATTAATCCTTCGCTGTCGGTGAATTATTAAACCGTAGTTTATGTACTAAGCTCGTCAACCCTAGGATACTGAACCGTACCATGTGACTATTGTCAGCAATGCTCAACTAGCGGCGAATTAATCCTATTTTTATATTTTTTGCAACAAGCTACCTTACCCTGACACGTAAGAAGCAAGCAGCGGTAGAACTGTTTTGGCAAGCCCATACGCGCCCTCCGTCGCCTTTCTAATCTTGTCAATTTGATCAGCTACTTTGGCTGTCTTTTCAACAATGCCACCCATGCGGCTTAAAACACTTTTGGCTGGATCTGATGCTGCCGCTTGCGCTGTTTCAAGTCGGCTTTTTTCCAAAGTGTACGCACCAGCTACCCGATGAAGAGCCGCTTCAATCGGTCGCACCCCCTGAACACGATAGATACGAAGTGCTGATCGAATTGAATCCACTTGTCTCTGAACAAAATCCCGCAAATAAGGCGACATTTCGGTGTCATGCAAACTAGCTTCAAGCGAATCGATCTCATTCATCAACTCGTTGAATTGATCCTGGTGCATATCTTCTTCACTGTCGTCACGAAGCGTCCAGTCAGCCCATGCAAACGCAAGCCGATTTTCAGGCCTGGAAATTTCATCCCGAAAACCATTCCAACCAGCATTAAGGTTACTCGTGGACGAGACATTCCGAAAGCGTGTCAATCCCGGCTGCATAAGATCTTCTGGCGAATTCAGCGCCAGTAATTTGACACGCAAATTGTCCATCTCCGCACGCAGTGCTTGAAGACACGTAACCACATCATCTTCTGCGGTTGGCGAATCAGGGGTCAAGCCAAATACTTCAACCCAGACTCTCACCATTGCAATGTCATTCGCACGCCCTGTTCCCACCAATTTGTCATAAATTGATAGCAAACGTCCAGCAGTGTTCATCAATTTTTCCTCAAAGAAATTAGTTTTATACCAACTGGTGCACCCCACATAAATGTGATGGGCAGGCCTGATTTCACTTTCACCACAGCGCCGAGTCCCTCATCGACTCCAGTAACCGCCTCTCTCGGCGTTGTTGAAAAAAGAATGTAGCCACGCCACAAAAAACCAGGCCGATGAACAGAAGTAGTAGTTCTGTTTTATCAAAGTTTGAAGCAAAAACTTTTCGAGCAACCAACAACAATCCGCCAATCAAGATTGCTGCAATAGCATGTTTTCGTAAGCGGAAATTCATGGGACAGAACTCCAAAATAGGCAGCATTTAATCAAGGTTGAGTCCCATTTTTTTAAGCGCGTTCACAACCAGCGTTTGACATGCAATTTCGTCGCTACCCGATGGCTTATGGCTAAACGTGGCGGCCTTACCGGGACATTTCCCTGTAATTTTTTGAATGATCCCGCGCACCGTTCTAATCTCAGACAGGAGTTCATCCAACCAATTTTCCAACGCTTGTCCATCGTCCAGTTCAAAAATTAGCCCTTTGAAAGCTTCTTCTGACTCTTCTGTCACTCCACCATTGTTTTGCTTTTGACGGGTTCGTCGTTGAATTTCAACAATAAAAACAGTTTTCAGCCCAACCCTCAATCTCGCAACCAAAATTCCTCGGGGCACTTTGCTGTCAAGGTCAAGGTACAGCCAGTGACGAGTCTTGGTGTCAACAGTCTTATCATCATCCTCAAATGGGGTCAGCGCAACAAGTTGGGGCTCGGGGTCTGCGCAAAGTCCTGACTCAAAATTGAACCATTCAACAGATTGAATCAACGTTGGATATTGCCGCTGTACGTACAACATGGCATTCCACATGTCCCTCAACATGCCGCCAGATTCCATCACCTGCTTTGCATGAATTGAGGCTTGTCCAACATTTTTTCCTCTGCCATAGGGGTTGCCGCCCGACACAACTGATGGGGATGTGACACTACTTCCGCCCCTTTGCTCAGCACCATTTTTTACACGATCACGCCGGACATCCATCACCACCCGCCGTTTGCCAACCACTTCAAATTCGGTATCCAAAATTTCCGTGGAGCCAGCGCCATAATCCGGCTCTTCACTTTTTGTCAGGTCAACAATGAGTGGTGTTTTTTTAAACCTACGAACATAGCTGCCTGTCTCGTCATAACCATCCTGACCGTCAATGTCAAAGCCATCAAATTTTTGAAATTCTTCTCTGTCTCTTTGGATTGCTGCACCCTCTGGGTCGCTGCATCCCACAATTTGCAGTGCGAGGAATGAACCATCGTTTAGCTGAATTCCCCTAACTTTGAGTGTTGCCTTACCCTGATGCCAGGGTTGAATTTTTAGGAAGACTTGCGGCGAATACCTTGCGTCGTAGTTTGACTCGATTTGGCTATAAATTCCTCGCAAGACTCCTTCTGTAAACGATTCATACTTTGCGTGAGCCAACAGAAGCACGTCATCCAGAACTAGCCTTTTTCTCAACTTGACCTTCCACTTACCCTCTTCCTCAAGCTCATCCAATTCAGCGTAAAGTTTGCTCAAATGCGGCTCATTGGCGCCATGCCATGGATACGTTGTCAGTACACGCTTGATCTCTGCGGATCGCCCATAACAACGATAGAAAAACTCAAGACAAGGAATGACGAGTTTGCCGCCACTTTTTAAGCCGAACTCAAGAAATTGGTTTTTGTCTCGCTGGTAGGGCAAGGGGTAACCTAGCCAGTCATACGGAGGGTCTTCTGTTTGTTGAAACGATGTGTATCGCCATCCATCTGCTGAAAAATTAATCTCAAACACCCCAGCTTCGAAAACTGCTTGCGAGCGGCAAAAACCATCTTTCCATACACTACCGATTCGAAGTTGACCTAATGCCGTGATCGGCGCGTCTTTGTACACAATCTGCTCGGACAGACCACTCGATAAAACCTTACGAAAGGCAACCCTAACAATGGGCTGTGATTGGGCCTTGTTATTTTTAGTGATGTGAGTGTGAAGCCAAACCATCAACGTGTCTGGGTCATTGCCAAAGACATCTTTAAGACTGACTTGCTTGGATGTGCGTGCAAATTTGAAGTTAAAAGGTAATGGCATCTCAAACTCCAAAATGAGATAGACCACCTGTGCAATGCAAGGATGACTTGGATCTTTGAAATTTTGGAGTTATTTCGTCGCATTTATTTTGAAAACGTCGCAACGATTTCAAAAAATGACACCCGCCCCCCACCAACGCCACCGCGCTGGCCGAATGGTGCGGGCTGCAGGTGGGGCGCAAGGCCCAGCGTGACAGCGAAAAACGTCCACCCAGGCTGGCCACGGCAGCGCTTTGCAACGCTTCCTCGGTGGTCATGGCGGGCAGCAGCCCGGCAAAGCGGTGTGCCAGCATGGATTTGCCTGCCCCGGGCGGACCGCTGAGCAGCAGACTGTGGCCGCCAGCGGCCGCGATTTCAAGCGCACGCTTGGCGCCGAGTTGGCCTTTGACATCGGCCATGTCGGGATAGTGCACTCCTTGAGCCTGCGCCCGCAGGGTCACCCGGGCCCAACCCGTTGAGGGCTCGGCTGGCGGGGTATCGGGCGCCTGCGGCAGGAATTGCGTGACCACATCGAGCAGATGCCGGGCACCGAAGACTTGCGCGCCAGGCACCAGCGCTGCTTCCTGGGCACTCTCCTCGGGCAGCACTAACTGGGTTGAAACCTGCCCCGCATGCAGGGCCAAGCTCATGGCCAGGGCGCCGCGCACGGGCCGCAACTGGCCCGACAGCGACAGCTCACCGGCAAACTCGTGCCCGGCCAGCCTGGCAGCCTCAATTTGCCCACTGGCGGCCAAAATGCCCAGTGCAATGGGAAGGTCAAAACGTCCGGAGTCCTTGGGCAGGTCGGCGGGTGCCAGATTGACGGTGATGCGCTTGTTGTGCGGGAACTCCAGGCCCGAGTTCTGGATGGCAGAGCGCACCCTCTCGCGAGCCTCTTTGACTTCGACATCGGCCAGTCCGACCAGCGTGAAACTGGGCAACCCGTTGGCCAGATGCACCTCGACGGTGACCGCTGCTGCGTCCAGCCCGAGCAGGGCCCGGCTTTGCACCAAAGACAAACTCATGAGGAATCCTCTCCAAAAGCGTGCGCGTCCGCCATGTTGCACCCGAGAAAGTGCACACAACTGGTGCAAACTGTTTATTTAACCAGTATCTTAGCGCAGTTTGTTTTTAAACGCACGCTCTCTGTCGAGGCCTGCAAATTAACTGTTGGCACGCTTGTTGCTTGTTGCTACTGCAGGGCAACCGTTGCGGGCAGACAGAACGCAACGGTTGCAGCTCATCACTTTTATGCCAAGGAGAATTCATGAAGCTTGTCGCAGCCATCATCAAACCTTTCAAGCTCGACGAAGTGCGCGAAGCACTGTCAAGCATTGGGGTGCAGGGCATCACCGTGATCGAAGTCAAGGGCTTCGGTCGCCAAAAAGGCCACACCGAGTTGTATCGGGGCGCCGAGTACGTGGTTGATTTTTTGCCCAAGGTGAAGATCGAGGCAGCGGTCTCGGATGAACTGGTGGAACGTGTCATAGAGGCCATCGAGGCCGCCGCGCGCACCGGCAAGATCGGTGACGGCAAGATCTTCGTTTACAACATTGAGCAAGCTATCCGCATCCGCACTGGCGAAACCGGCAAGGAGGCCCTATGAAAACAATGCTTTCAACGTTTATTCTTGGTCTGTGCCTGCTCACGGGCAGTGGTATCGCACTGGCTCAAACGAGCAGCCCGGCGCAAGCCTCCGATTCGGTCGCCGTGACCCAGACATTGCCAGCACCCGCGCTCGCAACCACTGCTGCGCAAGCGGCACCCGTCGCTGCCCCTGCGGCCACCGTCAATAAGGGCGACGTGGCCTGGATGATGGTCTCCACACTGCTGGTCATTTTCATGGCCGTGCCCGGTTTGGCGCTGTTCTATGGCGGACTGGTGCGCAGCAAGAACATGCTCTCGGTGCTGATGCAGGTGCTGGTGGTTTTTTCGCTGATCACGGTGCTGTGGGCCATCTATGGCTACAGCCTGGCCTTTGGCGGCGAGGGCTTGATCATCGCCGATTTGGGCAAGGTGTTCCTCAAGGGGGTGAGCATCGACACGCTGGCCGATACGTTCACGGCGACCTCCAAGTTGCCCGAGTTCATCTTTGTCGCTTTCCAGGCCACGTTTGCCGGCATCACCTGCGCCCTGATCGTGGGCTCGTTCGCCGAGCGCATGAAATTTTCTGCCGTGCTCTTGTTCTCGGTCCTGTGGTTCACCTTTTGCTATCTGCCCGTTGCCCATATGGTTTGGGGTGCGGGCGGTTATCTGCTGGGGCTGGGTGCGCTCGATTTTGCGGGTGGCACAGTCGTGCACATTAACGCTGCGGTCGCAGGTCTGGTGGGGGCGTACATGCTGGGCAAGCGCATCGGCTATGGCAAGGAATCCATGGCGCCGCACAGCCTGACGCTGACCATGGTGGGCGCCTCCATGCTGTGGGTGGGCTGGTTTGGCTTTAACGCCGGCTCCAATCTGGAGGCCAATAGCGGCGCGGCGCTGGCCTTTGTCAACACGATGCTGGCCACAGCGGCTGCGGTACTGGCCTGGAGCGTGGGCGAAGCCCTGGCCAAGGGCAAGGCCTCCATGCTGGGCGCCGCCTCGGGTGCCGTGGCCGGGCTGGTGGCCATTACCCCGGCCTGCGGCTCGGTCGGCCCCATGGGCGCGCTGATCATCGGCCTGGCTGGCGGATTTGCCTGTCTGTGGGGCGTCAACGGCCTCAAGAAAATGCTGGGTGCCGACGACTCGCTGGACGTGTTTGGCGTTCACGGCGTGGGCGGCATTCTGGGCGCTTTGCTGACCGGCGTGTTCACCGCACCGAGTCTGGGCGGCACCGGCAAGGCCGATTTCTCCATCGTCAGCCAGGTTTTGATTCAGGCGCAAGCGGTGGGAATCACCATCGTCCTGTCTGGGGTTGTTGCCTTTATCGCCTTCAAGATTGTGGACTTGGTGCTTGGCTTGCGGGTGAGCCCGGATCATGAGCGCGAAGGTCTGGACATCACGGCCCACGGGGAGACTGCGTACAGCCGTTAAACTGAGCGTCATGCAAGACCATGACCTTTCACCCAGGGCCTGCCAGCCTCGCTGGCAGGCCTTTTTTGATTCACCCGCCGAGTTGGGCGAATCCCCTTTTTGGCACCCACACGAGGGAAAACTGTATTGGGTCGACATCCCGGGCAGGTTGGTATTGCGGGCCGATGTCGATGGGGGCGTGCTGGAGTCCTGGCCCATGCCCAGCGAGCCGGGCTGCATCGCACCGGCCGCCAGTGGCGGGCTGGTGATTGCGCTGCGCCACGGTGTGTTTCGCGCTCGCCAGTGGCGGGGCGCGCTCGAACACCTTGCCACCCTGGACTACGACCCGGCGCACATGCGCGCCAACGACGGCAAATGTGACGCGCTGGGGCGACTCTGGATTGGCACCATCGACGAATCCCGCACCGCCCATAACGCCGCGCTGTACTGCCTGGACTCTCGCGCTGGTCGTGCGCCCGAGGTGCGCCGCATGACCGACCCGGCAGCACTCCCGATCACCACAGCCAACGGGCTGGCCTGGAGCCCGGACGGCCGCACCCTGTATTGGGCCGACACCCCCGCCCACACGGTGCGGGCCTGGGATTTCGATGCCGACAAAGCTGCGCTGAGTGCACAGCGCACCTTCCTGCAGTTCGAGCCCAAACCCGCCAACTGGACGTTTGAGCCATCTGCCAACCGGCCAAATGATTTGACCAGCTACCGGGGTCGGCCCGATGGTGCCTGCGTGGACCGTGACGGGAACTACCTGGTGGCGATGTACGAGGGGCGCCGGGTCTGCCGGTTCGCTCCCGATGGCAGCTTGCTCGATGAGTGGCTTACACCGGCGCTGTGCCCCACCATGGCGTGCCTGGGCGGCGCGAACTTGCAAACGCTGTTCGTCACCACCGCCGGTTCTCGCGGTGACGTTGCCCAGCACAAGGCTTTTCCGTGGTCAGGCCAGGTTCTGGCCCTGCCGGTTGCCACCCCGGGCTTGCCCGTCAATTTCTTTGTGGACTAATTTTTTGAACGCTGGTGTTTCAAAAAATTCAACCATTGGTCAGCCTGGGCCGCGTACCATCGCGTCTGAACTTTCAAACCCTTGACTTGTATGGACACTCGACCACCGTGATTTGATCGACCGTATCCAAGCGGCTGCGGCCAGCCGCACGGCGCTGCGCATTCGCGGAGGCGGCTCCAAGGACTTTTACGGTCAGTCACTGCAGGGCGAGGTGCTCGACACTGCCGCGCTGGGCGGCGTGAGGAGTTACGAACCCACCGAACTGGTGGTCACAGTGGGCGCCGCAACACCCCTGGCCGAGTTGGAGGCACTGCTGGTCGAGCGCGGCCAGCACCTGGCGTTTGAACCGCCGGACTTTGGCGCGACAGCCACCCAAGGCGGCGCCACCACCTGCGGCGGCATGGTGGCTTGCGGATTGAGTGGCCCAGCGCGTGCCAGTGCAGGCTCGGTGCGCGATCACGTTCTGGGCGTCAAGCTCATCAACGGGCGCGGCGAACTGCTCAATTTTGGTGGACAGGTTATCAAGAACGTGGCGGGCTACGACGTTTCGCGTTTGATGGTGGGTGCCATGGGCACACTGGGGCTGCTCACGGAAATTTCGCTCAAAGTGCTTCCGGTGGCAGCGGCCCAGGCCACGCTGGAATTCGACATAGACCAAGCCGGTGCGCTCGCGCAGTTGCACCGCTGGGGTGGGCAACCGCTGCCCTTGAACGCGAGCAGCTGGCTGCGTGAAGAGAGCGCACCGGGTGCCGTCGGCGTGCTGCGGGTGCGCCTGCGCGGCGCGGCGGCCGCAGTCGAGTCGGCCTGCGCTGCCATGGCACGCGAGGCTGCGGGCAAGCGTCTGGAGGAGTCTCTTGCGGCAAGGCACTGGCAGGCCTGTCGGCACCAGACCCATGCTTTCTTTGCCCCGCCCAATGAGTCACTGGCGCTGTGGCGCCTCAGCGTGGCGCAAACGGCTCCTGCACTGGACCTGCCCTACGCTCAGCTGATCGAGTGGCATGGCGGCCAGCGCTGGTTGTGGGCGCCGCTGTCGGCTCAATCGACGCTGCGGGCAGTTGCTACCGCAGCGGGTGGGACTGCTACTATTTTAAGAGCCGAACGTGCAGATGCTACGCAGGCTGTAGACCGTTTTAATCCGTTACCAGCAGCTCTGAGCCAGATTCACCAAAGACTCAAGTCGGAGTTTGATCCTGCGGGAATCTTCAATCCGCAACGCTTGTACCCGGGTTGGTGAGGCGCTTCGCCCCTCGAATTTTCGACAGCACCCGCCCCACCTTTCCTTTGCCGAACCCAGATTTTTTGACCCCATGCAAACCCACCTTGCCCCGCAACACCAGGGAACCCCGGACGGCATTGCCGCCGAGGCGATTTTGCGCAAGTGCGTGCACTGCGGCTTTTGCACGGCCACCTGTCCCACCTACCAATTGCTGGGCGACGAGCTTGACGGTCCGCGCGGGCGCATCTACCTCATCAAGCAGGTTCTTGAAGGCGAAAAACCCACGCGCCGCACCCAGTTGCACCTGGACCGCTGCCTGACCTGCCGCAACTGCGAGAGCACTTGTCCCTCGGGCGTCAACTATGGTCATCTGCTGGACATCGGACGCAAATTGGTGGACGCCCAAGTGCCGCGCCCGCTCGCTGAACGGGCCCTGCGCTGGACCCTCAAGGAAGGCTTGACCTCACCGCT
Source organism: uncultured beta proteobacterium (assembly GCA_963784775.1). Lineage (GTDB taxonomy): Bacteria > Pseudomonadota > Gammaproteobacteria > Burkholderiales > Burkholderiaceae_C > Rhodoferax. The sequence goes on along the minus strand of CAWAST010000005.1, from coordinate 148,055 downwards.
GTTTGCCCCGGCCATGAAGCTTGGGCAAATGGTTCGTCCGCTGGTGCCCTCGGCGATCAGGGAGAAGGTGCCTGCAAAACAACCGAGCGGGGCCTGGCCTACGCGCACCCATGCGCGCAAGGTGCTGGTGCTGGCGGGCTGCGTGCAACCGGCCATGAGCCCCAACATCAACAGCGCCACCGCCCGCGTGCTCGATGCGGCGGGGATCGAGACGGTGATTGCGCCCAAGGCGGGGTGCTGTGGTGCGGTCAAGTTCCACCTCAACGACCAGGAGGGCGGCAAAGCCCAGATGCGCGTCAACATTGATGCCTGGTGGCCCTATGTGGGGAACGACGCCAGCGGCGGGTCGGCCGGGGTGGAAGCGATCCTCATGAACGCTTCGGGCTGCGGCGTCACCGTCAAGGAATACGGTCACCTGCTGCAGGACGACCCGGCCTACGCGGCCAAGGCTGCGCGCATTAGCGCCCTTACCCGCGACCTGAGCGAGTGGCTTCCCGAACTCGCCCAAGCCCTCAAAGGCAAGATCTCTCCCCCCTCCAGCCCCATGGTTTTTCACCCGCCCTGCTCGCTCCAGCATGGCCAGCAGCTGCGCGGTGGCGTGGAGCGCTATCTGGGTCAATTGGGCTTCACCGTCAAGGTCGCACCGACCGAAGCGCACCTGTGCTGCGGCTCGGCGGGGACCTACTCCGTGCTCAACCCCGAGCTGTCCCACCAGCTGCGAGATCGCAAGGTCGGCCATTTGCATCAGGCCTTTGGTGATACCGCACCCGAGCTCATCATCTCGGCCAACATGGGTTGCATCACCCATTTGCAAAGCGGCACCCAGACGCCAGTGCGCCACTGGATCGAGGTGCTGGACGAGGCCTTGCCCAAGACACTATAAAATACATAGCGTACTGTGCCCATCTGGCATAGAAAAACGCCTGTTTTTTCATATATTTTCGACCGGACATCCGCATGACCTTCCCCTCCGCTCTTGAAAACCTCAATGTGGTCTCGCAGCAAACGTTGCTGCCACCAAGCCGCCTGCACGAAGACATTCCGGCCAGCAACCAGGCCACCCGAACCGTGACCGAGGCCCGGCGCACCCTGGCCGCCATTCTCAGCGGTCAGGATCAGCGCCTGCTGGTGGTCGCCGGGCCCTGTTCCATCCACGACATCGATGCCGCCATGGACTACGCGCGCCGCCTCAAGACGCTCGCCGATGAGTTGGCCGACCAGCTGTTTGTCGTGATGCGGGTGTATTTCGAGAAGCCCCGAACCACCGTGGGCTGGAAGGGCCTGATCAACGACCCCCGTATGGACGACTCGTTCCGCATCGAGGAAGGCTTGCATCTGGCCCGCCAGCTCCTAGTGGACCTCAACGAGATGGGCCTGCCCTGTGGCACCGAGGCCCTGGATCCGATCACGCCCCAGTACCTGGGCGACATGGTGGCCTGGAGCGCCATTGGCGCGCGCACCACCGAGAGCCAGACCCACCGTGAGATGGCCAGTGGCCTGTCCAGCCCGGTGGGTTTCAAGAATGGGACCGACGGCGATCTGGAGGTGGCCCTGAACGCCATGCTCTCGGCGGCCCAGCCCCATGCCTTTCTGGGCATCAACGGCGACGGTCAGGTCGCCATCACCCAGACCCGGGGCAACGCGTTCGGCCACCTGATTCTGCGCGGGGGCAGCGTGCCCAATTACGACTCGGTGGCGGTGGCCCAGGCGCAGGCCGCGTTGGACGCGGCTGGCTTGCCCGCCAACATCGTGGTCGATTGCAGCCACGCCAACTCACGAAAGAATCACGCTTTGCAGGCGCTGGTGCTCAAGGATGTGGTCAGCCAGGTGTGCGAGGGCAACAAGGCCATCAAGGGCGTGATGATCGAATCCAACCTGTTCGAGGGCAACCAGAAGCTGGGCAAACCTCAGGATCTGCGCTATGGGGTGTCTATTACCGACGCCTGCCTGGGCTGGGACACCACGGTTGCGTGTCTGCGCGAAGCTTCTGAGCGCTTGCGCTCAGGTCGAGCCTAGGACGACCTTGCGGTAGCTTGGGCCTCTCCCGTGACGCCCGGCGTGCGCGGTCAGTGTTCAAACTCGAGTTGCAGCACCCGCAACATGTCGCCGTCCTTGGTGCCCTTGAGACTGACTTTGACCCCGAGCTTGAGGCCGTCCACCACCACAGGGTTGCTGCTCAACGCACTGGCGTCGCAGCGCTGGCTTCGCACCACAAAATTTGCCAAACTGGTGTATTGCTGGACCAGACCTTCGATTTCGAACTGATTGAGTGTTTGATCGCTCTGCCGCTCGATCTTGGTTGCCTTGAGCACGCCCGCCTGCCATAAGCCATAGACTTCGACACGGTTCCCGAGAGCGATCTGCAGGGTCGTCGGGCGCAAGCTGGCCGCGCTGGCGTCAACCTCGATATTGCCCAGCATGAAGCGCTGGTTTGCATCCGGCGTGGTGGTCACCAAGCCTTCAATCTCGACCTCGCCTTGAGGCAGCGGTCCGGCATCCGGCCCCAGCAGCTTCGCGCTGCTGACCGTCAGAGTGGTCTTGTCGCCAGACAAGGTGCCCTGAACGCGTACCAATTGGTTGGCGGCAAGGTCATCGGCCAGCGTCCCGGCCAGCAGCAATCCATTGAGGTGGCGTCGACCCGCTGCAACGCTCACCACGCCGGTACTGACCGTGACGGTGCCCGATACCAGTTTGATGCGGGTCGCAATCCAGTTTGAGCCATTGGCACCCGCTTGCAATCCCCACACGATCACCCGTGAGATGCCCGGCGTCAGCGCAGCGACGCCGCTGATGCTGTCAAACAGGGTGGCGGCGTTGGTTTTGATCGTCATGCCCGATACGGTGAAGTCCGTGCCATTGGCCGTGTTGACCAGCCCCTGGGCAATGGACCAGACCTCAATCCGGGTGGCAACGCCCAAGCTGGCGTTGACCGCGTCGCGTTCGCCTTGAACTCCGGCGACCATGCCCAGGCGCATATCAGCTGAGCTGGCAAGGACGCCGTCCACGGTGATCTGTTGCGCGGCCGAGGCGGCCACATCGTCAAACTTGATGCCATTGATGATCACGCTGCCCAGGCCCGAGATCGAGCCCTGCACGTAAATGCCGGTGCCGCCCGTGCCGGGCAGGCTGGCAGTGGCCGTGCCACCACCACCGCAGCCCGACAAGGCCGACGCAGTCAGCACCATCCAGTGCCGGCGGGTGAGCTGCGAGTCGCTACTTTTGAGCGAGCTCATTGTGTTGATTTCCCTTTTTTCTTGCGTGGCAGCTTGGCGGGGCTTGTCATGATGGCTTCATCGACTTGAATGCTGTCGTTGAAGTACACGCCGAAGCGGACCCGGTGACGGGGGCCTGGCGAGTCCTGGCTGCGTTGCTCGGCGACGGTTGCTGTCTGCAGAAACCGCTGCAATGCACCGGTCCACAAGCGTCGCGCTTGCTGCTGCAGTTCCTGCGCTTGCTCTTTGGATAAATTGAATGAAAAGGCACTTTGCTCCAGCATCAACGGACCCGACCGCTTTGGAGAGAGATTGTGCGCTGCCGTGGCCAGGTGATCGCTCACGTTGGTGGCCAGAAAGTGAAACAATTCGTTGCGCCCTTCCTGCGGGACAAACGCTGTCGCAGTGAGGTTGACGTATCCGTCCTTGCGCACTTCCACAACCCCCAGTCGGACCAGCTCGTCGAGCACCGCGCGGGCCCCCACATCGCGACTGACCTCCGCTACCAGCGTCGTGAAATCGGGCTCTCCTGGCAGTCCCCGACCTGGCGTGCGGGCCAGGGCACGGGTGCTCTGGTCGGCGAGTAAAAACCGCGGTTCGCTGATCCAGCGCGCCACCACCGACGCGGCCACGGACATCATCGACGTGGAAGCCCTTTGAGCGTCGGGCGCCTCGCGCAGGCGCTTGACATCCTTGCGGTGCACCCCAGTGAGCAGGGCAATGCGGGTGTTGGTGCTGCCCTTATGCGCCAGACCGTAGGCCTGGGCTGCCTCATTGACCAGCGCTTTCTTGAGTAGCTCGACCATGGAAGGCAGCTGCAGGCCGTGGTCAATCATTAGCCGCGCCAGAGGCTGGAGCACCTGCGCGATGGCCTGCCCGGCGGCGGCAGGCTCGGGCAATCCGGCGGCATTTTGCCCAGGAAACTCCAATTCTGGTGGGGGACTTTTCATGACGTTGCGCAACTCATCGTGACGCTATTGTGCATGAACAAAGAGTTACATGCAAATATCGGGTTTTTTTCCCAAAAACTGTTTTTGAGCTTGACAATGAAGTGTCTTTCCGCGATATTTGCGGGAAAATTTCCCTAAATTGAAATTAACCAATCCTTTGCCCTTTGACGCGAAATTCAGGATGCCACCTTTAACCGGCACCAAAGAGATCACGTTTAACACTTTTACCAACCACTGGAGAAACTGAACCATGAAGATCCAAAAGTCCCATTTCACACTCGGCATCATCGCCGCAGCCGTTGTCACCCTGTCTGCCTGCGGCGGTGGAGGCGGTTCGCCTTCAGGCGCGACCACCGCGCTGGGGACCATCGTCATGGACGGTTTGGTTCAGAACGCCCTAGTGTGGGTTGACAGCAACAAGAACGGCATTCCCGATGCCACCGAGATCCAGGGCCGCACCGATGCGAACGGCAAGGTGACCCTGAACGTGCCCACCGGCGACGTCGCCACCGTGCAGCTCATGGCCCGCGTTGGCCTGGACGCAGTTGACGTTGACACTGGCGCCGTGACCGCCGCTTACACCATGAAATCCGCACAGGGCAATCCCGGCGTGATCAGCCCGCTGACCACCATGGTCCAGGCCAAGATCGACCTTGACAAGGGCAAGGGCACGACCACCAGCGTGGCCGACGCTGACAAGTTTGTGACCACCGCACTCGGTCTGAATCCCACCAATGTCTCCGCCCTGGACGACTTCGTGGCCAAACGCAAAGTCAGCACCGACCACCGCAAAGCCGGTGACCGCGCGCACGTACTGGCGGTGGCTTCCCAGCAGTCCCCGGCAACCGGAACCCACAGTTTGGTCGATCTGGAAAAGCGCCTGCATGACAGCGCCAAGGTATCGGATGATGTCGAGAAATTGCAATGCGCTAAGTCCGGCGATAACATTGCCAAGGATTGTGAAACTGAAATCGAGGATCACGTCAAGAATGACACCGGCTCAACCAGCGGTGCCTCAGCCACCAAAGGCCTGACGTTGTACACCGACGGTGGCTGCGCAAGCTGCCATGGTGCCCCGCCCTCCAAAAAGGACATTTTCTCAGGTGCCAACAACCCCAACGCCATCAGCAAGGCCATCGCCAACGTTGCAGACATGAAGAGTTACATCGGTGGCTACAGCGCCGCTGACCTGGCTGACATCGCGGCCTACCTGGCAGCGCCCAATACGGTGCCGACACCGACACCGACACCGACACCGACACCGACACCGACACCGACACCGACACCGACACCGACACCGACGCCGACACCGACGCCGACACCGACACCGACACCGACACCGACACCAACGCCAACACCAACGCCAACGCCAACGCCAACGCCAACGCCAACGCCAACGCCAACGCCAACGCCAACGCCAACAGCCCAAACCATCACGTTTGCCGCTCCTTCCAATCAGACGATGGGTGTCGCAACGCCAGCATTGGTGGCCACAGCCTCGTCCGGTCTGACTGTGACGCTGGCTTCGACCACGTTGCCGGTCTGCACGGTGAGCGGTTCAACCTTGACTTTGGTGGCTCCGGGTTCCTGCTCGATCAGTGCATCCCAGGCTGGCAATACAGGTTACGCGGCAGCGCCGACCGTGACACGCACCTTCACGGTCGCAGCAGCCGCTCCGGCACCCACGCCAACGCCGACCCCTGCCGCCCTGGGCAAGGTGGTTTATCAGGCCAATTGCAAGAACTGCCATTCCACCACTCCGGTCAATAACCAGAACCTGATTCTTAATGGTGCCAATTCTCCAAGCACCATCTCCGCCGCGATTGCCGGCAACCTGGGTGGCATGGCCATGTTCAGCAGCATGAGTGCCACCAACATCGCCAACATTGCGGCTTATCTGGCGACCCCGACCATCTGATCACCCTGGTCTCATAAAGCATCGGCCCGTCCTTCTGGACGGGCTTTTTTTTGTCCCAAATGTGGGTGTCGAACAGTTCCAGAGCCCGGGCAGCACCTCTTATGTCAAATATCAATACCGCAGGGGCCAATTGCGCAGACAGTGTTGGGCATGGAGCCCGGTTTTTTGAATGTGCGCCTGGCGCTGCTGGCGGCGCTTTGTGGCGCGATGGCCACGCCGCTGGCTGCACAACCTGCGGCAATTGACCCTAATGATGCCGCCTCACTGCGGCGGCAGGCGCTGGCCTTGGAGCACGGTGAGGGGGTCGACAAAGACGTGGACAGAGCGACCGAGCTGTACTGCAAGAGCGCTTTCAGGGGCGACGCCGACGCGCAATTTAACCTGGGCTGGATGTACGCCAACGGGCGTGGCGTGGCGCGCAATGATGCCACGGCGGCCTATTTTTTCCAGGCAGCGGCCAGTCAGGGGCTCGCGCCCGCCGCCCGCATGCTCGCGGTCGTGGGGCCACCAGGCAGCGAGATTCCCGAATGCATGCGCACGCCGCCCGAGCCTCCGCCGCCCGCTGCCCCGCCCCCGCCGCGGGAGGCCTTCAGGCCATCTGTCAATTACGACTCCTTTGCACCTCGCTACATTCTGGATCTGGTCAAAAAAATGGCTCCGCAGTATGAGGTGACACCCCAACTCGCGCTGGCCATCATCGCGGCGGAATCGAATTTTGACCAGTCCGCACAGTCGCCCAAGAATGCACAGGGCTTGATGCAGCTCATCCCCGAGACCAGTGCCCGGTTCAAGGTGCGCAACCCGTTTGACCCGGCCCAGAACATCAGGGGTGGCTTGACCTATTTGCGTTGGCTGCTGGCCTACTTCGAGGGCGATATCGCGCTGGTGGCGGCCGCCTACAACGCCGGTGAAGGCACGGTCGAGCGCTACGGTGGCGTGCCGCCTTATCCGGAGACCCGCGCTTACGTGCAGCGCATCATCCGCTCTGTGGGAACCCGGCTGCACCCGTTCGACGGAAAAATCACCGCGCCTTCAGCCCTGTTGACCTCAATCGGAGCGTCTGCGGGCATCAAGTGACTGGGGTCAACGCACAGGTCAGGCGGCCAGTGCGTTTTGAATGTCCGGCGCCATGCTTTCGGGGGTGTCGGTCGGCGCGTAGCGTCTGAGCACCGCACCATCCTTGCCGATCAGGAACTTGGTGAAATTCCACTTGATCGCCTTGCTGCCCAGAAAGCCTGGTGCCTCGGAGGTCAGCCATTGAAACAGGGGGTGGGCCTGCGCGCCGTTAACCTCGATCTTGGCCATCATGGGAAAACTCACCCCATAGTTGAGTTGGCAAAACTCCGCGATGGTCTCGTTGCTTCCAGCCTCCTGGCCGCCAAACTGGTTGCAGGGGAAACCCAGCACCACCAGGCCCTGTTTGCCATGCGCGGCGTGCAGTTCTTCCAGTCCGGCCAGTTGCGGCGTAAAGCCGCAGGCGCTCGCGGTATTGACAATCAGCATGACCTTGCCTTTGTAACGGCTCAGGGACACGCTTTTGCCGTTGATCTGCAGGGCCTCGAAATCGTAAACGGTAGTCACATTGGCTCCAGTGTTGCAAGGCCAAAGGCCAAAGGGACACTGTACGGCAATAGGCAATGACGCGTCAGCGGCGCGGGATTGGCAGCACTGACAAAAGGGACGCCGCCAGAATCAGGGCGCCTCCCACCAAAATGCGGCCCGATAGCTCGCCCGCGCCCCAAAGCACCGAGGACACGCTGGCAAAGATCACTTCGGTGAGCATGATGAGCGAGGTAGCACTGGCGCTCAAATGCGCCGCGCCGTATTGCAAGGCAAGATTGCCGCCGATGAAAGCCACGCTGATGAACAGCGCCAGGGCAACCCACGCCAGAGCCAGCGCGGGCGGCGGGCTGACCACGCCCAGGCTCTGCCCCAGCAGCGCCACAATGGCAGCCATGGCCGCGCCGCCGCCGAACATGGCCAGCATGCGCGACTCGCCCGGCGTGTGATTGAGCCGGCGCAGCAAGACGTTGGTCAGTGCAAAGCAAAAGCCTCCCATGACGGCCAGCCAGTCCGCCAGACCCGCCGGAACCGGCCAGGGGGACTCTGGCGTCTTGAGCACAATTACCAGGCCCGTGAGCGCCAGGGCCAGTCGCAACAGGGAACCGGCGCTGGGTTTCTCGCCCAGCAGGGGCCAGGCCAAAAGAACCACCCAGGCGGGCATCAGGTAGAACAGCAGCACCACCCGTACCACGTCGCCCACGGTGATGGCCCAGTTGAATCCCACATTGGTCAACCCGGAGGAGACAACCAGCAACCACAGCATGGGATGGCGCATCAGGCCGCGCCAGGCTTGCCTGCGCAGCACCAGCAAGCACAGCACCACAAAGGCGTACATGAGGGCCGTGGCCCACAGCGGATGCAGTCCGTAGCCCTGCAGGGTGCGAAACGGCCACCACGACACACCAAACAAAAACGCGTTGAGAACCAGCGCCACCACCGGCAATGCGGTTCTGGTCTGGGGAGCGCCTTGCATCAACTGTGCAGGTTGTCGCTGCGGGCAATGCTGAGCAAGTGCTCTACCTCAACATTGTGCTGGCTCAGATTGTGCGCATACCAGCGTTTGATCAGCCACATGAAGCCGGCAATGACCAGGCCGAACATGGTGATCGCCGCGAAGGTAGGCAAACCCAGACCGGTGGACAGGCTGTAGGCCGCGCCCAGCAACAATATGCAGGCCTGTTCATTGAAGTTCTGCACCGCAATCGAGCGGCCCGCACCCATCAGGTTGTGGCCACGGTGCTGCAAGAGCGCGTTCATGGGCACCACCAGAAAACCGCCCAGGGCGCCGAGCAAAATCAGGAACGGTGCGGCCACCCATACGTTGCTGATGAAGATCAGGAGAATGATCAACACCCCCATCACGATGCCCAGGGTGATCACGCGCGGGCCGTCTTCAAGCCGCATGCGCATGGAAGCCACAATCGCACCCGCCGCCATACCGATGGCCACCACGCCCTGCAGCGCCGACGCCTGTGTGACCGAGTAGCCAAGCGCTGCAGCCGCCCAGGCCAGCACAATGAAGCGCAGGTTGCCCGCCACGCCCCAGATGAGGGTGGTCGCCGCCAGGGAAATCTGGCCCAGTTTGTCGCGCCACAGCCGCACGTTGCAGACCCAGAAGTCCGGCAGTAGGGAGATGATGCGCTTGGGCATCGGGCGCATTTCCACGCCGGTCAGGGGAATGTGGGTGTTGAACCAAGCGGCCAGCAGATAAACAAATATCAGCGTGCAGATGGCCGCCTCTGCGGGCGAATCCACTCCGGTGGCGATGAGCGGGAAATCAAAGGAAAGCAAGAAGGGGCCCAGCACCGGCCCCACCAGTTGACCGCCGAGCAAGACCCCCAAAATGATGGAGGCAATGGTCAGGCCCTCGATCCAGCCGTTGGCCTTGACCAGTTGCGAGGCCGGCAGCAGCTCCGTCAGAATCCCGTATTTCGCCGGTGAGTAGGCCGCCGCGCCAAGACCGACCACGGCATAGGCCATCAGGGGATGGCTACCGAACAGCATCATCAGGCAGCCCCCCACTTTGATGAAATTACTGGTCAGCATGACCCGGCCCTTGGGCATGGAATCCGCATAAGCGCCGACAAAAGGCGCCAAAACGACATAAAACAGCGCAAACATTGGCACCAGGGCCGCTTGTTGCCACTCAGGTGCGTGGCGGGTTCGAAGCAACTGAACCGCGGCAACAAACAGGGCATTGTCGGCCAGCGAGCTGAAAAACTGCGCCAACATGATGGTGAAAAAACCGCGTTTCATTGAATCTACAGGCGCACATCAGCGTGACTGACGCGGTGAATAATTTATAAGTGCTGTCCAAGCGATACCGGGTTATAGCATGCGCCGGGGTGTCAGAATACGAGCTTGGCCCCGACCCCACTGCCCAACCATGCCCAGACCCATTCAAGCGACCATTCATTCGCAGGCGCTCCGCCATAACCTAGCGCGTGCCCGCCAGGCCGCGCCCGACGCCAAAGTCTGGGCCGTGGTCAAAGCCAATGCCTATGGCCACGGCATCGAGCGCGCCTATGAGGGCCTGCGTGGCGCCGACGGTTTTGCCCTGCTCGACCTTGACGAAGCGCAGCGGGTGCGGGACCTGGGCTGGCGCGGCCCGATTCTGCTGCTTGAGGGCGTCTTCGAATTGCGCGACCTGGAGCTGTGTTCGCGTCTGGATTTGTGGCACACCGTGCACTGCGATCAGCAGATCGACATGCTGGCCACCCACAAGACCAATGTGCCGCACCGGGTGTTTCTGAAAATGAACTCCGGCATGAACCGGCTGGGCTTCACGTCCGAACGCTACCGCGCGGCCTGGACCCGCCTGAACGCCCTGCCGCAGGTTGACGAGATCTCCCTGATGACCCACTTCAGCGACGCCGACGGACCGCACGGCGTGGCCGCCCAGATGCAGACCTTTGCCGACGTCACCCGGGACTTGCCTGGCGAGCGCTCGCTGAGCAATAGCGCGGCAACGCTGCGCCACCCGATTGGTTGCGACTGGGTCCGCCCCGGCATCGCCCTCTACGGCAGCGCCCCGGACTATCCCGCGCACAGCGCCAGTGATTGGGAACTGCAGCCTGCAATGACGCTTTCTGCAAAAATCATAGCAACACAAGACCTGTCAACAGGGGCTGGCGTTGGATACGGCTTAACCTTTGTGGCAGAGGCAGCGCTGCGCATCGGTGTGGTGGCCTGTGGCTATGCAGACGGATATCCCCGCACATGCCCTACCGGCACGTCCGTTCTGGTGGACGGCGTGGCCACCCGCACCCTGGGGCGTGTCAGCATGGACATGATCGCCGTGGACCTGACTGCCGTTCCGCAAGCTGGTTTTGGCAGCCAGGTCACTTTGTGGGGTCGGGCCGCCAACGGTGCCATACTGGGTGTTGACGAGGTGGCCCGCAGCGCTGGCACCCTGGGTTACGAGCTGATGTGCGCGCTGGCCCAACGCGTCCCCGTTCAGGTGCAGGACTGATGGACTACTCGCCCATTCCGGTGGCCATGCTGCAACTGGGCAAACCCCTTCCGGTGGACGTGTGGGACCCCTCGGGCAAGCTGCTTCTGCGCAAGGGCCAGCCGGTGCTCTCGGAACAGCACCGCCAGATGCTCAGTGCGCACCATGCCTGCATGGCCGAACACGACGCCAGGGCCTGGCAGAAGGCCTACGAACGGATGATTCGGCGCATGTTGCGCGAGGGCGTCGCCGTCGATGTCATCGCCAACGCGCCCATGCCCTCGGTCATTGCCGACACCGACTACGTGGTCGCCGTGCAAATGCAGGGGGGTTGGCTCGATCTGCAGGAAGTCTTGCGCGGTTTGTTGTACCAGGGCGCGAGCGCCATCAACCCGCTGGAGCGGCTCGACGGCATCGAAAAAAAGGTTTTCAGCCTGCTGCAGGCCGACCCGGACGAGAGCTTGTTCATCCTGTTCCAGGCTCTGGCGGACGCCTCGCTCGGGTATTGCTCCACACACGCGCTGCTGACGGCCGTCGTGGGCGATCTCACGGCGCAAAAGCTCGAGGTATCCGAGTTCGACCGCAGCGTCTTGCTGCGTGCGGCCCTGACCATGAACATTGGCATGGCGCGCGAGCAGGACAGCCTCACCCGGCAGCGCGCCACGCTCCATGATGCGCAGCGCCAGCTGATCGAGGAGCATCCGCAAAGAAGCCTGGAAATACTCCAAAGTATTGGGGTTCTGGACGAGGACCAGAAAGACATCGTGCGCTGGCATCACGATCCCGACGAGTCGCTCGGGCTGGCGCGCAATATCGGGAGCCGGCGCATCCTGCGGGTTGCGGACCGTTTCGTTGCCCGAATGGCGGCGCGCAAGACCCGCCGGGCAATGTCGCCTTTTGGGGCGGTCAAAGCCATTTACCTGGACGCCGTAGCGCCTCCCGCCGCACCCGGGGCCGCCATGGCCACGGCTGTGGGGTTTTACCCGCCAGGCACCTATGTGGAACTGGCCAATGGCGAAAAAGCCGTGGCCGTGGCACGCGGCCTGCGGGCCCACAACCCGCTCGTGGTGAGCCTGGTCGGGGCCACCGATCTGCCTTTGACGAAATATGTCTGCCGCGACACCGCCGACCCCCGGTTTGCAATCAACGCCCCGCTCAACGCCGAGCTGATCAAAGTCAGGGTGAATCTGGAAAAAGTGAAGAAGGCGCGCCAGAACAGCTTGGAGTGAATCCCCTCGCACGGATCAGCCTGAACGCCCTGCGTTCCAACGGCGAGCGTATTTAATGGCTTCAAACCAGAACACAGCGGCCATACCCAGGGCCAGCGCGAGCATGAGCTCGGGCGGCGCCAGTGTGCCAAACAGGAATAATTGCGCCAGCGCCGGGACGTAAAGCACCAGCGCCAGCAGCGCCAGTGTCAGGCCGGTGACAAGCCAAAGTGTGCGGTTGCGACGGAACATCAAGGCCCACAAGGAGGCCGTGGCGCTGCGATTGGAAAAGATCAGCGCAAGATTGGCGCTGACCAGCGTCACAAAGGCAAAAGTCCGGGCCGCGTTCTCGCTCATTCGCTCGACACCCCAGGCGCTCGCGGCCAGCACCACCAGCAGAACGCCTGCGCCCTGCAGCAAGGCCAGCCACAGCGCTGTGCCCGCAAGCAGTGCGGCACTGGCATCGCGCGGTGGGCGTTGCATCACATCGGCCTCCGAGGGCTCGTCCTCAAACACGAGGGAGCAGGCCGGATCAATCACCAATTCCAGAAACGCAATGTGCAGTGGAAACAGCATCACCGGCCAGCCCAGCAGGACCGGAAGCAATGCCATTCCTGCAATAGGCACATGCACTGCCAAAATGTAGGACATGGACTTGCGCAGATTGTCAAAGATGCGCCGCCCCAGCCGCACCGCCCGCACGATGGAGGCAAAGTTATCGTCCAGCAACACCAACGCGGCCGCCTCGCGCGCCACATCGGTGCCACGCTCGCCCATGGCCACTCCCACGTGGGCCGCTTTAAGCGCGGCCGCGTCGTTCACGCCGTCCCCTGTCATGGCCACAACACTGCCATTGGCCTTGAGGGCTTGCACAATGCGCAGCTTCTGGGTTGGAGCGATGCGGGCGCAGACGCTCACGTGTTTGAGCCGTGCCCTCAGCTGTGCATCAGTGAGTGTCTGGATGGTCTCGCCCACGAGCAGCGCCGAGTCGGCCTGGGCATTCATGGCGTCGATCAAACCGGCCTGCCTGCCGATCGCCAGCGCAGTGGATGGATAGTCGCCGGTGATCATCACGATCCGAATGTCGGCTGCACGGCACTGCGCTATCGCATCGACGACCTCCGCACGCAGAGGGTCTGCCAGACCCAACAGCCCGGCAAATTCAAATTCGAAATCGTGTTCGATGGCCGGCCAGCGCTCGCCCTGGAAGCGGGCCCGCGCCACACCCAGTACGCGCAAGCCCTGAGCGGCCATGGCCTCACTGGCTGCGGCCACCTGGGCTTGCGCTTGGGGGTCCAGATGGCACAGGTCCATGATGGCCTCGGGCGCACCCTTGGCCGCCACCACCTGGGCCGCATCGGAAGTTGATTTCCAGACGTGGGACATGGCGCGCAACTCGGGTGTTAGTCCATACTCCTGCACCAAGGTCCAGTCGTGATGCAAATGTTCGGTATTGCGCAGAAAGTGCTGGCCGAGCCGGTGAAAGGCTTTTTCCATTGGATCAAAAGGATCGGTAACGCTGGCCAGAATGGAGAACTCGACCAGTGCATGAAATGCCTCGGGCAAGTCGGTCTGGCTCGCATAGTCGATCGTCAGGGTAGGACCGGGGCGCGCCAAGTCGTCGGGCACATAGAGCTGCGCCACGGTCATTTGGTTCTCGGTGAGGGTGCCGGTCTTGTCCACGCACAGCACCGAGACCGCCCCCAGGGTCTCGATAGCAGCGATGCGCCGGGTCAGCACCTTCTCTGCGGACAACCGCCACGCGCCCAGAGCGGGCAACACCGTGAGCACCACCGTGAACTCTTGCGGCAACATCGCCATGGCCAGGGCGATGCCCGTCAGCAGCGCGGCCATCCAGTCGCCGCGCATCAGTCCAAAGGCCAGTCCCAGCGCAGCGCTGGCGATGAAGGCGATCAGTGCCAGCAGCCTGACAAGCCGCGCGGTTTGCGCCTTGAGCGGCGAGGGCTCGCTGGTCAGCGTCTGAAGGGCGCTGCCGATTCGCCCAATTTCGCTGCGCGCGCCCGTGGCCGTCACTTGTGCGCTGGCGTGACCCTTCACCACCAGTGTTCCCGAAAAAATCCACGGCAAGCCGTCTCCGCCCGGGCGCGCAACACCCGCGCTGGACCGCATCGCGTCGGCGACCTTGCTGACCGGCGCAGCCTCACCGGTCAGCAAGGACTCGTCGACTTGCAACTCGCTGGCGCTGATCAGCCGCGCGTCCGCCGCGATGCGGTCGCCTTCGGCGAGCAGCAAGATGTCCCCGAGTACCACGTCGGCTCCGGCAATACGCTGGGGCTGCCCGTCGCGCAGCACCAGCGCTCGCGGGCTGCTCAAATCACGCAGGGCGGCGATGGCGCGCTCGGTCTTGCCCTCCTGGTACAGCGTCATGCCCAGTACCACCAGTACCAGTGCGAACAGGATCAGGCCTTCGTGCAAGTCACCAAGGACAAGGTAGAGAGTGCCCGCGGCAATCAAAAGCATGAACATCGGCTCGCGCAGGGTCTCGCCAACGATGGCGCGCAGCGTGCGGCGCTGATCGTCCGGCAGCGCATTGGGGCCGTCCTCACGCAGGCGCTGTGCGGCCTGTGCCGTGCTCAGACCCTGCCGAAAAATCAAGTGTTCGTCTGATGTCGGTAAAACCATTGCTTGCCCGTTTCAACCATTGCCAAATATGCCATCAGCAGGGCCGCCAGCAGTGCGAAATAGGACAGCGGCAGGGCGCTGAAACCCAGGTACGGTGCCAGCGGCGTGAATGGCAGCGTCATGGCCGTCGCCACGACTGCCATAGAGGTCAGAACCAGCCACCGGTTGGCCCGACTGCGCAAGGGATTGCGCCGGGTGCGGATGACAAAGATCACCAGCACCTGGGTCGCCATCGACTCTACAAACCAGCCGGTGCGAAACAGCGTCTCGTCGGCATTGAACAGCTGGAGCAACAGATAAAAGGTCAGGAAATCAAACAACGAACTGATGGGCCCGATGGTGAGCATGAAGTTGCGGATGAAACCCATGTCCCAGCGTCTGGGCCGGGCCAGGTCCTGGGCGTCCACGTGGTCCAGCGGGAGGGTGACTTCCGAGACGTCATAGAGCAGGTTGTTGAGCAGAATCTGCAGCGGCAGCATGGGCAAAAACGGCAGGAACAGGGTGGCTGCGGCCATGCTGAACATATTGCCGAAGTTGGAGCTGGTGGCCATCATGATGTACTTCATCACGTTGCCAAAGGTGCGCCTGCCCTCCAAAATGCCTTGATGCAGCACCATGAGGTCGCGCTCCAGCAGGATCATGGCAGCGGCCTGCTTGGCCACGTCCACTGCCCCATCAACCGAGATGCCCACATCGGCAGTGTGCAGCGAGGGCGCATCGTTGATCCCGTCGCCCAGGTAACCCACCACATGGCCCCGGCTTTTAAGCGCCAGAATGATGCGGTTCTTCTGCGCCGGGTTGACCCGGCAAAACAGGTTCACGCCCTCCACCCGTGCGCGCAGGGCGTCGTCGTTGAGGGCCGCCACCTCGTCACCTGTGAGCACGCCTTCAATGGGCACGCCGAGTTCATCGCAGACATGGCGTGTCACCCGCTGGTTGTCACCGGTGACGATTTTCACGGCTACGCCGCTGGCGGCCATGGCCTTGAGCGCTGCACCGGCGCTGGCCTTGGGCGGGTCCAGAAAGGCGGCAAAACCGGCGAAGATCAGTTCGCTCTCGTCGGACACCACCGCGTGCGGATGGTCCATCGGCACATCGCGCCAGGCAATCCCGAGCACCCGAAAACCCTCCTGACCCAGCGCGTTGAACAGGGTGTCAATCCTCACGCGCGCCGTGGCATCGAGGCCCACCGTGGCGCCGGTGTCGTCCTGGTAGTGGGTGCACAGGCGCTCCATGTCTTCGGGCGCGCCCTTGACCACGAGCCGACGCGCACCACCGCGCTCGACCAGCACGGAAACGCGGCGACGGTCGAAGTCAAACGGCACCTCGTCAACCTTGATCCACTGCGAGACGTCGATGTCTTCATGCGCCAGGATGGCATCGTCCAGTGGGCTCTTGAGGCCGCTCTCGAAATGGCTGTTGAGGTAGGCCAGCGCCAGGACCTGAGGGCTGTCCTGGCCCAGGGCATCGACATGGCGCTCCAGGCGGATCCGCGCCTCGGTCAGGGTACCAGTCTTGTCGGTGCAGAGTACGTCCATCGCGCCCATGTCCTCGATGGCCGAGGGGCGCTTGACGATCACCTTCAGTGCCGCCATGCGCAAAGCGCCGCGGGCCAACGTGACCGAGATCACCATGGGCAGCAGTTCGGGCGTCAGGCCCACCGCCAGCGCCACCGCAAACAGAAAGGACTCCAGCAAGGGGCGGTGCAGGGCCACATTGACCAGCACTGTGAACAGCACCAGGCTCAAGGTGAGCCGCATGATGAGCAAGCCGAATTGCCGGGTTCCCGCTTCAAATGCGGTGGGCGGCACCTTGTTGGCCAGACTCACCGAGATCTGCCCCAAGGCGGTGCTGCCACCAGTGCGGAGAATCAGCACCTGGGCCGATCCGCTCACCACCGAACTGCCCATGAAGACCGCATCGCTCGCGTCAAGCGCCCATTCGCCCATCGCGTTGTCGTCGGCTGGCGGTGTTTTCACGGCGAACTTTTCGACCGGATAAGGCTCGCCGGTCAATTGCGCCTGATTGACAAAGAAGTCATTGGCTTGCAGCACCCGAGCATCCGCGGGCACCAGACTCCCCGCTAAGAGCAGCACCACATCGCCTGGTACGAGCTGCATCACCGCCAGCTCGCACGGGCGACCATCGCGCAGCACGGTGGCGGTCACCGCCACCTGCAGGGCGAGCCGCTCTGCGGCACGTCCAGCGCGGTAAGACTGGACAAAGTCCAACGTCACGCTCATCACCACAATGATGCCGATGATGAGTGCCCCCGTCGCATCGCCGGTCAGCGCTGAAACGCCACTGGCCGCCAGCAGCACCAGCACCAGTGGGTTCTTGAAACAAGCCAGAAACTCAAGCACCACAGCCCGCTTCAGGGCCGGTTGGAGCCGGTTCGGACCCACCTGTTCAAGCAGGACCGCGGCCTGTGCACTACTCAATCCGGTCATGGGTTGCCCTTACCGTGTGGCACCCATTCTGGCCACCGGTCACGGCCACGTCATTGAGGAAGCGCAAGGCCGCCCTGCAGGCGCGGCCACTTCGTGCCGGTGCGCTACGGCAGCGGCCTGGCGGTCTCCTGGTAGAGATGCACGTCGCGCTGCGGATAGGGGATGGAGCAGCCGCCGCTCTCCAGCGCTTCCTTGCAGCGCTGCACCAGGTCCATCTTGGTGGCAAACCAGTCGGCCCTGGCCGTCCAGACCCGGAACAGGATGTTGACCGAGTTGTCGCCCAGGGTTTCGACCTTGATCAGCGGCGCGGGCTCCCTAAGAATGCGCGGCTCGTCCAGGGCAAGCTGGCCCAGGATGGCCAGCGCCGCGTCGATGTTGTCGCCGTAGGCGATGCCGTACACCTCGTCGATGCGCCGCAGGTCCTGATCGGTGACCGAGAGATTGACGATGGTGTGACCCCAGACCTGCGAATTGGGCAGAAACACCGTGGGCCCGTCGGGCAAATGCCCTTTGCAAATGAAAAAGCCCAGCGCGTCAATCACATAGGTCTCGCCCCCAAGCTTGACCATGTCGCCGACTTTGAACGGCCGGAAAAATAGCAGCATCACGCCTGCGGCAACGTTGCTCAAGGTGCCTTGCAGGGCCAGACCAATGGCCAGCCCGGCCGCGCCGAGCAGGGCGATCAGGCTGGTCGTCTCCACGCCAAAGCGGTTGAGCACCGCAATCAGGGTGAAAATCAGAAGGGCGACCCGCACGATCTTGCCCGGAAGATGGTGAAAGACCGGGTCGATCCGCTCGGACTTGCTCACTGCGCGGGTTATCAAACGGCTGAGCCAGCCTGCCAGCAGATAGCCCACGATCAGCGTAATGATCGCGCCCAACACGTTCATCCCGTAGCCCAGCAGGTAGCCGGTCAGCAGCTCGGTTGTTTTCTCAAGTTGTGCATTCATAGGGAGATGATGGTAACAATCCCCGTGCTCAGTACAGGCCCCGCACCCTGGCATGCAGACGCGAGAGGCCCAGCAGCGCATCGGTGAAGGGCGTGGCCACGCCCGTGAGTGCGCCGAGCTCTTTGACGACGGTCACCAGCGCATCCAGCTCGATGGCCTTGCCCGCTTCAACGTCCTGCAGCATCGAGGTCTTGAAAGCGCCGAGCTTGCGCGTGACGGCGTGGCGGTCTTCGGGGCGCTGCTCAATCGGGATTCCGATGCGCGCGCCGATTTCTTTGGCTTCAAGCATCACGTTGGAGACAAAGGTGCGCACGAGGTCATCGTCCATTATCAAATCGGTGGTGGCGCCGGTCAGCGCACTGATGGGGTTGACCGTCATGTTGCCCCAGAGCTTGTACCAAAGGTCCTTTTGAATCTGCGCCGAGACGCTGGCCTTGAACCTGGCCCGGGTGAGCAGTTCGCACAACTGCTGCACCCGCTCTGACTGAACGCCCGAAGGCTCGCCAATGATCAGAGCGTCGCCGAAGTGGTGGCGGATCAGGCCGGGCGCCTCCACCGCGCAACTGGCATGCACCACGCACCCGATGACACTCGCCTCCGGAATGGCCGCGCCAATCTCGCCGCTGGCGTCGACCGCGCTCAGGCGCTGGTTCTCGAAGTCACCGCCAAAGCCGTCAAAAAACCACCAGGGAACGCCGTTCATGGCGGTGAGCACCACGGTCTTGGGACCGATCAAGGGCGCGATGTGTCGCGCCACCTCCGCCATGGCTGGCGCCTTGACGGCGATGACCACCAGGTCTTGCTCCCCAAGCGTGGCCGGGTCGGCGCTGGCGGTCACCGCAGCCGTGATTTCATCCGCCGCGTTGCGCAGCCGCAAGCCATGCGTTTGCACCGCCGCCAGCGTGTCGCCCCGCGCCACCACACTGATGCTGCAGCCTACTTTGGCCAGCTGCACACCCATCCAGCCGCCGATGGCACCAGCCCCGTAAATACACACTCTTCCAAAGTTTTTATGAGTCATTTTGGTATTTAGCCCTCGTCCAGTATGCACATGTAGCTACTATTATCGTAGCGTTTTCAGTGCCCAACCACCGCAGGGTTGGGGGCCAATTCTGGTTTGAACTGCTGGCGCAGCACGGTGGCCGCCGTTTTCAGCAGCACGGTGTCAATACCCACCGCGACGAACAGGGCCCCTGCAGCGAGCCACTTGTCGGCCTGTGCCTGGGTGCGGGTGATGATGCCAGGGGCCTTGCCGGCCGCCAGGATGCACACGATGGCATCGCCAATGGCCGCCTGGACTGCAGGGTGATCAGGGTTGCCTGGAAAACCCATGGACGCCGACAGATCGGCCGGGCCAATGAACACCCCGTCCACGCCAGGCGTGGCGGCAATGGCGTCCAGATTGGCCAGGGCCTGCACGGACTCGGCTTGCACCAATAAACACACCTGATCATTGGCTTCGTGCACGTAGTCGGGATAGGACTGCCAGCGCGAGGCCCGTGCCAGGGCGTTGCCCATACCCCGAATGCCCTGCGGCGGGTAATGCATGGCCTGCACCAGTTGCGTGGCCTGGGCGGCGCTGTCCACCATGGGCACCAAAAGCGTCTGCGCGCCCAGATCGAGGGTCTGCTTGATCAACGCCGCGTCGCCCACCGGAACCCGCACGACCGGGTGCGGGCCGGAGCCGTCTAGCGCACTGCAGGCGCTGGCGATGGCCTGAAGCTGCGCCAGCACCGAGCGCACATCGTTGGGCGCGTGTTCACCGTCAATGAGCAACCAGTCATAACCGGTACCTGCCACGATTTCGGCGCTGTAGGGTTCGGCAAGACCCAGCCAGAGTCCGATCTGGGTCTGTCTTTGTTGCAGGGCAAGCTTGAAGGCGTTGACAGGGGTTTTCATGCAAATCCAATCGCTCAGGTAATCAGTGCGTTCATTCTGGCAGACCACGGCGACCGCCACCAGTGGTGGCCGCTGGCTCGCAGCCGCTCACGCCGTCACATGACAGAAATGTAATGTTCTGGTCATTAATGGGACAGGGCTTGCTCCCTAAACTGCATTGGAGTGAGCGTTTATGCGTTCTGTCTTTTGATCAACAAGTGTCCCGCGAAGGCGGAAGCTTGACCTTGTGAGAAACCAATCATGAAATATCCATCTGGCATTGCTCTTGTGCCAGGCGCTCTCAAGCGCCGCAAATTTGTTCAAGGACTCGCCGCCGGCGGCGTCCTGCTAGGCGTGTCGGCGCTGTCCGCAAAAGGCTGGGCGCAGGAAGCTCAGCCAACCTCCCGCGCCGCGCCAGTGCTCGAGGGCAACGATTTCAACCTGGTGATTTCCGAGTTGCCGGTGAACTTCACCGGCAATCCACGCATGGCCACGGCCATCAACGGATCCATACCGGCCCCGACCTTGCGCTGGCGCCAGGGCCAGACGGTCACGATTCGCGTCACCAACCAACTCAAGGAAGCTTCCTCGATTCACTGGCACGGCATCATCCTGCCCTACCAAATGGATGGCGTGCCGGGGATCAGCTTTGCCGGCATTCCCCCTGGCGCGACGTTCACCTACCGCTTCAAAGTGGAACAAAGCGGCACCTACTGGTATCACTCACACTCTGGAATGCAGGAAGTGACCGGCATGTACGGCGCCATCATCGTCGAGCCCGAGGGCAGCGACTCTATCCGCGCCGAACGCGATCACGTGGTCTTGCTGTCTGACTGGACCGACGAAGACCCTGCGCGCGTATTTGCCAAGCTCAAGGTCCAGAGCAACTATTACAACCACATTCAGCCTACAGCCTTTGACTTCTTCCACGACGCCTCGCGCGAGGGTGTCAAGTCAGCGGTGGACAAACGAAAAATGTGGAACTCGATGCGCATGAGCCCCACCGATCTGGCCGACCTGTCTTCTGACACGCTGACGTTCCTGACCAACGGGACCACGCCGGCGGGCAACTGGACAGGGCTGTTCCGCAAGGGTGAGCGTGTGCGTCTGCGCTTCATCAACGGTGCCAGCAATTCTTTTTATGACGTTCGCATACCGGGGCTGCAACTCAAGGTGGTGCAGGTCGATGGTGTCAATGTCGAAGCCGTCACCGTTGATGAGTTCCGCTTTGGCCCGGGTGAGACCTACGACGTTCTGGTGGAGCCCAGGGACGATGCCTACACCATCTTTGCCCAATCCATGGACCGCTCCGGCTATGCCCGGGGCACGCTGGCCACGCGTGTCGGCGTGCAGGCGCAGGTACCTGCGCTCGACCGCGTGCAATGGCTGACCATGGATGACATGATGGGCTCCATGGGTGGTCAGGGCAGCATGGCTGGCATGGACCACAGCAAGATGGCAATGGGCAGCATGGCTGGCATGGACCACAGCAAGATGGCAATGGGCAGCATGGCTGGCATGGACCACAGCAAGATGGCAATGGGCAGCATGGCTGGCATGGACCACAGCAAGATGGCAATGCCTGGTATGGGGGGCAGTCCGGACCTTTCCGTACCGAGCACACAGGCGCGTCATGCGCGCACCGAGTATGGCCCGAGCACCGACATGCGCGTCGATATGGCACGCACCAATCTGGACGATCCGGGAATTGGTCTGCGCAACAACGGTCGCCGGGTTCTGACGCTGGCTGATTTGCACACGATTGGCGGCGCACTCGATTCGCGCGGACCCGAACGCGAAATTGAAATGCACCTGACGGGCAACATGGAGCGCTATTCCTGGTCCATGGATGGTTTGGAGTTCGGTCAATCCACGCCGGTCAAATTCAACTACGGCGAACGGGTGCGGGTCATTCTGCACAACGACACCATGATGACCCACCCCATGCACATGCATGGCATGTGGAGCGAGCTGGAGGCCCCGGACGGGACATTTCAGGTCCGGCGCCACACGATACCCGTGCAACCGGCACAACGGATCAGCTTTCTGGTCACCGCCGAGGCCATGGGCCGCTGGGCCTGGCACTGCCATCTCATGTTCCATATGGATGCGGGCATGTTCCGCGAAGTGCTGGTGGCCTGAATTATG
Source organism: uncultured beta proteobacterium (assembly GCA_963784775.1). Taxonomy (GTDB): domain Bacteria; phylum Pseudomonadota; class Gammaproteobacteria; order Burkholderiales; family Burkholderiaceae_C; genus Rhodoferax. Next base: position 125,684 of record CAWAST010000005.1, on the reverse strand, counting down.
GAAATCAAGGAAAACAAAATTCGCATGAATACGAAAATCAAATGGCTGGCACTGGTGCTGGCAACAATGGCTGGCGCACAGGCCCTGGCACAAACTCAAGAGCCCGGCGCGATGCCTGCCGCGATGGCCCCCATGGCGGCTATGGAACATGGCAATATGAAGATGCAGGGCGGGTCGGCACCAGCCGACGCGCGCGACCCGCACGCCTACTCCGATGGCAGCACGCTGGAGACCGGGCCTTACGCCTTGCCCGGACCGCGGGCGCTCAGACTCGCTGATGAACACAGCTTTGGCTCCATTCTGGTCAATCGATTGGAGCGCGGGTTTGGCCAGTACAGCAATTCGACCGCGTACGACGCACAGGCCTGGTTTGGACGCGACTACGACCGACTGGTGATCAAGGCCGAGGGCGATATCGCCCGGGGCAAGCTGCAGGATGCCCGCACCGAAGCCTTGTGGAGCCACGCCATTGCGCCCTACTGGAACACCCAACTTGGGGTGCGCTACGACAGCGGCGTTGAGCCTGGCCGCGGATGGTTGGCGCTTGGCCTCCAGGGACTGGCACCTTACTGGTTCGAGCTTGACGCATCTGCCTATGTGGCCAGCAATGGACAAACGGCCCTGCGCGTGGACGCGGAGTATGACATCTTGCTAAGCCAGAAACTGATCCTCCAGCCCACTCTGAGCGTCAATCTTTTTGCCAAAGATGAAGCAGCACGCGGTATTGGTCGCGGGCTCGCCAGCGGCACAGCCGGATTGCGGCTGCGCTACGAGTTCACCCGGCAAGTAGCCCCCTATATCGGCGTGGAGCGCAGCAACAGCTTTGGCAAAACCGCTGATCTGGTGCGTGCTTCGGGCGCTGCAGTAGGCGAAACACGATGGGTCGCGGGCGTTCGTTTCTGGTACTGACCCGCCCTCACGACTGAATGAATTTGAATTGGAACACTTGAAGATGAAGAAAACTCTCACCGCCATTACTCTCCCGATCCTGTCTGCCATTGCCCTTGCGGGCGGCAGTCACGCCGAGGGGCACGGCAAAAACATGGCCACCATGCATGAGGGCATGTTGGGCGCGCAGCAAGCAAAGCCGACGTCCGGCGCAGGCCGGGCCGGAGACCCGTCCAAGGTCAGCCGCACAGTGACCGTAGCCATGGACGACAACATGCGTTTCAGCCCGGCCCAGGTCACGGTGAAGAAGGGTGAAACGATCCGATTTTTCGTCAAGAACAGCGGGAAGATGGCGCACGAGATGGTGATCGGTTCCATCGACGAGTTGAAATCCCATGCCGAAATGATGCGCAAGATGCCCGGCATGCAGCATGCGGAGTCCAACATGGTGTCCCTGTCGGCGGGTCAGCGCGGGGCGATCGTCTGGCAGTTCGACCAGCCCGGATTGGTGGATTTTGCCTGCCTGATTCCAGGCCACCTTGAAGCGCAAATGGTTGGCAAGGTGATTGTGGAATCCTGACCCACTGAGTTGGGTGGAGTGGATCGTGTGGCACAGTGAAAACGGGTGCCGGGTCAGCCCAAGCGACGCGGATTGCGGGCACGCGTTCAGGTACTAAGAAGTTTTTTCGGGGGAAGTTGGCGCAACGCAAGATGCATTTGGCTTTCCATTTTTCTACTTTTAAAAAGAGGTTACACATGAAAAAGGCTCTCTCAATTCTGGTCCTAAGCACTTTGCCTGTCTTTGCATTGGCGGCTGGCGAAAGCACCGCCGCAGCACCGGCCAAGATGGAATCCGCTCAGCCGGACGAGCACGCTTCCGCCGCGGGCCAGGGCGGTGATGCCACCAAAGTAAGTCGCACCATCACGGTCACGATCGACATTGCACGGCGTTTCAACCCCAGCCAGTTTTCGGTCAAAGCCGGGGAAACCATCCGCCTGGCCGTGAAGAACAGCAGTCCCATGGCCCACGAAGTGGTCATTGGCACCATGGATGAACTCAAGGCGCACGCCAAGTTGATGCGTGCCATGCCCAACATGGACCACAGCAACGCCAACATGATGAAACTGGCCCCGGGCCAGAGCGGTGCTGTGGTGTGGCAATTTGGCAAAGCTGGCGTCGTGAATTTCGCGTGCCTGGTGCCCGGCCATATGGAAACCGGGATGCTCGGGAAGATTTCGGTGGAGTAGTCCACCGGCTGGTTTGGGGGTCGCACCCGGCGTGTGACCCAGAGCCATGGATGAGTTGGCCGTATTTTTCATGCGCCTTCGATTCGGGTTTTGACCGAAAGCCCTGCTTCTCGGTCGGTGCATGAGCCAACGCATGGGTGTCAGTAGTGGGGCGCGGTGCAAAGCAAAAGATTTCAACTACCAAAAGAAAAAGGACTTGTAACATGACATCGCATCATCATCACGAGGGCCACGACGCTCATGCTGGCCATGGGGCGCCCCACGCGCCGCCCAAAACGCCGGCTGATGCCGCTTTGAAGGACCCGGTGTGCGGGATGAACGTCACCGAGCAGTCCACGCACAAGGCTGAGCACAAAGGCCATCCGTACTACTTTTGCAGTGCCAAGTGCCACGATAAGTTTGCGGCCAACCCCGATCAGTATGGAGCGTTGGAGCAGCCCAAGCCGTCAGAGCCGGCTCCGCCAGCGGGCACGATGTACACCTGCTCGATGCACCCCGAGGTGCGCCAGGACCACCCAGGCGACTGCCCCAAATGCGGCATGACGCTGGAGCCCGAACTGCCCTCGCTCGATGATGAAGAAAACCCCGAGCTGCGTGACTTCACGCGTCGCTTCTGGTGGACTCTGCCGTTCACCGTGGTGGTGACTTTCCTGGCCATGGCCGGGCCCCAGCTTGGCTGGCTTGAGCCGCGCACGCAGACCTGGGTCGAATTCGTGCTCACGCTGCCGGTTGCCCTGTGGGCTGGCTGGCCGTTCTATGCCCGTGGCGTTCAATCGGTAATCAACCGCAGCGTCAACATGTGGACGCTGATCGGTCTGGGCACCAGTGTGGCCTTCATCTATAGCGTGATCGCCACAGTGGCGCCGCAAGTATTTCCGGCCTCATTCGTCACTCTGGGCAGCGTCGAGGTCTACTTCGAAGCGGCTGCGGTGATCATCTCGCTGACCCTGCTTGGCCAGCTGATGGAACTCAAGGCGCGCTCGCAGACTTCGGGCGCCATCAAAGCCCTGCTTGGGCTGGCGCCCAAAACGGCGCGGCGCATCCGCGAAGATGGCAGCGAAGAAGATGCGCCCCTGGACCAGATTCACGTCGGCGACATGCTGCGCGTTCGCCCCGGCGAGAAAGTACCCGTCGATGGCAAGGTGACTGAGGGCAGCAGCGCAGTCGACGAATCCATGATCACTGGCGAGCCGATGCCGGTGGTCAAGCGCGCTGGGGATACGGTGATTGGCGCCACACTCAATACCAACGGGGCCCTGGTGATGCGCTCAGAGCGAGTGGGCTCGGAGACCATGCTGGCGCAGATTGTGCAGATGGTGGCCCAGGCCCAGCGCTCCAAAGCGCCCATGCAGCGCATGGCTGACGTGGTGGCGGGCTACTTTGTCGTGACCGTTATGGCGATTGCGGTGCTCACCTTCTTTGTCTGGGGCCTGTTTGGCCCGCAGCCAAGCTGGGCCTTTGGTCTGATCAACGCGGTGGCGGTGCTGATCATCGCCTGCCCCTGTGCTTTGGGACTGGCCACGCCGATGTCGATCATGGTTGCCACCGGTCGCGGGGCCGGTCACGGCGTGCTGTTCCGCGATGCCGCGGCCATCGAGAATTTGCGCAAGGTTGACACCTTGATTGTTGACAAGACCGGCACCCTGACCGAGGGCCGACCCACCTTCAACCGGGCGGTAGGCGCCAATGGATTCGAGCCCGATGAAGTGCTGCGCCTGGCCGCCAGCTTGGACCAGGGCAGCGAGCATCCGCTGGCCGACGCCCTGGTCAGCGCTGCGCGTGAACGCAAGATGACGCTGGACAAGGCGCAGAACTTCGAATCGGGTTCGGGCATTGGCGTGCGCGGGCAGGTTGGCGCGCACGAACTGGCATTGGGCAATACCACACTGATGGAGCAAATTGGCATTTCGGTGGCCTCCCTGGTGTCCCAAGCCGAAGCCTTGCGCGCTGAAGGTGCCAGCGTGATGCATCTGGCTGTAGACGGGAAATTGGCCGGTTTGCTGGCCGTCTCCGACCCGGTCAAGGCCAGCACGCCCGAGGCCCTGGCGGTCTTGAAGGCAGCCGGTCTGCGCATCGTGATGGCCACCGGCGACGGACTGACCACGGCCAAGGCCGTTGGCTCGCGCCTGGGTATTGACGAAGTGTATGGTGAAGTGAAACCGGCTGACAAACTGAGCCTGGTTGAGCGGTTGCAAAAAGAAGGGCGCGTGGTTGCCATGGCGGGTGACGGCATCAACGATGCCCCTGCCCTGACCAAGGCCGATGTTGGCATCGCCATGGGCACGGGCACCGATGTGGCCATGAGCAGCGCGCAGATTACGCTGGTCAAGGGCGACTTGCGGGGCATCGCCGTGGCTCGCGAACTCTCGCAGGACACGGTGGCCAACATGAAACAGAACTTGGCGTTTGCCCTGTTGTACAACGGGCTCGGTGTGCCGCTTGCCGCTGGCGTGTTGTACCCCCTCACGGGCTGGCTGCTCTCGCCCCTCATCGCCGCGCTGGCCATGAGCTTCAGCTCGGTCTCGGTCATTACCAATGCGCTGCGCTTGCGGCGCCAAAAGTAAAGGTTGGGCGAGATGAAGCCCGTTCTGGTCAAGCTGATTTTTTGTCCGTTTATCAAGCGTGCGGCGTGCTCCGGCCTGGTTGGGCGCAACAAGGACCGCCGTAGGCCCGAGCAGGGACGGTTCACCCGCGCTGAGGTCGATGCCCTGATCGATCGGGTTTGGCTGCGCTACGACCGACTCGGTCCCACGGTCCCGCCCGAACCCCGGTTTGGCAACCGCATGAACATGGCGCTCGCCTGCCTGACGCTGGCGTGCTTTCAGGACCTGCTGAAAGTGGGAATAGAACGTGCGTACGCGGTTGAACTCATTGGAGACGTGGCGTGGAAAATCTATGAGAAGTGGGGTCGCCTGCCGAACTGGGTGGCGCGCACGATGAGCGGCGATCCGGCACGGCGGATGCAAATTTCGGTCAATATGTTCCTGCGCTTCCCGTTCACGCCGCCAGGCTACGTGTTTGAGCGCCTGCCAAGCGGCGATGGCGTTTCCATCGACATGCAACGGTGCCCGGTCGCTGACTACCTGCTGGGCCAGGAGGCCTCTGATCTCTGCCTGGGCGCCTGGTGCAACCAGGACTTCGCGCTGGCGCACATGTGGGGCGGATGGCTGGAGCGCAGCGAAACCCTGGCCGTGGGCTGTTCGCGGTGCGACTTCCGTTTCAGGACCAGGAAATAACGATTGATGTCACGGCAGATGACAGGAATGTAATCTCGTTGTCATGATCGGGACAGGGCCGTGCTCCTAAGCTTCCCCTGCACCGGGCTCATGCGACCCGGGCGCGGTGGTTTATCAGGAAAGGAGCAGTGGCTATGAAACTGCAACCCATGGCGGTCAGTCCCCTGACCGCCTGCATTCGATATGGCGGCCAGCAAGGCACACGGCGAGCATGAATCAAGCCCACGTGAGCGCTGCGCGGGTGGCCACCAAACAGGTAGGAGCCTACCCCTGGCTCCTGCGGCCTTTTTTCTGGAATCAAAAAAGAAAGTATGGCGCCGTTCTCCAGCCCGGTCTCCTGTGGGCCAGGGTGCCCAAACTGTTTGCCACTGTGGCGGCGCTGTACGGTGTGCTGGACCGGAAAAGTTCACCGCTGGACCCCATGCTGCGGTCGATCGTGACGGTGCGGGTGTCGCAGATTAACTGGTGCCGGTTTTGCGTGGACATCAATTCGGCCACGTTGGCCAAACGTGCTGGTTCCATGGCCAAGGTGGAGCAACTCGCGCAGTGGAAAACCAGCGAGCTGTTCGACGAAAGAGAAAAGATTGTTCTCGAATACACGGAGGCGGTCACTTTTTCAGATCAACAGGTAACCGACGACTTGATGCAACGACTCAAGGGTTATTTTGATGACGACGGGGTCGTTGAGCTCACCGGTTTGATCGCATTTCAGAACCTGTCCAGCAAGTTCAATAGCGCCCTGGACGTCCCCGCCCAGGGCTTTTGCACACTGCCCCCGCAATGCCCCACATGACAGCAATGTAATTTTCGTGTCATGGGGTGGACAGTGGGGTGCTCCTAAGCTACCCCCAAATGACGGGCAAGACGCAATCCCCATCGAATACCCCGGAAACGAGTAAATCATGAACTGGCAGAACAAAAATCTTCACAATTTGACGAGTCTTTGGAGGTCTCCAGTGACGGCCTTGGTGATCGGAATCGCAGCAATTGTGGGCTACTTTTTACTGCCTCGGCATTGGCCGCACGTCGTTGACGCCTTGCCATTCCTGTTGTTGCTGGCCTGTCCACTGATGCACATCTTCATGCATGGTGGGCATGGTGCCCACGGCGGGAGCGGTCATTCGAACTCAGATGGTCCGAACGGTGCCTCTTTGCAGGCGGGGCATGAAAAGCACGTCGATCCACACGGGCAGTCTCAGCCGGCACAGCCCCACGCTGATGCCCAGGATCTTCCCAAAGACATCAATCCGCCCACTTTTTAGGAGCCAATAATGAAACGAAACAACAACGAACCGATCTTCAAGGATCCGGTCTGCAACATGGAGGTCAGTCGCATGACTGCCATTGACGAGTGCGTGCACCAAGGCAAGACCTATTACTTCTGCGCCACAAGTTGCCGGGAGTCGTTTGAAGCCGATCCTGAAAAGTACACAAGACAGCACCGTCAGCACGGATTAAAACAAAAATGAACCGACCAGCTCGTTGATATGAACAGTCAAATGGCTACTCGCCGATCCGCCGGGTTAGGTGTCCTGGCTTTCGCCCTGCTGCTTGCAGTCTATTTTGGCATCCTTACACTGGTATCGGGATGGGCATTCACCTGGCAACAGTTCACTGGCTTCTGGTACTTCATCGTGCCTCTGGGTGCGGGTTTTGGTCTGCAGGTCGCGTTGTTTTTCCAGCTGCGCCAACTCGTACTTGACTCCAAGAAATCCGGCACCATGATGGCGGCATCTGCCACGACCTCAACGGCGGCAATGGTCTCCTGTTGCGCTCATTACCTGGTCAATATTGCCCCTCTGCTCGGCGCGACTGGCCTGGTGACGTTTGCGGCCCAGTATCAGGTCGAATTTTTCTGGGTGGGCCTGGCATTCAACGCCGCTGGCATCGCCTATATTGCAAACAAACTTTTCAACGCTTCCAAGGAGCATGCCCAATGCGCACACGTTTGATCACCCTGATAACAGTTTTTACGCTAACCACTTTCGGCGCGAGCAGCGCCAGCGCCGTCGAAGACCTCGCAACCCGTACCAGCACGGTATCGGCTGTGACGATTGCTGCCACGCCGCACACTTTTTCAAGCTCGCCGTGGGAGATCGAGCTGACGTTCACCACCCACTCGGGCGCCTTGAATGACGATGTCGAGAAATCCAGCACGCTGGTAACCGACTCGGGCAAAACCATTTCTCCCATCCGCTGGGAAGGCGATGCGGCCGGTGGCCACCACCGCAAGGGCGTGCTGCAGTTCAAGTCGGTTTCACCAAGGCCCGCTTCGATCGAGTTGCGCATGGTGCGCCAAGGCGAGGCACAGCCCCGAACGTTCAAATGGCAAGTCAAGGTCAACTGACCCACTTCAATGGATCAACTATTTTCAAAAAGGATACCCATGCAATCTCGCCGCCTGCGCCTTCTGTCCGCCACGATACTACTGGCCCCAATGAGCGTTCTTGCCGCGCCCGGCGTGGGCTGGATCAGCGCCCTGGCGCCCGTGCAAAACGGCACGTTGATTGCGGGGCAAGGCGGTCTCTTCTTCGTCGGTCCTGACGGCGCCGTGACGCAACGCGCTGCGCGTGAGGGAGGCTTTACAGCCCTCGCGGCAGACCGCTCAAGCGTCGGCGTGATTTATGCCAGTGGCTCGACCGGAGGCTTGTTGCGCTCCAGCGACACTGGGCGGAGCTGGCAGACCGCAGGCCAGGCGGGGCCACAGAGCTTTGCCGTGTTGGCAAGCGGGCCAAAGGTGCTGTACGGTGTGGCCGACGCTCTATACCAGAGCCTTGATGGCGGCCAAAACTGGAGCCGCTCGGGCATGCCCCCAGACAAATTGATCAGCTTGACGGTTTCTGCCAAAGACCCCACGCGGTTGCTCGCTGGTACCGAGACCGGGCTGCTGACCAGCGCGGACGCTGGGGCCCACTGGCAGCCGACCGCCAATGACGCGGCGAGCACAGCCCCGATTACTTTGATCAGTTCCGAGGGCAACGGTACGCTGTGGCGTTTCGGTTGGGGACCCGGTTTGCAACGGGCCAGCGCAGCGAAGATGCGCTGGACTTCTGTGAACAATCAGTTTGGCGGGCAGGTCATCCTGCAAATGGTGCGCCAGGGCAAGTCTTTGGTGGCGTCGACCAATTTGGCCAAACTGTTCGTTAGCCGCGATGAAGGGCAGCACTGGAAACCTCTTGCTGGCTACCCCAAGCCGACCACGGTTGCAGCCCGCACTGGCGAGAAACTGTTTACCGCGAACTGCCAAGTTTGCCATGGAGATCATGGAATCGGCCAGTCGCCCCAACTGGGCACGCAACAAACCCTGGCACCCGCCCTGGACGAAACGGCTCATGCTTGGCACCATTCCGACGAGCAACTTGAGCAAACCATATTGAATGGCCTGCCCGCACCGAGCTTGATGGTTGGCTGGAATGGCAGACTCAAACCAAGCGAGGCCAAGAATATTGTGGCCTATATCAAGAGCCTGTGGACGGAAAAGGCGCTGCGCTGCCAGGGTCCAAAACACATGGATCCCGATTGCCAGAGTTGAGTGTCGTGATCCGCGCCAAGCAAGGAGACACCACCGAAGCGGGTCGCATCATGGCGCCAGTGCAGCAGTGACTTGATCTGCCTAGTCCCCGAAGCCCAGCGCTGCATCATAGCGTGGGAAACCCCGCTACCAAGCACGGATTCGGCGTCAGAATGGCAGGCTTGCTCGTCGGTGACCGCGCTTGTGTTTTTGAGCCGTACGCTCTTGCCGCAGGGTGATGAGAAGCCGGTGAAACCGGTTTAATACAGGGCTCCACATCTTTCGTTGTGGTCTTATTCTGAAACTATACCGAGCGTGATTTTGGGAGTTATCCGAATGCTGCTAGCGGGCTGACAAGTCACGTTTCTTTCCCTCAAATTCTGTCTTTTCGATTTCTCCTCTGGCGTAGCGCTCGTCCAGAATGTCGAGTGCCGTCTTCTCGCGCAGCCTGGGCTCATGGCCCACCGGCCTGCGGCCCAATCCGCGCACCAGCATTACGATGAGCGCGATCACCAATCCCCAGAACAACAGCATTCCGATACCCATGGCGCCACCTCCAAATCCAAATCCGTCATATCCCCACATCATGTCCATCTCCTTAGGCCAATGCACTTTGTGCGAAGCGCCAACGGCGCTCCCCTATTTTTCACACTAACGACCGTATCCCATCGCGCCACCGCGTGTGCCGTGATACCCCAATGGACCGAATCCGCCAAAATGCTGATCCGCGATCAACTTCTGGTCCGGCATGAGTGTGGCGTAGAGGCTCTTCAGTGCTGCGGCATTGACCTGAATTTCCGCCAGGCGCTGCTTCATGATTTCGGCTTGCTGTGCGAGCAGCTCCGGTGCCGAACCGGCACTTTGCGCTTGCTGCATCTTGGCGAACCCGGCCTGCCGGCTCTCATTTTGCTGCTGGGCATTCTTGGCGAATGCCTGCCAGGCAGCCTCCTGCTTGTCCGTGATTCCCAGGTCTGCCTTCAGTGCATCCAGACCCTCATCCGAGTCGCATTGGGAATATCCACTCATCATGCCCGGACCCATGCGGTTGCCCGGCCCATAGCCGCCCATCATGCCGTGGCCCATCCCATAGCCCTGGCCGTAGCCGTCGTCGGGATGCCCACTGGCCGCCATGGCGCCGAGTCCGAGGGTCAGGGCCGTGCCTAGGGTAATTGCAAGTTTGGTTGCTCGTTTCATGATTAATTCTCCGATTGATTAACTCTGGAAATCTGCGTGATTTTTTACTCTTTAACGGGTCATTGATCCGCATCGGTTCCCATTGCACCACCGGCATGTAAGCGCCTTGTTGTTGTTTTGTACTCTACGGTAGCGCCAGTGCGGCTTGTTACGCTGCACTACAATTTCCCGACGCAACACACGGATTGGCGGGCATAAAGGCCACATGGAAACTACTGACCACATATTGGTTGTTGATGACGATGCCGAAATCCGTATTCTGCTTGGAGAGTACCTCCGCAAGAACGGTTACCCCACGACTACCGTACCGGACGGCCGGGCCATGTGGGACGCCTTGGCGCGCGCCGGCAAGGTGGACCTGATTGTTCTCGATCTCATGCTCCCCGGGGACGACGGTCTGACGCTGTGCCGAAAACTCCGGGCCGAGTCCGATACCCCTGTCATCATGCTGACCGCGCGCGCCGAGGAAACGGACCGCATCATCGGCCTGGAAATGGGCGCAGACGACTATCTGGCCAAGCCCTTCAGCCCCAGAGAACTGCTCGCGCGCATCAAGAGCGTGCTAAGGCGCACCCGAAGCCTGCCACGCAACCTGCGCGCCGATGACGCACACATGATCGTCTTTGCCGACTGGCGGCTTGATGTTGTGGCACGCCATCTCTTATCGCCGGGTCTGGTGGTCACTTCGCTCTCCGGGACAGAGTTCCAGTTGCTCAAGATATTGCTCAGCCATCCGAACCAAGTGCTCACCCGCGATCAATTGATGATGCTCTCCAAAGGGCATGAAGCTGACCCAATGGACCGCACGATCGACATTCTGGTGAGTCGGCTGCGACAGCGCCTTGGGGACGATCCCGCCGACCCACAGATCATCAAGACGGTGCGCGGCGAAGGCTACGTGCTGGCTGTGGCGGTCCAGGTGGAGCGATAGTGCGACTGCTGCCGCAAAGCCTGTTCGGAAGACTGGTCTTAGTGCTTCTCGGCGGGCTGGCCTTGGCACAGCTCGTGACCGCGTATATCAACCTATCCGAACGCGGTCAGCTGCTCTACGAGGCCGGTGGCATGCGCAGCGCCGAACGGGTTGCGGACATCGCCAAGCTGCTCGATTCGCTGCCGCCGACCGAGCGCCGCAGGGTTGTCGAGGTTTTCAACGCGCCGCCACTGCTGATCTCGCTGGACCGCCCTGCTCTGGCCGACCGCACGGAGCCCGAGCAATCCGACCTGAGTCTGTCCATGTTCAGGACTGTGCTGCGCTATGCGCTGGGCGAGGCGACGCAGATCAAGTTGACCCGACGCGAGAGTCCACCTAAAGGCTTCCAGAGCCAGGGCAGCTCGGTGCCCTCCGGAATGCCGATGATGTCGCACCGAATGGGCGGCTACAGCATGCAGGAGTTTTCCCCGCCGGGCGCGTACTTCACTGTTCAAATCGCCCTGCGCGACGGGACGTGGGCCACCTTCGATACGGTGCTTTCTCCGCAGACGGCGGCGATACCCATGCGCGTTGCCCTGACGCTGCTGATCTTGCTGGGGACGGTTGTTGTGCTATCGCTGGTCGCAGTGCGCTGGGTGACCGGGCCACTGTCCTCGCTTGCAACGGCGGCGGATCAACTGGGCGCGGACATCAATCGCCCACCCTTGGCTGAGACCGGGCCGATCGAAGTGCAGCGCGCCGCGCGGGCCTTCAATACCATGCAGGAGCGGCTGTCGCTGTTCATCGCCGAGCGCACGCGTATTCTTGCCGCCATGTCGCACGACCTGAAAACGCCGATCACACGCCTGCGCCTTCGCACCGAAATGCTCGACGACGAGGCGCTACGCGCGAAGTTCGTCAAGGATCTGGGCGAGATGGAGTCCATGGTCACGCAGACGCTGGACTTCATGCGTGACGCCAGCACAGGCGAAGCCGTGCAGCGCGTGGACGTCATGGCGCTGCTCCAGAGTCTCCAGACGGATTACCAGGACACCGGCAGCGAGGTCGCAATTGAAAGAAAGATTACTCAGCCATGGCACGGCCGACCCCATGCGTTGCGGCGCTGCCTCACCAATCTGGTTGACAATGCGATCCGCTACGGCGGGCACGCCACCATCATATTGCAGGATGGCGTTGAGCATGTCATCATCCGCGTCCTCGACGCGGGCCCGGGCATCCCCGAGGATCAGCTCGAAAAGGCGTTCGAGCCGTTTTTCAGGGGCGAGGCTTCACGCAGCCGCGAGACCGGTGGTACCGGGCTGGGCCTGGGTATTGCGCGCAACATTGCCCGTGCCCACGGTGGCGACCTGTCGCTGCGCAACCGCGTGGAGGGCGGCCTCGAGGCAACGCTCACGCTACCGCGGAGCCGCTCCGCGTAAGGCGCAGCAGTCAAATCAACGCGCAATCCAGGCTATCAGGTCAGCAGAGAATCCTATCAACCTCGTTGTACGGAATTTGGCGCGGTGCTGGTTGGACCGCATGGGGCATTCACCCAGACTGAGAGAGCTGAGAGACTGTATCGCCGTGCATTAACTCGATCAGTCAACCCTGGCAATCAACAAATGGTGCCGTCCAACCTTCTGTCTGAATTTTGGGTTGTCCAACGTCATCGCCGACGACAGATCTTGACCCATCGGTTCGATCGGGTCTCAACCAACCGCTTGCAAGCCACCAATGGGGTCGTCTAACCAATAGACGCAAATACCGGAAACGTCTTGAGCAGCCAGAAAGCGAATGTTGATATCCAGCCGGTAATCATGGCCACCCCCATAAATATCATCCCGGCACCTGCCGCGATCTGCAGCCAGCGCCCCCAGCGCCGCATGGGCTTGAGTTTTTTCAACAACGCGCCTGTGAACAGCGCCGTGGCGACGAAAGGCACTCCCAATCCCAGGGAGTAGGCGCCAAGCAGCGCAACGCCGCTGGAAACCGTCGCGGTGGCGGCGCTGAAGGTCAAAATAACGCCAAGCACCGGCCCGATGCAAGGGCTCCAGCCAAAGGCAAATGCCAATCCGATAAGGTATGCCCCGAGCGGCCGGGCACCCTTGATGCTGCCGTGGTATCGCATGTCACGTTGCAGCCAAGGCAGATTGAGCATGCCGATCATGAACAGGCCGAACAGGATGACGATGACGCCGCCGATGATGTTCGCCTCGTACTTGTAGCGCAGCAACAACTGCCCCAGCGCTGAGGCTCCCGCGCCCAACACCATGAACACCGTAGAAAATCCGGCCACGAAACACAGGCTCAAGCCCAAAGTTGCCAGACGCCGCGTGCGCGCGTTCGTGCCGTGTCCGTTCGAGAGTGTGTCCCCCGCAACATAGGACATGTAACCGGGAACCAGCGGCAATACGCAGGGTGACAGGAAGGAGATGACGCCACCGCCAAAAGCGGTCAGAAATGCGAATGCGGTCAATTCAGACATGGGTGCTCACAACAGGGTTAGGGCCAGAGACTCCAGCTGCGTGATATGCGCCAGCCATTGTACGGATTGCAGGTGCAGCTATGATTTTTGTAGCTTTGTGATCAGCGGAATAAGTACTTCGTCCAACACTTTTGGTGTAACAGCGCCAATGTGTTTGTAGGCAATTCGCCCCGCTCGGTCAACGACAAAGGTTTCGGGTACACCATAAACACCCCAGTCGATAGCCACGCGGCCCTCAATATCGGCCCCCGTTCGAGTGTAGGGGTCTCCGAGTTGATCCAGCCAGGCCTGGGCATCGTTGGGCTTGTCCTTGTAGTTCAGCCCGTGAATCGGAACCAGCCCCTTTTTGCTAAATTCGAGCAGCACCGGGTGCTCTTCGCGGCAGGCGACGCACCAGGATGCAAACACGTTTACCAGAGAAACCTCGCCACGCAGATCGGCGCTTGCCAGTCCCAAAGTTCGTCCCTTGACGGGTGGCAGATCAAATTGTGGAACCGGCTTGCCAATCAGGGGAGAGGGTATTTCTCTGGGGTCCATTGTGAGTCCGATGGCAAGAAAAACCGCCATTACTCCGAAAATAATAAGTGGAACGTACCCGGCCAGACGCCTGCTGCCCTTTTCGGGCTTAGCTGCAGCGGAGATAGTTTGTTCAGTCATTGTTTCCTTAACGATGCAGTTATTTCGGTACTGGCAGTATTCAGTGTCAAATTGGTGCTACAGGGTCGGCCGCAACCATCAACAGCAGTTTTTCATTTTCCTGGTGAGCTCGTCGACTTTTTCATTGGTCTGCGGTGTGGAATCAGGGGGTCGTAGAAAGACGATGGCAAGCGACACCATCACCACGGCGGCGGCGGTCAGGAACGTCCAGCGCTGTGTGGCCAGAGCATAGGTCGCGGCAAATCCCGCTGGAATGAACAGCGTTTTCCACAGCAGCGCCGAGTGCGCTGGCGGCAACCGCTTTTCAACCATGTTGGCGATGCCGACCACGGAGCCGCCCAGAAGTATCGCCAGCATCGTCACATCGATGGGGTAACCCAGCAGGCGTGCAACGACCATCCACAGCCACGTACTGCCAACCCCTACGCAGATGGGGCAAAGGGATGCGTTGGAAAGCCTTTTGAGAACCCAAACGACGCTGGTGATAGCGAGTATGGACGCTGTGGTCGTGACAATGGGGTCCATGAACTAGATGGCGAAAATAAGAAGACCCAGAACGACCATGGCCAGACCTCCGCCCCACCGCATTACTTTTCTTTCGCCCTGCTGCCAGCTCTGCACCTTGCCGAGCAGGGTTTGGTCACTGGCAATCGCCAGGATAAGCACCAGGGGCAGGATGAAGATCAGGTTGTACACGATCAGATAAGCCGCTCCGGTGTAGTAAGTCGCGTGATCGTGCAGCAACCCAAGTACCATCAGATAGGGTCCGCCGGTGCACGGGAATTCGCAAAGGCCAACCAGGACGCCGAGCCCTACAGCGGTTGGAACCGATGCCTTTTCCATCAGCACGGCAATTTTCTGGTGCGCGGCATGTGGAATGCCGAGCTTCAGGGGGAAGGAAGGGAAGAACTCCTTGATGATGTTGATCAAACCAAGCACGATCAAAAGTGAAGCCCCGAGTTTGGCCATGAAATGCGGCGTGTTGAACAGGTGCAATGTTTGCAGCAGGCCAAGACCGATCACGAGATAAACGAGGAAGATACCCAGTATGTAGGCGCTACCGATCGCTAGCACGCTTGATCTGAGCTTGCCGATGCTCAGCAAAAAAGCGATGGTCAGCAGAAGAATCGAGAATGCGCATGGGTTGATGCTGTCAATGAGCGCCGCGACCCCGATGAGTGGCAGCAACCATTTTCCGCCATCGCTCATGTCCCACAGGACGGCGGTGCCGATGTTCTCCATTCGGAACAGGGTCACCACCGCAAACAGCAGCAGAGTGGCCAAGACCAGGAATGCAAGTTTCTTGCTCATGATTGTCAGGGGGTCACAAGGGCTGCAAATTCAAGCTCAAGCGGTTGTCCCGCGCTGTTTTCCAGGGTGACGACCCGCTCGATCGGCCCGACACCTGCCGGGCCGTGCGCGGCGGGATCAAAGACGACTTCCACGAGGACTTCGTCACGCGACTTGACCGGCACATCAATGGTGGGAATTGGGGTATGCCCCGGCATTCCATAGGCATCAGATGTCTTGCCGTCCTTCACCAGCGCAACGGTCGTGCACATACAGGAGGTGTACATCTTGCGGATGACTATTGGCTCGGTGCCGTTGTTCCTGACCGGGAAACGATGCGTAACCTTGCCGTTGGCCATCGAGATCGGTCCGAAATTGAATTTGGTCTGCATTGCAACGAGTTGTCCAGCCACAGGGGCCGGGCTTGTTTGTTGGGGCTCCACAGCCGTCGGTTTGCTGGCCACTGCATCTGGCCTGGACACAATGACCAAGCCACCGAGAACCAGAGCGAGCGCTCCAGCGCCCAGGGCAGCTTTCATGGTGACCCGGGACTTCGATGGCGTCGCATCGGACCCCCCTGCAATCTTGCCTGACTTAACTTCTGAAGACTTGCTCATGTCGCTCTCCGGTTGAAATGAATTGTTCTGACCAACGCTGACTGAAAGTTGCCCAGGACCGCGCACGGTCCAAGGCGATGTTGGAGTGGTGTCTTGATTTGTTGCTACTTGGCCACTGGCGGCTCTTGGTTGGAGGTCTTACCGCCACAGCATCCCGCCGTGCCGCCTTGTGACGATTGCGGACTGTCACTTGCGGATTGCTTGCCATGGTCCGTGTGAGCGCCGCCGCAGCAACCGCCACCGCGGCGCATCATATAAATCAGCGCACCGCCAAAGGCCAGCCAAATCCAGTTCTGTGAGAGCCATTCCATGATTTTCTCCAAGGTAGTCGCTAGGCTGTCCAAGCGCCGTTGCGCCAATGAATGCATGCAGCCAATAGGGGCATCTTGCGCGTCCAATCCCGACAGAAGGCTGACCTGAAGATTACGAATTTGTAATTTTTAACTTGCCGGAAATCGCTTCGTTACTTCAGATCCACCGGCGCGCATTTCCAAAAAAAAATCCCGCCACGCGGGCGGGATTTCTGAAAACAGGAGGTGTCCTATGTTGTGAGGATCAAAGCCACACGGGTACCAGGAATATCACGACGCCGGGTGCATGTCGGGATGCATTTCCTTGCACGTAAAGCCACGCTCGCTCACCATCAAATCCCCATCGCGAACTGCTCTTGCAAGCTCTGCCTGAACTTGCTCAGGTGTGAGACCTGCGGATGCCTGTTTAGAGGGGTAGCGATCTGGGTACAACTCATTGAGCTTGCGACCACGATCGCCATTTTCAAAGACCTCGCCGGCGCGCACCGCCCGGGCAAGCTCTGCCTGAACCTGCTCGCGCGTCACACTCGATTGTGTTGACTTGGCGTCATAGCGGCTTGGAAAGAGTTGATTGAGCATGCGGTCCCGATCGCCATTTTCCAGAACGTCGCCAACGCGCACGGCCTGGGTCAGTTCTGCGTTGATTTGCTCGCGAGTCGTCGTGGCGAACGAGGGCGAGGCTGCGATCAGGCCAGAGGCAATGATCAGGGCGGTAGTTGCAAATTTTGTGTTCATGATGATGGTTCCTTTCAAGGGTGGGTAAATTATTTGGAGTCGCTTGACGGTCATGCACCGTGCTTTCCAACTCCGCTCGCTCCGTTGCGAATGAGTGAACTATAAAAAAGCAATACCGCCAAAGCCATGACCGACAAGTTACAAGTTGGTAAGCAGGATGTCAGTGAATAAACTGCACTATTACTGTCCGTTGCGCCTCTGTGATGGGCTTTCGCACCGTTCGGTGCCCCACGGTTCACCGCGCAGGTTTTTCGATAGCAACATCCTTGGACTGGTATTTCATACAGTATGATTTGTGCATGGTCAAAGAAAAAACTGTTTTCGTCTGCACCGACTGTGGCGGCACCAATCCCAAGTGGCTGGGCAAGTGCCCGAGCTGCAACGCCTGGAACACTTTGATCGAGTCAGTGGCCGAGAGCGCAACCCCGACCAAGAACCGCTTCGCTTCGCTGGCCGGCACCGCCGAGGTGGCCACGCTGGGCGACATCGACGCCGTGGACATGGCGCGAACCCCCACCGGCCAGGAAGAACTCGACCGGGTATTGGGTGGCGGCATGGTCGAGGGCGGTGTGGTGCTCATTGGCGGCGACCCTGGCATTGGCAAGTCCACCCTTTTGCTGCAGGCCCTCGATTCGCTCCAGCGCAGCGGCCAGAAAACCCTGTATGTCACGGGCGAGGAAAGCGGGGCACAGGTGGCGCTGCGTTCGCGCCGACTCGGGCTGGACAACAGCCAGGTCAAGGTGCTGGCCGAGATTGGCCTGGAGCGCATTCTGACTACGCTCGATGCCTTGCAACCGGACATCGCCGTCATCGATTCGATTCAGACCGTGTATTCCAGCCAACTCACCTCGGCCCCGGGCTCGGTGGCACAGGTGCGCGAATGCGCCGCCCATCTGACCCGCGCCGCCAAGGCCAGCGGCGTGTGCATTGTGCTGGTGGGCCACGTCACCAAAGAGGGCGCGCTGGCCGGGCCGCGCGTACTGGAGCATATGGTGGACACGGTGTTGTATTTTGAAGGCGACACACAGTCGAGCTTTAGGCTGGTGCGCGCCATCAAGAACCGTTTTGGCGCGGTCAACGAGATCGGCGTGTTCGCCATGACCGAGAAAGGCCTCAAGGGCGTCTCCAACCCCAGCGCCATTTTCCTGAGCCAGCACGCCGAGCCTGTGCCCGGCAGTTGCGTGATGGTCACTCTGGAAGGAACCCGCCCGATGCTGGTGGAGATTCAGGCCTTGGTGGACAGCGGCGGGCCCAGCCCGCGTCGCCTGAGCGTGGGTCTGGACCGCGACCGGCTGGCGATGCTGCTGGCCGTGCTGCACCGCCACGCGGGGGTGGCTTGCATGGACCAGGATGTGTTCGTCAACGCCGTCGGGGGCGTGCGCATCAGTGAGCCCGCTGCTGACCTGGCGGTGCTGCTGGCGATTACGTCGAGCCTGCGGGGCAAGCCGCTGCCCAAGGGCTTTATTGCCTTTGGCGAAGTCGGATTGGCCGGGGAAGTGCGACCGGCGCCACGGGGCCAGGAGCGCCTGCGCGAAGCTGCCAAGCTGGGCTTCACCGTGGCGGTGGTTCCCAAGGCCAATGCTCCCAAAAAATCCATTGAAGGTCTGACCATCCATGCCGTGGAGCGCGTCGAGCAGGCCATGGAGTTGGTACGCTCACTGGCCTGAGGCTGCCCGCGTTGAGCAGACAGAACCTGGACGCAGCAGTCTTAAGCTCTTGATAAGTTCAGCGGCTTAACATTGGCGCAAATTATCAAGGAGCATTTTGGTGCGAATTTTGCTGGCAGAAGATGACCCGATGCTCGGCGACGGTTTGAGCGTTGGCCTGCGCCAGCTCGGGTTTCGGGTGGATTGGGTGCGCGATGGCGTTGCGGCGGAGCGCGAGCTGGCCACGGGCACCTATTCGGCGGCGGTGCTGGACCTGGGGCTGCCGTACAAGGATGGCCTGGACGTACTGCAATCGCTGCGCCTGCGCAAGATTGCCACGCCAGTTCTGGTGCTCACGGCCCGTGACGCGGTGCCCGATCGCATTCGTGGACTCGATCTTGGGGCTGATGATTACGTGATCAAACCGGTGGATTTGCACGAGCTGGGCGCGCGCTTGCGCAGCCTGGTGAGGCGCTCTCATGGCCAGATGCAGGAGCTGCTTTCCTGGGACAACGTCGCTCTTGACCCGGCGGCGCGTCAAGTCACTCTGGACGGAGAAGTCGTTATGCTCTCCACCCGTGAGTTTGACCTGCTTTACGCCTTGATGCTCAACATGGGACGGGTCATGTCACGCGAGCAACTCGAGAGCAAGCTTTACAGCTGGGGGTATGAGGTCGAGAGCAATGCCATTGAGGTCCACATTCATCATTTACGCCGCAAGTTGCGCGCCGATGTCATCCAGACCGTGCGGGGTGTGGGCTACTGCATGCCGCGCAGCGAGGCACCATGAAAGTGATTTCACGCCCTCTAACTTCGCTCCAGGCGCGCCTGCTGGCACTGTTACTGGCATTGGTGGTGGCGGTGTGGCTTGGCGCTGCATTGATGACCTGGTTTGACACGCGTGACGAACTCGACGAACTGCTCGACGGCCACTTGGCCCAGGCCGCTGCGTTGCTGCTGGTTCAGCAGGGGGCCGCCGATGACGACGATGGCCTGGCCGATGCACCTTCGCTGCACAAGTACGCACCCAAGGTGGCGTTTCAGGTGTTTCACAAGGGGCGCCTCAGCATGCGGTCATTGAACACCGCAAGCTCGCCCATGTCAGGATCTGGCACCGGGTTTTCGACAGTGGTGATGGCAGACGACACCCAGTGGAGGGTATTTTCCGCGCAGGGCAATGAGGGCACTACGCAGGTCTATGTTGCCGAGCAGATTGCAGCGCGCACCTCTATCCTGTGGGCTGTCCTGCGCAGCGTGCTGTGGCCACTGGCACTGTCTTTGCCGCTGCTGGCCCTGGCCATCTGGTGGGCTGTGCGCCAGGGCCTGGGGCCGCTGCGCAGGCTCAGTGAAGCCTTGCACCAGCGAAAAGCGCAGGCTACGGAACCACTGGTTCTGGACGACACCCCCTCGGAGCTGCAAGCCCTGGTGAGCGCACTCAACGCGCTGTTCGAGCGCATCGCAGGCATGGTGGCCTCCGAGCGTCGCTTTACCGCCGATGCGGCCCATGAACTTCGCACCCCGATTGCGGCGATTCGGGCCCAGGCCCAGGTGGCGCTGGGCGCTGGCAATGATGTCGCTCAGCGTGAGCACGCCCTGCAGTCCACACTGGCCGGATGCGACCGCGCGACCCGGTTGGTTGAACAATTGCTGCTGCTCGCGCGCCTTGAAGACGCACCCCAGGATGCTCTGGCCCGCGTTAACTTGAGCGCCCTGTCCCGCCAGATTGTGGCGGACCTCGCACCCGCAGCCATCAAACGGCGGCAGACACTCGAACTCTATGCCCCCGACGCCTGCCTGGTTGATGGCAATGAAGCCCTGGTTGCGGTGCTGCTTCGAAACCTGGGGGACAACGCGCTGCGCTATAGCCCGGACGGGACAAAAGTTCAGATCAGCGTGCAAGCCCTGTCCGAAGGCGTTGTGCTGCAGGTCGACGACGGCGGTCCGGGGATGACCGATACGGAGATAGCCCGGTTGGGCGAGCGCTTTTTCCGGGTTTTGGGCAGTGGGCAAGTGGGCAGCGGCCTGGGTTGGTCCATTGTGAAGCGAATTTCTTCCGGCTTTGGCGCTCAATTGCAGGTGGGCCGTTCATCCACGCTTGGCGGACTGGCCGTGAGTGTGCTGTGGCCGCGCAATCACTGAGCTGTGATCCGGGGCAGGCTGTGGTGGTAACCTTGCGCTGACAAGGGCACACCATGCGTTTACGGCATATCGAAGTTTTCAATGCGGTCATGCTGACCGGCAGCGTCAGCGCCGCCGGGCGCCTGATCAATGTCACACAACCCGCTGTCAGCCGCGCTTTGCAACATGCCGAATTGCAGCTTGGGTTTTCATTGTTTCAAAGGGTGGGTGGCCGACTGGTTCCCACGGAAGAGGCCCGCACTCTGTACCCGCACATAGAGCGGCTTTTTGCCCAGCTTGACGAGGTTCAGAAGCTATCGGCCAGTCTGCGCACCGGGCGCGGCAAGCATGATCTGCGCGTGCTCACGCTGCTGGCGCTGAGTTATGACGTGTTTCCCCGCGCGGTGCGTCTGTTCCATGAAAAATACCCCGATGTGGTGATCCACCACGAGGCCCTCCATTCACCACAAATTGTCTCTGCGCTGGCCACGCAACAGGCCGATGTGGGCTATGTTTTTGGCGGTGGCAACCACCCGGCTCTGACGCAGGAAAAGCTGGGCCAGGGGCAGGTCATGTGCGTGGTGCCCAAAGGCCTTCTCGCCCCTGCTTTGGTCAAATCGGGATCGGTGTCGTTCGCCCAGTTGGCGGGCCTGCCGCTCATCGCTCTTGACGCCAGTGATCCCTTGGGATTTTCGCTGGGGCACATCATGCGCGAGGGCGGTGCCCAGTTGCGCGAAGTAGTTCATGTGCAGTCCTACCACGTGGCCCTGTCGCTGGCTCACCAGGGCCTGGGAATTGCCCTGGTGGAATCCTGCACCACCGCTTCGGCTGATCGGGGCAGGGTTGACCTGGTCGCCCTGGCTCCCACGGTGACGGTGACGGTACGGGCGCTGCGCCCGGCAACGCGGCCTAATTCCTTGCAAACCCGCATGTTTACCCGTTGCATGCAGCGGGCGCTGCCGGCGCCACCTTGACCACTGCGCAACAAAGGCAGGCGGTCTGCGGTAAACCCTGATAGATCCATTACCAGGGGTAATGGCCTGCACAGTTATCGGCATCCCACAAGTGCGCGGCGCTGCTCTAGACTGTCAGGTCATTGAACCACTCCGAAGGATCTTTGCCATGGCGCAAACGCACGTATTTCACCGTCAACTCCAGTCAACGCCACCGGTCGCCGTCAGTGGCCAGGGTGTTTACATTACCGACGCAAGCGGAAAACAATACATCGACGCATCTGGCGGCGCAGCGGTGTCCTGCCTGGGTCATGGTCATCCCGACGTGCTGGCCGCCATGCACAGGCAGACGGACCAACTGGCCTATGCCCATACCAGTTTTTTCACGACGGCGGTCGCCGAGGAACTGGCCGACCGTCTGATCGACACCGCGCCTCAGGGCATGAGCCATGTGTACTTTGTCAGTGGTGGCTCGGAAGCCATGGAAGCAGCCATGAAGATGGCGCGGCAGTATTTTGTGGAGATCGGCCAGCCCCAGAGGCGTCACTTCATCGCCCGCAAGCAAAGCTATCACGGCAATACCCTGGGTGCATTGGCCGTAGGGGGCAACCAGTGGCGGCGTGAGCCTTTTGCCCCGATCCTGATGCCCGCCACCCACATCTCGCCGTGCTATCCCTACCGCGAGCAGCGCAGCGACGAGACGCCCGAGCAATATGGTCAGCGCCTTGCAAAGGAGCTCGAGGACACGATTCTGAGCCTGGGTGCTGATGCGGTGATTGCCTTTGTGGCCGAAACCATCGGCGGCGCCACCGCAGGCGTGCTGGTGCCTGTGCCGGGCTATTTCAAGGCGGTGCGCGACGTGTGTGACCGCTACGGTGTGCTTTTGATTCTCGATGAAGTGATGTGCGGCATGGGTCGCGCTGGAACCCTGCACGCCTGCGAACCTGAGGGTGCAGTGCCAGACATCATGGCCATCGCCAAAGGACTGGGTGGAGGCTACCAACCCATTGGCGCGGTGCTGGTGCAGCGCAAGATTGTTGAAGCCATGTCCTCGGGCAGCGGTTTTTTTCAGCATGGCCATACTTACCTGGGCCACGCTGTGGCCTGTGCAGCGGCGCTGGCAGTCCAGAAAGTCATTGAGCGCGATGGGCTACTGGCTCGTGTCCGCGATCGCGGCGCCCAGCTCCAAGCGTTGCTGGTGGATGCTTTTGGCGCACACCCGCTTGTGGGAGACATCCGTGGCCGGGGACTGTTCTGGGGCGTGGAGCTGGTGCAGGACAGGGATAAAAAAACACCATTTGACCCTGCAAAACGACTGCATGCACGGATCAAAAAAGAAGCGTTTTCCCGCGGGCTAATGGTTTACCCCATGGGCGGAACGGTCGATGGATGGTATGGTGACCATGTATTGCTGGCTCCCCCATTCATCATCAGCGAGTCTGAGCTTGAATCAATCACACAGCGGCTTGCCAGCGCAATTGAAGCCGCAACTTCAACCCTTTAATTTTTACAGGAGCAATCTAATGTCCAAACTGTTCGCGTTCAAAGCTCTCGCCGCAGCGGCCGTGTTTTCCAGCGCACTGATCAGCGCGCCCGTCATGGCTCAGGCCAAGTTCGTCACCATCGGCACTGGTGGTGTCACTGGCGTGTATTACGCCGCAGGCGGCGCCATTTGCCGTCTGATGAACAAGGACCGCGCTCGCCACGGCATCCGCTGTTCAGTCGAGTCCACAGGTGGCTCGGTGGCCAACATCAACACCATCCGCGGTGGTGACCTTGATTTTGGCGTGGCGCAGTCTGACGTGCAATACAACGCCTACAAGGGTGAGCAACAGTTCCAGAAGGACGGCGCTTTTGGTGACCTGCGCTCGGTTTTCTCGATCCATCCCGAGCCCTTCACGGTGTTGGCTCGCAAGGAAATCAATGCCAAGTCCTTTCAGGATCTGAAGGGCAAACGTGTCAACGTCGGCAACCCTGGCTCGGGTACCCGTGCCTCCATGGACGTGTTGCTGGCTGGCATGGGCTGGAAATTGAGCGACTTCTCCCTGGCTTCCGAATTGAAGGCCGATGAGCATGGCGCCGCACTGTGCGACAACAAGATTGACGCCTTCTTCTATGGCGTGGGTCATCCCAGCGCCAACATTCAGGATCCGATCGTGACCTGTGGGGCCAAGCTGGTTCCCTTGACCGGACCTGCAGTCGACAAGATTGTGGCTGCGGCGCCTTACTACGCCAAGGTTGAAATCCCCGGGGGTCTGTACACAGGCAACCCGAACCCGACTCCCACGTACGGTGTGCTTGCGTCCTTCGTGACCTCGTCCAAGGTGTCCGACGCCACTGTGTATGAACTGGTCAAAGCCGTGTTCGACAACTTCGATGACTTCAAGAAGCTGCACCCCGCGTTTGCTCACCTGGACCCCAAGGACATGATCAAGAACGGCCTGTCCGCTCCCTTGCATCCCGGCGCTGTGAAGTACTACAAGGAAAAAGGCTGGATGTAATCCCGCTTTCCAACAAACAACGATTAGTTTGAATCAAGCCCCGCTAGTCGGGGCTTTTTTGTCAATGGAGAAATATTGCTATGGCCAAACGAAAACCAACCGATGACGCGCCCATTGTGGACGTGAAGCAGCTTGTCGAAGACAACGATACCGGCGGGCGCGATCCCGGCCCCGCCATGGCCCGTCTGCTGCTGATTGTGGCGCTGGCGTGGTCACTCTTTCAGTTGTGGATTGCCTCGCCTTTGCCGTTCTCACTGGGCATATTTGTACTCAACGACACCGAGTCGCGCTCAATTCACCTGGCGTTTGCGGTTTTTCTCGCCTTCATGGCCTATCCGGCGTCCAAGCGTTCACCGAGAAATTACGTTCCCATCACCGATTGGTTGTTTGCCCTGGTCGGCGCCTTTTGCGCGGCCTACCTGTTCCTGTTCTACCGTGAACTGGCTGGGCGCCCCGGTCAGCCCACAACTATGGACATTGCCGTGGCGATCATCGGCGTGCTGTTGCTGCTGGAAGCCACGCGCCGCGTTCTGGGCCTGCCCATGGTGGTGGTGGCGATCCTTTTCCTCATCTACACCTTTGGTGGACGGCACATGCCCGACCTGATCGCGCACAAGGGGGCCTCCTTGTCCCGCGTTGCGTCGCACCAGTGGCTCACCACGGAGGGTGTGTTCGGCGTGGCACTGGGCGTCTCCAGCGGGTTCATCTTCTTGTTTGTGCTTTTTGGCTCCCTGCTGGACAAGGCCGGTGCGGGCAATTACTTCATCAAGTCGGCGTTTGCGCTGCTTGGGCACATGCGGGGCGGCCCGGCCAAGGCGGCCGTGGTGTCCTCGGCGGCTACCGGCATCATCTCGGGATCGTCTATCGCCAATGTGGTCACAACCGGCACCTTTACGATTCCGCTCATGAAACGCGTGGGTTACCGACCCGATCAGGCTGGGGCGGTTGAGGTGTCAAGCTCGGTCAACGGGCAACTGATGCCGCCGGTCATGGGCGCTGCGGCGTTCCTGATGGTGGAGTACGTGGGCATTCCCTACACGCAGGTGATCAAGCACGCTTTCCTACCCGCCATCATCTCCTACATTGCGTTGTTCTACATCGTTCACCTAGAGGCACTCAAGGCCAACTTGCAGGGCTTGCCACGTCGTGGCAACGCCACAGCCATGCAGCGGCTGATCTCGTTTGCCACAACCGTGTCTGGTTTCATCGTGCTCTCGGGTGCGGTCTACTATGGCATCGGCTGGCTCAAGGGCGCGCTTGGCGGCGGTGCCATCTGGGTTGTTGGAGTGGGCGTTATGGCGGCCTATGTCGGCCTGCTCTGGATTGGAGCGAAGCAGCCGGTGCTTGAACTTGACGATCCGGACTCGCCCGTATTTGAACTGCCCGAAACCGGGCCCACGCTCAAGTCAGGACTTCATTACCTGCTGGCCGTGGTCGTGCTGATCTGGTGCCTGATGGTCGAACAGATGTCGCCTGGCCTGTCAGCTTTCTGGGCGACGATGTTCATGGTTTTTATCATGCTCACGCAACGCCCGATTACCGTGTTCCTGCGCGGCGAAGGCAACGCAATTGACGGTGTGCGCCAAGGCGTCACGGACTTGATCGACGGCCTGGCCATTGGCGCCCGCAACATGATCGGTATTGGCGTGGCCACTGCCGTGGCGGGCATCATCGTTGGCACAGTGTCATTGACGGGCATTGGTCTGGTCATGACGGAGCTGGTTGAAATTGTCTCCGGTGGCAATCTGATGCTGATGCTGGGCATGGTTGCCGTCATCAGCCTGATACTGGGAATGGGTTTGCCCACCACGGCGAACTACATCGTGGTGTCTACGCTGATGGCCCCAGTGGTGGTGGAATTGGGAGCACAAAACGGGCTTATTGTCCCGCTCATCGCGGTGCACCTGTTCGTCTTCTACTTTGGACTCATGGCGGACGTCACGCCGCCGGTGGGTCTGGCTTCGTTCGCGGCGGCGGCCATTGCGCGAACCGACCCGATCAAAACCGGGATAACGGCGTTCTTCTACAGCATGCGCACGGCCATCCTGCCTTTCCTTTTCATCTTCAACACGCAACTGCTGATGATTGGCATTGACTCGCCGATGCACCTGGTCCTCACGGTGGTCAGCGCCACGGTGGCGATGTTGGTGTTTGCGGCGGGCACGCAGGGTTACTTCATTGTGCGCTCGCGCTGGTACGAAACCATCGCATTGCTTCTGGTCACGTTCACGCTGTTCCGGCCTGGTTATTGGTGGGATATGGTTTACCCCGAGCACATCGAGGCACCGGCTGCGGGCTTTATGAAGATTGTCGAGGACGCTCCAGCCAGTGCAGGTCAGCGCGTTTGGATCGAGAGTGAAAAACTCGACGGCTCGCTGGTGAAGAAGGGCGTTCTTATCCCACTGGGCGAGCCTGGTACGGCAGCTGAACGCCTCAAGCGCATTGGCCTGCGGGTTACGGAATTCGCTGGCGAAACCCAGGTCATGACCGTCGAGTTTGGTTCCAAGGCGAGCAAGATCGGGCTGGTTGCCGGACAGAAAATATTGAGTGTCGAACTGCCTGCCGATCGACCGGACAAAGAGTGGGTTTTTATTCCCGCCTCGGTGTTGCTGCTTCTGGTGGTGGCCTTGCAGCGGGCGCGCCAGCGGCGCGAGCCCAAGGGCAAGCCGGCCTCGATTGGCGCATGACAGGGCCCCGTGTTGCGCTGATCCATGCGCTGGCGCATTCGGTTGCGCCAATCAATGAGGCCTTTGCGCGAGACTGGCCGCAAGCCCGGCGCATGAATCTGCTCGATGACAGTCTCTCAAGCGATCTGGCTGCCAGCGGGCGCGGGCTTGATGCGGTCATGCACGATCGATTCGCCCGTTTGGCACAGTATGCGGTGGATTGCGGTTGTCATGCCATTTTGTTCACCTGCTCGGCCTTCGGGCCGTGCATTGAAGCGGTGGCACGCCAACACGAACCCCTGCCGGTGCTCAAGCCCAACGAAGCCATGGTTGCCGATGCGCTGGCCAGCGGTTTGCGTGTTGGTCTGGTCGCAAGTTTCGCACCGACGCTGGCCTCCATGCCTGCCGAGTTTCCCGCGGATCTGGCACCCGATTGCCTGCTGGCTGACGGGGCGCTGGAGGCACTCAACGCTGGGCACACTCAGGAGCACGATGAGCTGGTGGTGCAGGCGGCGCTCCAGCTTGCAAAGGATGGGGCCCAGATCATTGCCTTGGCCCAATTCAGCATGGCCCGCGCCAGTGCGCTCGTGGCTGAGCGCACCGGCTTGCCGGTCTTGAGCACTGTGGACAGCGCGGTGCGGGAATTGCGCAGGCAATTGAGATCGTAAAATTGGTGTCCTGCGGTAGAACGCGATCCCCAATTTCTGAAGGAAACCCCATGAACCCAATTCCTCCCTCCATGTCCGATCGTGACGGAAAAATCTGGATGGACGGGCAGATGGTGGACTGGCGTGAGGCCAAGATCCACGTGCTGACCCACACGCTGCACTACGGCTGCGGTGCCTTTGAGGGCGTGCGTGCGTACAACACAAGCAAGGGCACCGCCATCTTCCGGCTCGAGGAACACACCGAGCGCCTGTTCAACAGCGCCAAGATCTTGCGCATGAAGCTTCCCTTCAGCAAGGCGGAGGTGAGCGAGGCCCAAATGGCCGTGGTGCGCGAGAACAAGCTTGAATCATGTTACCTGCGGCCCCTGACTTGGATTGGCGACAAAAAGCTCGGTGTGAGTCCCAAGGGCAACACCATCCATCTGATGGTGGCAGCTTGGCCCTGGGGTGCCTACCTGGGCGAAGAAGGCATGAAGCGTGGTATTCGCGTCAAGATATCGAGCTATACCCGTCACCACGTTAACATCACCATGACCCAGGCCAAGGCAGTGAGCAACTACACCAACTCCATCCTGGCCAATATGGAAGTGACTGATGAAGGCT
Organism: uncultured beta proteobacterium; assembly: GCA_963784775.1. GTDB lineage: Bacteria > Pseudomonadota > Gammaproteobacteria > Burkholderiales > Burkholderiaceae_C > Rhodoferax. Next base: position 97,447 of record CAWAST010000005.1, on the reverse strand, counting down.
ACGATGAGGCCATGCTGCTCGACGCCAACGGTTTTGTCAGTGAAGGCGCGGGTGAAAACCTGTTTGTGGTCAAGGACGGCGTGGTCTACACGCCGGACCTCTCCGCTGGTGCGCTCAACGGCATCACGCGCAACACCGTGTTTCATATTTGCAAGGACCTGGGACTCGAGGTGGTGCAAAAACGCATCACCCGCGATGAGGTCTACATTGCCGATGAAGCTTTCTTTACCGGCACGGCCGCCGAGGTCACGCCCATTCGCGAACTTGATCGCATTGAATTGGGGAAAGACGATTACGTGGGCTGCCGCGGACCGATCACCAAGAAGATTCAGGCGGCCTTTTTTGACATCGTCAATGGCCGCAATCCCAAGTACGCGCATTGGCTCTCCTTGGTGTGACAAACCAAGCGACTCGGCTCGTCGATATTGCCCACATGAAAGAAACCTATGAGTAACCCTGCCATTGAACTGCTGGCCAACGACCTCAACGCCCAAGGTGGCGTGTATTGTCCCAGCCCTAAAGCTGACATGAAGATCTGGAACAGCCACCCCAAGGTCTACCTCGATGTTGCCCGTAGCGGGCAGGCAAAGTGCCCCTATTGCGGGACTTTGTACAAACTCAAGGAAGGCGAGCAGGTCGGTGCCCATCACTGAATTGGCGCGCCTGAATGCCTCGACAGGTTTGGGGCAGGAAAGAAAAAAAAGCCACCCGAAGGTGGCTTTGTAAAAGTTCCCGAAGGAACGTCGTTGGAACTTGTATGTGCTGGGAGCCCTGAAACTTGTTTCTGTTTGCTCCGATTCCAACACTTGAAGACTGTGACAGCAGCGGGGTTAACTTTACTTGGCGTCAAACGCTAGGGCTATCCCCCGTTTGGGGGATGAGGACATCCGCCAGACTCGGGAAGTGTCTCAATTTGAGACTTTTGTACGCTGGTTATTTAGCCAGTACCGGCAGTCGGAGCACAAAGCAAGCGCCCCCATCCGGGCGATCTTCGCACTGGACGGTTCCACCGTGTCGGATGGCAATGGATTTGACGAGCGACAGGCCCAACCCCACGCCGCCGTCCCGTTCGGTCGCGCCGGGTAGACGGTAAAAAGGCTCAAAAATGCGTTCGCGCAGGGCCACTGGCACCCCAGGCCCCTGGTCACACACTTTGATAAACGCTTGCCGTTCGTCTCTACCCAGTGTCACCGCAATTTCTCCCGCACCGTGACGGCGGGCGTTCTCAAGCAGGTTGCGAATCGCCCGGCGCAGCAGCTTGGCGACACCATCCACCCACACCGCGGAGGGTGAAGCGCCCGATGCACTTTGAGCCTGCCCGGCTTCTGCAGTGCTGCCATGAACTTCCAGTTCGGCATTTACCCGTGCACACTCCTCGGCCACCAATCCGATCAGATCAACCGACTCGATGGTTCCGAGATCAACCTCCTGCGCATCGAGCCGACTCGCCAACAGAATTTCCTCAACAAGTTGGTCGAGTTCTGCGATGTTGCGGGTAACTTCCTCCTTCAGCGCGACCGACGGTTTCCCACTCATGAGTTCAAGTCCCATGCGAATGCGTGCCAAAGGGGAGCGCAATTCGTGGGAAGCATTGGCCAAAAGGGATTTCTGCGAGGCGAGCAGCGATTCATGCGCTTTCACCAGCGTTTCAACTTGCTGCGCAGCGTGGTTGAACCGGGTTGCCAGAAAAGCCACCTCGTCGTGGCCGGCCACGGTCACACGCGTGCTCAGGTCGCCTGAACCCCATTTCTCAACGCCGTCCTGCAGCACCTCAAGGCGGCGCGTGAGCTTGCGAATGATGGGGTAAGTGGCCAGCGCCACGGCGACCGCCACCAGTGTCAGCATCCAGACAAAACCGAACGGCGGGCGCGTCCAGGGCGATTGGGGCGGGCGCGGCAACAGCATGTTCATGCTTTGTCCGTTGTGCATCCGCACCGTGTATTCGGGACCGTTTCCCTCCTCCGCGCCGGGAGCCGGGGATGGCATTTGATCGTCTGGGGCGTTCTGCGATGGGGTCATTGGGCCGGACCCACCGTCGCCGCCGCCCCAGCGCCGCATCATCATGCGCGAGTGTCCGCGGCCAATCACTTGTCCCGCTTCGTTGCGAATCACCACATCGCGCAGGGGAGGTTCTGCCGTCAGTCGCCACACCCATCCCACGAGCAGGCTCAGAACAGCGACGGCCAGCACAACCGCAAGCCAAATCCGGACGTAGAGTTTTTTGAGAAGCATGCTCAATCCTGTTGGCGCGCAAACACATAGCCGACCCCGCGCACTGTGAGGATCCGTTTGGGCGTTTTGACATCAAGTTCGATGGCCGCGCGGATGCGCCCCATGTGCACGTCAATGGAGCGGTCGAATGCGTCGAGTTCCCGGCCCCGCACGGCCTCCATGATCTGGTCGCGGGTGAGCACCCGCCCGGCCCGCTCGGCCAGTGCCACCAGCAAGTCAAACTGGTACGAGGTCAAATCGCAAATCTGGGTGCCGACAGAAACGGTTCGCGTGTCGCGGTCGATCTCCAGCGAGCCAAAGCGCATGCGCCGGGTGGGAGCGGCGCCACCATCACCGCGACGGCGCAGCACCGCGCGAATTCGCGCCAGCAACTCGCGCGGCTCAAATGGCTTGGGGAGGTAGTCGTCGGCACCGACTTCCAGCCCGATGATGCGATCCATCGGGTCGCCCTTGGCCGTGAGCATGAGAATGGGAACCTGCGCCATCTCCCCGGGCAGGGCGCGAATCTTTCGGCACACCTCCAGACCGTCCATGTCCGGCAGCATCAGGTCCAGCACAAGCAAGTCCGGTAGGCGTTCTTGAAGCATGACCAGTCCGGTTTGACCGTCGCCTGCGTGGGATACCCCATAGCCCGATTGACCCAGGTATTCGCCCACCATCTGGGCCAGGCGCAGGTCATCTTCAATCAGCAACAGGTTTTGGCTCATCGGCACAGCTTAAAAAGAAGCCGCTTCACGCGCTTGAAGCGGCGGTAAAGTAAAGTAAACGGGGCCCATTGTGGCCCGTACAAGATCGCGCTACTGGTTTTTTACTCTGGAGGCCAGCCAGACCAGCAGCAAGACGGGTGCTCCGAGCACGGCCGTAGCAACAAAAAAATTCTGATACCCGAATGCATCGACGTAGCGGCCCGAAAAACCCGCCAGAAACTTCGGTGCCAATAGCATCATCGAGCTGAAGATGGCGTATTGGGTGGCCGAGTAGTTGACGTTGGTCAGGCTCGACAGGTAGGCAATGAAAGCAGCCGAAGCGATGCCGCTGGACAGGTTGTCTGCCGAAATAACCATGATCAGGGCGGTGAGGTCGTGCCCGCGCGAGCCCAGCCAGGCAAACAGTAAATTGCTGGCGGCACTGAGCACGGCGCCTAGCATCAGCACCCGCATCACACCCAGTCGCATGGAGAGTACGCCACCCACAAAAGCACCTGCCAGTGTCATGATGACGCCAAACACCTTGGTCACCGCAGCCACTTCTTCCTTCGTGTAGCCCATGTCCACGTAGAACGGGTTCGCCATGATGCCCATCACCACATCGCTGATGCGGTACACGGCAATCAGGGCCAGGATCAGTCCGGCCTGCCACCCATAGCGGTGCAGGAAATCGGCAAACGGCTCGACTACCGCGCCGCGAAGCCACTCTGCAGCGTTTTTTGCCTTCGGCATCAACCGCTGCGCTGGCTCAGGGGAGAGCAAAACCGTCAGCACTCCCACCGCCATGCTTGCGGCCATCGCCAGATAAGCCGTCTTCCAGGCACCGTGCTGATAGCTGGCCAGCCCTGCTACCTCGGCACGAGCTGCGAGCCACAGCACTCCGGCACCGGCCCAGATCATGGCCAGCCGATAGCCGGTTTGGTATGTGGCTGCCAGGGCCGCCTGGCGTTCGGTGCCAGCGGACTCGATGCGGAAGGCGTCCAGCGCGATATCCTGTGTGGCCGAGCCAAAAGCCACAGCCAGCGCACCCCAGATCACCGGCTGCAGGGCCACCTGGGGGTCGTTGAACGACATGGCCACCAGGCCCGCCATGATCGCCAGTTGCGACAGCAGCAGCCAGCTTCGACGACGCCCCAGCCAGCGGGTTAGCAGAGGAATCGGCATGCGGTCCACCAATGGAGCCCAGGCCCATTTGAAAGCGTACGCCAGGCCAACCCAGCTGAAATATCCGATGGTGGCGCGATCAATGCCGGCCTCGCGCAGCCAGAAGCTCAAGGTGCCCAGCACCAGCAACAATGGCAGCCCTGCCGAAAAGCCCAGGGCCAGCATGCGCAGCGTCGCGGGCTCCAGGTAAACCCGAAATGTGCGCCCCCAGGACGGTTTGTTGAGGGTGGAGTCGGGCACTTGTGCGGTCATGCGTCAATAATACGCGCAGCCCTTTGCATTTTTGAATGAATCCATGAAAACCATGCTGCATTTGTATTGGCCAACTCGACGCCTCCTGGACACTTTGGCGTTGGCGCTGGCGCTGTCCCTGACCAGCTCGGTGGCGCTGGCGCGTGAAGGTGTTGAGGTCGGTCGCAATTCGGCGTTCAGCCAGCTTGTGCCCGCCGAGGAGGTCGAGCAATCGGCCGGGCAGCAATATGCGCAGATTCTGCGCGAGGCAACCAAGAAAGGAGCGCTGCGCCCCGCCAATGATGGGCAGGTGCGCCGTCTGCGCGCCATTGCTCAGCGCATCATCCCGTTTGCTCAGGCCTGGAACCCGCGGGCCCGGGACTGGCACTGGGAGGTCAACCTGATTCACGCTGATCAGATCAACGCTTTTTGCATGCCGGGCGGAAAAATCGCGTTCTACAGCGGGATTCTGGAGCAGCTCAGGCTCAGTGATGACGAAGTGGGCATGGTGATGGGGCACGAAATTGCCCACGCCCTGCGCGAGCATGCCCGTGAGCGCATGGCCAAGAACGCTGCTACTGGCATCGGCGCCAGCCTGCTCGGCCAGTTATTTGGCCTTGGCGAGCTTGCGCAAACCCTGACCAACTATGGCGCTCAGTTGCTCACGCTGCAGTTCAGCCGGGAAGACGAGTCCGAGGCCGATCTGGTGGGCATGGAGCTGGCCGCGCGCGCAGGTTTTGATCCCCGCTCCGGTATCACTTTGTGGCAGAAAATGAGCGCCGCCAACAAAGGCGCGCCACCGCAGTGGCTCTCCACCCACCCCTCAGGCACCTCGCGCATTGGCGATATTGAACGCAATTTGCCCCGGGTTATGCCGCTGTATGAGCGGGCGAGGCGGGGGTAAGACCTGACTGATCTGGGCCTGATAGCAATCAATTTTGCTATTAATAATGTAGCTAACTATGCATTATTGACGGCGGGTTATGGCCTGTTTTTATATGAAACTTGAATTTCGTCCGGCGGACGTCGCTGCAAAAATTAATTGGAATCTGACCCTCATTGTCTGGTGGAGTCCACCGGGCGTCCCTGCGCTGGCGAATTGGAATCTACTCCCGGCTGCTAGTCGCCAGGCACGGTCACATTCGTCAGTTGCGGATATTGCCTTTGCAGGGCACCCCAGCCCTCGCGGGCTTCTTCGCAGCGCTCGCGCGGGTGAATTCGACAAAGACGGGCCAGGGTTTGGCTTGCAATCTCGGGTTGGCCGTTGAGCCCGGCGGCCAGCGCATAGCGGAACATCACCGGCGGATAACCAAAACGCTCTGACACCTTGCGCATGAAGTCCATCTGATCGGCGGTCATGCCGGGCTTGGCCTCGGTGTGGGCAAACTGGAGGAAGGCGTCAAGCTGCGTCAGCAAATGCAGTCGTGGTGCTGGCGTCACAATGCCGCTCACTCCGATGCGTGCCGACTCCACTCTCAGGGTTCGGTGGCTTTCCTCAGCTTTCAGGTAGTCCACTGCCACCCAGGCAAACAAGGCCATGAGCAGCGCCGCGAACGACAGCACCAACCACCGGGGAAGGTGCAGCGACGGACCTGTCGCGGTTGAAATCCCATCGACAGCGCCCATGGCCAGCCCGACCGGGATCAAGAAATACGCATACTCCAGCGGCAACTCCAGCATGCCGTGCGTGACGACGCCGCCGACCATGGCCAGCAACCAAGCCACCCGCGCATCGCGACAGGCCCGAATGTGCGCAATGAACCACCAGGCCAACAAGGCCACAATGAGGCCACCTGCGGGTAGTCCGTTCCACAGCAACAAATCCAGGACGATGTTATGGGCGTGCTCAAAATGGGCGCCAACGGAGGGGTAGTCCAGCGCAACGCGCTGCTGCGCCGCACCGACTTGCTGCCAGCCGTAGCCCCAGAGCGGTTCGCGCCCAATGGCGTCGATCATCATCCGCCAGTAGGGCAGGCGGACACTCTCGCGCAATTGGTCGTCCAGCGACCGGCTCACAGACAGCAACAAGATATCGTTGATGGCGGGCCACAGCAGCACCCCTGCCGCAAATATTGCGCCCAGCACCAGGAGTTGCGGACGCGTGATTCGCAAACTGGCCCGCTTCTGCATGGCCAGACCCCACACGACCAGAAGCCCAATCTGCAACCACCCGGTGCGTGACTGCGACGTCACCATGCCCAGCAACAAAAACCCGACGCCGAGCCAAAGCGCAGCGCCGCTGACCCGTCGGAGTTGATGCAACCAAAGCAAGGCACACAGGCCAATGAAACAGACTGTGGAGAAATTGTTGGGTTGTGCCAGGTTGGCGAAGGGACGGCCACCGGGGGGCAGATCGGCGGCGTAGATGCCGAGATTCAATGCGCCTGTCCACTGAACCAGAGCTATGCCAACTGACAAAATCGCTGCCAACACCCAAGTCGCAGCGACGGCATTCAGTTCGCGACCAGTGCCGCGGGGCGCTGCCCCCAATCTACCGGTCAGCAGGGCGGCTATCCAAAGGAGTAAATAAAGACTCGCAGTTGCAGCGTCACCCACAAAATGCAGTTTGCCGAACGCGAATTGTGCGAACAACACGACTAGGCTCAGTGCAACGAAACCGAAGAGTCTCAGGGAGACCTTTCCGTCACTATCACCCCAGATTTTTGTGAAAGCAACGAACAATAGCGCCAATAACCCGACGCTCGCTATGGCATCGCTCCAGGCCGCGAGCCATGGGTAGTAGTGGTTTGGTGCCAGCCAAGCCAGACCAATTAAAGCTGAAAGCATTTCAACTGCCAAGATGCCAGCAACGTTTGGAAAAACGAAAAAGGCAGCCTAGGCTGCCTTTGACGAAGAGCTTCTGCCCTTTAGCCGCGGCATGAGCCAGGCAAATACTTTGCAGGGATACCATTGGTTGCAGCTGGGCCGCACACCCACTTGAATACACCTTTGCCAGCATCGGCTGCCGCCGTCATCGCAGTGGTAGCGTCTACATAGGGTGTCAGTGTGATTGCCTTGCTATCGATATTGGTCGCATCAATACCCGTAGCGACAACCGTTACTACACCGTCCACGCTGGTGGCAACCGATGAGACATATTTTGACGATTGAGTTCCGGAAGTGCTCTCGCAGCCCCAGTTTCCGGCAGCGGGCAGTGAGCCAGATGCCGATTGATATACCTCGGTAATAGTCGTGCGACAGGCAGAAGCCGCCAAAACCACTTCCGACAACTTGGCACGCTTGGTGTAATCCTGATAGGCAGGCAATGCCACTGCAGCCAAAATACCAATAATCGCCACAACGATCATCAGTTCGATCAAGGTAAAACCTTTTTGCATAGAACGCTTCATAAACAACTCCTTAGAAAAAAACAAATAAGACCGGGAGACGATTACATAAAGCAGTTTCTGTGCCAGGCTTGGTTGGGTGGCAAAAGCGTTGTTTTAGCCCCAGTTTTCATGTAAATGGGCAATAGGCAATGCAAAACGGGTCACTTTCTGACTTTGGGATGACATTTTTGTCATCCAGTTTGTGTCACCTACTTGATGCAGACGTGGCGCACCATCTTGAGGTCGGTCAGGCCCATCATGATTTTTTCCATGCCATCCATCTTGAGGGTGCGCATGCCGCCTTCCACGGCGGCGGAAAAAATTTCGGCCACGCGGGCACGGCTTTGGATGAGGCGTTTGATGCCATCGTCGGCGACCAGCAGTTCATGCAAGCCAACGCGGCCCTTGTAACCGCTGTTGTTGCACTTGGCGCAGCCCACATGGCGGTAAAACTTGATCTCCCCGTTCTGGCCGTAGAGTTCAAGCCAGGTCTCATAGAGCTTTTGCATCTCGCCGCCGGGGTCTAGCTTCCAGGCCACCGAGTGGCTCAATTCCTCGGAATATTCGGCCATGAAGCTCTTGAGCTCGGTGCTGCTGGGGGTATAGCACTCCTTGCAGTCGCACAGTTTTTTGGCCAGACGCTGCGCCAGAATGCCCAACAGCGCATCGGCAAAGTTGAACGGGTCCATGCCCATGTCTAGCAGCCGGGTGATGGACTCGGGGGCTGAGTTGGTATGCAGCGTGGAGAACACCAGGTGGCCGGTGAGCGAGGCCTCCACACCCATCGAGACGGTTTCCTTGTCGCGCGACTCGCCCACCATGATGATGTCGGGGTCGGCCCGCAGGAAAGCGCGCATGACCAGTGGAAAATCAATGCCGGCCTTGCGGTTGATCTGCACCTGGCGCAACCCCTTTTGCGTGATTTCCACCGGGTCCTCGGCAGTCCAGATCTTGGTCTCGGGCGTGTTGAGGTGCTTGAGGATGGAGTGCAGCGTCGTGGTTTTGCCTGAACCTGTGGGGCCGCAGACGTAAAACAGGCCATAGGGCTTTTCTACGGTGCGGATCACCCGATCCTTGTTGTGCGGGGTGAGGCCAAGTTTTTCCAGGGGGATGGGCTCGCCCGCAGCAAGAATCCGCATCACGACGTCTTCGACGCCACCAGCTGACGGAATGGTGGCCACCCGCAGCTCAATGTCGATGGGCCCGTACTTTTTGAACTTGATCTTGCCGTCCTGGGGCTTGCGGCGCTCGGAGATGTCAAGATCGCACATGATCTTCAGGCGCGTGACCATGGCCTGACGAAAGTGAGCAGGCACTTCAATGTAGGGCTGCAGGGTGCCATCAATGCGAAACCGGATGCCAGTTTTAAGCTTGCCCGGCATGGGCTCGATGTGAATGTCTGAGACCTTTTGGTGGTAGGCGTCGATGATGACCTTGTTGACGAACTTGACCAACTCATTGTCGGCAGCGGCTGATTCGAGCGAATCGTCATTGCTGCCATCGTCCATGGGCGCGCCGTCCATGTCGGCCAACAATTCGTCGATGGAGCCGCCCGCAAATTCGACGCCAAAAATCTGCGCCAGGGTTTGCGCAAACTCAGTCTGGGTGGTCACCCGGTAGGAAAAGCGCGTGATGCGCGGGAACACTTGGGGCACCACCCTGGCCCCGCGCACGGCCTCCGGGTCCATGCACATGATGACCAGGCCCTCGGGCGACTCCTCCAGGGGAATCCAGCCCTGCTCCTCGATGAAATCGCGTTTGAGCGCGCCATGCAGCATTTCGGAACGAATGCGTCCGGCATTGAAGGGCTCGTAGGGCACGCGGAAAAACTTTGCCAGTGAAGGACCGATCTGATCGAGTCGGACCTTGTAGTGCGTCAGCAGGACTTGCTCGACGGGCTTGCCATCGTTGCGCGCTTCCTGCAGGCAATGCTGCAGCTCATCAGCGGTCATCACGCCTTCGGAGATGAGACCCTCGTATTTGGTGACCTTGCGCCACAGTCCTTCTTCGGTCTGGTTGACGCGCTGGCGTATGGCGATGGCAAGTGTCTTGCAAAGCTGGGAGACGCCCTCCACATCCAGATCGCTGAAAGGTTGATCGCTTCTCTTGTTGTTGATCACCTGCAACACGCCGTGCAGCGTTTCGCCTTCAAGAATGGGCTGGACCAGCATCTGGCGGGTGCGGTAGCCGGTGCGCTTGTCGACTTCCTTGAGGAAGGTCAAGGCGGGATGAATTTGCTTGAGCGCCTCGTCGTCGTAAACATCCGGCAGGTTGAGCCCCTGCTTGCTGAAAGCCACATAGCCCGCGATGCTTTGGGGTGTGATCGGAAGCCTCAAGTCACGACTGCTGTTCAGGCCGGTCTTGACCTTGGAGACGATCGCGCTCTGGTCTTCACTGACCGCATACAGCGTCAGGCGGTCAGCGTTAAAAAGCTGGCAAATCTCCTGCCCGGCCTCGAGCATGATCTGATCGAGGTTCTCGGTCTCGTGAATGCGGGCTGTGACTTTTTGCAGTTGCCGGTAAAAAAGCGCCTCAAAGGCGATACCACGCTTCTCAACGGGCAGCTTTTGGGATTCGAAAAAAGCGTTCTCCGGATTCCTGTCCGAAACCCCGATCTTCGTTGCAACACCCATCTCTCAAGCTCCGAACTAACCCGCTGGCAGCAGGTGTTGCCAAACCGTGTGCATCAGGCCTGAACGAACTGCATTTTGGTACCCGCGAGCTCAATCAGGTCACCATTTTTCAAATTGACAGGATCAGATCCTATGGGAGCGCCATTAAGGGCTGGATTGCCTGCGCCTTCGACATGATGGACGACAAAGCCGCGATGCCGCCGGGTGATAGCCGCGACCGCCACGCCTGGCTTGCCGATGGTGGTCACCACCTTGACCAAAGGCACCTCGCGGCCCGCAGCCGGACCGGAGAGCACCTTGATGGATGCTTCCAGATCAGAAGAAACGGCCGCAAAACTCGAAGCTGGTGTTGACGTGGTCGAGGGCGCTGTGGCCGAAGTGGCTGTCGTTGGCCGCTCAAGACCGCCGCGCTCGACATCGTCGACAAACTTGATCTTGTACTTGCCCACTTCAATGATGTCGCCACCCTGCAGCAATTGCTTCTTGGCCGCTTTTCCGTTGATGTAGGTGCCATTGGTGCTGTTGAGGTCTTCCAGGTACACCTGACCAGCCACCATTTGCAACATGGCGTGCTCACCGCTGACTGCCAGATTGTCAATTACGATGTCGTTGTAAGGACGCCGACCCAAGGTTGTTTTGTCCTTGGTGATCTGGACTTCCTTGATGACTACCCCGTCGATCGATACGATCATTTTCGGCATGACCGACTCCTGTTATTTGAACTTTGTTGCTAGCTATCTTATTAGCTTACGGTTTTCCAAGCAATCTGGACATCAGACCGCGCTTTTTTAAGGGACCGCTGGCTTGCGTCAGCACCACCGAAATGTTGTCACGCCCCCCATTCTCGTTGGCCTGGGTGACCAGCGCCACCCCGAGGTCTTCCAAAGTCGTTTCATTTTGCAATATCCTGGCGATTTCTGCGCTGCCCAGCATGTCAGACAGGCCGTCAGAGCACATGAGGTAGAGATCTCCAGCCAGCACCTCAAACTCGTTGAGATCGAGCATTACCGCGTCTTCCACGCCCAGAGCTCGGGTGACCAGATTGCGGTTCGGAGACACGGCGGCCTGCTCCGGTGTGATAAAACCCGCGTCAACCTGCTCTTGCAGCAGGGAGTGGTCTTTGGTCAGTTGCACGAGTTCGCCATCGCGCCATCGGTAGCATCGGGAATCCCCGATGTGGCCCAGAATCAGCTGGTCGTCCGTAAACACACCGACCACCAGCGTGGTTCCCATGCCGGAATAGTGGGGATTGATTCGGGCAGCCGTGTAGATCGCCGAATTGGCGTTGTCCACACACATCTCGATCGCACGGCCGATTTCCCGCGCGGTGAGCCCTGAACGGGCTTCTTGCAACCATTTCGACAATTCGGACTGAATGGATTCGGTGGCCATGCTGGAGGCAACTTCACCCGCGCTATAGCCCCCCATGCCATCGGCCAGGACGCCCACGCCCGTCGCATCGTCAAATACGACCGAGTCTTCATTGTTGCTCCGGATTCGACCCGGATCGGTCAGCGAACTGAACGTGTAATTCATTATTTATGGGGCTAAGCCCTTCGGTCTATTCCGCTCTCGTCCCTTGCCTGCCTTCTCTAACGGCTGTTTCTCGCGTCAACACAGCCCCAACAGTCAGTCCGACCAACATGTAACACACGTTAGCAGAGGCCCGCGATGGTGACAAGGGGAAAATGACAAACGAAGGCCATTTGCCGCCCAACGGTCAGTTTGATCAGTATTCTGATTTGGTCAACTGCTGCGTGCGTCTTCTCAGTGCCATGCCAACGAAGAAGACCAAAAAGACGCCCAGCAAGCCCATGCCGAACTTCCATGTGGACGTTTGCGGCAACCAGCCAAGCACCGCAGGATCGGTGTGCGCCATCGTGCCCGCAATCCAGCCCAGCAACATTCCACCAGCTGTAATGATCATCGGAAAACGGTCCATCAACTTGAGGACCATCTGGCTGCCCCAGACGATGATGGGAATACTCACGAGCAGGCCAAAGATCACCAGCGGCAACTGGTGCTGCTCCCCTGCACCGGTGGCCGCGCCGGCGATGGCGATCACGTTGTCCACGCTCATGACCAGATCAGCAACGATGACTGTTTTGACCGCAGCCCAGAGTCTGTCGCTCGCCGCAATCGCGCCGTGGGCATCATCGTCCTGCGGCATGAGCAACTTGATGCCGATCCAGATCAGCAGGGCCGCGCCCACCAGCTTGAGATAGGGAACCTGCAGCAGGGTCAGGGCGAAGGCAATCAACAACACCCTCAGCACAATGGCCCCGGCCGTTCCCCACAAGATGCCTTTGAGACGCTGCTGCGCGGGCAACTGCCGACAGGCCAGGGCGATCACGACGGCATTGTCGCCTCCCAGCAGGATGTCGATCATGATGATCTGCCCGACGGCAACCCAAAAGTGAACCGTAAAAAACTCTTCCAAGATGGTCTTTCCTGAGCCGGGTCATCCCGCTGAAAAAAACAAAGCCGAGCCGACTCTCAGGCGGCCCGGCTTTCCATTGTAGGCAAACCCGGTTGAAGGACTGACACCCGTCCGCAATGCCCGTTTACAGCAATGCTTTAAGCAACTTGGCCATTTCCGAAGGGTCGCGCGTGATCTTGAAGCCGCACTCCTCCATCACTGCCAGTTTGGCGTCAGCCGTGTCGGCGCCACCGGAGATCAGGGCGCCCGCATGGCCCATGCGCTTGCCAGCTGGAGCCGTGACACCCGCGATGAAGCCAACGATGGGCTTCTTCATGTTGGCTTTGCACCAGCGCGCCGCATCGGCTTCGTCGGGACCGCCAATTTCACCGATCATGATGACGGCATCGGTATCGGGGTCGTCATTGAAGGCTTGCATGATGTCAATGTGCTTGAGGCCGTTGATGGGATCCCCACCAATGCCCACGGCGGTGGACTGGCCCAAACCGATTTCGGTAAGCTGCGCCACCGCTTCGTAGGTCAGCGTCCCAGAGCGGCTGACCACGCCAATGCGACCCTTGCGATGGATGTGGCCAGGCATGATGCCGATCTTGATTTCATCGGGGGTGATCACGCCCGGGCAGTTCGGACCCAAGAGCAGGGTCTTCTTGCCGCCTGCGAGTTCTTTGGCGAGCATTCTGTTGCGCACTTCGAGCATGTCTTTGACCGGAATGCCTTCGGTGATGCAGATGGCCAGGTCCAGATCAGCCTCAACGGCCTCCCAAATGGCGGCGGCGGCACCGGCTGGCGGCACGTAGATCACCGACACCGTGGCCCCCGTTTGACTGGCCGCTTCTTTCACGGATGCGTAGATCGGGATGTTGAAGATCGACTCGCCCGCTTTCTTGGGGTTCACACCCGCCACGAAACAGTTTTTGCCATTGGCGTATTCCTGGCACTTTTCAGTGTGGAACTGACCGGTCTTGCCGGTGATGCCTTGAGTGATGACTTTGGTGTCTTTATTGATAAGGATGGACATGTTCTTTTTCCTTAAGCGGTTTTCACGGCAGCGACCACTTTGCGCGCGGCGTCGGCCATGGTGTCGGCACTGATGATGGGCAGGCCGGAATCGGCCAGCAGCTTCTTGCCCAGCTCTTCATTGGTTCCTTTCATGCGCACGACCAGCGGCACTGTCAGGTTGGTGGCCTTGCAGGCCGTGATGATGCCGGTGGCAATGGTGTCGCACTGCATGATGCCCCCGAAGATGTTGACCAGAATGGCCTTGACCTTCTTGTTCTTGAGCATGATCTTGAACGCTTCGGTGACCTTCTCGGGGGTGGCGCCGCCCCCCACGTCCAGAAAGTTGGCAGGTTCTGCGCCAAACAGCTTGATGGTGTCCATGGTGGCCATGGCCAGGCCTGCGCCATTGACCAGACAGCCGATATTGCCGTCCAGACTGATGTAGGCCAGGTCAAACTTGCTGGCTTCAACTTCGGCCGGGTCTTCTTCATCCAGGTCGCGGTAGGCGACGATCTCGGGATGACGGAACAGCGCGTTGGAGTCAAAGTTGAACTTGGCATCGAGCGCCTTGATGCCGCCGTCGCCCTCGAGGATCAGCGGGTTGATTTCGACCAGCGATGCGTCGGTGTCCATATACACTTTGTAGAGCTTCTTGAGCACGTCGGCGGCCTTGGCGGTAGAGCCTGCCGGAACCCCGATCCCGTCTGCCAGGTCCTTGGCCTGCGCATCGGTCAGGCCGGTGGCTGGATCGACAAAGGCTTTGATGATTTTCTCGGGGGTGTCGTGCGCCACTTCCTCGATGTTCATGCCGCCCTCGGAGGACGCCATGAAAGCGACCCGCTGGGTGGCGCGGTCGGTCACTGCCGAGACGTAGTATTCTTTTTTGATGTCGGCGCCATCTTCAATCAGGAGGCGTCGAACTTTCTGGCCTTCAGGGCCAGTCTGGTGCGTGACGAGCTGCATGCCCAGGATTTCACCGGCGAGCTGCTTGACTTCCTCGATCGAACGGGCGAGCTTGACGCCACCGCCCTTGCCGCGGCCGCCAGCGTGAATCTGGGCCTTGACCACCCAGACCGGACCGCCGAGTTTTTGGGCGGCTTCTACCGCTTCCTGGACTGTGAAGGCCGCGATGCCACGTGGCACCGGGACACCGAACTGACGCAAGATTTCCTTGCCTTGATATTCATGAATCTTCATGAGGACTCTCTCAGGAATGGATAAATTTCACCCCGCCACAAAAGATTGAGGCTCTGTGGCAGGCACTGGACACTTCAACCGCCAAATGTATCATGGGCAACTGAATGAGGCTTTTGTAAAACTGACAAGCCAATCGGACACCACTGTGAGCAAATAGGCATGTACAAGGTATTTATTGACGGCGAGGCGGGAACCACCGGCCTTCAGATTCGCGATCGGTTGGCGGGCATGGCCCAGCTTGAGCTGATCAGCATTGCGCCCGAATTGCGCAAGGACCCTCTGGCCAAGCGCGCCCTGATGGCGCGCGCGGACGTGGTCATTTTGTGCCTGCACGACGAGGCGGCGCTGGAGTCCGTGGCGATGGTCGATGAAATTGCCCGGCGCAGCGGGGCGGCGGGCCCAAAAATTATCGATGCCTCGACCGCTCACCGCACGGCCGAAGGCTGGGACTACGGCTTTGCGGAACTCACGCCGGGGCAGGCAGAAGTCATTGCCCGTTCACGCCGCGTCAGCAACCCTGGCTGCTACGCCACGGGCGCCATCGCGTTGATCCGCCCGCTGGTGGATGCGGGCCTGATCCCGAAGGATTTTGCCCTGACGCTGCCCGCAGTCAGCGGTTATTCGGGGGGTGGGCGGCCCATGATCGAAGCCTATGCCAAGGGGGAGGCGCCCGCTTTCGAGCTGTACGGTCTGGGCCTTAAACACAAGCACCTGCCCGAGATCATGCGCTACACCGGGCTGGTGCGTCGACCCGTGTTCGTGCCCTCGGTGGGCAATTTCCCGCAGGGCATGCTGGTGCAATTGCCGCTGCATCTGGACTTGCTGCCCGGCCAACCCTGCGCCCAGGACTTGCACGATGCCCTGGCCAGACACTATGGAGCAAGCGAGTGGGTCAGTGTGGAGTCGCCCACTTCGGACAACAAGCTCGACGCGCTGGCCCTGGTCGACAGCAACAAGATGGAGCTGCGCGTGTTTGCCAACCAGGGTCCAGAGGACGACTTTCATCACGCGGTGCTGGTAGCGCGGCTGGACAACTTAGGCAAAGGCGCCAGTGGCGCGGCGGTGCAAAACCTGCGTTTGATGCTCAACCTCTGATCTCCCGTCTGGCTGGCTATCGGGTTTTGCTACTTTTTGGGTAGCTATGAGTGCATATTTGACGAGAGATATAGGCCAATTTGGCTGATTATTTTCTGTCTATTCCGAGTCCGGCTCATCGACCGCGCCGGCGACCACACGGCGAACCGTCTCGGCAGCGAAGCCGCGTGCCGCCAGGAACCGCATCTGTTTGGCCGCTTCTGAGGCACTGGCTGGCGGCTGGCCGAATTTCTTGAGCCACACAGCCTGGGCCCGTTCGCGCTCGGTTGCCTGCAAGCTGGCAACGGCTTCGGTGATGTCATCGGGGTCCAGCCCCTTGCTTTGCAATTCCTGCCGAATCCGTGTCGCGCCCAGTTTGGCGCTGCGCCGGTGCAGCACCGATTCAAGCACCCGCTGCTCGTCGATGAAGCCCTTGGTCTGCAGCTCGTCAAGTGCCCGGGCCAGGGTGCCGGGCTCTTCCTCGTGGGCTTTGAGCTTGCGTTCGAGCTCGGCGCGCGAATGCTCGCGCCGACTCAGCAGCTGCAGCGCGCGGCTCTTGAGCGAGGGCTTGTCAAACGACATGGGTAAATTGCAGGGCGAATCGACCGACTGAAGGTGACGAAAGTGCAATCATATCGATAGCTGTAGCCGCTTATTCAACGAGGGCTAGGATGCTTTTTTGCTTGAAGTTTTGGATTTGGCTTCGGATTCGGCTTGCGCCGCCCCGACCAACAAAGGAATGCCCAGCGACTCGCGCACCTTGTTCTCAATCTCGCGTGACAAGTCAAGGTTTTCGCGCAAAAACTCCCGGGCGTTGTCACGACCCTGACCGATTTTCTCGCCGTTGTAGGCGTACCAGGCACCGGATTTGTCCAGGATATTGGCGTTTACCCCCATGTCGATGATCTCGCCGTGGCGGCTGATGCCTTCGCCAAACAGGATGTCGAACTCTGCCGTCTTGAACGGAGGTGCCACCTTGTTCTTGACCACCTTGACCCGGGTTTCGTTGCCGATGGCCTCGTCGCCCTTCTTGATGGTGCCGGTGCGGCGGATATCGAGCCGCACGGAGGCGTAAAACTTCAGGGCGTTGCCGCCTGTGGTGGTCTCGGGGCTGCCGAACATGACGCCGATCTTCATGCGGATCTGGTTGATGAAGATCACCATGCAGTTGGTCTTTTTGATGTGGGCGGTGAGCTTGCGCAGGGCCTGGCTCATCAGTCGCGCCTGCAGGCCCGGCAGGGAATCGCCCATCTCGCCTTCGAGTTCGGCCTTGGGAGTGAGCGCGGCCACCGAGTCAATCACGATCAGATCGACCGCGCCCGAGCGCACCAGAGAGTCCACAATTTCAAGCGCCTGCTCGCCAGTATCGGGCTGGCTGATCAGCAAATCCTGCAGGTTCACGCCCAGGTTCTGGGCGTACTGGATATCGAGCGCGTGCTCGGCATCCACAAAAGCGCACTGACCACCGGTTTTTTGCATCTCGGCAATCACCTGCAGGGTCAGCGTGGTCTTGCCACTGGACTCCGGGCCGTAGATTTCCACCACACGGCCACGCGGCAAACCGCCCACGCCCAGAGCGATGTCCAGACCGAGCGAGCCAGTGGAGACCACCTGGATGTCCTCGATCACTTCGCCCTCGCCCAGACGCATGATGGTGCCCTTGCCAAACTGCTTTTCGATTTGTGCCAGCGCCACTTGCAGGGCCTTGGCCTTTTCGCTGTTGATGGGGGGTTTGACCAGTGCATCCATGAAAATCTCCTTGAAACTCAAACACTTGAGTGGGTTTTGAACGGGGCGCATCATCTGTTTGTAAAAACAGGCTGGATGCTTGAACAGTAGTTTATCCTGGTCAATTAAGCTTTGTAAATAGATTTTTTAATCAATTTGGTTTACTATTTTCACCATGTCTGAAACCCCAGCTCAAGGTGATTGGCGGCAAGCTCATGTGGGCCATTGGCTGAACTTGGCCTTGCAGCGGTTTGACGCGCGGGTGCTCGCCCTGATGGCCCGCAACGACGACGTTCCGCTGGCGCTGTCCAATCTGGCCGCCAGGGGACAACTGAGCGCCTCGCACGTGCACATCACACGACATTTGGCGCACGAGGGCTCGCGCCTGACGGAGTTGGCCCGGCGCGCGGGCATGAGCAAGCAGGCCATGGGCAAGCTGGTGGACCAATGCGAGGCTTGGGGCTTGGTCACGCGCGAGGCGGATGCCCAGGACGGCCGGGCCCGGTGCGTCGCGTTCACGCCGGCCGGGATGAGCTGGCTCAAGGCCTATGGCCAGGCGGTGGCCCAGGCGCAGGAGGAGATGCGCCGGGCCGTCGGGGCCGAGGTGGCCACCGTGATCGCCCTTGGGCTGGAGGCCTATGCCGCTTAAACGCAGCCGTGACACCCGCAGGGAGAGGCCCTTGAATGGGGCCTAGAATTGGCTTGCGATGCCCGCCTTGTCGCGTTGGCGCACCACACCCGTAAGGAGTCAAGCATGCGTATCCTGATTGTCGAAGATGACCAGGTTTTGGCCGATGGACTGCTCAGAACGCTACGCAGCTCGGGCGCGGCGGTGGACCACGTGGCCAGTGGCACCGAGGCTGATGTGGCGCTGATGACCAACACCGAATTCGATTTGCTGATTCTCGATCTTGGCCTGCCCAAAATGCACGGGCTTGAGGTGCTCAAAAACCTGCGCGCCCGCGGCTCCACTTTGCCGGTGTTGATCCTGACCGCCGCTGACAGTGTCGAAGAGCGGATCAAGGGGCTCGATTACGGCGCCGATGACTACATGGCAAAGCCCTTTAACCTGCAGGAACTCGAAGCGCGGGTGCGCGCCTTGAGTCGCCGGGGCATGGGCACGGCCAGCAGCACCATCAAGCACGGTCCGCTGATCTACGACCAGGGCGGGCGCATCGCCACCATTGACGGCGTGATGATCGAGCTCTCGGCGCGCGAACTCGGCCTGCTTGAAGTGCTGCTGCAGCGCGTGGGCCGCCTGGTCAGCAAAGACCAGCTGGTCGAGCGCCTGTGCGAATGGGGCGAAGAGGTCAGCAACAACGCCATTGAGGTTTACATCCACCGGCTGCGCAAGAAGATTGAAAAAGATCCGATCCGCATCGCCACGGTGCGCGGTCTTGGCTATTGCCTGGAGAAAATTCCCGGGTGAAGACGGCGCCGTCCACCCGGAACGAGCAGCGCTCGCTGTTCGGCGAAATTCTCGACTGGATGCTCACGCCACTGCTGATTCTGTGGCCCATCAGCCTGGTGCTGACCTGGATGGTGGCCCAGAACATTGCCGGAAAACCTTTCGACCGGGCGCTGGAATACAGCGTGGGTGCCCTGGCCCAGTTGGTCCGGGTGCAGGACAAGCGCGTGCAATTCGAGATGCCGCGTCTGGCCCACGAGTTGCTGCAGGCCGACGATGCCGGCCAGGTGTATTACCAGGTCAGGGGTGCGCGCGGTGAACACCTCAGCGGCGAGCCCGCACTGCCTGCGCCACCGTCCAACGAGGCACCTTTCTTTGGCAAGGTTCGCTTTCGTGATGCCAGCATGTACGACGGTGCGGTTCGTATTGCCTACACGTGGATCAAACTCGATATCCCTGGCTCCCAACCCGCCTTGGTGCAGGTGGCCGAAACGCCGGAGAAGCGTGCGGTCCTGGCCAGCGAAATCGTCAAGGGGGTCATGCTGCCGCAGTTCATCATCCTGCCCCTGGCTATTTTGCTGGTGTGGATGGCCCTGATTCAGGCCATCAAGCCGCTCAAGCAACTCGAAAGACGAATCCGGGCCCGCAAGCCCGATGATCTGAGCCCGATTGATGTTCAGGCCGTGCCCAGGGAAGTGGCACCCGTGGTGGCCTCCATCAATGACCTGCTGATGCGACTGGAGGTCACGATAGCGACCCAGAGGCGTTTTTTAGCCAACGCGGCCCACCAGCTCAAGACGCCGCTGGCGGGGCTGCGCATGCAGGCTGACTTGGCGTTGCGCGAGGGCGAAAATGCCCAGGAGCTCAAACAATCGCTGCGCCAGATCGGCCGCTCCAGCATTCGGGCCACCCGCACGGTCAACCAGCTGCTGGCACTGGCACGGGCGGAGAGCTCGGACTCGGCCATGCCCAAGCAGACTTGCGATCTGGTGGAGTTGACCCAGGCTGTGGTGCGCGACTGTGTGCCGCGCGCGCTGGAGGGCCACCTGGACCTGGGCTATGAGGGCCCCCAGGCCGGCGCGCCGCACTGCCAGATCAAGGGCAACCCCACGCTGCTGAAGGAACTCATCCGCAACCTGCTGGACAACGCCATCAGCTACACGCCCTCGAGCCTGGCAGAGCCGGGCGTGGTCACCGCGCGCGTGCTCACTGACCCCTTCGGTCAGACGTTGCTGCTGCAGGTGGAGGATTCCGGCCCCGGTGTGTCGGTGGCCGAGCGTGAACTCATCTTCCAGCCCTTCTACCGCGCCCTGGGCACCCAGGCCGATGGCACGGGCCTGGGCCTGCCCATCGTGATGGAGATTGCCCACCAGCACAGCGCCACTGTCAGCCTGGCCGATGCCCGTCCCGGTCACGTCCCGCCGGGCACTTGTTTCAGCGTGCGCTTCCCGTCCGAGGCCCTGACGGACCTTCCGGCGCCAGGTTAAAACGCTCCGGGCTTCTAGCAGGGCTCCAGGGACTTGTTGACCAGAGTTGGTTTGAGGTCTCCGAGCTGGGCCCGCATGGCTTCGTCAACCGCTGGCATGCGCAGCAGCATGCCGTTGACCGGCGCCCGCTCCTGCACCACCCGCGCCGTGCGCAGACCGCGCCGGGTGAGGGTCTTGAGTTCGGCATCGGCATCGGCCCGGGCTTCAAATCCGCCCAGCGAGAGGCCGGGCTCAAGCTCTGGGTTGTCCAGGGGCACGAAACTGAATTTCATCAAGGCCAGCTCGGCGCGTTTTTTGGCCCGCGCTTCGGTACCGGAGAATTTGCCCAGGTACACAATCCATCGCCCCGGAAGGCTGCTGGCCTCCAGTGACCATGAGCCCGCTGGCAGCGCCGTCTCCAGTGCGCGGCGCAGTGTTGCACTTTGTGCTTCATCAAACAGGCCTGCCTTCAGGCACACCGCGGGTTTGGCTGCAACGCGGGAAGCGGCCTCGGCCTGGGCCAGCTCCGGCGCGCCGAGCAGGCGGATCGCCTCGGGGCGAATCTGCTCGGCCAGGCGCTGCGGTTCGGATTGCTGCGTCGGCGCAAAACCGTAGGCCTGGAGCAGGTTCTGCGTCCAGGCGAAATACAGGCCGTTGGCCAGCATCAAGATCAAAACCACAAATCTCAGCATGTTTGAAAGGATAAATTCAAGGATGGGGCAGGGGCCGAACGCTCACCTCCGCACTGGTAATTGTTTGCACGCCCAGTGCACTGTACACCCGCAGGGCTCCGCTGCCATCGACCCCTCGGGCGACGCCCGAAGTGCCATCGCTCAGGATCACCGGGCGGTTCGCCAGGGCGTCACGCAGATTGAATTCGCGCTGCAGGGGCGCGAACCCCTGGTGCTCGAACGCTTTGATGGTGTGTATCAGGGGTATTGCCACCCGCATCAAGGCCTGTGCCGCGTCCACCCCGGGCAGCACTTCTGCCAGCCAGGCCGGTGGTGTCGCAAGCCCTGCGGCCTCGCGCGGCTCAAGGTTCAGGCCGACGCCCACGACACAATAGCGCGCGCCAGCCGGTCCCGGTCCGTTGGCTGTTTCGATCAGAATACCGCCCAGTTTGCGGTCCTGCCACCACAAATCGTTGGGCCACTTGAGTTGCAGCTGGGGGTGCAGACTGCGCGCCAGGCTCAGCCCCACGGCCAGCGACAAACCCGACCAGTCGGACGGCTCCAGGACCAGGCCCAGTGAAAACATGAGCGAGGCGCTGGGAGTGCCACTGATCCACTGGCGTCCAAGCCGACCGCGCCCCGCAGTTTGCTGCTGCGCCACCAAAAGCACGGGCTCCAGGCGGCCAGCGCGGGCGCGGCGCATCAGTTCGGTATTGCTCGAATCGATCTGCCCCAGCACCTCAACGGCCAGACCCGGCAGCACCGGCGAGGATGCCTCACGGATGGCATCCACCGGCCAGACGAGGTCGGGTGTTTGCACCGCTGGTGGCGCTGCGTGGTCCATGCTCGGCCTTAGCGCCGACCGCGCTTGGGGGCGAGCAGTGTGCCGCGGCAATGGTCGGAGCCGCACCAGCAGGGATACTGGGCCTTGATTTTGGGTGTGTAGCGCTCGTCGACGATCAGGCCGTAGTCGTAGCTGAGTTCCTCGCCAGCCTTGATGTTGCGCAGCGCCTTGATGAAGATACGGCCGTTTTGCTCATCGGCTTCGCAGTTGGGGTCGCAGGCGTGGTTGATCCAGCGCGAGGAGTTGCCACCGTGGCGGGCGTCGATCACCCGCAGCTCGTCCACCTGAAAATAAAACGTATGGTTGGGGTCCTTGGGATCGTGCGGGTGGCGGGCCTGAGCCTCCGTCCAGTCAATGATCTCGCCCACGTACTCGATGAGGGTCTCGCCCTCAGCCAGGTCCTGCGCGGCGTACACGCCTTTGCCGTGCACACCAGAGCGACGGACCTGGATTCGGCGTGTGGCGCCGGCAACTGATTTTTTGCTCATTTGGAGACCCGGCTGAAAATTTGGTATCGTGAACTCGTATGGGCGTGCGTGTGCGCGCTCACGTGTGTGTGCGTACGCCTGTGCGTGCGCGAGAGAAGGGATTGTAGACAGATGAAAACATTGGTGATTGCCGAGAAGCCGTCCGTGGCCCAGGACATCGTGCGCGCGCTCACGCCGCTGGCAGGCAAGTTTGAAAAGCACGACGAGCATTTTGAAAACGAGACCTACGTGGTCACCAGCGCCGTGGGGCACCTGCTGGAGATCCAGGCGCCCGAGGAATTTGACGTCAAGCGCGGCAAGTGGAGCTTTGCCCACCTGCCGGTGATTCCGCCGCACTTTGACCTCAAACCCATGGACAAGACCAAGACCCGGCTCAACGCGGTGGTCAAACAGGCCAAGCGCAAGGACGTGGGCGCCCTCATCAACGCCTGCGACGCCGGGCGCGAGGGCGAGCTGATTTTTCGCCTGATCCAGCAGTACAGCAAGGTCAAGCTGCCGGTGCAGCGGTTGTGGCTGCAATCGATGACGCCCCAGGCCATTCGCGACGGCTTTGCGGCCCTGCGCAGTGATGCGCAGATGCTGCCGCTGGCCGACGCCGCGCGCTGTCGCTCCGAGGCCGACTGGCTGGTGGGCATCAACGGCACCCGGGCCATGACGGCTTTCAATTCGCGCGACGGCGGCTTCTTTCTGACCACCGTCGGTCGCGTGCAGACTCCCACGCTCTCGGTGGTGGTCGAGCGCGAGGAGCAGATTCGCAAGTTCGTCAGCCGCAACTACTGGGAAATTCACGCCAGCTTTGCGGCGCAGGCGGGTGATTACAACGCCAAGTGGTTTGATCCCAAGTGGAGCAAAGCCGCTGCCAACGCCGCAGCGGGCAATGGCGACGAGCCCGACGCCGAGCTGCGGGCCGACCGGCTCTGGAGCGAAGCGGCAGCGAAGGCCATCGCCGATGCCGTGCGCGGTCAACAGGCTACGGTCACGGAAGAAAGCCGACCCACCACACAAGCCTCGCCCTTGCTGTTTGACCTGACCAGCCTGCAGCGCGAGGCCAACGGCAAGTTCGGCTATTCGGCCAAGACCACGCTCTCGATCGCGCAAAGCCTGTACGAGCGTCACAAAGCCCTGACCTACCCGCGGACCGACTCGCGCGCGTTGCCCGAAGACTACCTGCCGGTGGTCAAGCAGACCTTCGAGATGCTCGCAAGCAGTCCGATGACGCACCTTGCCCCCCACGCGGCCACGGCGCTCCAGAGCAACTACATCACCAAGAGCAAACGCATTTTTGACAACGCCAAGGTGAGCGATCACTTCGCCATCATCCCCACGTTGCAGGCGCCGCATGGCCTGTCCGAGGCGGAGCAAAAGCTGTACGACCTGGTGGTTCGCCGCTTCATGGCGGTGTTTTTCCCCAGCGCGGAATACCAGGTGACGACACGGATATCGACGGCGGCCGGCCACAACTTCAAGACCGAAGGCAAGGTACTGGTCAAGCCCGGCTGGCTCGCCATTTATGGCAAGGAAGCAGCCGACGAGGTGGCTGACGCCAAAGACGGGGACAAAGGCCAGAGCCTGGTGCCGGTCAAACCCGGCGAGCGCGTGCAAGCCCAGGAGGTGGACGCCAAAGGCCTCAAGACCCGCCCGCCCGCCCGCTACTCGGAGGCCACCTTGCTGGGAGCGATGGAAGGGGCAGGCAAGACCATCGAAGACGACGACCTGCGCGCCGCCATGCATGAAAAAGGCCTGGGCACGCCCGCCACGCGCTCGTCCATCATCGAGGGTCTGCTGGCCGAAAAGTACATGCTGCGCGAAGGGCGCGAACTGATTCCCACGGCCAAGGCATTCCAGCTGATGACGCTGCTCCGGGGCCTGGGCGTGGAAGAGTTGTCCAAAGCCGAACTTACGGGCGAATGGGAATACAAGCTCGCCGAAATGGAGCACGGGCGTCTGAGCCGCGACTCCTTCATGGCACAGATTGCCGCCATGACCGAACGCATGGTCAAAAAAGCCAAGGAATACGACCGCGACACGATCCCCGGCGACTACGCCACGCTGCAGGCGCATTGTCCCAACTGCGGCGGCATCGTCAAGGAAAACTACCGCCGCTACACCTGCACCGGCAAGACCGGTGCCGAGGAAGGCTGCGGCTTCTCGTTTGGCAAGACCCCAGCCGGGCGCACTTTTGAAGTTGCCGAAGTGGAGCAATTCCTGCGCGACCGAAAAATTGGCCCGCTGGAGGGTTTTCGCTCCAAGGCGGGCTGGCCCTTCACCGCTGAGATGGTCATCAAATTTGATGAAGAGACCAAGAACTACAAACTTGAATTCGACTTTGGCGACGACAAAAAAGCCGAGGAATCGGGTGAACTGGTGGACTTCACCGGCAAAGAATCGCTGGGCGCTTGCCCTAAATGCGGCAGTCCGGTGCATGAGCACGGCAAGAACTACGTGTGCGAAAAAACCGTGCCGACGATGGCCCAACCCACACCGAGTTGCGATTTCAAGAGCGGCCAGATTATCTTGCAGCAGCCCGTTGAGCGAGCCCAGATGACCAAGCTGCTGACAACCGGCAAGACCGACCTGCTGGAAAAGTTCGTCTCCATGCGCACCCGCCGGGGCTTCAAGGCCATGCTGGCTTGGGACGCCGAAGCGGGCAAGGTTAATTTTGAATTTGCGCCGTCCAAGTTTCCGCCCCGCAAGACGGCTGCCAAAACCTCAGCCGCCGGTAAAACGGGCGCTGTAAAGGTAACGATGGGCACGAAGACCGCCAAAGCGCCAGCAAATAAGGTAGCCGCCAAGAAGACCGCCGCTGCAAAAACAGCCAAACCCAAGGCTCCGCGCAAAACCACGGCGGCCAGTGGCAAGCAGCCCAGCGTCCAACTGGCAGCGGTGATCGGTTCGGAACTGGTGGCTCGCCCCCAGGTGGTCAAGAAGCTGTGGGACTACATCAAGGCCAACGGCTTGCAGGACGGCGCCGACAAGCGCAACATCAACGCCGACGCCAAGCTGCTGGCCGTGTTTGGCAAACCGCAAGTCACGATGTTCGAGCTGGCAGGGATTGTGGGCAAACACTTGAGCTAGTTTTATATGGAAAATATGGCTCTAGCCACCGCTGAATATGCCTATATAGCTCTATTTTTAGGAGCAAAATGACCATCGCACGCCGAGCCTTTGCGCTGCTGTTTGCAATCAGCGTGGTGCTGGCTGCCTGGCTGGCACCGCTGGACGCGCCTGCCACAACGCAGGTGGACGCCGGATTGAAGCGCGCCCTGATCAGCTTTGCCACGGCCCGTGCCTTGAATGGCGTGATCTCGGTGGCGCAGGGCACCGAGGTGTCCATCGAGCCGCTGGGCGTGGGCGTCACGCTGGCGCCAGGCCAGTTGCTCGATCCGATCAACGATCTGGTGGAGCAGTTCTCCAACCTCATGCTCATGGCCAGCGTCGCTTTTGGGATGCAAAAGGTGCTGATCGCCATTGGCAGTTACTGGATGGTTTCGGCCGCCCTGAGTCTGGTGGCGCTGGGCTGGCTGGCCTGGATGCTGCGGTCGCAGCGCCCGCCATCCTGGCTCTCGGGCATGCTGGTGGGCGCACTCTTGTTGCGCTTTGCCCTTCCACTGGCCACGCTGGGCACCGATGTGCTGTGGCAGAAATTTCTGGCGGCGGACTACACTGTCAGCCAGCAAGCCATTGACAGTGCGACCGGGAACGTGGCCCAACTCAACCCGCCTGAGCCCCAGGCCGCCAGTCAGAGCGGCTGGATCGAGAGGATGAAGGGCTGGGTGTCGCAGAACGGTGATGTCAAAGCCCGCTTCGAGCGCCTCAAGCAAGCCGCCGAGCAGGCCACGGAGCACATCATCAAACTGATCGTGATCTTCCTGCTGCAAACGTTGGTGATCCCGCTGTTTCTGATGTGGGCGCTGGTGGCGCTGGCCCGTGTGGCCATCATCCGCCGCCTGCCCTGATCCGATTAGCAGGACGGCCCTCGGGCCGGGGCTTGACGCGGCACCTCAGTCGTCTTCCTGCATCACGCCGTCGATGTAAAACCAGCGGCCCTGCTCACGCACAAAGCGGCTGGTCTCGTGCATGCGCTGGGCCCGCCCGCCCTCGCGCAGGCGCGCCACGAACTCCACCACCCCAGCATCACCCGATTCTTCGGCGTGGCGCACCTCCAGCCCCAGCCACTTGACCGGGGGCAGTTCCAGATCACCGGGCGAGGTGGAGCCGTGCCAGGTGGCCAGCAGGTACTCGATCAGCCCGAGCACATAGGCGCTGTAGCGAGAGCGCATCAGCGCCTCGGGCGTGCTCGCGTGCACGCCCTCGCTCAAGCCCGTGTGCCAGGGGCTGCAACACTGGCCATAGGGCAGGCCGCTGTCGCAGGGGCAGGGGGCATGCGGGCGGTGCAGGTTTTTCTTCATGACAGTGATGGTAACGATCTGCCGGTCATGGATATCGATGTGCCGGGCGTGCGGCAAATTGGCAATAATGGTGGACCAATCACACCAGCGACAGGGAATGCCATGAAGGGAAATTTAGCAGCCATCGTGCTCATCTGCGTGGGCACGTTCTTTCTGCTGACCAATCTGGGCGTGATCCATGTCAGTCTGGCAGCCCTGCTGAGCACCTGGTGGCCGCTCATCCTGATTGCCGTGGGTTTGTCCATGTTCTTTACCAACAGGAGGCGCTAGAAGGAGGCGCTAGATCAGGAGTCTGGGCGGCAGAGCGTTCTGCTTCGTGTCCGCCGGCCTGCGGCCTCCCCCTTGACCTGCGCAAAACGCCCTGTCGCCCAGACTCCCAGAGGGCAACTGCCCGCCGCCTGGCGCGTCGACAACTCCCGGCGATCAACCGTCCAACCCTCGCCTAACTGGACACCTGCCGCTTGCGCCCGTGGTACCAACTGTCTGCGCTGTAAAACACCAGAGCCGCCCAGATGAGGTAATAGCCAACGGCACGTACCGGCTCAAAGGGCTCGCCATACAGCCACACCCCTACGAGCATCTGCAGGCTTGGCGAAATGTATTGCAGCACTCCCAACGTGGCCATAGGCAGGCGGCGCGCTCCGGCGGCAAAGAGCAGCAGCGGAATGGCCGTGAGCGGCCCGGCCAGCACCAGCCAACCCAGCGTTGCGGGGTCGCCCTGCACCAGCGCGCCGCGCCCGCTGTATGTCCACCATGAGAGCAGCCCCAGGGCCAGCGGGCACAGCAGCATGGTTTCAAGAGTGAGGCCTTCGAGCGCGCCAAGGTGGGCCACCTTGCGCAGCAAGCCGTAGATGCCAAATGTTCCCGCCAGCAGCAGGGCCACCCAGGGCAGACGCCCGGACTGCACCGTCAGCCACAGCACGCCGACGGTTGCCACCGCCACAGACAGCCACTGGCGCGGACGCGGGCGCTCATTGAGCAGAAAATAGCCCAGCGCGACATTGACCAGGGGCAGAATGAAATAGCCCAGGCTGGCATCAAGCACATGGGCGTTTTGCACGGCCCACACGTAAACCGACCAGTTGACCGACAGCAGCAGGGCCGACACGCCAAACGCCGCCAGCACCCTGGGCTGACCGGCCAGGGCGCGCAACCACGCCCAGCGCTTGAGCACCGCCAGCACGCACAGCAAAAAGACGAGCGACCACAGCATCCTGTGCAGCACCACCTCAAAGGCATTCACGCCGACAAGCTGCTTGAAAAACACCGGAAGAAAGCCCCAGAGCGTGTAGGCAAGCGAGGCGTAGATCACGCCTGGGTTCATGATGGAAATTGGCTCATTGGTTGGGTTTGGCAGGGTCCGTTGATGCGTCGAGTCTAGTGGCAAGGTGGCAACCCCAAGTCGCACGCGTTACAGGGCAATGCGCGCGGGCAGGCGGTGGTGGACAGCGGCCATAATGGACCACAAATCATCTCAGGGACGGGATAGCAACATGGCAACCTTGATACCGGCACTTGGCAGCGCCGCGTTCGACTCCACAGGCGAGCGTCGTTTGGCCGAGCGCTTGGAGCAGAAGCTCGACAACGACTACCTGCTGTGGCACAACGTGCCCATGGGGCCGCGCTATTCACACCCTGACTTTGTGGTGGTGCACCCGCGCCGGGGCATTCTGGTGCTGGAAGTCAAAGACTGGAAGCTCTCCATCATCGGGCAGGCCGACAAGCAAACCTGGACCATCCTGCCCGACGGCATTCCCAAAGGTGTCACCAACCCGCTGGAGCAAGCCCGCCAGTACGCACACCAGGTGGTGAACGCGCTGGAGCGCGACCCGCAACTGGTGCAGCCGGATGGCCCCCACGCGGGCAAGCTGGCGTTTCCCTGGAGCTACGGCGTGGTGTTTACCAACATCACCCGCAAGCAGTTTGAAGAGGCCGAGTTACACCACACCATCGAACCCCACCGCGTGCTGTGCAAAGACGAAATGCTGGAGGCCGTGGACGCCGAAGACCTGCAAAGCCGCCTGTGGGATATGTTCCCCTACATGATGCGCGGCGTGATGAGCCTGCCCCAGCTGGACCGCGTGCGCTGGATCATGTTCCCGCAGGTGCGGGTGCAAACGCAATCTGCGCTGTTTGACGACACCGATGTGGACGCCGAGATGCCCAGCATCATGCGCGTGATGGACATCCAGCAAGAGCAGCTGGCCCGCAGCCTGGGCGACGGCCACCGCGTGATTCACGGCGTGGCGGGCTCGGGCAAAACCATGATTCTGGGCTACCGCGCCGAGTACCTGGCGCAGGCCAGCACCGCCAGCAGCAAACCCATCCTCATCCTGTGCTTTAACGAACCGCTGGGCGTGAAGCTGCACAGCGTGATGGACGCAAAGGGCCTGAGCAGCAAGGTGCATGTGCGGCATTTTCATAAATGGTGCCGCGACCAACTGGTGGCCTTTGGGCAGACCCTGCCGGGCCAAATGGGCAGCCAGCAGTTTGTGGAAGAGTTGGTGCAGCGCGTCATCACCGCCGTGGACCGCAAGCACATCCCCAGCGGCCAATACCAGGCCGTGCTGATTGACGAAGGCCACGACTTTGCCCCCGAGTGGCTCAGACTGGTCACGCAAATGGTGGACCCCACCACCAACAGCCTGCTACTGCTGTTTGACGACGCACAGAGCATTTATGAGCGAGCGCGCAGCAAGCAGTTCAGCTTCAAAAGCGTGGGCGTGCAAGCGCAGGGCCGCACGACCATCTTGAGAATCAACTACCGCAACACCAAGCAAATACTGCAAACCGCCAACCTCATTGCGGCGGACTTGTTGACAGCGGACGACAGCGACGACGACGGCATACCCCTGGTCAAGCCCATCAGCTGCGGGCGCGAAGGGCAAGCGCCCATCATCATCAAGCTGCCGAGCTTGCGCGAAGAAGCATTCGCCATTGCCGACCAACTGAGCAGCGCGCACAAGGAAGGCCACGCCTGGGGCGACATGGCCGTGCTGTGCGCGGACTGGAAAACCATGGACCTGTGCGCCGACGCCCTGCACCAGCGCAGGCTGCCATTCAAAGTGCGCAAGTACTCAGGCGACTTCAACCCCGCAGCCGACGCCATCCAGATCATGACCATGAAGGTCAGCAAGGGCCTGGAGTTCCCCGTGGTGGCGCTGCCCGGCGTGGGGCACATGCCCGCCAAGGGCGAAGACGAGCAAGAGGCCGCGCGGGTGTTTTATGTGGCGGCGACGCGGGCGACGCAACGGTTGGTGATTGGGGTGGGTGGGGATGGGGGGTTTGGAAATAGGCTGGGAACATGACCAGGAAAGCAACATGAACGAGATAACACACAAGCTGGTGCCCGCGCCTTCCGATACCCTGCACGCCGAACTGCGCAGCCTGATTGCCAGCAGCCGCCAGCGCCTGGCGGGTGCCGTGAATGCGGAGCTGACACGGCTGTATTGGGCTGTAGGCCAAAGGCTGCGCACCGAAGTGCTGGGGGAGCCCTGCCTTTCGCGGTGGAAAACACGGCACTCACCTACCTTGACAGCAAGCCAGCTCGCAACGGCAAACCGCTCATCCGCGCACAGCGCCACGCCGCCTTCTGGTCCAGCAGTTTCCTGACCAACCTGCCCCCGCAAGCATGGCAGTCGCAAGCGATGATGCTGGCGCTGGCGCAGTACATGGGACAAGAGCGCGTTGCCAACATGGCCATGCTCGCCAACGTGGCTGCGGTTGCGCCTGATGTGCTGGTCCGCGCCGCGCAGTGTTCCGGCCTGGTGCTCACGCGGCATTCACCCAAAAGAACCGAGCTGAACCATTTGGCTGCGGCCAGCCCGGCATTTGTTGCATGACCCGGAAGGCATGTTCACGCAGACTGCGCCCGCTGCCCGTGCGGGGCCACAGAGCCTTTACCCGCAGGGTTTTAGCGCTGGTCGGTTGATTGAGGCGGTGGAGGCGCAGGCTGTGTGGGCAGATATTTGAGCTTGCATTTGCTACTATTATAATAGCTTAATGCGTAGATTTTACGAGGACTGCAACCCAATTTCATGCTTAAACTCAGCAGCCCGCACCGCCAGCACATCCCTGAAGCGCTGGATGGCTTCGCGTACCATGCTCAAGATTCCACTTCACCCATAACCAGCCCATCATTGGGCCCCAACGGAGAAAACAATGTTCAGTCATGTGATGCTTGGTGTTAATGATCTCGAGGCTTCCAGAGCGTTTTACGATGCGCTGCTGGGCACGCTGGGCATTGGCCCGGGGGTTGCCCACAAGAGCCGCTACTTTTACCGCAGCCCAACCGGCACCTTTGCCATCACCACGCCCATCAATGGCGAGCCCGCGACCCACGGCAACGGCAGCACCATCGGGTTTGCCGTGCAGTCCCCGGAGCAAGGTGACGCATTCCATGCCGCTGGCATCGCTCACGGCGGCACGGCCTGCGAGGAGCCCCCGGGGTTTCGCGAAGCGTCGTCGGGCCAGCTCTATCTGGCGTATCTGCGTGACCCCGATGGCAACAAGATTTGTGCGCTGTACCGCCCCGTGAACTAGGGCCGGTCGGTCACGCTGGATAACCAGGCTCGCAGCGCCTGCGTCACCTGCTGCGGCCGCTCCAGCGCAGACATGTGACCGCACTGCTCGATCACCACGAGCTTGGCGTCGGCAATGCTGGAGGCCATTTCCTCATGCAGTTCCAGTGGCGTCAGGATGTCTTCGCGGCCGCACAGCACCAGGGTGGGGCAGCCGATGGCACGCAGGAAAGGGCGACTGTCGATCCGGTTCATGATGGCTGTCTGCTGGCGTGCAAACGCCTCTACCCCAACTGAGCGAGCCATGTCCGTGATCACATTCACGACGGATTTGTCAGTCAAGCGGGAGGGATGAACCAGCCTGGGGGTCAGGCTGTCGATGACCGCACTGAAGTTTGTTTTTGCCAGTGTCATCAAGCTGTGGCGCAGTTCGGTGGCCTGCGCAGAGTCGGCTCGGGCGTTGGTATCGAGAAGTGCCAGCGCGAGAACGCGCTCGGGTGCCTGGCGCATGATTTCCAGCGCAACGTAGCCACCCATCGAAAGCCCAGCCAACGCAAACCGCTGCGCCGGCGCGCTTGCCAGCGCCGCCGCCGCAAGCGATGCGATCGAGTCGTGCCCGGTCAGGTTGGCCGTGGAGAAGGGGTGAAGGGGGGCAAGTGCAGCCGCCTGATGCTGCCAAAGGCGCTCGTCGTTCAGGAGGCCGGGTAATGCGTAAACGGGGAAATTGCTCATGATGGAGTTCTCGGATGCGGTGGTTGGGCCAAGCTGCTAGGCGTTCCTTTGGGCCTCGTACGACGACGGGCTGACGCCAGCATGCGCGAGAAACTCACGCACCTGTTTGATCAGTTCACGGGAACAGTCGCTGTTGTGGTGCGGATGATGAAGAAAATCGCTGGCCTTGTTGAGCGATACCTTGAACCGCGCGCCGTGCGATGGTTCGACGGCCACGCCCAAATGGCTGAGCAGAGTTTCAAGCTCCCGCCAGTGGATGTTGGCGGGCAACGGGTCCTGAAAAATCGTGCACAGCAGTGCGTAGTGTTTGTGGCTCAAAGCACGTCTCCTATGCGAGTGGGCCTGTCATCACGATACGCTCACCAGGATCGGACATGTTGCGTTTTCGCTGGACCGATCCATTTTCAAGGCAGGCGTACACCCTCAATCGTAAGCCATCGGCGACGGCGGCGACAATCGACCATCCCGAGGCCACCCATCATCAACTGCAAGAGCATCAACATGACCCAAGACTTGAATTTACCGAACGAATTGGCGAGGACGCAGCTGTGCGAGCCCTGCATGGGCATTCAGCGCAACTGGCGCGGCGCCCCGGGCCATGCGGAGTTGATGCAAGGCACCAACCGCAAGGAGCCGCGCAGCCACGGCCAGGTCACCATCACCCGGTACCGCTGTGAACGCTGCGCCGCCGTGTGGGAGTATGAGAACAACAAGATGAACCTGCACGCAGGGTGGTCGGTGGTGGGCCAATAGGCTGCGCCACATGAACCATTGCGCTGCTGGCATTTGCCTGATCCGCCCCGCGGGCGGCCGGTCAATAGGTTTCCCGCCAGAATGGCGGATGAACAATCGCCCCGCCCCGCAGCCACAATAGCCCCAATGAAAGCCCCTGCAAGACTCCAAGCCCTGATCGACGAAGGCCTGATCGACTCCGTGGTTCGTCAACTCATGAGCGGCAAGGAGGCCATGGTATTTGTGGTGCGCTGTGGCGAAGAGACGCGCTGCGCCAAGATCTACAAAGAGGCCACCCACCGCAGCTTTCGCCAGGCGGTGGACTACACCGAAAACCGCAAGGTCAAGAACTCGCGCCAGGCCCGCGCCATGGCCAAGGGCACCCGGTTTGGCCGACAGGCGCAAGAGGCGGCCTGGCAAAGTGCGGAGGTCGATGCGCTCTATCGGCTGGCGGGCGCGGGCGTGCGGGTGCCGCAGCCCTATAACTTTTTTGAAGGCGTGCTGCTGATGGAGTTGGTCACCGACGCCCACGGCGACGCGGCCCCGCGCCTGAACGACGTGGCCTTCACGCCCGACCAGGCCCTGGCCCACCACGCCACCTTGATCACCGAGGTGGTGCGCATGCTGTGCGCGGGGGTGGTGCATGGGGACTTGTCTGAGTTCAACATCCTGTTAGCGCATGCGGACGGGGTCGACGTGCCGGTGATTATCGACCTGCCCCAGGCGGTGGACGCCGCGGGCAACAACCATGCCCAGCGCATGCTGCTGCGCGACGTGGCCAACCTGCGCGACTTTTTTGGTCAGTTTGCGCCCGCCTTGCTCAAGACCCACTACGGCCCCGAGATGTGGAGCCTGTACCAGGCCGGTTTGCTCAGCGTTGAGTCGGCTCTGACGGGCCACTTTGAGCGCAGCGCCACCGCGGTCGATCTGGGCAGCGTCATGCGCGAGATCGACGATGCCAAGGCCGACGATGCGGCGCGCCGGTTGCGCATGGCGGCGGTTTCCGCGCCTTTTCCGGGTTGATTAACCGCCCGCCACATTGAAGGAGTCCCCATGAATTTTGGACTGGTCGCCCATCGATTCCACCGCCAGGGACCGAACAGCAGCCTGCTCCAGTGGGCGCGGGCCTGCGAGCCTGGTTTGCGGGCCCTGGGCCTGCGGCTGCACGCCACGGGCGGCAGTTTCGAGTTATTACGTGAACATGAGTTACTGCGAGGGCAGCTTGAGACCGTGGGCAGGGGGCGCGACGGCGGTTTGATGCGGCTGGTCTCGCGCATGGCAGGCGGTCTCACGCCCGACCAGGCGCTGGACGGCGTGTTCTTCCTGATCGACCCGGTGGACCCGACCTCGATCTTTCCCGAGGCGCTGGCCCTCAAGCGTCAGTGTGTGATTCACGGCAAGCCCTTTGTGAGCACGCTCGCGGGCGCGACGGAGTGGGTGGCAGTGGAATTGGCCAACGCCGGACTGAGTGTGCCGTTGGTCGAGGGCGTGGCAGCACGTTTTGCGCTCGAATCCCAGGTCGCCGCTCTGATCGCCCACGACGCCTTGAAAGACGAAATGGTCGAATTCGCCGCCACGCACTTTGCCACCCTGTCGCGTTTTTCGGGTCGCGTGGCCACCGGCACCACCGGCAAACGACTCAATCAAATGGCTTGGTCCCGTGGCTGGCCCGCAAACCAATCCTGGGTACAGCGCTACCAAAGCGGTCCTCTCGGGGGCGACGCGCAAATTGCCGAACTGGTGCTGCAGCAGCGCTGCCAGCGGGTCATCTTCTTTGAAGACCCCCATGTGGCGCGCCAGCACGAGGCCGACATTCAGTTGCTCGAGCGCGCGGTGAACAGCACCGGCGCCAGCACGGCCTGCTTCAACACCCCGGCCATGGCCAGCCGCTGGGCCAAAGCCATCGAGAGTCGCAGTGGACAATCTCTTGGTTGAGTTGCCGGAAGCATCCACTCCGGAGCCCCGGGCAGTCATCCTGGCACAACGGAGCACCTGAATGAATCGCAGGTATTTTTTGAGCGCACTTGCCAGCCTCACACTCGCCAACGCAGCGTGGGGCGCATTGCCCGACCCCCAGCCAGTCTTCACCGTGTCGGCGGAGCAATTGCAGCGCATGGTGGCGCAGCGGTTTCCTGTGCGCTACCCGGTTCAAAAGCTGTTTGATTTGCTGGTCGAGCCACCACGCCTGACGCTTTTGCCCGAGCAAAACCGTCTGCGCGCCGAAATGACGGTGCAGGCCGGTGGACCGGCGTTCAATCGCAGCCACACGGGGTCTTTCAATGTGGACTTTGCGCTACGCTACGAGCCCAGCGACCGCACCGTGCGTGCCCACCAGTTGCACTTTGAAAAACTCTTGTTTCCCGACCTTTCACCGGCCGCCGCCGAATTGCTCGGGGTGTACGGGCCAGCCCTGGCCGAGCAGTCCCTGCGCGAAGTGGTACTGCACCAGTTGCGCCCCCAAGACCTGGCCGTGGCCGACGGTCTGGGTCTGCAACCCGGTCCCATCACCGTGACGCAAGACGGGCTGGTGATCGGGTTTGTGCGTGCATCACCCTGAGGGTCATGCCCATTTTGCTACTATTTTACTAGCTAACTATGCTTAATAGACGAGGGCTGGAGCCGGGTTTTATCTAAACTCTTCAGCGCATCCCTACCGAGACCTTGCCGAACACGTTTTGGGCTTCGCGCGGCAGGCAGCGCCAGTAGGCCGGATGGGCCTGGACTTCGCCGCCCAGCTTTGCGGCGGCCTGCCAGCCCCAGCGCGGCTGGTACAGAAAAGCCCGTGCCAGGGCGATCAGGTCGGCGTCACCCGCTTGCAAGATGTCTTCGGCCTGCTGCGCCTCGGTAATGAGCCCCACGGCGGTGGTGACCATGCCACTGGCCTGGCGAATCTCGCGCGCCATGGCCACTTGGTAGCCGACCCCCAGCGCAATTTTCTGCGCTGGTGAAACCCCGCCGGAGGACACGTGAATGAAATCGCAGCCCAGTGCCTTGAGCCGCTTGGCGAACTCGGCGCTCTGGGCCACATCCCAGCCACCTTCGACCCAGTCACTGGCCGAAACCCGCAGGCCCAGCACGCCGTCATACACCTTGCGCACGGCCTCAAACACCTCCAGCGGGAAGCGGATACGGTTGTCAAAACTGCCGCCATAAGCGTCGCTGCGCTGGTTGGCCAGCGGCGAGAGGAACTCGTGCAGCAGGTAGCCGTGCGCGCAGTGAATCTCCACCGCCTCGATGCCCATGTGGGCGGCGCGCTTGGCCGCCAGGGCAAAGGCATCACGCACCTCGGCCAGCTTGCGCGGCGTCATCTCGGTGGGCGCTGGCTCGATGGGCAGATGCGGCAGCGCCGACGGCGCAAAGGTTTCCCAGCCCCCTTTGTCGGCGGGCAGCAGTTGCGCGCCCTCCCAGGGCAGGGCGCTCGAAGCCTTGCGCCCGGCGTGGGCGAGCTGGATGCACACCGGCACCGGGGGCGCAAGCTTGCGGGCGCGTGCCAGGGTGTTGGCCAGTGCCGCTTCGGTGCGCTCGTCCCACAGGCCCAGGCAGGCCGGGGTGATTCGGCCCTCGGGCAGCACCGCCGTGGCCTCAATGGTGAACAACGCCGCGCCACTGTTGAGCAGGTTGCCCCAGTGCATCAGGTGCCAATCGGTGGCTTCGCCATTGTGGGCGGCGTACTGGCACATGGGCGCGACCACGATGCGGTTGGCCAGGGTCAAACCACCCTTGGGCGAGGGCAGTGTCAAGGGTGAAAACAGTTGGCTCATCGGTAGACTCCTCAAGCTTAAAGACAGTGATCCGCACGGTGGCCGTGGCACACCGCTAAAATTCATGGTTTCCCCTTATACCCCCAGAATCACCCGGAGTTGGACCGATGCCCGAAACTGTGCAAGAAAATCAAACCCGCGGCGCCTCCAGCGTCAACCCGACGGACATGGCCAACGCCATCCGCGCCTTGTCAATGGACGCGGTGCAAGCCGCCAACTCGGGCCACCCCGGTGCTCCCATGGGCATGGCCGACATGGCCGTGGCGCTGTGGGGCCAGCACCTCAAGCACAATCCGTCCAACCCCCACTGGTTTGACCGCGACCGCTTCGTGCTCTCCAACGGCCACGGCTCCATGCTGTTGTACTCGGTGCTGCACCTGACCGGCTACAAGCTGCCCATTGGCGAGCTGAAAAACTTTCGCAAGCTTCACAGCAAGACCGCCGGCCACCCCGAAGTGGGTGTGACGCCGGGCGTCGAGACCACCACCGGCCCGCTCGGGCAGGGCATCACCAATGCCGTGGGCATGGCACTGGCCGAAAAGCTGCTGGCCGCCGAGTTCAACCGCGAGGGCCATGAGGTCGTCAACCACAACACCTACGCCTTCATGGGCGACGGCTGCCTGATGGAGGGCATCAGCCATGAGGCCTGCGCCCTGGCCGGTGCCTGGAAGCTGGGCAAGCTCATTGCCCTGTACGACGACAACGGCATCTCCATCGACGGTCAGGTTTCGCCCTGGTTTATTGACAACACGGCGCTGCGTTTTGTGGCCTATGGCTGGAACGTGCTCGGGCCCATCGACGGCCACGACAGCGACCTGGTGGCCCAGACCATCGCGCAGGCCAAGGCGTCATCTGACAAGCCCACGCTCATCATCTGCAAAACAGCCATTGGCAAGGGCAGCCCCAATCGCGCCAACACCGCCAAAGCCCACGGCGAGCCACTGGGCGCCGAGGAAATTGCGCTGACCCGCGCCGCTCTGAACTGGCCGCATGCCCCGTTTGCGATTCCGAAAAACCTGTACGCCGCCTGGGACGCCAAGGCTGCGGGCCGCGCGGCCGAGCAGGCCTGGAACCAGAAGTTCGCCGCCTACAAAGCCGCTCACCCGGCCCTGGCCAAGGAACTGGTGCGCCGCATGAAGGGCGAATTGCCCAAAGATTTCAGCCAGGTGGCCGTGGACACCGCTGTTGCCGCCCACACCAAGGCCGACACCGTGGCCTCGCGCAAGGCGTCCCAGATTGCGCTCGAAGCGTTCACCGTCGCCCTGCCCGAAATGCTGGGGGGTTCGGCCGACCTGACCGGCTCGAACCTGACCAACACCAAGTGCACGCCCAATCTGCGCTTTGATTCGCTCAGCGGCCTGGGCAACGGCGGGCGCCACATCAACTATGGGGTGCGCGAGTTCGGCATGGCCGCCATCATGAACGGGGTGGCCCTGCATGGCGGCTACATCCCTTACGGCGGAACTTTCTTGACCTTCAGCGACTACAGCCGCAACGCGATCCGCATGGCTGCGCTCATGAAGCTGCGCGTGGTGCATGTGTTCACGCACGACTCCATCGGCCTGGGCGAAGACGGCCCCACCCACCAGTCCATTGAGCACGCGGCCAGTCTGCGCCTGATTCCCAACCTGGACGTCTGGCGTCCCGGTGACACTGCCGAAACCGCTGTGGCCTGGGCCGTGGCCTTGCAAAACAAGGCCAAGCCCACCGCCCTGCTGCTCTCGCGCCAGAACATCAATTACGCCCCCAAGCCCAGCCTGGGTGACATCAGCAAAGGTGCTTACGTGCTGGCCGAGCCGTCTGAAGTGGGTATGCGCAAGAAGACCCAGGCCGTCATCATTGCCACCGGTTCTGAGGTGCAACTGGCCTTGAAGGCGCAGGAGATTCTTGCTACTAGAAAGATAGCTGTACGTGTGGTCTCCATGCCGAGCAACACCACATTTGACCAGCAAAATGCAGCCTACAAGAGTAGCGTGCTGCCAGCCGGGGTGCCCCGCATTGCGGTCGAGATGGGGGTCACTGAGGGCTGGTGGAAATACGGCTGCGCGGCGGTGGTGGGCATCGACACGTTTGGCGAATCGGCCCCGGCGCCGGTGCTGTTCGAGCATTTTGGCTTTACGCCCGAAAACGTGGCCGACACGGTGGAAAAAGTCCTGCGCAAGTAAGTGCGACAGGTTTCGAGTTTTAACTAGTGGAGAAAATCATGACAATCAAAATTGGTATCAATGGCTTTGGTCGTATTGGACGCAACGTGCTGCGCAGCGCCGTGCAGAATTTCAGCGACATTGAGGTTGTGGCCATCAACGACTTGCTCGAACCTGAGTACCTGGCCTACATGCTCAAGTACGACAGCGTGCACGGTCGCTTCAAAGGCGAAGTCTCGGTCGAGGGCAACACCCTGGTCGTCAACGGCAAGAAGATCCGCCTGACCCAGGAGCGCGACCCGGCCAACCTCAAGTGGAACGAAGTCGGCGCCGACATCGTGCTCGAAGCCACCGGCATTTTCCTGGACAAGACCGGCGGTGAAAAGCACCTGGCCGCCGGTGCCAAGAAAGTCATCTTCTCGGCTCCCAGCAAGGATGACACTCCCATGTTTGTCTTTGGCGTGAACGACAAGACCTACGCCGGCCAGGCCATCATCTCGAATGCCAGCTGCACCACCAACTGCCTGGCCCCCGTGGCCAAGGTTCTCAACGACAAATGGGGCATCAAGCGTGGCCTCATGACCACCGTGCACGCCGCCACCGCCACCCAAAAGACGGTGGACGGACCCAGCAACAAGGACTGGCGCGGCGGGCGCGGCATTCTGGAGAACATCATTCCGTCGAGCACGGGCGCTGCCAAGGCGGTGGGCGTGGTCATTCCTGAGCTCAACAAGAAACTCACCGGCATGTCGTTCCGCGTGCCCACCTCTGACGTCTCCGTAGTCGATCTGACCTGCGAACTCAACAAGGAAGCCACCCTGAAGGAAATCTGCGCCGAAATGAAAGCTCAGAGCCAAGGCGCCCTCAAAGGCGTGCTCGGCTACACCGACGAGAAGGTGGTGGCCACCGATTTCCGCGGCGAAACCTGCACCAGCGTGTTTGACGCCGACGCGAGCATTGCGCTGGACGGCACCTTTGTGAAGATCGTGGCCTGGTACGATAACGAATGGGGCTACTCCAACAAGTGCCTGGAGATGGTGCGCGTCGTCGCCAAGTAAAGGGTTTCCAGCCCAACGCAAAAGCGCACCCTTGGGTGCGTTTTTTTGTGGCCATGGTGCCGGCACCGGTCGCTTCGCGTCCTTCGGACTTCTTGATGTCGCGCCCAACATCTGTCCCACCCCCGCCTTGCGCTGATGAACTCGACTTGGCGGGGGCCAGTTAGCCAAAAGAGGCCACTCAGACCAGCTTCATTGGTCAGTCGGACAGTTTGAGGAAGTCTGCTAGACCAGTTGCACTGCCGATCCAGTTCAGCGGTGTATCAATGCGAAGGTCACCCCAGGGATACGATTCCCCGCTCATTTGCGGATCCTGCTCCTATTCCGGATATCGAGGCCGTCCTGCGGCTGCGGCACGTTTGCGCACCTACTGACATCCTGATTTCGTTGCATCGGGCGATCACACCCTGCCTGGCTCTGCTCGTTGGCGGCCTGGCGCTGACGGTGCAACTGTTGTTGCACCTGTTGTTGCACCTGTTGTTGCACCTCGACCTGCCGCTCTGCGGTCTGCAACTTCGCGTCATCCCGCCCTCTGCGCTCTTTGTCGGGATTGCGACTGCTCGTCCCGAACCCAGATTCCCTTGCAGGTTCAATCGAGCGATTCAGTGGTGGCAACTGATCAGACACAGCAGGTACCACGCGCTTATCGCCAACTCGGCCTGATCCCATCGCACGCTCATCCACTGCACCCCGCTGTTCATCAATTACGCTCACCTTCGGTTCGGTTCGGTCATCGCGACTCTGCACCAATCTGACCGCGGTGGGCTCCCGCACTCGCCCAGGATTTTTCTGCACCTGCGGCTCGCGCCCAGCAATCGAGGGTTCACCAGGTGGCGGTGCATTGCGCAGGTAACCCGGTCGATCGATCGCTTCATGAGATGGCCTTGCCTCCATGGGCCTGCCCGATCCGACCCCGCTGCGCACGCTCGGTGCCATCGGGACGACACGCGTGATCTCCCCGGTTGGGCCGGCCTTGTGGTCAAGACCAAGAATCGACCGTTGTACTGGCCGCGCATTGATAAACACGTTTCTAGGCACCGCCGTCACGGCACCTGCAACTCTGCGGTTGGCATAGTGCACCTGCGTCACATTGTTGGCGCCACTCGAATAGTGCGTATAGACGTTGGTGATGACCGTGTTATTGATCACGGTATTGTTCACGTTGACCCGTTGAAAATAGTCCCGGCTGGCCCGATAGGACGGCATGTAGACCTCGCGTGGGCCAAGAGGGAACCAGCCGATGGGCGAGTCGCCCCCGAAAGAGAGTGACACGCTCCAGCCACTGCCCCCTACAAATGCGACCAGTGCTGGCGCATAGACAGGGCGAACATTGCGCGGTCCCGGAACCCAGCCCCAGCGATTCGATACATTGACCCAACGTCCGTAGTGCGAGGGGGCAAAGCCCCAGGGTGCGTCGTCCACCCAGGTCCAGCCCCAAGGCTCTTGCCAAATCCAATGGCCCTCCCGGTAGGGTGCCCAATTGGCGTCTACACGGTTGGGGAACCACACGTTGCCATAGTTTTCTTCCCTGCGCCAGCTACCATAATCATCCAGATCTGAATAGCCAATCACATCGTCGTCGAGGTAGCGCAATGACGCTGAGCGCTCTAGATGACGATCACGGTCACGACTGTATCGATCGAAATCGTCTTCGCGTGGCAGACCGACCATCTCGTAATCGCGTAAGTCAGCGTTGTAAAAGCGCACCGCATCGCCTGCACGCAGCGGGAATCTGGAGCTGTCTCCATAGGCCTCGCCAGCACCTTCCCAAACCACAATGTTGGTTGCGCCGGACCGCGGATCGACGTCGATACGATAGCGTCCGACGCGGTTGATGGTGAACGCCAACATCGGCGTCGCCACCTCATAGGTCTGTCCCGTATGAATCCGGCGCACGCTCAAATTGAGCGTGCCTTGCGTCAACTGGACTTTGGCGATCTGATCGCTCAGATTCAGGATCTCAACGCTGGTATTGGAGCCGAGCCGGACGGCGGCGCTGCCCACCTGAAACTCTGCGCGCGCATCACGATCGCTCCAGAGCCGATCGCCGCGGATCAACGGACGGTTGCGCACCACACTGACCCAGTTCTCTTCACCAGCGGGCGAGTAGCTCACCTCACCTTGAGTTTGATCCAGGCGCGCCACGCGCCCGGGAGGGTCGGCTTCGGCCGCGCTTGCACCCGAAGCGGTGCACAGCCATATGACGAGCACGCCCACGAGGGCAAGTAAACGCGATGGATTCGACATGGTAGGTTTCCTACTGAACGGCTTCCGGCACCACCAAAGACGCGCCGGTGAGGGTGATCTGTGCGTCGAGGCGGCCTTTCATGCTCAACCATCGTGCATTGTTACCTGCGGTTTGGATTGTTCGGGTTGCGGTCGTAACGGTTACGGACGCCATCGCCGTCGCGATCGCGGTCCCACCGGTTCGCAATGCCATCGCGGTCGAGATCACCGAAAGGACCATGAAGGCGGGTCTGGCGCCAATGATTTCGCTGGTTGCCCCAATCGTGGATGTTGACCATGCCATCCCGGTCACCGTAAGGGTTGCGGCGTTGGTATTGCATCCGGTCGTTGTGTCCGGCACCGCTATAGCCACGATAGTAGACGGGCGCTGGCTCATAGTAGGGACGGGGTTGTACCTGCACGGGTACCGTTTGCACCATGACGCCTGGCACCTGCAGGCCAATAGAGAAGTACACATCGCTGCGGGCGTGCGCCGATGAAGCCGCTGCAAAAACGCCCAGTGTGAGCGCCACGGCTGCCAGCGATTGGGTGAAAGTGAGATGTTTCATGAAAACTCCTGGAGTGGGGTTGGATCACATCTTGCGCGCGCGTGCATGAACGCAAGCTGAACCGATTCAAGAAAAAGATCGCACTTCGCTGGACTTCCGACCAACCCTTTTTGCGGATAAAGGGGAGGTCAGGCATTCACATCAACCACCACCCGTCCGCGAACCTGGCCCTCTAGCAGTTTGGTCGCCATTGGAATGGCTTCAGCCAGCCCAATTTCATTCGTGATGAGATTCAGTTTTGAAATGTCCAGGTCTGTCCCCAGACGTTGCCAAGCAACAAGACGGTCAGCGCGTGGACACATGACGCTGTCAATCCCTACAAGGGTCACGCCGCGCAGAATGAAAGGTGCGACAGTCGCCGGAAAATCCATTCCCCCAGCAAGACCGCAGGCGGTCACGACGCCACGGTACTTGCTTGTTGCACACACATTTACCAGGGT
Organism: uncultured beta proteobacterium; assembly: GCA_963784775.1. Taxonomy (GTDB): domain Bacteria; phylum Pseudomonadota; class Gammaproteobacteria; order Burkholderiales; family Burkholderiaceae_C; genus Rhodoferax. The sequence continues at coordinate 54,248 of CAWAST010000005.1, read as the reverse complement.
ATGGCTGCCTACGACATCGACCGCGCCCGCCCAGCGCTCCCGACCCAGGGGTTTGCCTGCTGATGAGAATGCAGAGCGCGCCAGAATCTCACTGGCTCCCAAGCTCTTGATGTAGTCACTTTCCTCTGGCCGCCCGCTGGCACCCACGACGGTATACCCCAGTTTTGACAGAATGGACACGGCAACGCTACCAACGCCGCCCGCCGCCCCAGTGACTAAAATTTCGCCTTTGTCTGGCGTGACGCCATGGCGTTCAAGCGCAAGCACACACAGCATGGCCGTATAACCGGCGGTGCCGATGGCCATGGCTTGCTGAGGTGTAAATTGGGACGGCAATGGAACCAGCCAGTCACCGTTCAGGCGCGCTTTCTGGGCCAATCCTCCCCAATGACCTTCGCCGACGCCCCAACCGTTCAACAGCACCGCATCGCCGACCCGGTATGCCGCATTGCTGCTCTCTTCGACCGTACCGGCCAAATCGATCCCCGGCACCATCGGGAACTTGCGCACCACTGGACCTCGGCCCGAGATGGCAAGGCCGTCTTTATAGTTCAGGGTTGAGTGGCTGACCCGTACCGTCACGTCGCCCGGCGGAAGTTGCATCTCATCGACTTCCTTAAGGCTTGCCCGGTAGCCTGCCTCGTCCTTTTCAATCATGATGGCTTTAAACATAAAGTACCCTTTGTAAAATTGGACTGTTGTCTATTAAATGGCAAAAAAGTAGTCGGCAGATAAAACCGGCGAAGAAGACATCGGAAAAAATGATCAACGCAGTCGGCTGATGTTCAAGCTTGGCCCCCAGCACAACCCCCTGCCAGTCCTCACGTTGGATCTTTCGAGGTCAATTGACGGGCGGCTTTCGGGCCGGGATTTCAAAATGGGGCCCACTTCCTTGGGCCAACTGCATCGCGGGCCCCTGCTTCAGGAGTTTGATCTGTGCCTCGATGCCGCTAGTTTTGCCGTGCCTGCGCGGCGGACACGCCGGCCCGCAGGCCCAGCATGTAGCTGTCCAGGCCAAACCCGCTGATTTGTCCAGCGACGACGTCGCTGAACACCGAAACATGACGGAACGGTTCCCGGGCGTGGATGTTGGACATGTGCAACTCCACAATCGGACAAGTGAGCATCGCCAGCGCGTCGCGGATGCCATAGCTGTAATGGGTCCAGGCGCCGGCGTTGATCAGCACCGCATGCACGCCGTCCCGGTAAGCCTGGTGGATGCGCTCACACATCTCGCCTTCGCTGTTGGTCTGAAAGCACTGCACCTGCGCTCCGAGCTCTTGCGCCAGCGCAGCGAGACTGGTGTTGATCTCGTCGAGCGTCACGGTGCCATACTGCGCCGGGTCGCGCTGGCCGAACATGTTGTGATTGATTCCATGGAGCATGAGAATATTCATGGGGCACTCTTTCTTTTCAATGACGTGCGCGGCTGTGGCCCACAGGGCCAGTCGCGCAGCAGGTGCGCTAGGTCGGCGCCTTGCAGGACCGTCACATTATGCTGCCTGGCCAGGCTCTGGGCCTGCTCACTGATGTCGCCCAGCGCCACGTAAATGCCTTCGGGGGTCTGATGCGACAGCATCGCGTCGATCAGACCCTGCAACGACTCTTCTCCATGGCGGGCGGCCTTCCAGCGCTGCGCCGCCACCACCACAGTGGTGCGGCTGGCGCCCGTGAGCAGAAAATCGGCGCCGCCCTTGCAGGGCTGCAGCGTATAGCCGTCACGCGCAAAAGCCACCGCTAGCGCCGTTGAAAACTCCTGCCAGGATGCCTTGCCCGCCTGGTTCAACAGGGCCTGAACCCGGGCCGGACTGGGCGCGCGGATTTGCGCCCGCAGGGCCAGGATGCCAATGACCAGAAAGGGCAGGCCACCCACCGCGCCCGCCACCCAATACTGATCGGGCAGCAGCGCGCGCGCCACCAGCGCAACCCCTGCGGCAAGGCACAGGCTCACCCACCACGGCGAGTGCATCAAAATTGCAAACAGCGAATTGGGGGCCATTTTGAACATTGGCAAACCTATTATCTTGAATGGACGCAATGATCGCACAGGGCCGGCGCGTCGGCACCCCGTGGCACCGCACCGCCGACACCTTCAGCACCGCACCAGTGTGAGCCCCAGCTCATGCGCCAGGCCCGGATGGGGAACGTTGGCATAGGGTGGCTTGGGCCAGCGCCACGGCCCCGAAGGAAATAGGGCCCGCATGGCGTTGATGTCGCAGTGGTAGGGCGGCCCGGCAATCCAGCCTTCCTCAGCGGCGGCGGGGCGAATCATCTGCATGAACAGCACCCACAAGCCGCCTTGGGGCCGGAGCCACCGGTGCAGTTGGCCGGCGTATTGCGTCCAGTGGTCCGGGTGAATGGCGCACAGGCAGGTTTGCTCGTACACCGCGTCGAACAGCGGTTCGGGGCGATAGTTCAGAACATCGGCCTGCACCACGGTGGCGTTGAGCCCGTGGGCATTGAGCATGCTCTGGGTGGCCTGCACCGCTGCCAGGGTGTAGTCAATGCCGGTCACTTCAAAACCACGCTTCGCCAGCTCCACCACTTCCCAGCCATTGCCGCAACCAGGCACGGCGATGCGGCAAGGCTTTAGCGCCGCGCTGTCCAGCCAGGCCAGCAGTTGCGGGCTGGGCCCACCGCGGTCCCAGCCGGTTTCATTCTTCTCAAAGCGTTCCTGCCAGAAGCTCACACCCGGTCCTGCCATGTCTGTTTCCTCCCAGTTTCATTGTTTCAGGGGCGTTCCGCCCCAAAAAATGGTCCATACACCGCTGCCCTGCCGGTTTGACCCCGTCCAGTGCCAAATTGTGCCTGCCATTGTCTCCCTGCCCCAATCGGGGCTGCTCCTCCACTGTGAACGCCGGAAATAGCGGGGAAGTTGGCCCTGTTTTTGGGGTTCGGACGCGGGGCTGCTGAATTAAGCTCGCCCACAGAGCGTGGCCGATCGTACCGGCACAGGCGTCCCGGTCAGCACCGGCAAGGGTCCAAGGCAACTATCGTTCATCAGTGATTACATGAATCTCGTCACCATCAACATTGATTCCATCCGCATCGGCAAGCCCCTGCCGTTTTCCCTGCGCGACGAGGACGGCGTGCTGCTGGCCCGCAAAGGCAGCGTGGTGGGCGATCGCGATGATCTTGAATGGTTGCTCGGGATGCGCAGCAACCTGTTTATTGACGTCGAAGAGTCGGACAGCCAGCACCGCGCCTATGTGGGCCAGCTTTATGAACTGGTGCGCGAGGAACGCCCGATTGGCGAAATTGCCGACAGTCAGTTTTCCACCTTCGAGCAGGCTCGTTCGCTCAACTCCGGCGACGAGCTGCCCAATTGGCTTGACCTGCAGGAACAGTGCCGCGCCATGCTGCGCGACCGCAATTCCGAGAGTTTTCGCCAGCGCCTGGGCGTGTTGCAGCGCCAGTTGCATCGCCACACGGTCAACAATCCCGATGGCACGCTGTTCGCACTGATTTACCTGTCCTCCACTGAATTGCAGTATTACAGTGCCACCCACGCCATGCTGGTGTGCGTGATGTGCAGTCGCGCCGCTCGGGAAGTTTTGAACTGGCCAGAGGAACTCCAAACCAGTCTTTGCAACGCCGCGCTCACCATGAACATTGGCATGGTCCAGCTACAAGACCGGCTGGCCCAGCAAGTGGCGCAGCCCAGTGCCGAGCAGCGGCGCCAGATTGAGCAGCATGCTCTGCAATCGGTCGTTGTGCTGGAGCAGGCCGGTGTCACGGATCAGCGCTGGCTTGAAGCGGTTCTGGACCACCATTGCAAGACCCCCGGACCCTTGGCGGCGCGCAGCGATGGCGAACGCATTGCGCGATTGATTCAGCGCGCCGACATGTTTGCCGCTCGGCTGGCACCGCGCGCCTCGCGGGCGCCCGAGTCGCCGGCCAGTGCCATGCAGGCATGCTATTTTGATGAAAACCGACAGACCGACGAGGCTGGCGCAGCCCTGATCAAGGCGGTGGGAATCTATTCACCGGGCTCGTTTGTGCGTCTGGCCAGCGACGAAGTGGCAGTGGTCGTCAAGCGTGGGGCCAATGCCACGGCGCCCAAGGTGGCTGTGCTGATCAATCGCTCGGGCATGCCCACGGGCGAACTGATAGTGCGTGACACCAGCCGACGGGAACACCGAATTGTCACCGGAGTGGCCCATCGTCTGGTCAAGGTCAACATTCCACTCGATCGCCTGTTGGCTTTGACCCGAACTCTGGCGCCGGAGCCGGCTTGGTAATTGCGTGTTTTGACTTGAGATCAGCCCGGCATGACGCTCGATTGCCACGAGGCGGTCTGGTTACGGCGCGGTTCCCACCACGCTCGCACACTCGCAAACACGTTGCGGCAACCTGTGCAGCGGTACTCGCCTGTTGGCAGGAGGGCGCCGTTTTGGGCGCGTTCAATCAAACGTTGGTAGCTCGTGGCCCCGCATTCACGGCACTTGTAGGTTGTTTTGTATTTCACCATAGTGCCTCTACTGTATGCGCTGCACGGCAACATGGCACGCTGCCGTTGGTAAACTGATGTAAGTTAAGTTTCCGCAGGCAGTCAGGCTGGCGCGGTCTCGATAAAGCTGGTGCGCAACATCAGTTTGTCATAGAGCTTGTGCAGGTTGGCATGCTCGCCGCGCCAGTTGATCTCGGGAAAGCGGAAATCAAGATAGCCCAGGGCGCAGCCCACCGAGATGTCGGCCAGACTGATGTGGATGCCAGCACAGTACGGTTTCTCACCCAGGCCCAGACTCATGGCCGCAACACAGGCGTGAACCTTGCCCAGTTGGCGATCGACCCAGGGCTGAGAGCGCTGGGCGTCCGAGCGACCGCCCCAGGTCAGTTCGAGCCGCGCCAAGATGGAGGCATCGAGCAGCCCGTCGGCCATGGCCTCCCAGGTTTTGACTTCGGCACGCTCGCGCCCCACCGGGGGGATGAGCTTGCCCACGGGCGAGAGGGTGTCCAGGTATTCGACGATCACCCGCGAATCGAACAGGGACTCGCCCCCTTCCATGATCAGGCAGGGCACCTTGCCTAGCGGATTGGCTTGTGCAATGGTGGTTTGAGCCGACCAGACGTCCTCGCTGACAAATTCATAGTCGAGCTTCTTCTCGGCCATGACGACGCGCACTTTGCGGACATAGGGGCTGGTGACGGATCCGATTAATTTCATGGGCAAACTGAGGTTACAAGGAGGCTGATTCTATACAGCCCGACCGCCCCGGGTTTGATAACCAGCAAGTCGCAGGCGCCGACCTACAATCCCGGCATGACTGTTTCATCCATTTCTGCCCTCTCTCCTCTGGACGGGCGCTATTGCGCCAAATTGGCCAAGCTGCGCCCCATCATGAGTGAGCTCGGTTACATGCAGCGCCGCGCGCAGGTCGAGGCGATCTGGCTCATCGCCCTGAGCGATTGCGGATTTGACGAGTTCAAACCCCTCTCGCCGGGCGCCCGGTCCTATCTGCTGGGGTTGGCGCGGCATTTTTCAGAGGAAGACGGTGAAGCGATCAAAGCCCACGAGCAAATCACCAACCACGATGTGAAGGCGGTGGAGTACTGGCTCAAGTCCAAGTTTGAAGCCCGTCCCGAACTGCTCGCTGCCGCCGAGTTCGTGCACTTTGCCTGCACCAGCGAGGACATCAACAACACCAGCCATGCCCTGCAGCTCAAGGCGGCGCGTGAACAGGTGCTTCTGCCCGCGCTCGATGCGGTCATCGACAAACTGCGCGACATGGCACTGACCTTCGCCCAGGTTCCCATGCTCAGCCGCACCCACGGCCAGACCGCCAGCCCCACGACGGTGGGCAAGGAGATCGCCAATGTGGTGATGCGCCTGAGCGGCGCGCGCGAAAAAATTGCCGGGGTGGCGCTCATGGCCAAGATGAACGGGGCGGTGGGCAACTACAACGCCCACATGGCGGCCTGGCCCGATTTTGACTGGGAAGGCTTTAGCCGCAAGGTTATCGAGTCGCCCGAGCCCTTTGGCCTGGGACTTACTTTCCAGCCCTACACCATTCAGATCGAGCCGCACGACTACATGGCCGAATTGTTCGATGCCGTGGCCCGCACCAACACCATCCTGATCGACTGGTCGCGCGACGTTTGGGGCTACGTGTCGCTGGGGTACTTCAAGCAAAAGCTGCGCGAGGGCGAAGTGGGCTCCTCGACCATGCCGCACAAGGTCAATCCGATTGATTTTGAAAATGCCGAGGGCAATCTGGGTCTGGCCAACGCCCTGCTGCGCCACTTGAGCGAAAAACTTCCCATCAGCCGCTGGCAGCGCGACCTCACCGACAGCACGGTGCTGCGCAACATGGGCGTGGCCCTGGGCCACGCACTGCTGGCCTACCAGTCGCTGCTGGCCGGGCTGGGCAAACTTGAGATCAACGAGGCCGCCATCGCCGCCGACCTTGATGCCTCCTGGGAGGTGCTGGCCGAACCCATTCAGACTGTCATGCGTCGCTTTGGCCTGCCCAAACCCTACGAGCAACTCAAGGAATTCACCCGCGGCGAGCCCATGACGCGCGAATTGATGCAGGGCTTTATTAGCAAACTGGCCATTCCTGAGGCCGAAAAGACTCGCCTGCTGGCCCTGACGCCCGGCACCTACACCGGTTTGGCAGCCACGCTGGCGCGCCGGATCTAGCATGGCCCTGAAGTCGACCATCTTCAAGGCGAATTTGCAAATCGCCGACATTGACAACGCCTATTACGCTGACCACGCGCTGACATTGGCGCGCCATCCCAGCGAGACCGACGAGCGCATGATGATGCGCTTGTGCGCCCTGGCATTGCAGGCTCATAAGATCCAGTCGGTGTGCGCTGGCGACGGCACGCTGGCTTTTGGCGCGGGCCTGTCCGATCCGGATGAGCCCGACGTGTGGCTGCGCGATTTCACCGGCCAGACCCGACTCTGGATGGAAGTGGGCCAGCCCGATGACAAACCTCTGCTCAAGGCCTGCGGCAAGGCGGACGAGGTGGTGCTGTACTGCTTCAGTTCGGCTGCGGACATCTGGTGGCGCACCATGCAGGCCAAGCTGGCCCGACCGGGCAACCTCAGTGTGTTCAGGGTGCCTGCGGCGGCCTCGCAGGCGTTGATTGCACTGGCCCGGCGCAGCATGCAATTGCAGGCCACGATTCAGGAAGGTGTCTTGATGCTCGGCGACGGTGCAGAGCACGTGGACATCGAACCGGTTCGCTGGAAATAAGCCGCAAAACCGGCTGTAGCCCTTATCGGAATTGTATATTCTGCTACATAAAACGTAGCGTGTTGTGTCTCTGAACGAGTTTGACGCGGGAGATAATCATGATTTCGCTTCACTATTACCCCAGTACCGCCGCCATGGCGCCGCACATTTTGCTCGAAGAAACGGGTACCCCGTTTCAATTGGTGCTGGTGGATCGGCCGGCCGATGCGCACAAGCGACCCGAGTACCTCAAGCTCAATCCAAACGGCCTGATTCCGGTGCTCACCGATGGGGACCTGGTGCTGTACGAGGCCGCGGCCATTTGTCTGTATCTTTGCGACCAGTTTCCGCAGGCGGCCCTGGCCCCGGGGCTGCGGACGCCCGAGCGGGCTCATTTTTACAAGTGGCTGGTGTGGCTGACCAACACGCTGCAAGCGACCCTGATGGCTTATTTTTACCCGGAGCGCTGGGTGAGCGAGGGTAATGTGGCGGGCGCGGCCGAGGTCAAGGCTTGCGCCGAGCGCAAGGCCGGCGCCATGCTGGACCTGCTTGATGCCGAGTTGGCGAACCACGGCGAGCCGTGGTTGCTGGGCGCCACCTACAGTGCGCTGGACCCCTATGTGATGATGCTTTCGCGTTGGACCCGTGGGTTCGACAGCCCGCCAGCGCGCAGCCGCGTGCACCTTGGGCCGCATCTGGAGCGGGTGTTGGCGCGTCCGGCCGTGCAGCGAGCACTGGCAAGCGAGAAATTATCCCCGCCCTGGGTTTGAATCCCATCGCCTGCCCGCGCCAGACTGTAGGTGATGCCAGGGCTTAGCGGCTGGAGTGCTCCAGGTAGTGCCTGCGCCAGAAAAATATGGCCAATGTCAGGGCCGTGGCCGTCATCAAAAGCATGGCAAACCAAAAACCATTGGAGCGGTGCAAGAGGGGGATAAATTCGAAGTTCATCCCGAAAATGCCGGCAATCAGGTTCAGGGGCAAGAAGATGGCCGTGAGCACCGTGAGGGTGCGCATGATCTCGTTGGTGCGGTGGCTTTGGGCGTTGAAGTGCATTTGCACTGCGGTCTCGGCGCTTTGCTCCAGACGGCGGACATGGTGCACCACCCGTTCAATGTGTTCGAGCACATCCCGGCTGCGCACCTGCAGCAGATCGCGCTCGCGCTGTTCCCCCGGTGTTTCGGCCTGGGGCCAGGCTTTGAGCGCCTCGATCCAGTCCTGCATCGCCGAGCGCTGGTCCTCACAGATCTCGTCCAGATGATGCAGCGACAACCGCGCCTCAAGCAGCGTGCTCCAGTTGTTGAAGCGGGTCTTGGGGTTGAGCAGTTCGGTTTGCCAATGGTCAAGCTGGCGGGTGAGTTCGCGTCGCAACTCCAGATATCCATCCACCATGAGGTTGACAATGCGCAGCATCAGGTCCGCCGGGCCGTTGGGCAGACGCGCCCCGGTGGCACGTGATTCAGCCGAGGCCAGGCTGAGCAATTTGGCGGCATAGGCCTCCCGCACCGCGCAATCGGCGGGGTGAACCGTCAGCAAAACCCGGTCAAACACCGCGAACCCAACCGGGCTGGTGTCAATGCGCCGCAAAATGGGCGGACCTCCGCGTGGTTTGGTGGGTGCGCCTGCTTGCGGCGCTGAGTCTTGCGGGGACTGCGGGCTTGCCGCGCTGAGACGGCGAAATACCAGAACGTCGTACTGGGAGGTGTAGTCGTAGTGCGAAGGCAGGAAGTTGTTGAGCAGGTCAGAGACGTGCAAGTCAACCAGTTGCAGGCCGCACAAGGCCTGAAGTGTGGCCTGGAGGGGGCTTTGCTGCGCTTCAAACTCGGCGCGTGAGCAGGAAATCCACACCCAAGCCGCCTCGGGCAGCCCCTGGGCAGCCAGAGCCTGGGGCTCGGCGCTTTCGGTGACATTGGAATTGGTGAGAGTGAAAATTCGCATGGATCGGTGGCTCTCTCACAAATTTATGAAAAATACGGTATTAGCCCCCGTCAATGCTTCGCATGCAGCTATTGATTACGTAGCAAACAGGCCGCATCCCTGGCAAAGTAGGTCAGCACGCCATCGGCACCGGCCCGTTTGAATCCGAGCAGGCTCTCCAACATGACCGCGTCGTGGTCCAGCCAGCCATTCTGGGCCGCGGCCTTGAGCATGGCGTATTCGCCCGACACCTGGTAGGCAAAGGTGGGCACCATGAACTCGTCCTTGACCCGGCGCACGATGTCCAGATACGGCATGCCGGGTTTGACCATCACCATGTCCGCGCCCTCGGCGATGTCCAGGGCCACTTCGCGCAGGGCCTCGTTGGAGTTGCCCGGGTCCATCTGGTAGACCTTTTTGTTGCTCTTGCCCAGATTGCCCGCCGACCCTACAGCGTCCCGGAACGGGCCGTAAAACGCGCTGGCGTACTTGGCGCTGTAGGCCATGATGCGGGTGTGGACCAACTTGTTGGCCTCCAGGGCCTGGCGAATGGCCCCGATGCGCCCATCCATCATGTCGCTCGGTGCCACGATGTCAACCCCGGCCTGCGCCTGGGTGAGTGCCTGCTGAACCAGCACGGCCATGGTTTCATCGTTCATGATGTAACCGTTTTCGGCCGGGTCCGGATCAATCAGGCCGTCCTGACCGTGGCTGGTGAAGGGGTCAAGCGCGACATCGGTCATCACACCCAGGCCAGGAAACTCTTTCTTGAGCGCGCGCACCACACGCGGGACCAGGCCGTCCGGGTTGAGGGCTTCGCGCCCGTCGGGGGTCTTGAGCGAGGCATCAATGACCGGGAACAGGGCCATGACCGGGATGCCCAATTTGACGCAATCCTCAGCCACGGGCAGGAGCAGGTCCAGGCTCAATCGCTCCACGCCGGGCATGGACAAGACGGCCTGGCGCTGCAGCTGGCCGTCCACCACAAACACCGGGTAGATGAAGTCGCTGGGAGTGAGCGTGCTTTCGCGCACGAGGTTGCGGGTGAAGGCGTCGCGGCGCAGGCGGCGCGGGCGGCCCATGGGGTAGGGAGCGTACTGTGTCATGATCAAAAGTGTAACGGTTGAGCGGCGATTGTCCCGCGATTGGAAGTATTTTTAACCTGTGGTTTGAAAATGCAGACGGTATTTGTTATATTAGCGCCGGGCAGTTCGCTGCCTCCCGCTTTTCCTCCCTGAGCGGGGCCTTGATGTGTGACAGCAAATAGGCTTACCACCCCAGCCCTCGGGCTGGGGTTTTTTTTGACCTAAACTGCCCGCATGCGTTTGGTCCTCCTGTTTGGCATTGTGCGCGAAGCCCGCCCGGTCCACGGCAATCTGGCGCTGCCGCCCCCGATTGTCTGAGAATCCAATTGTCCATGCACAAAACGTCAGCCTCGCCCCTGGCCCTGATCTACACCGGTTTGCTGGTTTACGCCAGCCTGTATCCGTTTATGGACTGGCGGGATCAGGGGATCGCGCCGTGGACTTTTCTGAGTAGCCCCTGGCCCCGGTACTGGACGGGTTTTGACCTGGCCATCAATGTGCTGGGCTACATGCCGTTGGGGTTCCTGCTGGCGCTCAGTGCCTTGCGAACTGGCCGGGGACGCCATGCGGTGATCATCGCCACGCTGCTCGGCGCGCTGCTGTCGCTCCTGATGGAATCGCTGCAAAGCTACCTGCCAGCGCGAGTGCCTTCCTATGTCGATCTGGGGCTCAACTTGAGTGGCACCTTGCTGGGGGGGTTGTTGGCCTGGAGCATGGAAAAGCTCGGCGTGATTGCCCGCTGGGGAGCTTTCCGCGCCCGCTGGTTCCTGCCGGACGCCCGGGGGGGCCTGGTTTTGCTGGCTTTGTGGCCTTTGGCACTGCTGTTTCCAGCCGCCGTGCCTTTTGGCCTGGGGCAGGTGTTTGAGCGGCTGGAGGCTGGCGCCGCCGAGGCTCTGGAGGGCACACCGTTTCTAGACTGGTTGCCGGTGCGCGACATTGAACTGCAGCCTCTGGTGCCCGGTGCCGAGATGCTGTGCGTGGCACTGGGACTGCTGATCCCCTGCTTGCTGGGTTATTGCATCATCCGCACGGCCGCCCGTCGGGGCCTGTTTTTACTGACTGTTTTTGCCTCTGGCGTGGCAGTCACCGCACTGTCGGCAGCGCTGAGTTATGGCCCGGCTCATGCCTGGGTCTGGATCAGCCTGCCCGTTCAGGCGGGCCTGGTCACGAGTTTTTTGCTCGCTGCCCTGCTCATGCCCGTGTCCGTGCGGACCAGCGCGGCCTTGGTATTGCTGGCGCTGGGGCTGTACCTGAGCCTTCTTAATCAGGCGCCGACCAGCCCTTATTTTGCTCAGACCTTGTCCACCTGGGAGCAGGGCCGTTTCATCCGCTTCCATGGGCTGGCACAGTGGTTGGGCTGGCTGTGGCCCTATTGCGTGGCGGTGTATGTGCTGGTGCGGGTCTCGCGGCGCGATACACAAAACTAGAATGAAGTCATGACAGCTATCCCAGCGGGCAACCGAAACCTCAACGACGGCGCAAACCAGCCCAACACAACTTATTACAAATGTCACATATTCTTCTGCCTCAATGAGCGCAAGAACGGAGAATCCTGTTGTGCACAGTTTCGTGCGCAAGAGGCATTTGACCGTTGCAAAGCCCTGGTTCAGGCTGCCGGACTGTCCGGTCCCGGGCAGGTTCGCGTCAACAAGGCGGGGTGTTTGGACCGGTGCGCCGCTGGCCCCGTGGTGGTGGTTTACCCGGAGGCGGTCTGGTACACCTACCTGGACATGAACGACATCGACGAAATCGTCGAGTCGCACCTGAAAAACGGCAAGATCGTGGAACGCCTACTCACCCCTGAGGCCCTGGGCCGTTAAGTGCTTTTTAGACCGAAACCCATTGTCCAGTAAGCAACTAGCGCTATCTTTTTTATACATTTTTACCTTCACTGGATTCTCCCGCGCCACTGGCGTCTTTCGACCTTTATGAAAAAACTACTGATTTCCCTGCTTGCCACCGTTTCCCTTGCCGTCACAGCACAGGCGCCCCAGCCGCCGGAGGTGGCGGCGCGTTCCTTCATGCTGCTGGACGTGACGGCCAACCAGATTCTTGCCGAAAAAGACATTGATTCCCCAGTGGAACCCGCCTCACTGACCAAGTTGATGACGGCGTACCTGGTGTTTGACGCTTTGCGCAGCAAGAAGATCGATCTCAAGCAGACCTTTGCTGTGAGCGAGCGTGCCTGGAAGATGCCCGGCTCGCGCATGTTCATCGATCCCAAAATGAGTGTCCCGGTGGAAGACCTGATCAAGGGAATGATTGTGCAAAGCGGCAACGACGCCACCATGGCCCTGGCCGAAGGGGTGGGTGGTTCAGCCGAGCATTTTGTTCAGCTCATGAACGAGCAGGCGAAGGCGCTCGGGATGAAAGCGACGGGTTACAAGAATCCGGAGGGTTTGACCGAAGCCGGTCACACCACGACCGCGCGGGATTTGAGCATTCTGGCCACCCGGCTGATGCACGATTTTCCGGATTACGTCGCTTATTACGCGATCAAAAAATACCGCTACGCCGGCACACCGGTTGCCAACGACACCAACCGCAACCTGTTGCTGTTTCGGGACCCGACGGTCGATGGCCTGAAGACCGGGCACACCGATGCCGCGGGGTATTGCCTCATTGCGACTGCCAAGCGTGACATCACCAGCCTGGGTGTGCAGGGGGCGGCCACGGGAACGCCCGAGGCCAAGGGGAGTCGGCGCCTGCTTTCCATCGTTTTGGGAGCGGCCAGCGAAAACGCCCGGGCCAACGAATCGCAGAAGCTGCTCAACTGGGGGTATACCGCCTTTGATGCGGTCAAACTCTTTGAGTCCAACCAGGCCGTGGTGACGCCAGCGGTCTGGAAGGGCGCACAGGCGACTGCCCAACTGGGCAGTCCCCAGCCCATCATCGTGGCCGTCCCTGCGGGCAGCGCCACCAAGCTCAAGACCGAGGTGGTCCGCCCGGATCCCCTGGTGGCCCCCTTGACCAAGGGCCAGCAGGTGGGAGTTCTGAAGGTCAGCCTGGATGGGCAGGCGCTGACGGAAGTGCCGCTGGTAGCGCTCACGGGCGTGAAGGAGGCTGGAATCCTGGGCCGAGCATGGGATGCGCTGCGCTTGTGGATCAAGTAAATGGTGTCTGGCATGAATGTGAGCGTTTGCACACTTTTGCATGCCACGGCTCAGCCGCAAATTTTTGATTGCGAACAAGGTCTTGACCTGCTATAGTTGAAGGCTTTTCGGAATTTCCGAAGGGATTCACGTTTTCGAGTTATTCAAGTTTTTAGTTACCCAAACGTTTAGGGACGTTTTTCAATGCCAACCATAAATCAGCTAGTACGTCAGGGGCGCGAGGTCGAAACGATCAAGTCCAAGAGCCCTGCGATGGAAAATTCTCCGCAGCGTCGCGGTGTGTGCACCCGTGTGTACACCACAACGCCCAAAAAACCGAACTCGGCTCTGCGTAAAGTCGCCAAAGTGCGCCTGACCAACGGGTTTGAAGTCATTTCCTACATCGGCGGCGAAGGCCACAACCTGCAGGAGCACTCTGTGGTGCTGGTGCGCGGTGGTCGTGTCAAGGACTTGCCAGGTGTTCGTTACCACATCGTGCGTGGTTCGCTCGACTTGCAAGGCGTGAAAGACCGTAAGCAGTCGCGCTCCAAATACGGTGCGAAGAAGCCCAAGGTCAAATAAGCAAATTCGTCATTTGCGCAAGCAATAAAAGGTGTTTGTTTGCTGCGTGGCGCAGCGAATGAGCGTAGTGACCCAATGTTCGGGTCGAGTAAGTGAGAGTCTTATTTTTAACTCTCGCGGTGTTTGCAAAAACGCCAACTGAAGCAATAGAGGTGAAACAATGCCACGTCGTCGCGAAGTCCCTAAACGTGAAATCCTGCCGGATCCAAAATTCGGCAATGTCGAGCTGTCCAAATTCATGAACGTGATCATGGAAGGCGGCAAAAAAGCGGTTGCCGAGCGCATTATTTATGGCGCACTCGAACAGATCGAGAAAAAGAACCCGGGCAAAGACCCGGTTGAGGCCTTCACCATGGCCATCAACAACGTCAAACCCATGGTTGAGGTCAAGTCTCGCCGCGTGGGCGGCGCCAATTACCAGGTGCCCGTTGAGGTGCGTCCGGTTCGTCGTCTGGCTTTGTCCATGCGCTGGATCAAGGAAGCCGCCCGCAAGCGTGGCGAGAAGTCGATGGCCCTTCGCTTGGCCAACGAATTGATGGAGGCAACGGAAGGCCGTGGTGGTGCCATGAAAAAGCGTGACGAAGTTCACCGCATGGCAGAGGCCAACAAGGCGTTCTCTCACTTCCGCTTCTAAGTCAGAAGCTGCTGCGCGACTTCAATTTGTCGCTGCGGGACCTGCCGGCCCGCCTTTGTTATCCAGAGGATGTTCCGGCGCTTCGAAACCCGTGCCGACCTTGATGGTCCCAAGCTACGGCCCGCAGTGTATGCAGCTGCGCAGTTTTTAAATTTTCTCTTTTCAGAGGTTCATCATGGCTCGCCATACCCCCATTGAGCGTTATCGCAACATTGGCATTTCAGCTCACATTGACGCTGGTAAGACCACCGCAACCGAGCGCATTCTTTTTTATACCGGCGTGAATCACAAAATTGGTGAAGTGCACGACGGCGCAGCCACGATGGACTGGATGGAGCAGGAGCAAGAGCGTGGCATCACGATCACCTCCGCTGCGACCACCTGCTTCTGGAAGGGCATGGAAAACAACTTTGCCGAGCACCGCATCAATATCATTGATACGCCCGGCCACGTGGACTTCACCATTGAGGTGGAGCGCTCCATGCGCGTGCTGGACGGCGCCTGCATGGTGTACTGCGCTGTGGGCGGTGTGCAGCCCCAGTCCGAGACCGTTTGGCGTCAAGCAACCAAGTACAAAGTGCCTCGCTTGGCATTTGTCAACAAGATGGACCGCACGGGCGCCAATTTCTTCAAGGTCGTGGACCAGATGAAGGTGCGTCTCAAGGCCAACCCCGTTCCGATCGTGATCCCGATTGGCGCTGAAGAGCATTTCGTCGGCGTGGTTGACCTCATCAAGATGAAAGCCATCATCTGGGATGAAGCGTCCCAGGGGATGAAGTTTGAGTACCGTGAAGTCCCGGCCGAATTGTTGGCGTCTGCCAAAGAGTGGCGCGAAAAGATGGTTGAGTCAGCGGCTGAGGCTTCTGAAGAGCTGATGAACAAGTACCTCGAAGTGGGTGACTTGACAGAAGACGAAATCAAGCTTGGCATCCGCACCCGTACCATCGCCAGCGAAATCCAGCCTATGTTGTGTGGCACCGCATTCAAGAACAAGGGCGTGCAACGCATGCTGGACGCCGTGATTGAATTCATGCCTTCGCCAGTGGATATTCCCCCTGTCAAGGGCACCGATGATGACGAAGCACCGGTATCTCGAAAGGCCGATGACGGCGAGAAATTTTCGGCGCTCGCGTTCAAATTGATGACCGATCCGTTTGTTGGACAGCTGACCTTTGTGCGCGTCTACTCGGGCGTGCTGAGCAAGGGAGACAGCGTCTACAACCCGATTCGTGGCAAGAAAGAACGGATTGGCCGTATCGTGCAAATGCACGCGAACAACCGCGAAGAAGTGAGTGAAATTCGCGCCGGTGACATTGCCGCTTGCGTCGGCTTAAAGGATGTGACCACGGGTGAAACCCTGTGCGATCCCTCAGCCATCATCATGCTTGAGCGCATGGTGTTCCCCGAGCCGGTGATTACCCAGGCGGTCGAGCCCAAGACCAAGGTGGATCAGGAAAAAATGGGCATCGCCCTGCAGCGTCTGGCCCAGGAAGATCCCTCGTTCCGCGTCAAGACGGACGAAGAGTCCGGCCAGACCCTGATCGCTGGCATGGGCGAGTTGCATCTGGAAATTATTGTCGACCGCATGAAGCGCGAGTTTGGCGTTGAAGCCAACGTTGGCAAGCCGCAGGTGGCGTATCGCGAAACCATCCGCAAGACGGTGGAAGATGCCGAGGGCAAGTTCGTTCGCCAGTCTGGCGGCAAGGGCCAATACGGGCACGTGGTGCTCAAGATCGAGCCTAACGAGCAGGGCAAGGGCATTGAGTTCGTCGACGCCATCAAGGGTGGCGTGGTTCCGCGTGAGTACATCCCGGCGGTGGAGAAGGGTATCAATGAAGCGGTCACGCAAGGCGTGCTGGCGGGCTACCCCGTGGTTGATGTGAAGGTTACGCTGCACTTCGGCTCTTACCACGACGTGGACTCGAATGAACTGGCATTCAAGATGGCGGCCATTTTTGGCTTCAAGGAAGGTTGCCGCAAGGCCAGTCCCGTGATCTTGGAGCCCATGATGGCGGTGGAAGTTGAAACCCCGGAAGACTATGCCGGCAACGTGATGGGCGATTTGGCCTCACGTCGCGGCATGGTGCAAGGCATGGAAGACATGCTTGGCGGTGGCAAGGCCATTAAGGCCGAAGTGCCACTGTCCGAAATGTTCGGCTACTCGACGACCCTGCGCTCCATGTCGCAAGGCCGCGCCACCTACACGATGGAATTCAAGCATTACACGGAAGCCCCGCGTAACGTCTCAGAAGCCATCATGGCGGCAAGGGCCAAATAATGATCAGGTGCCGGACCATGTTTCCCGTTAGGGATTTGCTCGGGCACCTCTGATTTCAAGCTGTCTGCGACGGTATGCCGCCCTGTTTTCCGTGCGGGGCGAACCAGCAATACCGTGCAAACATTAAACCTGTACACGGGAATTAGCTCTTTGGAGAATTGAAAATGGGAAAAGAAAAATTCACACGCACCAAGCCTCACGTCAACGTAGGCACCATTGGCCACGTGGACCACGGCAAGACCACCTTGACTGCGGCCATCACCAGCGTGCTGGCGGCCAAGTTTGGTGGTCAGGCCAAGGCCTATGACCAAATTGACGCCGCTCCTGAAGAAAAAGCGCGCGGTATTACCATCAACACAGCGCACGTTGAGTACGAAACGGCCAACCGCCACTACGCCCACGTCGATTGCCCTGGCCACGCTGACTATGTGAAAAACATGATCACCGGTGCCGCTCAGATGGACGGAGCCATTTTGGTGTGCTCCGCTGCAGACGGTCCCATGCCCCAGACCCGCGAGCACATCCTGCTGGCCCGTCAGGTGGGCGTACCCTACATCATCGTGTACCTCAACAAGTGCGACATGGTGGACGACGCCGAACTGCTCGAACTCGTTGAAATGGAAGTGCGCGAGCTTTTGGACAAATACGAATTCCCGGGCGATGCCACCCCCATCATCCACGGCTCAGCCAAGCTGGCCATGGAAGGCGACAAGGGCGAAATGGGCGAAGGCTCCATCTTCAAACTCGCTGAAGCCCTGGACACCTACATCCCGCTGCCCGAGCGCGCGGTTGACGGCGCCTTCCTGATGCCCGTCGAAGACGTGTTCTCCATCTCTGGCCGGGGCACCGTGGTGACCGGTCGTATCGAGCGCGGTGTGATCAAAGTCGGCGAAGAAATCGAAATCGTCGGTATCAAAACCACCCAAAAGACCACCTGTACCGGCGTTGAGATGTTCCGCAAACTGCTTGACCAGGGTCAAGCCGGTGACAACGTGGGCATTTTGCTGCGCGGCACCAAGCGTGAAGACGTCGAGCGCGGCCAAGTGCTGTGCAAGCCCGGCTCCATCAAGCCCCACACCCATTTCACTGGCGAGATCTACGTTCTGTCCAAGGACGAAGGCGGCCGTCACACCCCCTTCTTCAACAACTACCGCCCCCAGTTTTACTTCCGCACGACGGACGTGACCGGAGCGATTGAGTTGCCAGAAGGCAAAGAGATGGTGATGCCAGGCGATAACGTCTCGATCACTGTCAAGCTGATCAACCCCATCGCCATGGAAGAGGGCTTGCGCTTTGCCATCCGCGAAGGCGGCAAGACCGTGGGCGCCGGTGTGGTTGCCAAGATCATTGCTTAAGGAACTACCATGGCTACCAAACAAAAAATCCGCATTCGCCTGAAGGCGTTCGATTACAAACTGATCGATCAATCGGCTGCCGAGATTGTCGATACCGCCAAGCGCACCGGTGCGATTGTCAAGGGCCCCGTGCCTTTGCCAACCCGCATGAAACGGTTTGATATTTTGCGTTCGCCGCACGTGAACAAGACCAGTCGCGATCAGCTCGAAATTCGCACCCACCAACGTTTGATGGACATTGTCGATCCCACCGACAAGACGGTTGACGCCTTGATGAAGCTCGACCTGCCCGCCGGAGTTGATGTCGAAATCAAGTTGCAGTAAGGGATGATGGTCGCGAAAGCCGCCGTCAAGACTTCTTTATGTATGGATGTGCTTGCCGCAAGGTGAAGTTCCGGATATACTAAAAGGCTTCATTGAATTTGCATCGCAGAGCAATGAAGTTTTATTAACAGCCTTTCACGCCAAAACGTTGCTGCCAATTGAAGTGGCAATGGTGGAAGCTACGGAGAAAAAAATGAGTCTTAGCAATCGCTTAGGATTGCTGGGCCGCAAGGTGGGCATGATGCGCCTATTTACCGACGAGGGGGACTCAATCCCTGTGACGGTAGTGGATGTATCTAACAACCGCGTGACCCAGGTCAAAACCCAGGAGAATGATGGCTATGTCGCCTTGCAGGTGACATTTGGTGCCCGCAAAGCTTCGCGCGTCACCAAGCCCATCGCTGGTCACCTTGCCAAGGCAGGTGTCGAGGCTGGTGAAATCATTCAAGAATTCCGTGTGGAGGCTGATGCGGCCTCCAAATACCAAGCCGGCGCCGCCGTGCCGGTGTCGGACGTGTTTGCCGTTGGCCAGAAGGTTGATGTGCAGGGCACCTCCATTGGTAAAGGGTTTGCCGGAACTATCAAACGCCACAACATGAAGTCGCAGCGTGCATCACACGGTAACAGCCGTTCGCACAACGTTCCTGGCTCCATCGGTATGGCTCAGGATCCGGGTCGTATTTTCCCCGGCAAGCGCATGACCGGGCATCTTGGTGACGAGCTGGTCACTACGCAAAACCTTGACGTCATCCGTATCGACGAGGCTCGCCAGTTGCTCATGATTCGCGGTGCTATCCCCGGTTCGGCTGGCGGTTTTGTGACCGTGCGCCCCGCCGTCAAAGTCAAGGCAATCAACGCCAGCATGAAAGGAGCGAACTGATGCAGCTCGAACTCCTTAATGACCAAGGTCAGCCCACTTCAAAATTTGAAGTGCCGGAAACCGTTTTTGGCCGCGCCTACAACGAAGATCTGGTGCACCAGATTGTGGTTGCCTTTCAGGCCAATGCCCGTCAGGGTACGCGCGCTCAGAAAGACCGTGAACAGGTCAAGCACTCGACCAAAAAGCCTTTCAAGCAAAAGGGAACGGGTCGTGCTCGTGCGGGTATGACGTCTTCGCCTTTGTGGCGTGGAGGCGGTCGGATTTTCCCAAACATGCCCGATGAGAATTTCGCGCAGAAAATCAACAAGAAGATGTACCGTGCCGGCATGGCATCCATCTTGTCGCAACTGGCTCGCGAAGGTCGTCTCGCCGTGGTGGATTCCCTCACGGTTGAGTCGCCCAAGACCAAGCCGCTGGCTGCAAAATTCAAGGCCATGAATCTCGCCTCTGTCATGGTGATTGCCGACGAAGTCGACGAAAACCTGTACCTTGCTTCGCGCAACCTGATGAATGTGCTGGTCGTTGAGCCGCGTTACGCAGACCCGCTGTCGCTGGTTCATTATCGCAAAGTGCTGGTCACCAAGGCTGCGCTGGACCAACTCAAGGAGATGTTCGCATGAGCCACGGTCCAAATAATTCCAAATTCGAGGAAGGTCGCCTGATGCAGGTGCTCGTCGCTCCCATCGTGTCTGAAAAGGCAACTATGGTTGGCGAGAAGAGCAATGCCGTGACCTTCAAGGTGCTGCAGGATGCGACCAAATACGAAATCAAAGCCGCTGTGGAGTTGATGTTCAAGGTCGAGGTCAAGGGCGTTTCTGTGGTGAACACTAAAGGCAAGACCAAGCGTTTTGGCAAATCTGTTGGCCGTCGCGACAATGTTCGCAAGGCTTATGTGACGCTCAAGGCCGGTCAAGAGCTGAACCTTGGCGGGGAGGCTGCGTAATCATGGCTGTTATCAAAATGAAACCAACTTCACCAGGCCGGCGCGGCATGGTGAAAATTTCGCGTGATCATCTGCACAAGGGAGAGCCCTACGCACCCTTGCTCGAACCTCAGTTCCAGCATGCGGGCCGCAACAACAATGGTCACATCACCACCCGACATAAGGGTGGCGGTCACAAGCACCACTACCGCGTGGTCGACTTCCGTCGCAACAAGGATGGGATAGCCGCTAAGGTCGAACGCATCGAATACGATCCCAACCGCTCTGCACACATCGCCCTGGTTTGCTATGCAGACGGCGAGCGTCGCTACATCATTGCTCCGCGTGGCCTTGAGGTCGGTGCATCGATCATGAGTGGCGCTGAAGCCCCGATTCGTGTTGGCAACACGTTGCCGATCCGCAATATTCCAGTTGGCTCTATCGTGCATTGCATTGAGTTGCAAGTTGGCCGCGGTGCGCAGGTGGTGCGCTCGGCGGGAACGTCGGCAACGCTTCTGGCGCGAGAGGGCACTTACGCTCAGGTGCGCATGCGCTCAGGTGAGGTCCGCAAGATCCACATTGAATGCCGCGCAACGCTTGGCCAGGTGGCCAACGAAGAGCACAGCCTGCGCCAACTTGGCAAGGCCGGCGTGAAGCGCTGGATGGGCATTCGACCAACCGTTCGCGGTGTCGTCATGAACCCTGTGGATCACCCCCACGGCGGTGGCGAAGGCAAGACCGGAGAAGGCCGTCATCCAGTCGATCCTTGGGGTAATCTGACCAAGGGTTACCGTACCCGTAACAACAAGCGCACGCAGGTCATGATCGTGTCGCGTCGCAAGAAGTAAGGGGTAGGTAAATGACTCGTTCTCTGAAAAAAGGTCCGTTTGTCGACCATCATCTGGTGGCAAAGGCCGACAAGGCCGTTGCGACCAAAGACAAAAAGCCGATCAAGACCTGGTCGCGTCGCTCTATGGTTTTGCCCGATTTCATCGGCCTGACCATTGCCGTTCACAATGGCAAGCAGCACGTGCCGGTCTACATCACCGATCAAATGGTAGGCCACAAGTTGGGTGAGTTCGCGCTTACCCGGACTTTCAAGGGCCATGCCGCGGACCGAAAAGTCCAAAAGAAATAAGGAGGTGACCATGGAAACACGTGCAACCCTTCGTGGCGTTCGTTTGTCGGTCGATAAAGGCCGCTTGGTCGCGGACCTGATCCGCGGCAAGAAAGTTGATCAAGCCCTGAACATCTTGCAGTTCACGCAGAAAAAAGCTGCCGTGATCATCAAGAAGGTGCTGGAATCCGCTATTGCCAACGCTGAGCATAACGATGGCGCCGACATCGACGAACTGAAGGTGAAGACCATCTTCGTCGAACAAGGTGCTTCACTCAGGCGCTTCACGGCCCGCGCAAAAGGTCGTGGCAATCAAATCAGAAAACCCACGTGCCATGTGTACGTGACGGTTGGTAACTGAAAGAGGCCAGGAAGATATGGGACAAAAAATCCACCCAACCGGCTTTCGCCTGTCCGTTAGCCGCAATTGGGCATCGCGCTGGTACGCCAGTGACCGTGATTTCGCCGGTATGCTCGCGGAAGATATCAAGGTGCGCGAGTACCTCAAGATCAAGCTGAAAAACGCTTCGGTGTCGCGCGTTCTGATCGAGCGCCCGGCCAAAAACGCCCGCATCACGATTTTCTCGGCACGTCCGGGTGTTGTGATCGGGAAAAAAGGCGAAGACATTGAAAACCTCAAGCGCGAACTGACGCGTCAACTGGGCGTTCCCGTTGCAGTCAACATTGAAGAAGTGCGCAAGCCTGAAGTCGATGCCAAATTGATTGCAGACAGCATTACACAGCAACTTGAAAAACGCATCATGTTCCGTCGGGCCATGAAGCGCGCCATGCAGAATGCGATGCGTCTTGGCGCCCTGGGCATCAAGATCATGTCCTCAGGTCGTCTCAACGGTATTGAGATTGCCCGTTGCGAATGGTATCGTGAAGGTCGCGTGCCGCTTCATACATTGCGTGCTGATATTGACTACGGTACCTCTGAGGCCAAGACGACCTACGGCATTATTGGTGTCAAGGTCTGGGTCTACAAGGGCGACACGCTTGGACGCAACGACCTGCCAGCGGCTGTTGAGACCCGCACTGATGACGAACGTCGCCCACGTGGCCCACGCCGCGATGCTCGCCCTGGCTCTGACCGTCCCGCTCCCCGCGGAGTGCGTCGTCCGCCATTGGCCGGCAACGTAGCGCCTGCCGATGGCAGCGACAAACCTGCTGAGGCCACCGGTGCCGACGCCAACAAACCCGCCGTTAAGCGCGTCCGCAAGGTAGCCGCGCCAGCTGCAGCAGCTGACGGCAAAGGAGAATAACTATGTTGCAACCCGCTCGTCGCAAATATCGCAAAGAGCAAAAGGGCCGTAACACCGGTGTCGCAACCCGAGGTAGCTCGGTGGCATTTGGTGACTTTGGCCTGAAATGTATCGACCGTGGCCGTCTGACGGCCCGTCAGATCGAAGCCGCGCGTCGCGCGATTTCCCGTCACGTCAAACGTGGTGGCCGGATCTGGATTCGTGTGTTTCCTGACAAACCAATTTCCCAAAAACCCGCTGAGGTTCGCATGGGTAACGGCAAAGGCAACCCCGAATACTACGTGGCTGAGATTCAACCCGGCAAGATCGTTTTTGAAATTGTCGGTGTGCCAGAAGAGTTGGCGCGTGAAGCGTTTCGATTGGCTTCGGCCAAGCTGCCTTTGCGCACCACTTTCGTGGCTCGCATGATTGGCCAGTAAGCCGGAGAACATGATATGAAAACTACTGAACTGCGCCAAAAAGACGTTGCCGGCCTGCAAGCAGAAGTCAAGGAGCTCCAAAAAGCTCACTTCGGTCTGCGGATGCAAAAAGCCACGCAACAACTCAACAACACTGCCACGCTGCGCTCTACGCGCCGCGATATTGCTCGCGCCAAGACCATTCTTGTCGAGAAGCAAGGCGCTGAACAATCCGCCAAATAAGGAGCTCTAAATGACGGAAGCTAAAAAATCCCTCAAGCGCACCTTGATTGGCAAGGTGGTCAGCGATAAGCGCGCAAAGACCGTGACTGTCTTGATTGAACGCCGCGTTAAGCATGAGCTTTACGGCAAGATCGTCGGCAAGTCCAGCAAGTACCACGCCCATGATGAAAATGGCGAGTACAAACTGGGGGACACCATCGAGATTACTGAAAGCAGGCCCATTTCCAAGACCAAAAATTGGATTGCGACGCGCCTGGTGCAAAAGGCAGCCATCGTTTAGGTGATTGGTGCCGCCCTCTGCGGGCTTGCAATAAACGGCTCACAATGTGAGCCGTTTGCATTTGCAAATCAATGGAACAATTACAGGAGCTATAAATGATTAAAGTTGGCGATAGCCTACCGGCAACCATGTTGATGGAATATTCGGATGTTGAGGGCGCGGGCTGCAGCCTAGGTCCCAATCCGGTGGATGTGGCCAAGGCCTGCGCGGGCAAGACGATTGCCCTGTTTGCGCTGCCGGGTGCGTTCACACCAACCTGCTCGGCCAAGCACGTCCCCGGCTATCTTGAAAAGGCTACTGAACTCCAGGCCGCTGGCGTGGACGAAGTCTGGTGCGTCAGCGTCAATGATGCGTTCGTGATGGGCGCCTGGGCACGTGATCAGAAAACACAGGGCAAGGTTCGCATGCTGGCCGATGGTGATGCCGCCTTCGCCAAAGCGACAGGTCTGACGCTGGATTTGACGGGCAAGGGGATGGGCTTGCGCAGCAACCGCTACTCCATGCTGGTCAAAGATGGCAAGGTGGTCTCACTCAACATCGAAGCGCCCGGAAAATTCGAAGTCAGCGATGCTGCCACCCTGCTGGCACAAGCAAGAACCTGAGGATTGTCTGGCAGGGTTTGCCGAGGGTGGCTTGATAAATATTTAGGAGCGTGGGCAGCAGAGCACTCCGTGCTCTGTGACCCCGGCCTACGGCCGCCTCCGTTTACCTGCCCAGAGCGCTCCGCCTTCCCGGATCCTAGAGCGAGGCCATGAGGTAGTGCGCACCCTCGATGGGGTTGTGATAGTAGGGCGGAATCTCGACGAAGCCCAAGTCCTGGTACAGCGCCCTGGCGCTTTCCATTTCGTCAAGCGTGTCCAGCAAAACGGACTCATAGCCTGCCTGCCTGGCCCGATCGAGAATCGCTTCTGCCAACTGCCTGCCTATTCCGCTTTTGCGGAAATCCGACCGCACAAACAGGCGCTTCATTTCGCAGGCATTGGGATAATCGGCGCTATCGAGCGGACGCAAGGCGCAGCATCCGGCCAGTCTATCGTCGATCAGCGCCAAGAGCAAGGCGCCGCGCGGTTCGGCATATTCGCCAGGCAACTGAGCCAGTTCGTCTTCGAAGCCCTGAAAACACAAGCTCACAGTTAAAGAAGTGGCGTACTCCCGGATCAGGCCGCGTGCTGCATTGAGTTCCTGTTCGGTACTGGGTTGTATAAATCGGATGGACACGGTTTTCACTGGAATCACTTTGCGGTAAGGCTCTGCGCGAGTTCGCAGGACGATCAAATTATGATCGAGTTTGCTCAAGTGCCCAGGCCAGTAGCGCTGCACAGCCCAGAAACACGAGCAAGGCCAGCACGCGTGACCCTATCCCATCGCGGGATCCGCGGATCTGAATCGCACATTCCTTGTCACCGGTCATCATGGGGCGCACCAGATTCTCCCGCTTTTTGAACCAGTAGAACAAGATCGCGCCAATGTGCAGAGCAATCAGCGCAATCAGGATGGGCTTGCCAACTTCTTTGTGGTAGTGAGTCGCAGTTTGCACAAACGAACTGGAAACAAACTTGCCCAGAGGACCGGCGGCAGCAATCTCATCGTCGCTGAACAGACCTGACGCCACCTGGAACAGTAAGAAACCCAACATTGCAAACACAGATCCAGCGCCAGCCGGATTGTGGCCAACCGAATGCTCGGGAAGTCCCTTGCCTCGAAAGTACTGCAGCACGGTCGAGGGGGCATACATGAAGGAAGCGAAGCGCGACCAACGCCCGCCGAGAACGCCCCAGATCAGGCGAAACGCGAGCAGGCTCAAGAGCAGGTATCCAAAGCGAAAATGCCATTGCATGGTGCCCACTCCCCATTGGGCGGTGGCCACCAATCCAACAACGCAGCACACCATTGCCCAATGGAAAACCCGCGTTGGTAAATCCCAGACTCTAACTTTATATGCCACCCATGGCTCCAATCTTTGTGCCTCGCCTCGACAAGGCTGCATTGCAACACCAAGTGTTCATTCTCTCTTAACTCCACAAACAAGCGCGAATGTTGGTAGTTTCCCTAGGATTGAGGGGTTATCTGGAACTTTGCATTCATACTGGTCTTCCAAGGCCTTCCTGGCTGTGTCCAACTCTCGAAGGAAAAACATGAAAAAACTTACCACCATCGTTCTTGCCGCGGCTATTGCCACATTCGCAACTGCGGCCTCGGCTCAATTTGCCAAGCCGGAGGACGCCGTCAAGTACCGAAAGGCAGCCTTGTTCGTCATGCAGCAGAATTTTGGTCGCGTGGCCGCCATGGCCGCAGGCAAAGTCCCATTTGACGCCAAGGTCGCGGCCGAAAGCGCGGCCACCGCTGATTTCATGGCCAAGTTACCCTGGGCGGCATTCGGGGAAGGCACTGACAAAGGAGACACCCGCGCCAAGCCCGAAATCTGGAAGGAAAGTGCGAAGTTCAGCAGCAGTGCCGACAAGATGCAAGTCGAAATGGCCAAGCTCGCGGCTGTAGTGAAAACCGGCAACCTCGATAGCATCAAGGCAGCCGTCCAAGCCACTGGGGGCACCTGCAAGTCCTGCCACGATGCCTTCCGCAAGGAATAGTCCAACCGAGCACAGCGCAAAGGCAACTGTTGCCAACATGGCCGACGCGGCGCAAGATGGACTCCTGATCACTTACCGGGAGACAGCATGGATCGAAGAACATTCAACACAATTTCAGTGGCCGGGCTCGTCTTGCTGGCGCAGCGCCAAGCGCAAGCCTTGACGCTGGGGGACCTCACCAATGCCGAAGCCTCCGAGGGACTCAAGACCGCACTCGAGAAAGGTGCGCTGGCCGCAGTGACCCTTTTGGGCAGAACTGATGGATTCCTGGGCAACGAGAAAGTCAAAATTCCGTTGCCGGGCTATCTGGAGGACGCCGGCGGCCTGCTCAGGATGCTCGGACAGGGCAATCGCCTGGATGAACTTGTGACGGCGATGAACCGGGGTGCCGAATTGGCTGTACCCAAGGCGAAGAGTTTGCTGGTGGCCGCGGTCAAGTCCATGAGCGTAAGCGACGCCAAGGGCATTTTGACCGGGGGAGACACTTCCGTCACCGCATTTTTTGCCGAGAAGACCCGGGCCCCACTTGGGGTGCAGTTTTTGCCTGTGGTTACCACGGCCACCAAAAAAGTGGGTCTGGCGAAGAAGTACAACCAGGTGGCTGCAAAGGTGGCAGGCATTGGGCTGGTGAAGAAGGAAGACGCCAATATCGAGCAGTATGTGACGCGAAAAGCACTCGATGGCCTCTATTTCATGATCGGCGAGGAAGAGCAGAAAATCCGCAAGGACCCGATTGGCACGGGCAGCGCCGTGCTTAAGAAGGTGTTTGGCGCCCTGGGCTGATCACCCACCAACCATCAACCATCAAAGGTCAAAACGCCAAGGTCGAGCACCAACAAGCGGCGTGGTGTCACCGTGGGCTCGATATCTTTTTTGCTTTGACGCCGCTTGGTCCGGTCGTGGCTTGCCTGCACACGCCATAATCGACGTTTCTGAACGATGCGGCATTCAAGCGCCCACTCTGTGAGCGAGAGCCTCAATGGCCGCCAATGATGGCAGTATGAACAATGGAATTTTGATCATCGCGCACGCGCCATTGGCCAGTGCCCTGCGGCAATGTGTGCTGCATGTATTTCCCGACAGCGCTGCGGTGGTTGCGGCCTGCGACGTGCTGCCCAATATGACGACGGAGGAGACGTTGGCCAACGCAGAAAAGGCCATGGCGCTGCTCAACAAACCCAAGACCCTGGTACTGACGGATGTCTTTGGAGCCACACCCTGCAATATTGCAAAAAAGCTGATCGATGGTCCCAATACCAAGCTGATTGCCGGGGTTAACTTGCCCATGGTGTTGCGCGCGGTTACCTACCGTGGAGAGTCACTGGACATGTTGGCCACGCGGGCCGTGACTGGCGGGATGCAAGGCGTGATGCAAGTGGCTGTGACAGCGCCTCAGAACCAGGCACGAAAGAACAATGATCAAACGAACGACGACCATCAGCAATAAACTCGGGCTGCACGCACGCGCCTCGGCCAAATTAACCAAGCTGGCGGGCAGCTTTCCCTGCGAGGTCTGGCTGGCCAGGGGGGAGCGACGCGTCAATGCCAAAAGCATCATGGGTGTCATGATGCTGGCTGCGGGAATGGGCACCGCGGTTGACATCGATACCAACGGCGAACGCGAGCAGGAGGCTATGGACTCGCTGCTGGCACTGATTGCCGACAAATTCGGCGAAGGTGAATGAACATGGCTCTGCAGTTGGGGCAGCGATGACCTTCTCCATCCACGGTTTGGCAGTGGCCCGGGGCGTTGCCATCGGGCGGGCGGCGCTGGTGGCCTCAAGCCGGGTCGACGTTGCGCATTATTTCATCGAGAACTGGCAGGTTGACTCCGAAATCGACCGGGTTCGCGCCGCCCGCAATGCCGTGATGGAAGAAATTCATCGCCTGCAGGACAGCATTGCGCACATGAGCTCCAAGGAAACTCCCCACGAGCTCAAGGCGCTGCTCGATGTGCACTTGATGCTACTTCAGGACGAGGAACTGGTCATCGGCGTCAAGCACTGGATTGGCGACCGCCTTTACAACGCGGAATGGGCCCTGACGACGCAACTGGAGGTGATCGCCCGCCAATTCGATGAGATGGAGGACGAGTACCTGCGCGAGCGCAAGGCCGATCTCGAGCAAATCACCGAAAAGATTCTGCGCGCCATGAAAGGAGCGGCGTCACCCGTTCTGCAGCCCGTCGAGCGCGTGGTTCGCAGAACCTCACAGCAGGATCTGTTGCTGGACGACACGGTCGATGTGCCCTTGATCTTGATCGCCCACGACCTATCCCCCTCGGACATGTTGCAATTCAAGCAAAGCGTGTTCGCCGGCTTCATCACCGATGTCGGGGGCAAGACATCGCACACCGCGATAGTGGCGCGCAGCCTGGACATTCCGGCGGTGGTCGGTGCGCGCCTGTCGAGCCAGTTGGTGCGGCAGGACGACTGGGTCATCATTGATGGAGATGCCGGGGTGGTGGTGGTAGATCCCTCGCCCATCATTCTGGCCGAGTATGGATTCAAGCAGCGTCAGGCAGAGCTTGAGCGCGGACGGCTTTCGCGTTTGCGGCATACGCCCGCTGTGACGCTGGACGGCTGCAAGATCGAGCTGCTGGCGAATATTGAAATGCCCCAGGACGCACCCGGCGCGGTGAAGGCCGGCGCGCTGGGGGTTGGATTGTTCCGAAGCGAGTTTTTGTTCATGGGCCGCCAGGGCAAGCTTCCCAATGAAGAGGAGCAGTACCAGGCTTATCTGCGCGCATTGGAGGGCATGCAGGGCTTGCCCGTCACCATACGCACCGTCGATATTGGGGCCGACAAGCCACTGGACAAATCAAGCCGGGACGCCGGGCACCTCAATCCGGCATTGGGATTGCGCGCCATTCGCTGGTGCCTGGACGATCCGGCCATGTTTTTGACGCAGCTGCGGGCGATTTTGCGCGCGGCGGCGCATGGTCAGGTGAACCTGCTCATCCCCATGCTGGTGCACGCAGGGGAAATCCGCCACACCATGGCCCTGATCGACCGAGCGCGGGCCGAGTTGGACAACCGGGGTGTGGCCTATGGTGCCCTCAAGCTTGGTGCCATGATTGAGATTCCCGCAGCGGCACTGACGATCAAGTTGTTTCTGAAATATTTTGATTTCCTGTCCATCGGCACCAATGATCTGATCCAGTACACCCTGGCCATTGATCGTGCCGATGAATCGGTAGCGCACTTGTACGATCCACTGCATCCGGCCGTGCTGCGGCTGGTGGCTGACACTATTGCCGAATGCAGCGCGCAGGGAAAATCGGTGAGCGTATGCGGAGAGATGGCTGGCGATCCCGCGATGACCCGGCTGCTGCTGGGCATGGGACTGCGCAGTTTTTCCATGCATCCAGCGCAAATTCTGTCGGTCAAGCAAGAAGTGTTGCGAGCCGATGTGGGTAAGTTGATACCGTGGGCACAGCAAGTGATTTCGGACGACTCTCCTGCAGAGCGGATGACCCGAAGCTAGTCTTGTGGGCCGAGCCCTTTGCGGGTGCATATCAAAAGAGGCGAAAGACCAGCGGTATCAAGAGTGAGGCCAGGACGACCTGCAGGCCCAGCGCCAGGCCGGCGTAGGCGCCGGCATCGGCATCGACTTGCAGTGCCCGCGCGGCGCCAATGCCATGGGCTGCGGTTCCCAGTGAGAAGCCGCGCGCCATCCAGCCCGCACGACTGGTCGGAATGTTCAGCAGTTTGAAGAGATATTTGCCGCTTAGGGCCCCCACCATGCCGGTGACCACGGCGAACACCGCGGCCAGCGCAGGAATGCCGCCTATCTTGTCGGCGATGCCCATGGCCACAGGTGCGGTGACCGATTTCGGCGCCAGCGACAGCAAGACCTCCGGGGGCAGGGTAACAAGCCAGCCTAGCGCAAGGGCTGAGCCACTGGCTGCAGCGCCACCCACCAAGCCTGCCAGCAAAAGCCCACGCCAGCGCTGGACCAACTCGGCGCGACGTTCCCAAAGGGGCCAGGCCAACGCCACTACAGCGGGGCCCAGCAAGAAGTGAATGAACTGCGCGCCGGCAAAATAAGTGGGGTAACTGACGCCGGTGGCCAGCAATACGGCGGACAGGGCGACGACAGTCCACAGGACCGGGTTGGCCCACGGAGCCTGTCCCAGGCGCCCATAGACCCACTGCGCCATGACATAAATGACCAGGGTCGCCGTCAGTCCGAACAGCGGCGTGCTTGACAGATAGACCCACAGCTGGACGAAGTCAGGCATCGCCTCTGTCTTTCATAAGGTGCAAAGTCAACGCAGTCACGGCCAGTCCGATCCAGGTGGAAAGGATAATCACCAGCAGCATGCGCATGCCGTATTGGCCGACCAGATCAAGATGCGTCATTACCCCCACACCCACTGGAACAAACAGCAACGAGAGGTGTGAAAGAAGAAAGTTAGCACACGCGGCGATGGGCGTGCGTACGGTAGGCGCACGCAAGACCAGCAGCAGCAAAAGCATGCCGATCACCGGGCCCGGAAAGGGAAGCGAGAATCCGCGCGCGAGCAATTCACCAATCGACTGCAGCATCAGCAGCCAGGCCAGACCCACAAGCCCGTTCATGCCCATCTAAAACCGGGGCAGGTCCGGGTGTTTGATTTGCCCGCCGCGCACCAGCATCTTGCCGTATTCCGCGCAGCGCTGTAGCGTGGGAATGACCTTGCCGGGGTTGAGCAGGCCCTTGGTGTCAAAGGCCCGCTTGACCCCGAACATCTGCTCGTTCTCCTGCACGCTGAATTGCACGCACATGGAGTTGAGTTTTTCCACGCCCACGCCGTGTTCGCCGGTGACGGTGCCGCCCATGGCCACGCTGGTCTCCAGAATGTCGGCACCGAACAGCTCGCAGCGGTGCAATTGGTCGGGGTCGTTGGCGTCAAACAAGATCAAGGGGTGCAGATTGCCATCGCCGGCGTGAAACACGTTGCAGCAGCGCAGCTGGTATTTTTTCTCCATTTCCTGAATGGCCAGCAGGATGTCGGCCAGGCGCTTGCGCGGAATGGTCGAATCCATGCACATGTAGTCCGGGCTGATGCGTCCGCTGGCAGGAAAGGCGTTCTTGCGACCGCTCCAGAATTTAAGGCGTTCGGTCTCGTCGCGGCTCACGGCAATGGCCGTGGCGCCATGCTCGCTGAGCACCTCGCTCATGCGGCCAATTTCTTCTTCCACTTCCTCGGGCGTGCCATCGCTCTCGCACAGCAAGATGGCCTGGGCACTCAAGTCATAGCCCGCATGCACGTAATCCTCGACAGCAGCCGTCATGGGTTTGTCCATCATTTCCAGCCCGGCTGGTGTGATGCCCGCCGCGATGACCGCCGCTACCGCGTCGCCCGCCTTGCGAATGTCATCAAAGCTGGCCATGATGCAGCGGGCCAGTTGCGGTTTGGGCACCAGTTTGACCGTCACCTCGGTGGTGACGGCAAGCATGCCCTCCGAACCGATCACGATGCTCATCAGGTCAAACCCGGCGCTGTCCAGCGCATCCGAGCCAAACTCGACGGGTTCGCCCTCCATCGTGAAGCCCTTGATCTTGACGATGTTGTGCAGGGTCAGCCCGTACTTCAGGCAGTGCACGCCGCCCGCGTTCTCGGCCACGTTGCCACCAATGGTGCAGGCAATTTGGCTGGAAGGATCGGGCGCGTAGTACAGGCCGTGCGGGCTGGCGGCCTCGCTGATGGCCAGGTTGCGCACGCCGCATTGGACCACTGCGGTGCGGCTCACTGGATCGACTTTCAGGATCTGGTTGAACCGGGTCAGCGACAGCGTCACGCCCAGCCGGTGCGGCATCGCACCACCAGAGAGACCGGTACCGGCACCGCGCGCCACCACCGGTACCTCCAGCGCATAACAGGCCCGCAGCACGGCCTGCACTTCGCTCTCGTTCTCCGGCAAGGCCACGACCAGCGGGCGCTGGCGGTAGGCGGTCAGACCATCGCATTCATAGGGCGTGGTGTCTTCCGAATTCCAGAGCAGGGCTGCGGGCGGCAGGCAGGCTTGCAGTGCCTGGACAATTTGCGCCTGGCGGTTCGCTCTGTGGTTGGGCTCTTGCTGGTCGGGCGAGATGGATGCATTCATGGTCGATAGAGAATCTGGGGGGTAGCAAAGGTGTTGACTTTAGGGCCTGGCGGCAGGCGGTGGATTGAAAAATTTTCCAGATATTCCTGAAATCAATATAGCTATGAAATAGATAGCTGTATATGCAATACAGATAAGGGCCAGAGGCAAATATTTCAAATTAAATCAGGCCACGCTCTTTTTCAGCCAGTCGGCAAATGCAGCGCATTCCCAGCGGTCCATCATGCCGGTGCGCCAGCACAGGTAGTGGGCGTGCGGGCTGGGCACATTGCGACCAAAGACGTCGTTGGTTCCCAGCCGCACCAGCGAGCCGCGCTCCAGCCAGGGCGCGCCGAGCTTAAGGCGAACCAGCGCCACGCCCATTCCAGCGGCGGCGCCATCGCACATCAGACCGATGTCGTTGAACTGGGAGCCGTCCACGGGTTCGGGCCAGTCCAGATGGTTGGCGGCAAACCAGGTGCGCCAGGGTTCAAGCGGACTGCGCAAAAGCGTCTCGCCTTCCAGATCCTGCGCGGTCACGAACGGCCCATGCTCGCGCACGTAGGCTGGTGAGGCCAGCGGCGCCACTTCGTCCTTGAGCAGGCACAGGTGCTCGACGTCGGCGTAGCGACCGGTGCCAAAGCGAACCATCAGGTCAGCGTCCTCGGCCACCACGTCCAGCAGTGGGATGGAGACCTGCAGTGTCAGGTCGATCTCGGGGTAAGCCTCGGTGAACTGGCGCAGGCGCGGAATCAGGATGGAGCGCGAAAACGTGGGGGTGACGGCCAGACGCAGCTTGCGTTTGCCGGGTGCGGCCGCGGCGCCGGGAAACTTTTGCAGCATGGCCAGCCCCTCGCGAACATGGGCCAGGTACTCGCTGCCTTCGGTGGTCAGCGAAAAATCGGCACGCCCGAAGAGTTTGGTGCCAATGATCTGTTCAAGCTGCTTGACCCGGTGGCTCACCGCGCTGGGCGTCACACACATCTCTTCGGCCGTTTGTGTCACGCTGCGAAGGCGCGCCAGGGCTTCAAAGGTGAGCAGGCATTGAATCGGTGGGATGCGGGCGGCGGACATGCGACCATTGTCACACCGCCCGGCAACAGGGCAGCCCAGTACAATCCCGCCCATTGGCAACCCCAAACAAGCTCAATGTCCGAACGCCTGGCCGTACTTCCGCAATACCTGATTCCCAAGCAAGCGCTCACGGTGCTGGCCGGGCGCGTGGCCCGTGCCCGTGGCGGACGTCTGACCACGCAGCTGATTGCGTGTTTTGTGCGTCGCTACCAGGTGGACATGAGCGAGGCGGCCGACTCCGACATCGCGAGCTACCCCACCTTTAACGATTTTTTCACCCGTGCCCTCAGGGCAGGCGCCCGGCCACTGGCGGCTGCCGAGCTGATCTGCCCGGTTGATGGGGCCATCAGCCAGTACGGTGCCATCGAGGGCGAGCAGATTTTCCAGGCTAAGGGCCATCACTACAGCTGCACCGCCCTGGTGGGCGGAGACGCTGCGCTGGCTGGGCGGTTTTCCGATGGCAGCTTTGCCACCTTGTACCTGAGCCCGCGGGACTACCACCGCATTCACATGCCCTGCGACGGGCGTCTGACACGCATGATTTACGTGCCGGGCGACCTGTTTTCCGTCAATCCGACCACGGCCCGCGGCGTGCCCGGTCTGTTTGCCCGCAACGAACGCGTTGTGTGTGTCTTTGAGTCGGCCCGCGGCCCCTTTGTGCTGGTGCTGGTGGGAGCCACCATCGTGGGCAGCATGGCCACTGTGTGGCACGGCCTGGTCAACCCTCCGCGCACCCGGGAGGTACGCCAGTGGGCCTATGACGGCGAACCGGTGGCCCTCAACCAGGGCCAGGAGATGGGTCGTTTTTTGTTGGGCTCGACCGTGGTCATGCTGTTTCCCAAGGGTCCGCTGAAGTTCAACCCGGCGTGGGCCCCGGGCCAGCCAACCCGCCTGGGTGAACCCATGGCCAGCGGCCGGCACTAGCTTGCCCTGGCCCGCGTGGTGGGTCAAAATGCCAGCATGAATTACGAACATTTGCTGGTTTCAAACGACGGAACCATCACCACCGTCACCCTTAATCGTCCCGAAAAGCGCAATGCGCTGGCCATGAATGTCATGCGGGAGCTGACCCAGGCGGTGCGTGAAATCGCTCAAAGTGACGCGCTGGGCGTGATCCTCGCGGCCAACGGCCCGGTGTTCAGCGCCGGGCATAACTTTGGCGACATGGCGGGGGCAACGCTGGCCCAGGCACGCGAGCTGTTTCAGGCTTGCACTGACATGATGAATGCCATTCAGGCCATGCCGCAACCGGTCATCGCCCGGGTTCACGCCCTGGCCACGGCAGCGGGTTGCCAGCTGGTGGCCAGTTGCGATCTGGCGGTGGCCGCCGACACAGCAGGTTTTGCCATCCCCGGTGGCAAGGGTGGCCTGTTTTGCCATACGCCGCTGGTGGCCGTTGCCCGCAATGTGAGCCGCAAACGGGCGCTGGAGCTCGCCTTCACCGGCGATGTGATCGATGCGAACACCGCAGCCCACTGGGGCTTCATCAACAGGGCCGTGCCCGCGGGCGAACTCGAAGCGGCCACCCTCGATCTGATCCAACGTGCCACCCGGGGCAGTGCCCTGTCCAAGGCCCTGGGCAAGCGTGGCTTTTACCAACAGATCGGACTGCCCCAGGACCAGGCCTATGCGTTGGCGGTGGAATTGATGGCCACGGCAGCGCTGAGTGCGGACGCACAAGAAGGCATTGCGGCTTTTCTGGGAAAACGCCATCCCAATTTCACTCAAAAACCGTCCGACGCTCCCACTTGAGTCGACGCCCGAGCCAGCGCCTCTCGCGGGGGCGCAACACTATTTGAAAATAACGGTCTTGTGGCCGTTGAGCAGCACCCGGTGCTCGCTGTGCCATTTCACGGCGCGTGCCAGCACCTGGCTTTCGGTGTCGCGGCCCTGCGCGGTCAGGGCTTCCACCGTGTGGGCGTGATCCACCCGCGCCACGTCCTGCTCGATGATGGGGCCTTCATCGAGCTCGGCCGTCACGTAATGGGCCGTGGCGCCAATAAGCTTGACGCCCCGTTCATGGGCTTGGTAGTAAGGTTTGGCCCCCTTGAAACTGGGCAGGAATGAGTGGTGGATGTTGATCGCCCGCCCGGCAAGCTTGCGGCAAAAGTCATCGCTGAGGATTTGCATGTAGCGCGCCAGAATCACCAGTTCTGCGCCTTCAGATTGAATGATTTCGTACTGCCGGGCCTCTACCTGGGCCTTGGTGGCCGCTGTGACGGGCAGGTGATGGAACGGTACGTTGTAGCTGGCCGCGAGCTGGTAAAACTCGCGGTGGTTGGAAATGATGGCGCGGATGTCCAGTGCCAGCAACCCTGATTTCCATCGAAACAGCAGGTCGTTGAGGCAATGCCCTTGCTGGCTCACCAGAATGACTGTGGGCATGGGCTGGTGGCAGACATGCAGTCGCCATTGCATTTGCAGCGGTTTGGCGAAATGCACAAGCTGCGCGCTCAAGTCCGGGTGCGTGAGTTGGGCGCAGGAAAACTGCACCCGCATGAAGAACAGGCCGGTGTCGTGGTCGTTGTATTGGGCGGCTTCTTCGATGTTGCCGCCGCGTTCGAGCAAAAAACCCGATACGGCATGGACCAGCCCCAGCTGGTCGGGGCAGGAGAGAGTCAGGGTGTAAGTGGCGTGCATGGTGCGCTCATTGTCGCAGGGCGCGCGGGCGCTACGCAGCGGTTTGTCAAGCGGATCAGGGCGGCGTTGCCACCGGCGCAGCCGCGCGCGAGGCACTGGCGCGCTGCTCGGCAAACTTGGCGCAGTAGTCCACATCCGGGCCGGGCTGGGTGGGCCAGCGCTGGTCAAAGTGCTCGGACTCATCGGTGTTCGCTGCGACCTGGTCGGTCAATAAAATTGTCTTTGCACCAAGCGCCGCAGGCAGGTGCAGCGCGATGCCAAGACCGGGGTCCACGTGGGTGCGGCCAGCGAGCATCAGTGCCGTCTTGCCGGGTTGGACAGCGCCCTCCAAGGTCCGGGCCATGGCAAGATCGCGGGCAATTTGCATGCGGGTCATGGGCAGAATCTGGCTCTCGGGCAGGAGGTCGCAGTGCCCCTTACGGATGCTTTCCTGTTGCAGTTGCAGGGCGACGGCGGGCAGACGCTGTTCCAGTGTGGCATCGGCCATGGCCGTACGCCACTGGGCGGGGGCCAGGTTGGAGCCGATCACCGGCACTCCAGCGTGGACGGCGGCCATGATGGGAGGGCCGTAGCTGTCCCAGGACCAGCCGGCATCCTTCCATTTCAGGGCGTCACGGACCGCCGCTTCGCTGGCATTGACGGGCAGTGAGGCAGTGGAGCCGCCCTCATGGGCCATCTCCAGCACCAGCGTGCCCAAAACGCCGCGCGCGGCCAGGTTTTCAATCGCCAACTGTTCAATGCGGTGATGGTCCGGCACATCGTGCTGCTCGCCCAGCAGGATGGCGGCGCTGGGCAGCAGAGCGTCGAGTTGGGCCATCAGTCGGGCATCCGATTCACGCGTGTCCGGGCCCATCAGAGCGCAGCCGGGCAGGGCGGCGCCCAATGCGATCGCCAGCAACCAGCGCCGACCTTTGGCCAGAAAATCATTCACCTTGTCAGCGCCCGCCACAAACAGGCCCGTCAGTGCGCAACGACAGGGTTCTGGGCCAGTTCGGCGTACTGCTCCAGGGTGTCTTCAACCTCTTCCTGGGTAGGGGTTTTTTGCTGCCAGGCCGAGATGTGCTGTTGAAAGAGTTCCGCCCAGGAGCCGTCCAGATAGACTTCCTTGTTGGCGCGTTTGTCCACAATCTCGAAGCCATGGCGCACCAGCGCGGGCACCAGCAAAAGCTGCTCGTCACTCTCGCCAGCGTCGCCATCGCCCGCCTCTGCCGT
The DNA here is from genome assembly GCA_963784775.1 of uncultured beta proteobacterium. Lineage (GTDB taxonomy): Bacteria > Pseudomonadota > Gammaproteobacteria > Burkholderiales > Burkholderiaceae_C > Rhodoferax. The sequence goes on along the minus strand of CAWAST010000005.1, from coordinate 17,110 downwards.
GACCGCGTTGGCCAGCATGTGCGTCACCGAGTAGGTGTCCGAGTCGTAGAGCGTGTGCATGGTTCATTATCCCTTAATCATCGCTGGCCTGCAGATGGCTGTTGACTCGGGAAATTCAAGATCGAGGCGGGATTTGCCTCCTTGTTTCATGCCGGCGATCAGGACAGTGGCTCGGTGGCCAGCCATTGCTGGTCGACGTATTCCCCGTTGTGCTCGGTGATGCGGATGCGCGCGGGGAGATAACCGAGCGCCGGGGCCAACCACAGCTCTACCTTTTGGTCAAATTCGCGCCGCGGGTTGCGCACCAGCCTTATGGTCTCCTGAGTCCCCCCGGGCAGGTCCAGTGTCTCGCGGGCCCGGACCGTAAATATCCAGGGCGCGGCATCGCGCGGGCCGATGGTCTGAATGGCAATGGTGGTCAGTTCGGGGTAACGCTCGGGCGCGCTGGCGATCAGCGCGGCAAGCTGGATCATCACGCTCAGGCGGTCCTGCGCGCCGGGCAACAGGACCGCATCAGGGGTGTTGGCGCTGAAGGTAACCTTGCCCTGTTCGTGGTTGAAATGGGCAGCCAGTTCGCTGCGGAACTTGTCAGAAAAACGCACGGGTTCGAGCCCGTTCGGTCCAATCTCGCCGCGGCTGGTCTGCACTCGCGTGAGTCCGAAGAGGCTCAGTTCCACCCGGGCATCGTAGCTTCGCGCGTTTTGCTGCCACGACAACTCAGCGTTGGCGCTAAAGGGCAGTTTGCTGGACTTCAAGACGTACTTCAGGCGCACGGAACCGGGCAGCGCATCGGTCGGCACTGTCGGCAGGCTGGTCTCTGGCGGGACCGCTTCAGGCGCCGGTGTGGTCGGGCCTGCTGCGGCGAGCGGTTCGGCCGGTGTTGGCTCAGGAGTCTGGGCCACCTCCGTGGCCGGCGCGGGCGGGGCAATGGTCTCGGGTGCCAGGCTGACCGGGGCTGCAGATTCCACAGACAGCATTGCGGCGGACGGTGCAGTTGATTGCGCCGCAGCCGGTCGTGGTCGCGTCGCAGCGGTTTTCCTCAGGGGTACCAGGGGCTCGGACGCAACCGAGCGGGTCGTGAAGGAGCGGGTCAACTCTGGCGCGCTGGTGGCGTGCAATCCAAAGGAGAGGGGTACGGCACCCAGCAGAGCGCCGTGCGCCAGCACCACCACCAGCGTCAGGGCGGCAAGCGCCAGGCGCGAACGAGCGGGGTGATTGACAGCGGAACTCAATGAATTGATTCAGGTTTACCCGTTTGATGGCTTGTCATCGGCTCGCACAAAACAAGCGCCAGCCAAGCCGGGTTTTGTGAGAGTCAGGGTCGGCCGGGAAAGTTCGGGCGTTATGATGATTCCAGTTTACCAAGACGCGACGGGCGCCGCGCCGTTCTGCCCTGATTCCCTGCAACTCCTTCTATGAAACTGGCCACTTACAAAGATGGTTCGCGTGACGGGCAACTGGTGGTTGTTTCGCGCGATTTGAGCCGTGCCCATTACGCCACGGGCATCGCCCATCGCCTGCAACAGGTGCTTGACGACTGGAATTTCCTCTCGCCCCAGTTGCAGGATCTTTACGATGCCCTCAATCGGCTGGGGGAGGGGTCGTCGGGGACGGGCTTGGCGCGCTACGCCTTTGAATTCGAGCCCGACCACTGTATGGCGCCCCTGCCCAGAGCCTGCCAGTGGGCCAATTCCCCGGCCCCTGCGGCGTCGGCCGACGGTCTGGACAAGGCCACCGACGTGATGCTGTACCAGGGGGCCAGCGACCGTTTTGCAGGCCCTTGTGACGACGTGCCCTGTACCCGCGAGGATCTTGACATTGACTTCAGTGCCGGGGTGGCTGTCGTTACGGGCGAGGTGCAGGCCGCAACCAGCGTGACGCAGGCGCTCGATGCGGTGCGCCTGGTGATGCTCTCCAACGCCTGGTGTTTGCGCGCCCTGGAGCCCCTCGAACAGGCGCACGCGATGGGTCTGGTTCAGAGTCGATTCGCCACGGCCTTTGGCCCGGTGGCGGTCAGCCCCGATGAACTGGGCCCGGCATGGGTCGGCGGGCGCGCGGATTTGAGCCTGCAAGTGCGCCGGAACAATAAAACGGCGGGTCTGTGCGACGCTGGAGCGGGTGCGGCGCATCACTTTGGCGAGTTGATCGCGCACCTGTGCCAGACTCGTTGCCTGAGCCCGGGAACCATTGTGGGAACGGGTCTTTCCAGCAGCGGTGATGCTGCGCGCGGGCGCAGCTGCATCGCCCACCAGCGCGCCCTGGAAGTTGCCCCGCAGGGCGGCCCATCAACAGAGTACATGAAATTCGGTGACCGAATATTCATTGAGGCAAACGATCGCGACGGCCAGAGCGTGTTTGGTGCGATTGACCAGCGTGTGGTGCCGCTCGCCAGGGGCAGGGCTCGCTCGGTATAGCGGGGCTATTCAGCCTCTTCCTGGCAGGTGATGCAGCGTTGTGCCTCGGGCGCCGCATGCAGCCTGTCGGCGGGGATGGCCACGCCGCAGTCGACACAGCGCCCGTAAGTGCCCGCTTCGATGCGGGCCAGGGCGGCTTCGACCTGGCTGAGTTCGGCGCTCTCATGGGCGTCCAGGGCAAACTCCAGTTCGCGCGCCGTGCTTTCCTGGGCCGAGGAGTTTTCCGGCTCCGAAAAATGATCCACAGAGGCCTCGGCGCGGCCCACTGCGCCGCCGCGCAGGGCGGCGAGTTGTTCGAGCAGGCTGGCCCGCTGTGCCGAAAGGCGTTGTTTGAAAGAAGCGGTGTTCAGGGTGCTCATGAGGCGGTCCTCCTTGTTGTTTGGGTAGCTGTCCAGCGAACGGACATCATGCATCATCAGGCTACGCCCATCGTTGATGGACGTCAATTGCGCGGGCGCACCGCCCCGGACCAGGAACGGTGTTGCGATGCAATAATTGCTGCACGTACGGCCTGCGCAATGCCCTTCACATCGCCCGTCCGAGGCGGCGATGGTTCGCCAGATGATCTGGCCCGTCCCAGATACTTCATTGCGCCTGCTGTGCCGGGTGCATCGTCTTTCAGGAGTCAGCATGAATCTCAAAAACACTTGCATCGGCGTCTCGTTGGCGGCGGGTCTCGCGGCCACCGCGCTGGCTCAGGAGGTGGACATCAAAGACGCCTGGGTGCGCCTGAGCGTTCCGGGGCAGAGAGCGACCGGGGCCTTCATGACCTTGACCGCCCGCGAGAGCGCCAAGCTGATCGCGGTGGCGTCGCCAGTGGCGGGCGTGGCCGAAGTTCACCAGATGAAGATGGAAGGCGACATCATGCGAATGCGCGCCGTCCAGGGCGGCCTGGACTTGCCCGCAGGCGTGCCGGTGACGCTCAAGCCGGGCGGCTATCACGTGATGCTGATGGACCTCAAGGAATCCCTGGCCGTCGGTCGCAAGGTGTCCTTGACCCTGACCATCCTCGACACCGCGGGAGCCCAGCGCCAGCTTGAGGTCCAGGCCACGGTGGCCGCGATGGCCCCGGCGATGACCCCGCCAGGCATGGCGGGCGTGGGCGCGCACCGGCCTTGAAACCGGTTAGGCCATTGCCCGGCGCGTCGCCATGGGCGCGACATTGGGGTAAGCTGTTGACTGTTCAATGTTGACAAGCCCTTTTGGAGCGAACATGAGTAATTCACAAGAACCCGGCTTTGGCAAATTTGTCCCCGGCTTTGACTTTCTGCAAAGTCTGGCCAAGGGCGCTTCGCATAGCGTGCCGCAAATGCCCAATCTGGCCAACTGGGTGGCCCCCACGCTCAACGTGGAAGAACTTGAAAAGCGCATCGACGAACTCAAGGCTGTGCATTTCTGGCTGGAGCAAAACTCCAAGGCGCTGGGCGCCACGGTGCAGGCGCTCGAGGTTCAGAAGATGACGCTGGCCACGCTCAAGGGCATGAACTTCAACATGGGCGACGTGGCCAATGCGCTCAAGCTCAAGGCGGCCGATTCGGTCGCCTCGGGAGTGCAGCGGGTTACGGAACGGGCGGCTTCCACTGCCAAGACCATCTCCGATGTCGCCAGTGGTGCCGAACAGGTCGCCAAGAAAGTGGGCAAGGCTGCCAAACCGGCCAGTGGCTCGGTCGCGGGCCTGATCGACCCCATGCACCTGTGGGGCGCGCTGACGCAGCAGTTCCAGCAAATTGCCGCCAGCGCCCTCAAGGACGCGGGCCGGCACACCGCCCTGGACGCTGGCAAGAACGTGGCCGCCGGTTTTGCCAAAGAGGCCGTCAAAGCTACTAAAAAGGCAGCAAACTCTTCAGGAAGGACGAGGGCTACAGCTAAAAAAACCACAAGAAAACCAGCCGCCAAGCGGGTTCGGTGAGCTTGCCGCAAGGGCCACGATGAAGCTGTTTCCCTACGGCCATGCCGGTCACGCTCTGTGGAGCGTGGCGGCGGACCAGGTGGTGGCGCAGCTGCGGGCCCAGATCGCCCAGAGCGCTTTTGCCAGGGCACCCACGCTGGGCCTGCTCTACATCACCGACCATTACGCCAGTCAGGCGCAGGACATTCTCGACCACCTGAGCGCTGCGCTGCCGGAACTGACCGACTGGTCGGGCACGGTCGGGGTCGGGGTGGCCTCCAATAACGTGGAGTATTTTGATGAGCCCGCGCTGGCCGTGATGCTGTGCGAGCTGCCTTCAGACCAGTACCGCGTGTTTTCCGGTGTGGCCCCCTTGGGGATGGGCTTTGAGGCCCATACCGCATTGGTGCACGCCGATCCGGCCACCCCCGACCTGGGCGAACTGATCGCAGAGATGGCCGAGCGCACCGATTCGGGGTATCTGTTTGGGGGCGTCTCGGCCAGCCGCGCCCAGTGCGTGCAGTTTGCGGTGGGAGGCGACGGCAACATCCGGGGCCAGGGCCGCGCCCGGGGCGTGTTCAGTGGGGGCTTGAGTGGTGTGGCTTTTGGTGCTGGCGTGGGTTTGGTCTCGCGCATCACCCAGGGTTGCCTGCCGGTGGGGGGCTCGCACCGGATCACCGCTGCCGAGGGCAACGCAGTGATTTCGCTCGATGATGAGCCCGCCCTGGACGTGATGCTGCGTGAGCTGAAGGTGTCTCTGGACCAACCCGAACTCGCCTTACAGGCCGTGCGTGCCACGTTGGTGGGCTTGGCGCACCCGGGCGGTATCGATTCTGCCGGGGGTGGTGCGCCCGCGGTTGGGCGCACCGGCAATTTTGGTGAAGACGTGATCGTGCGTCACATCATCGGGCTGGACCCCGGTCGACGCGCCGTGGCGGTGTCCGATCAGGCCAGTGCCGGCATGCAATTGGCCTTTTGCCGGCGCAACGTGCAGGCCGCGCGGGCTGATCTGGTGCGCATCTGCACCGAGATTCGCGAGGAACTCGAACCCGAAGCCCTGACCATGGAGGTCGCCAGTGCGCTGGCCGAGGCTGAGGCCGAGTCAACACCGCACCCGGCGCGTGGCGTTGCTGGCGCGGTGTACATCAGTTGCTCGGGTCGTGGTGGGCCGCATTTTGGTGGCCCCAATGCCGAGTTGCAGATCGTGCGACAAGCTCTGGGCGATGTGCCCCTGGTGGGATTTTTTGCCGGGGGTGAAATTGCGCGCAACCACCTGTATGGCTACACCGGTGTGCTCACGGTTTTCATGGCAAAATAGCACTCAAGCCACCGTCCATCATGCCTAAGTAGCTATTAAATGCGTAGCACACTGATCAAGCCGGCACCTCACTGTGGATGACCCTCAACTGGCCGCACTCGCTCTCTACGCGCGGATGCTGGCCGCCTCGAACCTGGCTGCGGCCGCACACCAGTTGGTTGGCTCGCTGGCCCGTGACTTTGGCCTGTCCCGGGTGTCACTTGGGCTTCATGAGCGGGGCCGAACCTGCCTGCTGGCCAGTTCAGCGCTGGACATCACCAATCCGCAGGCCGACCTGGTGCAAGCGCTGCTGGGCGCCATGGACGAAGCCATCGAGCAGGGTGTGACGCTGGCCTGGCCCGGCGTGCACGGGGTGGAGCCGACCGAACAGGACCCGATCCGCATCGAGCACGCGGCGCTGCAACGTCTGGTGGGCGCCAGCGTGGCCACGGTGCCGCTGGGGGTGCATGGCGAGGTGTTTGGCGCTTTGTGCGTGGAGCGGCATGAAGGCCAGCCGATCAATGCAAATGAGCTGGCGGCACTCGAGCAGTGTCTTGCACTGGCGGTGCCCGCGCTGCGCTGGATGGATTTTGGTGCGCAGCCGTGGAGCCAGCGGACCTGGCGCGACCTGGGAACGGCATGGCACCGCTTGCGCCGCCCGTCCCAGCGAGGCAAACGCCGTTGGCTGTTGGCTGCAGCCTTGGCCCTGGGCTTTGTGGCACTGGTACCGCTTCAAACCAGCGTCGGAGGCCGGGCACGAATCGAGGGCGCGCAGCAGCGGGTGATGTCGGCACCTACCGACGGGTTTGTCAAAGCCGCCCACGTGCGTGCGGGTGATCGGGTTCAGGCCGGTGCCGCGTTGGTTGATCTGCTCGATGAAGACCAGCGTCTGGAGTACGAGCGCTGGAGCAGCCAGCTGGTCCAGCACGAGAACGCTTACGCGGCGGCCATGGCCAAGGCAGACCGGGTGGGGGCTTCCACCAGCATGGCCCGCATCAGCGAGGCTCAGGCGCAACTCGCCCTGATCGACCAGCAGCTCGCCCGTGGCCGCATCACGGCACCCTTCGATGCCCTGGTGGTGCAGGGCGATCTGAGCCAGTCCATCGGCGCGGCCGTGCGTCAGGGCGACACTTTGATGACCCTGGCCACCACTGACCAGTACCGTGTGGTCGTTGATATTGATGAGACCGACATTGCGCGCATCCAACCCGGCCAAAGCGGTCGCCTGGTGGTGTCCTCGCTGCCCTGGGATTCTCAGGAGCTGTTGGTTGAGCGCATCGTCCCGCTGGCCAGGGCGGTTGAGGGCCGCAACGTGTTTGAAGTGGAGGCCCGCCTGACTGCGCCGCCGTCCGGATTGCGTCCGGGCTTGCTCGGGCGGGCCGACGTGGTGGTGGGCCGCATGCCCCCGTTGTGGGTCTGGGGCCGCCATGCGCTGGACCGGCTCCGGCTGGCCTGGTGGTCCTGGCGGGGTTAAGACCATGACCGCTGTGCACAGCCCGCGCTGGTACCGAGTGGCCGCCCTCAAGCCGCGCCTCTTGCCCCAGCTCAAACTCAGCCGCCAGCGCGTGCGCGGGGAAACCTGGTACCTGTTGTCCGACCCCGCGCTGGGGCGCAGTGTGCGCCTGAATGCACCGGCCTACGCCTTGGCGGCGCGGCTGGACGGCCAGCGTACCGTGCAACAACTCTGGGAGCGATCCTTGCAGCACAACCAGGAGGCGGCCACCCAGGACGAGGTGATCGACATCCTGGCCCAGTTGCGCGAGGCCGCGCTGGTGCAATTCGATCGCGCCGCCGATTTTGACGTGCTGCTCCCGCACCTGGACAAGGTGGTTCGGCCCGCCCGGCGCAACAGCGTGCTGGCCTGGCGCATTCCACTGGGCAATCCGACGGCCATCCTGGCGCGCTTGCGGCCCCTTCAAAACGTTTTGTTCTCCCGCATGGCGCTGGCCGTGTGGCTGGTGCTGGCCTTGGCGTTGCTGGTGCTGGGCTTGCAGCATGCGCCTGAACTGTGGGCGCATGGGCGGCTGTGGCTGGCCACCCCGCGTTTTGCCGCCCTGGCCTTGGCACTGTATGTGCCGGTCAAACTGGTCCATGAGTTGGCCCATGGGCTGGCGGTGCGCCGCTGGGGCGGTCTGGTCCGTGAAGCTGGCATCACCCTCATGCTGCTGGTGCCGGTGCCCTATGTGGACGCGTCGGCAGCCTCGCGCTTTGTGCAGCGGCGTCACCGGGTTGTGGTGGGCGCGGCGGGCATCATGGCCGAGATCACACTGGCGGCGCTGGCCCTGCCGCTGTGGCTTTGGCTCGATGAGGGCCTGCTGCGCGATGGCGCTTTTGTGACGCTGTTCCTGTGCGCCGTCTCCACGCTGCTGTTCAACGGTAACCCGCTGCAGCGCCTGGACGGTTACTACATTCTGACCGACGCGCTGGAACTGCCCAACCTGGGGCCGCGCAGCCGCAGCTGGTGGCTCGATGCACTGCGCCGCTGGTTGCTCCGCGCGCCCGGCACGGAGTCGATGGCCGTCGCGCCTGGCGAGACACCCTGGCTGGTGCTCTATGCGCCGCTGTCCTGGCTGTACATGCTGCTGGTGGTCACCCTGGCGGTGGCCTGGATCGGCCAGATCTCGCTGGCGCTGGGCTTGCTCGCAGGCGCATTGCTGGCCTGGCAGATGCTGGTGCGCCCCGTCGTCAACCTGCTGGGCCAGCTCCGGCGCGCCGCCTTGGCCCAGCAGGCCACGGCCGTGCGCTGGCACCGTGCGGGCTGGGTTGCGGCCATTGGTGCGTTGCTGTTGCTGGGTGTTCCGGTGCCGCAAAGCACCCTGGTGCAGGGCGTGGTGTGGCCGAGCGAGCAGGCCCAGTTGCGCGCCACCGAGGGCGGAGTGGTCGAGGCGGTGCTGGTCACCGATGGCCAGAGCGTTCAGGCCGGGGAGGTGGTGCTTCGGCTGGCCAATGCGCAGCTCCAGGCCAGTCAGCTGCGCCAGTTGGCGCGGGTCTCGGCGCTGGAGGCAACCCTGTTTGGCACCCTGGCGCTCAGCCATGCGGCAGGTTTGGATGGCCGCGCCGGCGATGCCCAAGCCGACCTCGCCGCCGCCCGGGCCGAATTGCAGAGTCTCGATGAGCGCCTGGCCGCCCTGCAGGTGCGGGCTCACGTTGGCGGGCGCGTGGCCCTGCCCAAGGCGGGCGACCTGCCCGGGCAATTTGTGCGCCGTGGGAGCCTGGTCGGGCAGGTGTTGACCGAGGCTCCGCTCACGGTACGGGTGGCGCTGCCCGAGGCACAGGCCACTGATTTGCGCGCCTTGCAGGCCACGGCCAGCGTCTGGCTCAGCGCCACGCCCGGCCAAGCCCACGACGCAGTCCTGCAGCGCGACAGTGGTGGCGCGGGGCTGCAATTGCCCAGCGCGGCCCTGAGCGAGCGGCATGGCGGTGATGTGCTGACCGACCCGCGTGACAGCGACGATCTCAAACCCGTGCAGCCGGTGGTGTTGCTCGACGTGCGGCTGACCGAACTTGGCGGCAATGCCAACCCGCGCATCGGCGAGCGGGCCTGGGTGCGTTTTGAGTCGGCGCGCTCACCCCTTCTGCTGCAGTGGCCCCGCTCGCTCAAGCGCCAGGTGCTGCAGCGCTTCAACCCCCAGTTCTGAGGGACGCCGCGTCATGACGATTGATCTGGTCCATGTCCTGCCGCGTCCGGGGCCGCTTTGGGGTTCCACTCCGCAGCGGGCGGCCGACGATGCGGCACCGCCCCGGCGCGCCTTTCGCTGGCGCAGCGCCCGGGGCCAAGCCCGTGTGGTGGCACAGGATGCGCAGGCAAAGGCTGTACTTTGGGCAGGGATGGACCCGGCCGAGCGTGCCGGGGCACTGTCGGCGCTGCGCCGCCGGTTGCGGCGCGAGGGCTTGCAAGGCGCGGCGCTGGCGCAGGCGCTGGGCGCGGTGGCTGCAGTTGCTACTCAAACTCTGGGGCTGACACCCCGGCCTGGCCAGTTGCTGGCGGCGACCCTGATGCTCGACAACCGCATGGCCGAGATGGCCACGGGCGAGGGAAAAACCCTGGGCCTGGCGCTGGCCGCCGCCGTGGCGGCCCTGGCCCAGATTCCCGTGCATGTGGTGACTGCCAACGAGTACCTGGCGCGGCGTGACGCCCATTGGCTCGCGCCGTTCTACCAGGCGCTGGGTTTGAGTTCAGGAGCGCTCTCGGGGGTGACCGAGGACGCGGCCAAGCGGCTCATTTACGGCCACGACATCGTTTACGCCACCGCCAAGGAGCTGGCGTTTGATTTCTTGCGCGATCGCCAAGCGGCGTGCGCCGTGCCCGAGCTGGAGCGAATCGCCGCCGACATGGCAGGCGCAGCCGCGTCGCAACCCCTGATGCGTGGGCTCTGCATGGCCCTGCTTGACGAGGCCGACAGCATTTTGCTCGACGAAGCGGAGGTGCCCCTGATCCTGTCGCGCAACGTGCCGCACCCGGCCCGACGGGCGTTTCTGTGGCAGGCATTGGCGCTGGCGCGCCAGCTGCATGAGGGGCGCGACTTTACTTTGCATCAGGCCGACCGCATGGCTGCCTTGACCCCAGCCGGGGAAGAGAATCTGGCCGCGCTCGCCAAGGGCCTGGGCGGTCCGTGGCAGCGAAGTCGCTACCGGCGCGAGGCGGTGGTCATCGCGCTGGCCGGGTTGCATGTCTTCCACTGCAACCAGCACTACTTGGTGCGCGACGGCGCGATCGAATTGCTCGACGAGGTCACCGGGCGGGTGGCGCAGGGGCGGGTCTGGTCGCGTGGCCTGCACACGGTGGTGGCGCTCAAGGAGGGCTTGAGTCCGCCCGCAGAAACCGAGACCGTGGCGCAGACCACTTTCCAACGCTTTTTCCAGCGTTATTGGCGTCTGGGCGGCATCAGCGGCACGCTGCGCGAGGCTGCACACGAGCTGCGCGAGGTGTATGGCGTGGGGGTGGCCAGGGTGCCACTGCACCAGCCGTGCCTCAGACGCGAGCTGGCGCCGCGCCGGTTCGCGGACCTTGAAGCCCTGTTTGCCGCAGTGGCCGAGCGAGCGCAGCAACTCAGTGCCCAAGGCCGCCCCGTGCTGATCGGCACCGATAGCGTCGCCGATTCGCAGCGTCTCTCACAAGGTCTTCAAGCCCGGGGTGTTGAACATCAGGTGCTCAATGCGCTCAACGACGCGCAGGAGGCAGTCATCATTGCTGCGGCGGGGCGCGCCGGCTGTGTCACCGTGGCCACCCGCATGGCCGGGCGCGGCACCGACATTGAACTCGACGAGCCCGCTCGCAGCGCCGGGGGCTTGCATGTGCTGTCGTGTCAAAACAACCCTTCGCGCCGGCTCGACCGCCAGCTTGCCGGTCGCGCAGGCCGCCAGGGTGACCCTGGCAGTTTTGAATTGTGGTCTTGCGAGGGGCGCCCTGGCGAGCGCGCGGCCCCCTTGATAGCCTGGGTCGGTGCGCCGCCCTGGCTGGTGCTGGCACCCAGCCGCTGGCTGCAGTGGCGCGAGGAGCAGCGCTGTGCGCAGCGTCGGCGCAGCCTGCTGGAGCAGGATTTGCACTGGGAAAGCCGCCTTTCTTTTGCTGCAGCACCAGCCTGATTCCCGCTTATCATGCAATCAGTGGTGCGACCTCCGTCACCGCAGCTCCAGACAACGGATCTATGAATTTCACGCCTTGCTCACGGCCCTCTCTGCTCCGCGGCACTGGCCCTCGCGGAGTGGGCGCGGCCTTGCTAACAGCCCTGTCCTGTCTTGTGCTGGCACCAGCCAGCGCCGCACCGCCCAACTCCACTCCCAAACCGCTGGGCTGCCTCATCGAGCCCGACCGCGTGGCCGACATCGGCTCCCAGGTGGTCGGGATTGTGCAGCGCGTTGACGTCAAACGCGGGGATCGGGTTGCCTCCGGCCAGCTGTTGCTGACGCTTCGCTCCGAGGTGGAGCGCGCCAATGCCAATGCCGCCCAGACCCGCGCCAGCATCGACGCCGAGGTGCTGGCCGCCCAGTCGGGTGTGGAACTGGCCGAGCAAAAGCTGCGGCGTGCGCAGGCGCTGGTTTTGCAAAACTTTGTGTCCCCCCAGGCGGTGGAGCTCGCGCGTGGCGAGCTTGAAGTGGCCCGGCAAAAGCTCAATCAGGTTCGCGGCCAGCAGCGCATCTGGCAAGAAGAGCGCAGCGTGGCCCAGGCGCAGCTGGACCTGCGTTCGGTGCGCAGCCCCTTTGCCGGGGTGGTGGTCGAACGTTTTGTCAATCCCGGCGAGCGGGTGGAAGACCGCCCGCTGCTGCGGCTGGCGGTCACCAACCCCTTGCGGGTGGAATTGCTGGTGCCATCGGCCCAGTATGGAAGCGTGGCCGTGGGGGACCAGGTGTTGATTCGCCCCGAGCTGCCCGGCGCGGGCGCGGTGGTGGCCACGGTGCGGCTTGTGGACCGCGTGTTTGATGCGGCGAGCAACAGTTTCCGGGTGCAACTCACCCTGCCCAACCCGAGCGATCGCCTCCCGGCGGGTCTGCGCTGCAAGGCCGATCTGAACGCCTCGGCAACCGACCCCCCGGCCGATCAACTCAAACTGGCGCCCGCCCTGACGTGGCCCCCACGCCCGGCAGCGGCGCCGCGCAGCCCGGCTTGAGTTCGAGCCGACCAAAGGCCTGATTTTTTGTGATGAGATCAAGCGCTTTCTGCCAGCGGCCCCTTGCCGAGGTGATGGAAGAGCGCATTCTTCACTCGGTGGACATAGCCCCCCTGCTGCTGGACACCGCAGCGGCCAATTCGGCCACCCAACACAGTGGGCAACTGGTCGCGGTCGACACGGCGGTGCAGCGCAACGAAATTGTCTTTGTCGATGCCGCTGTACCCGATGCGGACACCCTGCTGGCCGACCTGCAGGCCCAGCGCAGCGCCGGGCGAGCCATTGAGATTGTCAGTATTGGTCCGGGTCAGGACGGCGTGGCGCTGATCACCACCACTCTGGCCGGTAGTAGCGATCTCTCCGCAGTGCACGTGATCGCCCATGGTGCCGATGGGCAGGTTCAACTTGGATCGGTCACGCTGGACGCGCAAACGCTGATGGCGCGCGCCGGTGAAGTCGCCTCCTGGGGCGCTGCGCTCACAGCCGATGCCGATTTGCTGCTGTATGGCTGTGACGTGGCTCGAACTGCGATCGGTCAGAAATTTGTGTCGGACCTTTCGGCGTTGACAGGTGCTGACGTCGCGGCCAGCACTGATCTGACCGGTGCCGCGGCGCTGGGCGCCAACTGGGTACTGGAAGATCAGACCGGCCCCATTGAGGCGAACCTTGCCGTGAATGCCTGGGGGCAGATCCGCTGGCAGGGTGTGCTGGCCACTTACACGGTCACCACCACCGCCGATGGTGTGGGAGCCGGTTTGGTCAACGGATCGTTGCGCTGGGCCATCAGCCAGGCCAATGCCAATCCAGGCCTCGATACCATCAACTTTGCGGTGGACGGAAATTTCAACATGGCCGCTGGAGTCAGCGGCGACGACAACAACAACAATGGCGACTTTGACATCACCGACAGCGTCAACATCGTTGGCAATGGCACAGGCCAAACGATCGTCAATGGCAACGGCGTGGATCGGGTTCTTGACCTGCGCAGTGGAACCATTAGCCTGTCGGGCCTGACGGTCCAAGGCGGACGGAGCAATCAGGGCGCCGGACTGAACATCGGGAACGCAGTGAGCCTGACGCTGAATGATGTCGTGGTCCAGAACAATGTGGGTCAGGGCGGTAGCAAGGGCGGGGGTATTTACTCCAAAGGCATCGCGCTGACGCTGCGCAATGTGATCGTGCAAAACAATGGCGATGCGGTCTCGGGCGACATCGATGGCGCGGGGATCTACGTTGACAATGGCGGCAATTTCAATGCGCTCGATGTCGAACTTCGCAACAACATTGCCGCTGGCAACAAGGACGGCGGTGGCATTTACCTTAACGGGGGGCCGCCCGCGAACCTGTTCAATGTGACGTTTTCCGACAATCAGGCCAAGCGTGGCGGTGGGCTCTGGAGTCACAACAGTGATGCGACCCTGACCAACGTCACCTTTAGCGGCAACACTGCCTCGTCACAGGGCGGCGGGCTGTGGGCCGACCGCGCCATCACGCTGGATCATGTTACCGTTGCCGGGAACGCGGCTCCCTTGGGTGGCGGCGGGGGTATTCATGACAATGGCGGGGATGTGACCGTCAAAAACACCCTTCTGGCTGGCAACAGCGGCGGCAATGCGAATCGGCCGGTGATTTCTCAGGGGTATAACCTGAGTGACGATGGGTCAGCTGGGCTGTTTGCGACCGGCGACAGCAATACCAATGTCGCCATCGGGCCGCTGACGCTGGCCAACAATGGTGGCTTTACCCGGACCATGGCGATTGGCGCCGCAAGTTCAGCACGGGACATGGCCAATCCGGTTACTTCGCTCACGGTTGACCAACGTGGTGTTGCCTATTTTGGTGCTCGCTCGGACATCGGCGCTTACGAATACAACCCCAATGGGTTTGCGCCCACCATCACAACGGTCGCGAATCAGGTGATCGACGAGGACACTCCCCTCGGCCCCTTGGCCTTTACCATTGGCGACGTGGAAACCAGCGCCGCCAGTCTGGTCGTCACCGCTACATCGAGTAACGCCGCGCTGGTGCCCAATACCAGCATCGTGCTGGGCGGCGCGGGTGCCTCTCGCACGTTGAGCCTCACGCCCGCGTTGAACGCCAACAGCGCGGTCAACGGGGGGCCGACCACGATCACGCTTTCAGTTTCTGATGGGACCAATTCGACCAGTACCGCTTTTGTCGTTACTGTTTTGGCGGTCAACGACGCTCCAACGATCGGCTTGTCAGCGTCCCAGGTGACTGCCGAAGACACGCCGATGATCCTGAGCGGCGCCAGCGCGCTGAGTGTCAATGACGTTGACACTGGCAGCGCTGCGGTGCAGGTGTCCCTGTCGGTGACCAACGGTGTGTTGACCCTGAGCCAGCTGACGGGTCTGTCCTTTGTCACCGGCACTGGCAGTAACAACGTCAGTATGACTTTTAACGGTTCGCTCGCTGCCGTGAACGCGGCGCTTGACGGCTTGAGTTACACGCCGACACTTAACTTCAGCGGCAGCAGCCAAATTGCCTTGAGCGTCAATGACCTGGGTAATGTTGGCAGCGGCGGTTCAAAGATCGCCAGTGGCGTGGTGCTAATTACGGTCACCGCAGTCAATGATCCGCCGTCTTTGGGCCTGCCAGGGGGGCAAACCACGCCATTGTTGTCTCCATTGGCATTCTCCAGTGCCAGCGGCAATGCCATCAGCGTTGCCGATGTGGATGCAGGGGGTGCGACGGTTGAGATCACGCTGAGCACGGCCATCATCGCCCCCAGTGTCGTGCCCAACGGGACGTTGACATTCGGAAGCACCGTGGGTTTGACTTTGGTCAGTGGCAATGGCAGTAGCACCGTGGTGTTGCGGGGGAGCCTGCCCAACTTGAACGCTGCGCTGCAATCGTTGATCTTCAATACCACTGACCTTTTGGCGAGTTCCGCGCGGATTGACATCAACGTCAACGATCTGGGCAACACGGGTTCTGGGGGGTCCAAGGCTAGTGCCGGTTCGGTGCTGATTTCCGTGGGCGCTGATCTGCCGCCAATTTTGACTTTGCCCCCAACGGGCGTGAGCTATGTTGAAAACGCGGTCCCATTGGCCGTGGTTTCCGACCTCACATTGCAGGGCAGAACTCAACCAACGCTTGCATCGGGGCAGGTGCGCATCGACAACGGCTTTGCGGGGCCTGAAGATGTCTTGCAGTTCGTTAATGACGGCGCGACCATGGGGAACATCAGTGCCAGTTACAGCAACGGCTTGTTGAACCTGATGTCTGTGGGTGCCACGGCCACGGTGGGTCAGTGGGAACTGGCCCTGCGGTCGGTGACTTATGCCAACACCAGCGATGCGCCATCGAATGCGGCCCGTACCGTGACCTTGGTCGTCAATGATGGCATCGCGGACAGCTCTGTGCAAAGTAGGTCACTGGACGTGGTTGCCGTCAACGACGCGCCCATGCTCAGTGGTGCCAACGATCTGGCCTCGATCAGCGAAGATCCTGTGGCGAACCCTGGTACGCCGGTGTCGTCGCTGATCGCCGGTCGTGTTACGGATGCAGACAGTGCGGCGCAGCCGGGTATCGCCGTGACCGGCGTGGACAACACTCATGGCAACTGGCAATTTACGATCGACAACGGTCTTTCGTGGAGCGATTTTGGTGGGGTCACCGAAGCCACAGCCCTTCTGCTGGGCGCGGATGGTGCGACCTCAGTACGATTTGTTCCCGCCCCCAACTGGAATGGCAGCGTTGTGGGTGGGTTGACCTTTCGGGCCTGGGACCAAACCATGGGCCTGGTTGGCGGCACCGGGAATGCAAGCATCAACGGAACGACGACTGCCTTCAGTGCCACCAGCGCGGCCAGCAGCGTCACCGTGCTCCCGGTTAACGACCCGCCAACGCTGCCCACGCCGCTGCCCAATCAAAGCGCGACCCAGGATGTGCCCTTTGCCTTCAGTGTTCCGGCCGGCAGCTTCACGGACGTCGATGTTGGCGACGCATTGAGCTATAGCGCGAGTTTAAGCAGTGGCGTGGCGTTGCCCGGCTGGTTGAGCTTTGACGCGCTCACTCAGACTTTCACGGGCACGCCGCTCAACGCAGATGTTGCGACCCTAGACGTGCGAGTGACTGCGACCGATTTATCGCTGGCCAGCGTCTTTGGAGACTTCACGCTGACGGTCATCAACGTCAACGACCCGCCTTTCGTTGCCACACCCATCTCCGACCAGGTGGCAACCCAAGACGTCGCTTTCAGTTTTGCCGTGCCCTACGGCAGCTTTGATGATATTGACGCGGTGGATACCCTGAGCTACAGCGCCAGTCTTTCAGGTGGCGGCGCATTGCCGGGTTGGCTGAGCTTTGACACCACCACCCAGACGTTCAGCGGGACTCCGCTGAACGCGGACGTAGGCACTGTCAGTTTGCGCGTGACTGCGACCGACCTGTCACTGTCCAGCGTCTTTGACGATTTCTTGTTGGCCGTGGCCAATGTCAACGACGCGCCCACGGGCAGTGTGAGCATCAGCGGCACGCCCGAGCAAGGCCAGAGCCTCGTCGCGGCCAACACCCTGGCTGACATCGACGGCCTGGGACCCATCACCTACAGCTGGTACGCCAACGGCGTGAGCACTGGCGTTACCGGCACGAGCTACGCGCTGGGCCAAGGCGATGTCGGAAAAGCGTTCACTGTCCAGGCCAGCTACACCGACGGCTTTGGCGCGTTGGAAAACGTCTCCAGCGCGGCCACTGCGGCCGTGGCCAATGTCAACGACGCGCCCACGGGCAGTGTGAGCATCAGCGGCACGCCCGAGCAAGGCCAGAGCCTCGTCGCGGCCAACACCCTGGCTGACATCGACGGCCTGGGACCCATCACCTACAGCTGGTACGCCAACGGCGTGAGCACTGGCGTTACCGGCACGAGCTACGCGCTGGG
>CAWAST010000004.1:0-260911 GCA_963784775.1 uncultured beta proteobacterium | reverse complement strand
CCAAGTTTGTTTAGCCTTTCACCCCTATCCACAGCTCATCCGCTAGTTTTGCAACACTAGTCGGTTCGGACCTCCAGTACCTGTTACGGCACCTTCATCCTGGCCATGGATAGATCACTTGGTTTCGGGTCTACACCCAGCGACTAATTCGCCCTATTCGGACTCGATTTCTCTACGGCTTCCCTATTCGGTTAACCTTGCCACTGAATGTAAGTCGCTGACCCATTATACAAAAGGTACGCAGTCACCCCTTACGAGGCTCCTACTTTTTGTAAGCATGCGGTTTCAGGATCTATTTCACTCCCCTCCCGGGGTTCTTTTCGCCTTTCCCTCACGGTACTAGTTCACTATCGGTCAATGATGAGTATTTAGCCTTGGAGGATGGTCCCCCCATATTCAGACAGGATTACACGTGTCCCGCCCTACTTGTCGCAAGCTCAGTACCACACAGGTCATTTCACGTACGGGGCTATCACCCGCTATGGCCAGCCTTTCCAGACTGTTCCGTTATGTCTTGTGCTATCACTTGCAGGCTTCTCCGATTTCGCTCGCCACTACTTTCGGAATCTCGGTTGATGTCTTTTCCTCGAGCTACTGAGATGTTTCAGTTCACCCGGTTCGCCTCGCATACCTATGTATTCAGTATACGATACCTTTGCAGGTGGGTTTCCCCATTCGGAAATCTCCGGATCAAAGCTAATTTGCCAGCTCCCCGAAGCTTATCGCAGGCTATCACGTCCTTCGTCGCCTATCATTGCCAAGGCATCCACCACATGCTCTTATTCACTTGACCCTATAACTTTGACGTCTCTTATCGAAACTAAAAGTCATCTTCAAGGAATGTTTGATTGGTCTTTCACCAATCGCGTTATGCCGTATTCAATTTAACTTGAATAACTCGAATTTCAAACGTGAAGTCTGATATTCATTTTGACGCAATCAAAAATTTGTCGCTAGCGGCACGGTGTGCACTAAACCTTTACGAATGTGCACTTTCCGCTAGCAACGCTGATTAAACTCTATAAATTGTTAAAGAACAGCCGCTAACCCGAAGGTTAGTTATATTGATCAAGAAATCCTGATCAACAACAAAGCAGCCTTTTTATTCCGAAGAACTCAAAGCCACTTTGGTGTTGAATAATAATGATCAGATAAGATACAAAAGGGTGAAAGATTGGTGGAGGTGACAGGACTCGAACCCGCTACCTACTGCTTGCAAAGCAGCCGCTCTCCCAGCTGAGCTACACCCCCAAAACCAGAAGGACGTTGGACGACAATGGTGGGTCTGGTTGGTCTCGAACCAACGACCCCCGCCTTATCAAGACGGTGCTCTAACCAACTGAGCTACAGACCCAAGCCGGTCACTTGTGACCAGGCAAAAAGCCCGAGTCGTCAGCGACAACCTTCCAACAACCGATAAGTGTGAGCGTTCAAATTAAATTGCAGTTTCCAGAAAGGAGGTGATCCAGCCGCACCTTCCGATACGGCTACCTTGTTACGACTTCACCCCAGTCACGAACCCTGCCGTGGTAATCGCCCTCCTTGCGGTTAGGCTAACTACTTCTGGCAGAACCCGCTCCCATGGTGTGACGGGCGGTGTGTACAAGACCCGGGAACGTATTCACCGTGACATTCTGATCCACGATTACTAGCGATTCCGACTTCACGTAGTCGAGTTGCAGACTACGATCCGGACTACGACTGGCTTTGTGGGATTAGCTCCCCCTCGCGGGTTGGCAACCCTTTGTACCAGCCATTGTATGACGTGTGTAGCCCCACCTATAAGGGCCATGAGGACTTGACGTCATCCCCACCTTCCTCCGGCTTGTCACCGGCAGTCTCATTAGAGTGCCCAACTGAATGTAGCAACTAATGACAAGGGTTGCGCTCGTTGCGGGACTTAACCCAACATCTCACGACACGAGCTGACGACAGCCATGCAGCACCTGTGTTACGGCTCTCTTTCGAGCACGCCTCTATCTCTAAAGGCTTCCGTACATGTCAAAGGTGGGTAAGGTTTTTCGCGTTGCATCGAATTAAACCACATCATCCACCGCTTGTGCGGGTCCCCGTCAATTCCTTTGAGTTTCAACCTTGCGGCCGTACTCCCCAGGCGGTCAACTTCACGCGTTAGCTTCGTTACTGAGTCAGTGAAGACCCAACAACCAGTTGACATCGTTTAGGGCGTGGACTACCAGGGTATCTAATCCTGTTTGCTCCCCACGCTTTCGTGCATGAGCGTCAGTACAGGTCCAGGGGATTGCCTTCGCCATCGGTGTTCCTCCGCATATCTACGCATTTCACTGCTACACGCGGAATTCCATCCCCCTCTACCGTACTCTAGCTATGCAGTCACAAATGCAGGTCCCAGGTTGAGCCCGGGGATTTCACATCTGTCTTGCATAACCGCCTGCGCACGCTTTACGCCCAGTAATTCCGATTAACGCTCGCACCCTACGTATTACCGCGGCTGCTGGCACGTAGTTAGCCGGTGCTTATTCTTACGGTACCGTCATTAGCCCACCGTATTAAGGCAGACCGTTTCGTTCCGTACAAAAGCAGTTTACAACCCGAAGGCCTTCATCCTGCACGCGGCATTGCTGGATCAGGCTTGCGCCCATTGTCCAAAATTCCCCACTGCTGCCTCCCGTAGGAGTCTGGACCGTGTCTCAGTTCCAGTGTGGCTGGTCGTCCTCTCAGACCAGCTACAGATCGTCGCCTTGGTGAGCTTTTACCCCACCAACTAGCTAATCTGATATCGGCCGCTCCAATCGCGCGAGGCCTTGCGGTCCCCCGCTTTCATCCAGAGATCGTATGCGGTATTAGCACAGCTTTCGCTGCGTTATCCCCCACGACTGGGCACGTTCCGATATATTACTCACCCGTTCGCCACTCGCCACCAGGATTGCTCCCGTGCTGCCGTTCGACTTGCATGTGTAAGGCATGCCGCCAGCGTTCAATCTGAGCCAGGATCAAACTCTATAGTTCGATCTTGAATTTTTCGCTCTTTCGAGCAACTCATAAATTGGAATCAACGTGAACTTCATTTCTGAATTTCACATCTTTTTTACTTCATGAGCGTTTGTAAGTCAGTTAAGACTTAGTTCCGAAGAACTTGGCAATCGCCTTCAAACGCCCACGCTTATCGGCTGTATGTTGTTAAAGATCCCTCTGAACTCAACTCTCGTCTCGTCCTATTTACCAGACTCGCTGTGATCAGCGAAGCCTTGAATTATGACACGTTTTTTTAAGCACTTGTCAAAAAACTTTAATTTTTTAATTTTTCGTCGTCCGACTCGAAATCCAAAAACTAGCCTGCAACGCCCTCCGGGGAAGGCCTTTTTGGGCCGCTACTGAGGCAATTAATTGCGCGTCATTAGCGAAGCCCCCGACTATAGCATTATTTTTTTACCTGTTGGCGGAATTTTTTCATTCGCCAACAAAATTCATTGCTTTTCGAGGCCTTTCGCCCTGATTAAACGGGACAACTTGGGCCTCCCTGAGCAGATCTTAGCCCTTTCGTCCCCAAAAAATTGTTAGCCCAAAAAAGGCTTCGGCGTGGCCATGGCTACGGAGTTCGATAATCTCCCCCACTATGGCACTCATCACATTTCTTAACGTACACCTCGCCTTTGGGCACGTTGCTTTGCTCGATTACACCGACTTTTCACTGGAATCCGGTGAACGCGTAGGCCTGATTGGTCGTAATGGCGCGGGCAAGTCGTCTCTTCTGAAAATCCTGGGAGGCCTTGAAAAAGGTGACGACGGCACCCTTCAGTTGCAACAGAACCTGAGCCTGGCTTATGTCGCTCAAGAACCGGTTCTTGATCAGAGCGCTACAGTTTTCGAAGCTGCAAGTGATGGTCTGTCGCGGGTCATTTCCTTAATTGATCAATACTGTGAAGGTGTGGGTGACCTCGATGCCTTGCAAAGCGCCATCGAAGCACGCGACGGTTGGGGCTGGGAGCAGCGCGTCACGGAAACGCTACACCGCCTTCACCTTGACGAAAACGCAGTGGTCGGCACGCTGTCTGGCGGCACCAAGAAACGTGTTGCATTGGCCCAAGCTCTGGTAGCTCGACCTGACGTACTCTTGCTTGATGAGCCCACCAACCACCTTGATCTCGACTCCATCGAATGGCTGGAAGATCTTCTGATTGCATTCAATGGCAGCGTGGTCGCCATTACCCACGACAGGGCATTTCTTGACCGGGTTGCAACCCGCATTGTTGAACTTGATCGCGGAAAATTGCGGTCCTATGACGGCAATTTTGCACAGTATTTGGTACTTAAGGAAGACCAGTTGGCGCAAGAGGCTGTGACCAGCGCCAAAGCAGACAAGTTACTGGCACAAGAGGAGATCTGGATTCGAAAAGGCGTCGAAGCCAGGCGCACGCGCAGCCAGAGCCGGATTGTGCGACTGGAGAACATGCGCGCCAGCCGTCAGGCCCGGCGAGAGTCCGTGGGCAACGTGCGAATGGATGTGGCCTCAGGTGCTTTGGGTGGCAAGTTGGTCGCCGAGCTGACCGAGGCCAGCCTGTCATTCGGCGACAACGTAATCATCAAAAACTTCAGTGCCACGGTCATGCGCGGCGACAAGATTGGACTGATCGGACCCAATGGCGCAGGCAAAACAACGCTGCTTAAACTGATATTGGGTGAATTGGTGCCAGACAGCGGCAAAGTGCGGCAGGGCGCGAACCTGCAGGTCGCTTATTTCGACCAAATGCGCAACGCACTGGATCTCGATGCCACGTTGGAGGACTTTATCAGCCCGGGTAGCGAGTGGATTGAAGTTGGCAGCCAGCGAAAACACGTCAAGAGCTACTTGAGCGACTTCTTGTTTTCTCCAGCTCGCGCCAACTCCCCGGTACGCTCGCTTTCAGGTGGAGAGCGCAATCGATTGCTGCTGGCGCGCCTGTTTGCCAGGCCTGCGAACGTGCTGGTCCTGGACGAGCCAACCAACGATCTGGACATCGAAACCCTGGAGTTGCTCGAGGAATTGCTTCAAACCTATGAAGGGACTGTGTTCCTGGTCAGCCACGACCGAACCTTTCTGGACAATGTGGTGACGAGCACCATTGCATTTGAAGGCCAGGGTTTGTGGCGCGAATACGAGGGAGGGGTTCAGGATTGGTTGATTCAATCCAGGCGCAGTCGAGAGATCCAAAACGCTACATTATCGATAGCTGCAGGCGCACAGACGACGGGGGCAAAGGGTCAAAAACATACAAAATCCTCGGATTTGAAGAAAACCTTGACGCCACAAAAACTCAGCAGCAAGGCCCAACGCGAACTCGACACAGTGCAGGCAAGAATAGACGCACTGGAGCGGGAACAGGCGGCACTCAGGGCAGAACTGGCAGACACCAATCTCTACGCCAAAAATCCAACTCGCGCCACCGAGCTTTACCTGCGCGACGCGGCCATTGAGGAAGAAATGCTGACGGCGCTGGCCCGCTGGGAGGAGCTATCGGACCTTTGACTCACCCGCGATAGGGTCCTCCGTGACACTGCCGAGTTTGGCGAGCAGTGCGGTGGCAATCTGTGGCAGCGGCAGCACTTCATCAGCGGCCCCGTGCAATATCGCCTCACGCGGCATGCCAAAGACGATGCATGTCGCCTCGTCCTGAACGAAGTTGTAGCTGCCCGCATCCTTCATTTCGCGCATGGCCTTGGCTCCATCATTGCCCATACCCGTGAGCATGATGCCAAAGGCGTTTCCGCCAACCACTTTCGCCACCGATCTGAACAAAACCTCCACCGACGGTCGATGTCGATTGACCGGCGCCCCGTCATCCACCACGGCAATATAGGTCGCCCCCATTCGGTCCACCCGGAACTGCTTTCCGCCCGGCGCAATATAGGCATGCCCGGAAAGAACGGGCTCGCCATGAACCGCCTCTCGCACCGTAACTTGACAAAGCCTATTCAGACGAGCGGCAAAACTGGTGGTGTAACCGACCGGCATGTGCTGGGTGATGACGACCCCTGGAGAATCAACGGGAAGGCGCGTTAGCACCTCCTTGATCGCCTCGGTGCCACCAGTGGACGCGCCGATGCATATCAGCTTCTCAGTCAATGCATTGCCAATGGGTGAAAGTGGGCCACACACCCGTGCAACGTCAGTCGGTGACGGTGCGACATATCGCCTGACATGGGCCACGGCCACGGTGCGAATTTTTTCTGCGATCTGATCCGACAATTCGCGCAGGCCATTGGCCACACCGAGACCAGGCTTGGCCACATAATCCACCGCGCCCAGTTCAAGTGCCCGCATCGTGGCATCCGCGCCGCGCTCCGTCAAGCTTGAGATCATCAATACCGGCATCGGTCGCAGGCGCATCAAACGCTCCAAGAACTCGATGCCGTCCATGCCCGGCATTTCAATGTCAAGCGTTATCACGTCGGGGTCGAGTTCACGGATCATCTCCCGGGCCACCAATGCGCTTCCAGCAACTCCGACGCACCGCATGTCGGCCTGTCGATTGATGATTTCGGCCAGTAACCCTCGCACTAGAGCTGAATCATCGACCACGACCACCCGAATTATTTTTCTCACGGCAACGCCACCTCAAAGCCGATCCACGGAGCTGCCAGAGATTAGTCTCGCCAAAGCCCGCTCATGGCCCCTGCGCTCCTGCACGGCGAGAGTCCGGGAATGCGGATGGGCGAGACGTTTGACCAATGCTCTGCCAGATGCTGGAAAGAAACACACCTTGCGCGGGTGAATATCCAGCACATCCTGTGAAACAACCGCAATACGCTCCGATGCCAGATAGTCGAGCACAAATTTGGTGTTGCGCTCTCCCACGCTCGTCGTCGAGGTTCCCGTCATGACTTGCGCTCCACCGAACACTTTGGCTTGCATCGTCTCGCGCCTGGCACCGCTCGTAAACATCTTGTTGATCAGAAGCCCCATTGCGTATGCCCCGTATCTTCCATGACCATTCACATCCTCACCGTCGGGCAGCATGAAGTGGTTCATTCCCCCGCAGCGAGCCCGCAAGTCCCACAGGCACGCGGAAATGCACGAGCCGAGAACAGTCATGATGATCATGTCTTCAGTAGTGACAAAATACTCGCCAGGCAAAACCTTGACGACGTCATACTGAAAATGATGATCCCGATAAAAAAACGAGGCTTCGCCGGGCCCACGGGGCTGCGCCCCGAGTTGCTCAACCCGTGACGCCGGTCCACCCACTTCAGGCGGTTGGGTCGCCTGGTTTAAGGGCGTATCGACATCCGGAAACGCAGGCATACTCATTCGCGCCTCCTTGTCCATTGGTTCGGCCCGGCGGTGCCGCAACCCCAATTAGCTCCGTACATAGACGGTCTTGCCCTTGAGCGCAAACAGATCATGCGAGTCGCCAAAGGCCTCGGCATGACCAACGAACAGCAGCCCGCGCGGCTTCATTACCCCGTGGATGCGCTCCAGAACCTTGCGCTGGGTCACGTGATCAAAATAAATCATCACATTGCGGCAGAACACAACATCGAACCTGCCAGCCAAAGGCCACACCCTGTCGATCAAGTTCACTCCCATGAATTTGATCATGCGCTGCAGCTCAGGCCTTACCCTCACCATTCCCTCATTCACCCGTTTGCCCCTCAGGAAAAACCGACGCATACGGGCTTCATTGACACCTTTTAGAGCATCCATCCGATAGATCCCATTGGCTGCCAAAGCCAACGCCCTCGAGTCAATATCACTGGCAGTCAAAGCAAACTTTGCGTTCGGCCCCAGCGATTCCATTGCTGTCATGGCAATGGAATAGGGCTCCTCCCCTGTCGAGGCCGCATTACACCAAATCCGCCAACCATCATCAGTCGGAGTGGATTTCAGATGATCCTCAAGAATTTCGAAGTGGTGTGATTCACGGAAAAACGACGTCAGGTTGGTTGTCATCGCGTTGACGAATTCTTGCCACTCCGGTCCAGTTTGAGAGTTCAGCCAGGCCAAATAGTCGGCAAAGCTGTTATGCCCGGTATCTCGCAATCGTCTGGACAAGCGGCTGTAGACCATGGCCTGCTTTCCGTCTGACAAACGGATGCCGGTCCGCTGATATATCAAGGATTGCACCCGATGAAAATCGGCATCGGTCCAAAGGAACTCGCGCTTTTGAGTGCCCACACCCCACTCACTTGCCATCGACTCGGTTGGAGTCGACGCTGCATCGAAGCGCCGGGAAACGACGTTCGTCGAGGACATGAGTGGTGCCATCACGGAGTGTCTGCGACCAGGCCCATGTCAACATCTGACATGAGCTTCTCGATATCAAGCAAGATCAACATGCGGCTAGGCAGGCATCCCAGTCCGACGATGGCATCCCGTCCGATCAAACTGTCAACCTCTGGGGCAACCCGCAGACTCTCGGCGGGGATATCCATCACATCGCAGACCGAATCAACCACGATGCCCGCAATCCGGTGCTGTAGATTAAGGATCACCACCACCGTCAGCGCATCGTAATGGGCTGTTGAGCAATGAAACTTCAGACGCAAATCGACGATTGGGATGATGGCCCCCCGTAAATTGATAACCCCCTTTATGAAGTTCGGCGCATGGGCGACCCGTGTGGGTGGCTCGTAACCACGAATCTCCTGAACCTTCAGGATGTCGATTCCGTACTCTTCGTCGTCCAGCCGAAAGGTCAAATACTCGCGCGCGTGGGCTGCTGGCAACTCACCGGCATTCTCAGTCAAACCCATTTTGTCCTTCTCCTAGCAATTGGGATCAATGACGCAACCGGCGAACAAGTGCGCCGGTATCGAGGATAAGTGCAACCTTGCCATCGCCAAGAATGGTCGCACCCGAAATGTCCGGAACCCTTCGATAGTTCGACTCAAGGTTCTTAACTACGACCTGCTGCTGGCCAAGCAGTTCATCAACCCGCAAGGCAACCCGCACACCATCTGCTTCGATTACAACCATGATGGCGCATGCAGCATTCAAGTCATGACGCGGAACCCGGAAAGCAGATTCCAGATCAATCACCGGAAAGAACTCCTCCCGCACCTTGACAAGTTGCGTGCCCTGCCCAACTGTGTTGAGGGATTCGGCTTTGATCTGAAACGACTCCACCACAGAGGACAGAGGCAAAATGTAGACTTCGTCTGCAACCCCAACCAGCATGCCGTCCATGATCGCCAGAGTAAGGGGCAGGCGCACCGTCACCTTCATTCCATAGCCTTCGGCGGAGTCAATTTCAACAGTGCCATTGAGCGCCGTGATGTTGCGCTTGACAACATCCATGCCCACGCCGCGTCCGGACACATCGGTGACTATCTCTGCCGTAGAGAATCCGGGCGCAAATATCAATTGCCACACCTCGGAATCTGGCAATTGATCAGACACATTCAGCCCTCGCTCACGAGCCTTCTCCAATATTTTCTCGCGCGACATGCCGTGCCCGTCATCTCGAACTTCAATCGTGATGGATCCACCCTGCTGGGCTGCCGACACGGTAATCGTCCCCACTTCCGACTTTCCGGCGCGGATGCGGTCTGCGGGAAGTTCGATGCCATGATCACAACTATTGCGAACCAGGTGTGTCAGTGGGTCGGTGATTCTTTCAATAAGACCTTTGTCCAATTCTGTGGTCTCGCCTTGTGTCACGAACTCCACCTTCTTGCCGAGTTTTCCAGCCAGATCGCGCAGCATTCGTGGAAACCGACTGAACACCAGTGACATCGGGATCATGCGGATCGACATCACCGACTCCTGCAAGTCCCTGGTATTCCGATCAAGATCTGCCAATCTGGACAGCAAGAGCTCACATGCAGCGGGATCAAGCACCCGGCTGTTCTGAGCCAACATCGCTTGCGTGATGACCAATTCGCCTACCAGGTTGATCAATTGATCTACCTTTCTGACCGCCACCCGAATCGTCGCCGCCTCAGGCTGCGCGACCGTCGACTTTCTATCAACAAGCGCCGACAGGGACGTCGGCCGTTGAGCGGGCGGCGCGGGATCAGGCTCATGGGACGAGCGCGCCGCACCATCAGCACATTCATCTCCGGAATCCGCTGGGACGGCCTCAGCATCAAGCGAAGAGATCGACACCAGCTCACGCGCCACATGAAAGGCAAAGAGATCGAGCAAGTCCTCATCCGTGGAGGTGGTGGTGACATCGAAGGTTCGGATGCCATCTTGCTCACTGGGTACGCTTGCGATGTGGCCCAAGTCAGGAATATCGCGAAACAACTCCTTAATCGCATCAGCCTGTTCGGGATGCTCTAAAGGTCCAATGCGAATTTGAAGATGTCGCATCACATTGGACGCGCCACTGGCCCTCGGCGTGGTGCTTTCTGTCACAGGCAACTCGCTTTGTACCGGTGACCCGGTTGCAATCGCCCCCGAGGGTGAATCTCGTGGCGTTGGTCCTGAAGAGGAAAGCTCCCCAGCGACCAGCGCACGAATTCGGCGCACCAGCTCCGTTGCAGGCGGCGAATCGCCTTTCCCGCCGGATTGATGATAGGATAAAAACCCGCGGGATGCGTCAACGGATTCGAGCAGCACATCGGCCATGGCCGAATTCGGTTGCAACTCGTGACGACGCAATTGGTCCAACAGGGATTCCATCTGGTGCGTCAGCTCTGCGACGTCTGAAAATCCAAACGTAGCCGCCCCGCCCTTGATCGAATGAGCACAGCGAAAAATTCCGTTGAGTTCCTCGTCATTGACCGTTTCAAGATCTAAATTGAGCAGCATCTGCTCCATCAAATCAAGATTCTCTCCGGCTTCCTCGAAGAAGATTTGATAAAACTGCGTGAGGTCAATGTCCCCGGCCGACCCCAACCCTTGCGGATGAATTTGCGTCATACGTGTTTCTTCAAGCGAAGGCGTACCTTGGAATTGCGCACACCGGTTCAACCGATCACTTTCTGGATGGCTTCAATCAACCGCTCTGGATCAAATGGTTTGACCAGCCAACCGGTGGCTCCTGCCGCCCGCCCAGCCTGTTTCATGAGATCACTTGACTCGGTCGTTAGTATGAGAATCGGGGTCGTCTTGAAAAGAGGGTGCTCCCTGAGCTTGCGCGTCAGGCCCAAGCCGTCAAGACGCGGCATGTTTTGGTCCGTCAGCACCAAATCAAATGCTTGCGCTTGGGCCTTCTCGTAGGCGTCCATACCATCAACCGCTTCGACGACCTGAAATCCGGCGCCGATCAAGGTGAGGGATACCAATTTGCGCATCGACGGTGAGTCGTCTACGGCGAGTATTGCGGGCATGTGAAACTCCGATGGTGGAAGCGCATTGAGTATCTCAATGTCGCCAATAAATTTCAACGAAACCGGTGTTGATCTCGTTCTGCGGCACCGCAGGGATCGCGAAGTTTGTCTGGGTCGGTCGCATTGCTGAATCCTATCTCTTATCGGGTATCGTAGACGTATGATCTCACTTTGCAATAAATGCCTCCTCAGAGGAGAACAGGTTATCAGGAATGCATTTGGTTTTGGAACAATCAATTGCCAGATAAGCAAAGAACTGACGCTTAAACGCTTGGCATATCGAGTCACTCCAAGGGCCCGCCCAGATCAAGGACAATGATGGCGTTCACCATGCCTAAAGTCGACATTTCGCACCAACAACTGAGAATTCTTCATCTGGAAGATTCCGAACTTGATCATGACTTGGTGCGCCTGGCATTGCAAAAAGCGGGCGAGCACGCCGACCTCAAACGCGTGGAAACGCTGGAGGACTTCGGTCGATTGGTATCGACTCAAGTGTTTGACGTCATTCTTGCCGACTATCGGCTTGCGGGTTTTACTGCGATTGATGCATGGCAGTTGCTAGAGCAACAGCCCGATCGGCCACCGTTCATCCTGTTATCTGGCGCCATCGGCGAGCCAGCGGCGGTGTCGGCCATTAAACTGGGCATGAGCGACTACCTGTCCAAAGATGATCTGGGCAAGCTCGCCCAAATTGTGCGTCGTGTCATCGAAGTTCACGGCATTCGGCGGGCAAAAGAACAGGCCGATATCGAACTCGCGGCGTCAGAGCGGCGGCTATCAGATTTTTCCGAACACCTGCAGAAAACCATAGAACTTGAACGCGCATCCATTGCGCGGGAAATTCACGATGACATCGGGGGTGCGTTGGCCGCAGCGAGATTTGATCTTTCCTGGATTGGCCGACACGTAGCCGACGCTCAAGTCCTCGGACACGTCACCGCAGCCACGGCAATGCTCCAGCATGCGCTGGGGGCAAGCCAGCGGATCATGATGAACCTGCGCCCCGCCATTTTGGACCAGGGCTTGGTGGCAGCCATCCAGTGGCTGGCAGGAGATTTCACCAAGAGAACAAGCATAGAAACAACAGTGCATGCATTTCACGAGAGCGAATCATTGTCGAAATCCGTTCAATTGGTCGCATACCGTACGGCGCAGGAAGCACTGACCAATATTGCAAAACATGCGCAATGCACCAAGGTGACAATCGACTTGTCCGATGCGGAAGGCGTATTGACCGTCGAGATCAAGGACAACGGCCAGGGCATCTCGTCCACCAGAAAAAACGATCCCAAGGCCTTTGGTATCCGTGGGCTTCTTGAGCGGGCAAAAACGGTTGGCGGCTGGTTGGATGTAAGTACCCATCCGGAATCGGGCACATCCATCATTTTGTCGGTACCGCTGTCCACCATCCCACCCGACACCCAATTCGGAGCAGACTGAAATGATTCATGTGGTTCTTTGCGACGATCATGCCATGGTCAGACGCGGTATCCGCGAGACCCTGTCGGAGGCAGTGGACATTCAGGTGACCGCGGAGGCGGCGAGCTACTCGGAAGTGCGGGAGGTGTTGCGTTCCTGCGCATGCGACGTCCTGGTATTGGACCTTAACCTGCCTGGGCGTGGCGGTCTGGAGGTTTTATCCAGTTTGCGCGAGGCAAGTTCTACCATCAAGGTGCTGATCGTCTCAATGTATCCCGAAGACCAATACGCCATTCGCTGCCTTCGGGCCGGAGCACAAGGCTATCTCAACAAGGCGGGCGACCCGGCCGATCTGATTTCGGCCGTACGAACCGTGGCCCAGGGACGCAAGTACGTCACACCCGACGTTGCCCATATGCTCGTTGAAAACTTGAACACGCCGGAGCACTCCTCACTGCATGCAACCCTATCGGAGCGCGAACTCCAGACCTTACTGAAAATTGCGTCTGGCAAACGTTTGTCCGATATCGCTGAAGAACTCATGCTGAGCCCCAAAACTGTCAGCGTGTACCGTTCTCGTGTGCTGGAAAAACTCAAACTCTCGAATAACGCAGAGTTGACTGTATACGCCATTCGTAACGAGTTGGTTTAAGCATTTACTTGCCAAGGAATATCCCGATTGTTCGCTCCATGAGCATAAAGAACGGCTGGTCCAGCATTGGAAGTGTGGCAGCCATTCCGATAAGCCCCACAGTGAGGGTTATCGGAAACCCGACTGCATAAATATTCATCTGCGGCGCTACGCGAGAGACAATTCCGAGGGCCAGGTTGGCAAACATGAGCATGCCGATCATGGGCAGTGCGATCCACAGCCCGCTGGCGAACAAATCTGCACCAAGATCATGAATTTTCATCTTCTGCAGTGCCACCAGAAAATTCTGATTGACCGGAAATGCCTCAAAGCTTCTTATCACCGCCATCAAGACCATCAGGTGCCCGTTCATGACGACAAAAAGGAACATCGCCATCTGGCCAAAAAACTTGGGCACTGCCCCCGATTGCGACCCCAGTGACGGATCAAAGAAGGTTGCGTAACCCAGCCCCATCTGAAAGCCCACCACTTGCCCGGCAAGTTCCACCGCGGCAAATACTACGCGCACCGAGAATCCGATGGCCAAGCCGATTCCGACCTGCTGCAAAACGGCACCCATCGCATCGGGCCCGGTGATGTCAATGACCGGTTGATCGGGCAGGCTTGCCTGCGCTGCGTAAGCGATGAGCAGGGCCAAGGCGATCCTGGCACGCACGGGAAAAGCTCTGGCCGAAAATACAGGCGCCGACGTGAATACAGCCAAGACACGCAGGAACGGCCACAACAAGGGCGAGATCAACGCCATCAACTGGGCTTGAGTGAGTGTGATCACGCAGGCCTGCCCAGACTCACATTACCGCAGAGGGAATCGCCTCGATGGTCCTGCGGATGTACTCCACCAGAATGCTCAGCATCCACGGCCCGGCCAGCGCAAACGCGGCCACTGCGGCGACCAGCTTGGGCACAAACGCCAAGGTCGCCTCGTTGATTTGTGTCACCGCCTGAAATAGACTGACCAGCAAGCCAACGACCAGCACGATGCCGAGCACGGGTGCGGACACCATCAGCAGCATCATCAGGGCTTCCTGCCCCATCGTCAAAACCATTTGAGCATTCATCAGCAACCCTCACGTGACAAAACTGCCAGCCAGTGAACCGACCAGCAAATTCCAGCCATCGGCCAGCACAAACAACATCAGTTTGAACGGCAATGCCACCAGCACAGGCGACAACATCATCATCCCCAGGGACATCAGCACACTGGCCACTACGATGTCAATCACGAGAAACGGGATGAAAATCATGAAGCCGATCTGAAACGCAGATTTGAGTTCGCTGATCACAAAGGCGGGAACCAAAACCCGCATTGGCACGGCTTGCGCATTGGCTCCCGGCTCCAACTTGGCGAGCTTGGCAAAGAGCGCCAGATCAGACTGTCTTGTTTGCTTGCTCATGAACTGGCGCATTGGATCTTCAGCCTTGCCAAGGGCTTGTTCAAATTGAATCGCGTTGTTTGTATAGGGGAGGTAGGCTTCGTTGTATACCTTGTCCAGGGTTGGCCCCATCACGAAGAACGTCAGAAAAAGTGATAGCCCGACAACCACCTGATTTGGCGGTGCCGATTGCGTTCCAAGCGCCTGGCGTAACAGCGACAGCACAATCACGATACGGGTAAATCCAGTCATCATGAGCAGCACAGCGGGCAGGAACGAAAGCGCGGTGAAAAACAACAGGGTCTGAACTGGAACCGAGAAACTCATCCCTGATCCACCTGTGCCCACCAGCAGCGGCAGTTGCCCGCCGGCCTGTGCCAGCACCGCGGTATGCGTGGCGCCCGCCAGCACACCGACCACGACCATGCGAAGCAGTTTCATGAATTGACAGTTGCGCATGTTTGAAAAGTTCATCAACTGCTCCCGACTTACCGAAGCACCGTATCAATGTCCAGGCCGCGGGTTGTGACCGGGGCGGCGTTGGCATCAATCGGCGCGCTGTGCAGACAGTTGATGCTCTGCGCAGTGACACCCAGAGTCAGCCAGACGCGCCCGCCCTCGGGCCCGACCTCAACGGTCACCACGCGCTGATGGGGTCCAACGCCCACGGCCGAGACAATTCTGGATGCCGTAGCGGGACCGACAATGCCGTCAGTGGTTCGCCGCTGCACCCACTTAAGCGCCGTAGGAATCAGCGCCAGCAGGACAATGAACAGTCCAACGGATATCAAGGTGGGTGTCATTGTCGACCTCAACCCTTGCTGACACGACGCAGCCGCTCGGAAGGAGTGACCACATCCGTCAGGCGAATGCCAAACTTTTCATTGACCACCACCACCTCGCCCTGCGCAATCAGGTAGCCATTGACGAGCACGTCCATTGGCTCACCGGCAAGCGCATCAAGTTCCACAACAGAACCCTGGCCCAGCTGCAAAATGTGTTTGATCGGAACTTTGGTGCGTCCCAACTCCACGGAAAGCTGCACCGGTATGTCGAGCACACGGTTAATGTCGTTAAACGACCCGTCCCCGGGCGGTGACGACGGCGCAGACGCAGCCCCACCAGCCAGTACGCCACCCTGTTCGGCCTCACCCGCAGGGTCTTTAGAACCCTTTTCTTCCTCAAGTGCATCAGCCCAGTCGCCGGTGCCATCGTCTTCGACGGGTTTGTCATCTGTTGCCATGTTGTTACCCCTTCCAGTTGCCGTCGTCGCCGGTCAAACGTTTTTCCACGCGAAGTGCGTATTTGGCGTTGTGCGTCCCATATTGACACTCAAACACCGGTACTCCATCGACCGTTGCCTCAATTCGAGACTGTCGATCAAGCTCTATGAAGTCGCCTGGCTTCATTGCTAGCAGTTGCTCGACGGTTGCATCGGCGCGCGCCAGTTCAGCCACCAGAGTCACCTCGACGGCCTGTATTTCCTGTTTCAATACGTTGACCCACCGGCGGTCAACCTCAACGGAGTCGCCCTGGGTCGATGAATACAAGACATCGCGAATGGGTTCCAGCGTCGCATAGGGCATGCAAAAGTGAATCGCACCTGCGATTTCACCAATCTCAAGCTGAAATGAGGTCGCAATGACAATCTCGCTGGGCGTGGCAATGTTGGCGAATTGCGGCTGCATTTCCGAGCGCTGGTACTCCAGGCTCATCGGATAAACACCTTTCCACGCCTTGCGATACTCCGTCGTGATGACCTCGACCAGGCGATCAATCACGCGCTGCTCGGTGGCCGAAAAATCCCGTCCCTCGATGCGCGCCGGAAACTTGCCGATGCCACCGTACAGCGTATCGATGACGCCAAACACCAGTGCGGGCTCACAAACAATCAGTCCATTGCCTCGCAATGGTCGAATTGCCACGATGTTGAAGTTGGTTGGAACGGCCAGCTCGCGTAAAAACGCACTGTAGCGCTGGACCATGACCGGACCAACCGAAATTTCAGGGCTTCTGCGGATGAAGTTGAAAAGCCCCAGCCGAAGGTTTCTTGCGAACCGCTCGTTGACGATTTCCATCGTCGGCATGCGTCCCCGAACAATTCGCTCCTGACTTGATATGTTGTAGGCGCGCACCTCGCCGTGCTCGAGGACTTCCTCGGCAATCTTCTGGCTTTCACCGGTAACCCCTTCGAGAAGAGCATCGACTTCTTCCTGGGATAAAAATGATTCACTCATACGTGGCAACCAAGTCGGCCTTCACTGGACGATGAAACTGGAGAAAAGCACAGCACGAACTGGACTGTCGGGGACAGCGGCCACTTCACCACCACCCTTCTTGGGCGCAGCGCCGTGTTGTTTCGCCTTTGGCCCACCATGGCTTGCATCAGCACTTTCGAACGGACGCGATGCCACTTTCAAAATGTCGGCGGCCAGTTTTTCCTTGCCCTCGATCATCAGAACTTCCTCGGAGGTGCGCTGCGATATCAACAACAGGATCCCACTGCGAATCGATGGCAGGTAGAGTTTGACCTGATCGGCCGCATGTGCGTCCTCCAACTCCAGGGTGATGCCCACCTGAGCGACTTTCTCACCGCCGGGATCGGCCAGGTTCACCACCATGTGATCCATGGGGAAAAAGGTGGGGGGCCCCTTGGGCACCACATGGGCCACCGGTTCCTCATCGGCACTGGCCGCATTTCTCTTGACGAGATAGACCCAACCACCGCCGATAATCGCCAAAATCAGAACCACCAGTGCCACAATAACGACCAGCTTTTTGCTCTTGGATTTCTGAGCGGGGGCCTCTTGCGCGTCGGACTTGGCGTCGGGATTAGTAGCCACTGAACTTCCTTAAACACATTGATTGATGCTGATTATTCGGCAGAACCAGCGCGCAAAGGGGCAGATTAGGAGGGAAAAGACGTGGCTTTACAGTCAATTCCTGGCCGTCGGACCTACACGAATAAGTCGACCGATCCTGCGCCGAGTGCAGCGTTGCGTTGGCGGGGTTCCTTTTGAGCAGAATCACCTGCGGCCACCATTGCCTGACGCGAGCCCTGGCGACCCGAATGCTCCCCTGAACCGGCCCCGCCTTGGCCCGATGAACTGACAGAAACTCCGGACAAAATCAGCCCCTCACCCGTCAACAATTCCTTCAGGGACAAAGCGGCACCCTGAAGCATCTGGCGCACCTCGGCTTGATCGGTGCGAAAACCAATGTGCGCCACGTCTCCTTTGAGAGAAATACTGACTTGCACGGCCTCACCACCAAAGCCATCGAGTTTGAGCTGCGCGCTTTGAATTCCCTGCGCGACCCAGTAGCTGACCTTGTCGGCCACCAGAGTCTCCATGGGCGGCGTTAGCGAATTGGCTACAACCGTCGCCTGGGCCTCGAATCGATGGCTGGCGAGCAAAGCCTGGTGACCCCAGGCGCCCTCAACACCGACGGCAGTGCCCCCCGGGAAAGGCTTTCCATCAACGCGGGGAAATTGACGAAGCGGGCTGTCTTCACCGCCTCGGCTGGCTAACGCACTGATCAGCAGGGGCTCTCTGGCCATCGTGCCGGTCATGGCGACCTGCCGCAGTGCGCGCGTGTCCGCCTGATTTGCCGCCGCAGTGGAGAGCACCTCGGCACCACTCTTCCTGGCTGCGTCCGTTGACGGCTGGACCAGAGCGCTCTGCTCCAGTTCCCCCTTGACTACCTGGTTGAAATTCTCCCCCGCTTCCGCCTGCGGGGCACCGCCCTCTGGTGCAATTGGGAGTAATTTCGCGCCGCCAGCGAGCACGGCGGCGGGGTTCAGATCATTCTTGACGACAAGCCCGATGGGGTTTCCATCGGCCAACGCGGCAGATTGCACTGCGGCGACCTGGCTGGCCTGGGCCAGCAACATGGTCATGTCAAATGGCAACCCGGAGACCGACGACGCCGACGGGTCCAGGGCCTCGCTGGGTTTGTCCTGTGTTGGGAGAGCTGTCATCGCCATTTTCGTCAATGTGGCACTTAGGTCGATCTCACTTTCAACACTGGATTGACTGTCTGCCATCAGCACTTTTTCAACAATGGCCGCACTCATTGCGGGGACTGCGTTGGCGACACCGGCTGCATCGGACGCGCCGCGCAATCCATTTTCGCCCTGTCCGCTCGTTGCGTTCGATGTATCAGTTGGGGTTGCCCCAGCCACCTCACGCGCTTGGCCGACCGATTCGCCCGCGTCGTTGGGGTCCTTCGCTTTGGTTGCACTGGCCCTTTTGGGTGGCTTGGCCGCGGTTCGGGCGTCCTTGGCAACATTTGAGTCCTTGACCTCGATCGAGTTGGTGCCTGATTCAACCGAAGTCAACACTGCAGAAAAATCGTCCGCGCCCTGGGCAGCACCGCTCCGGTCACCTGAGGTCTTTCCCTTGTTGCCAAGCCCCTGTGCTCCACTGATCAGATTGGCGCCACCGGCGCCGCCGCTTGATTGAATGCTCATGATTGTGTCCCGCTGGTAATTTCCAAGGTTGATGATCTGCTGCGCAATGCGGCAAACTCATCCATCTGTTTTTGTTCACGCCGGCCCTGCAGGAGCGCCAGACCGGCCTGCTTTTTTTTCAATACCTGTTTCAGCCCCCGCAAGCGAAACTCGGCTTCCAGAACGAGGCGTTTGTGCGCCTCCATAGTTTGGCTGGTGCTGGCGATGACCCCGGTTTGCAAGCCGATGGCGTGATGCAATCGTTCCATGAACTGATAGTGATGACGCATCAACTCAGGCGTGGTACTTGCCTGCGCGGCAATCGACCACCTCGTTTCCGTCTCCTGTGCATAAGACTGAAGCTGCGCCATCTGATCCTGCGCGAACAAATGTGCCCGCTGAGCTTGCACCAGGCACTGGCTGGCCTTGTCCCGCTTGTCCGTCGCCAGTTCAATGGCAAGAACGAAGCTCCTGACGGCAGTCATTGGAAGACTCCGTCTGCGCGAATGGAGGCGGCCATCGAATCCGTGCTTTCCTGCAGGGATGCCGAAACAAACATATCTTGCTGCAAGAACTCGGCCATCTCTGAGCGCAGGTCGATCGCTTCATCCAACGCCGGGTCCGAGCCAGCGACGTAAGCGCCTATTTGCACCAGATCACGACCCTTCTCATAGCGCGAGTAAATCGCCTTGAATCGCCGTGCCACTTCAAAATGGCTGCGCGATACCACGTTGTGCATCACCCGCGATGCCGACTGCTCGATGTCAATGGCCGGGAAATGACCCGCCTCGGCCAGCGAACGTGACAGCACAATGTGCCCATCCAGGATGGCACGGGCTGCATCTGCAATGGGGTCCTGCTGGTCGTCGCCCTCAGACAGTACCGTATAAAAGGCAGTGATCGAACCCACACCGTTCAGGCCGTTGCCGCTGCGTTCCACCAGTTGCGGTAATTTCGCAAAGCAGGAGGGCGGATAGCCCTTGGTGGCTGGGGGTTCTCCAATGGCCAAAGCGATTTCGCGCTGCGCCATGGCGTAGCGCGTGAGCGAATCCATCAGCAGCAGCACATGCTTGCCCTTGTCTCTAAAACTCTCGGCCACTGCGGTCGCATAGGCTGCACCCTGCATTCGCAGCAGCGGCGGCGCGTCTGCTGGAGCCGCGATCACCACGGCCCGTGCCCGACCCTCCTCGCCCAGAATATCTTCGATGAATTCTTTGACCTCGCGACCCCGCTCTCCGATCAACCCGACCACGATCACGTCGGCCTTGGTGTAGCGGGCCATCATGCCCAGCAACACGCTTTTGCCTACCCCGGAACCGGAAAAAAGTCCGATGCGCTGGCCGCGGCCAATGGTCAGCAGCGCATTGATGGCGCGCACCCCGGTGTCCAGGATCTCACGCACCGGAGCCCGGTCCATCGCATTAATCTGCTTGCGGTCCAGCGGGAGCGCGGTCACGTTGCGGATGGGCCCCATACGGTCCATCGGTTCGCCCTGGGCATCGACCACCCGCCCCAACAGACCCTCACCCAAGGGGAGGCGCAGCATGCCATAACCGCTGGCACGTTCGGTCTGACGGCGTTCGCCCAACCGCGGAACCGCGACGTACGCTGCAGCAGGTACCACACTGGCCCCGCTGGAGAGGCCGTGAATGTCGGCGGCGGGCATCAGGAAGGCCCGGTCATTGGAGAATCCAACCACTTCGGTCAAAACCGGCGGCTGCGCTTTCATTGACACCAAGCATTGCGAACCTACAGGGACGCGAATTCCTGTGGCCTCCAGCACCAGACCGGCCAAGCGCGTCAGGGTGCCGCGAGTTTCCAGAGAGCAGCCTGAATTGACGCGCTTTCGCGACTCCTCCATGAAGAGCTGCCACTTACATGGCGTCTCACTGTTCGTCAAGATGGGGCTCCCAGGTTGAACTCAGTCCCAGGCTGGCGATGGCCTGGGTCCAGCGTTTTTCCAACGTACCATCGACCACGGTTCCATTCGATTCCACCAGGCAACCGCCGCGAGTCACGCTGGCGTCGCCAGTTAGTGTCAGTGCCAAGCCCGGGAATTCCTCGCGCACGACCCCGTCAAGAATCTCAAGATCGAGCGGATTGAGTCGGACCAGAACGCTCTTGCTCTCTGCCACAAGCAGGCCAAGAGCCTCGCGCACGACCGGTTGCAACGCATTGGGGTTGATGGACAACTCATGGCGCACGATCTGACGGGCCAAGTCACAAGCGAGTTCGAGCAGCTCGCAGGCGATCATCTGCTCGGCATTGGCAAGCCCAGACTGGGCCGATTCAAAAAGACCAGCGAAATTGTTCGCGGCCTCAGTGCCCTGATTGGTGATGTAGTCGTCAATCTGTTTTTGTCCCTCCAGCGTGGCCTGCGCATGCCCCTGTGCAAACCCCTCCGCGTACCCTTCTTGCCTAATCGCATCGTCGCTGACCGGGCTGGCCGCCGCCCTGCGGGCTCGGACCTGAGCGGCCAGAAGCAGTGAGGCGGTATCGACCGCACTGAAATCCCAGGGCTCGGCGGTGCCGATTTCCTCGTCGGGGATGAAGCGTGCATAGCTGTTCATTGCTATACCATCGCGTCGTCAGCGCCGCCGCCAATCACGATGGTTCCTTCGTCTGCCAGTCGGCGCACCGTTTTGAGG
Organism: uncultured beta proteobacterium; assembly: GCA_963784775.1. GTDB lineage: Bacteria > Pseudomonadota > Gammaproteobacteria > Burkholderiales > Burkholderiaceae_C > Rhodoferax. The sequence goes on along the minus strand of CAWAST010000004.1, from coordinate 239,131 downwards.
ATTTCTTTCTGCTGCGCCTCAACCTCGGACAGACGCATCGGTCCGCGCGACTCCAAATCTTCGCGCAGCGTATCGGCTGCCCGGGAGGACATATTCGAGAGGATCTTGTCCTTGAGTTCGGGCTGAGCCCCCTTGAGCGCAACGATCAACGCATCGGAGGCGACTTCCTTGAGCACGGCCTGAATGGCCTTGTTGTCGAGCTTCATCACGTCGTCAAAGACGAACATCCTGTCCACAATTTTCTGGGCCAGATCGGCATCATGGTTGCGGATCGATTCGATCACGGTGCCTTCGATCGCCGAGCCCATGAGGTTAATCATCTCGGCCGCGGTCTTGACACCGCCCATCGAGGTCTTGCGAACCTTGTCGCTACCGGCGAGTACCTTGAACAGCACCTCGTTGAGGTCCTTCAGGGCCGAGGGCTGGATGCCCTCCATGGTGGCAATGCGCAACATCACTTCGTTGCGCTGGCGCTCGGCGAAAAACTTCATGATGTCAGCCGCCTGGTCAAAATCAAGGTGCACCAAAATGGTCGCCACGATTTGCGGATGCTCGTTGCGCAGCAACTCGGCAACTGCCGAGGGCTCCATCCACTTCAGGCTTTCGATGCCAGAGACATCCCCGCCTTGCAAAATGCGGTCGATCAACAGCGCGGCCTTGTCGTCGCCGAGCGCGCGCTTGAGCACCGATCGCACGTAGTCACCCGAATCAGACACTAGCAGGCTTTGCGCAGAGGCCACGCCGGTGAACCGGTCAACCACTTCATCAACCCGTTCACGCGTGATGGTCGTAGTCTTGGCAATGGCCTCGCCAAGTTTTTGCACTTCCTTGGGCGAGAGATGTTTAAAGACTTCTGCCGCCTCTGCCTCGCCGAGGGACATCATCAGCACCGCTGCATCTTGGAGCCCGTCAGTTTGCGACATTTTTTAATTCTCCAGGCAGGCTATCAGGCCGGCGCCTCGCCGTTGATCCATGTCTTCACAATATTGGCCACTGCCGCCGGATTGTCACGGGTAAGCTTGCGCGCGTCTTCCAAAGCCAATTCTCTCGGAGCCTGGGCGGGAAGCACATTCCCATGGCCCGGCCCTGCCAGTTGAGGGCGCTCGGGTTGCTCCGACTCGACTGTATCGAGCTGCCCGAATCCGCCTGAAGCCTTGGGCTGCGCCTGAGCCAGCGCCTTGAATGCCGGTTTGACAAACCCCATCAATACCAGCGCGGCGAGCAGCAGTGTTCCCACAGGCCATGCAAAACTGCGCGCCAAGTCTTGCACTTCGGCCTGCTTCCACAACGGCTGCTCGACCACCACCACCTTCTCCATGGCAAACGGCGCATTCATCAGGTTAACCGAGTCACCCCGATCCTTGTTGAATCCGATGGTCTCGCGCACCAGCGCGGTCATCTTGTCGATTTGATCAGGGCTCAAGGGTGCGGTCGTGGACTTTCCCTTGGCGTCGGTAGTGGTCTGGTTATTGACCACCACGGCTGCGCTCAGGCGTTTGACGACGCCGCTGCTGCCGCGAACAATCCTAACCGTCTTGTCCACCTCGTAGTTGATGATCGATTCACGTCGGCCCGTCCCCTGAACGCCCCCTGCTGTACCTGCGGCGCTCATCGCCTGGAGCGAACCATTGATGGGGGCAGAGCTCGGGCCAGGTGGCTGGTTGCTGGTGGCGCCCGGAACACCCGAGGGCTGACCGCCCGCAGCACCAACGCCGCTTTCGGATATTTGCTGGCTGCGGATGGCCGATGAATCAGGACTCTGGTTGGGCTTGTGCAGCTCCGAGGTCGACTCCGTCTGTGAAAAGTCCACATCGGCCGTTACTTGCGCCTTGACATTTTCGCGGCCCACGATGGGTTCGAGGATGTCCAAAATGCGGCGACTGTAAACCTGCTCAATCTGTTGGGTGTATTGAAGCTGCTGGGCATCGACCCCGGATTCGTTCGCGCCATCGGGAGGGGTCGACAACAGCTTGCCAGTGTCATCGAGCACGCTCACGGCATTGGCATTCATCTCAGGGACGCTGGAGGACACCAGATGCACGATGCCGGCCAGCTGCGTGCGATCAAGTGTGCGACCAGCCGTCAGACTGACCAGAACCGAGGCCGAAGGTTTTTGCTGTTCTCGGAAAAATCCATTCTGGTTGGGCAGGGCCAGATGCACCCGTGCATTCTGAACGGACGACAGGGCTTGAATGGAGCGCGTCAGCTCACCCTCCAGACCGCGCTGAAACGCCAGCCGCTCCTGAAACTGGGTCATCCCAAAGCGATTGGCATCCATCGCCTCGAAGCCGGTCACGGAACCCCTGGGCAGACCTTGCGATGCCAGCCGTAAGCGGGTGTCGTACACCTTGTCGGCCGGCACCAGAATGGCACCACCGCCATCGGCATGCTTGTAAGGAATGTTCATTTGCGACAACTGGGCCACAACGGCGCCACCATCCTTGTCGGCCAGATTGGCATAAAGAACACGCCACTCGGCTTGGCGACCCATCACCAGACCGAAAACGGCAATGGCAACGAACACGACCAGCCCCAGGCCCATTCGCAGCCGTTGTGACCGGTCCAAGGCGGACAGGCGCTGGGACATTGACGGATTGACAGGAATTGCAGAAGCGGCAGACATCGTTGTTTCCAGTACAGCATGGCGCGGTTTCGCACCACCAATGGCAACGATTATTCGGCCCGGCCCCAAAAACATTAGCCTGATAAGCGCAGTATTTACCCCTTACTTCAAATTCATGTTTTGCCGGGAGGCCCCTAGCATCAGTCCAACTTCATTCTTTATTGGAAGCCTGCCCGATGGACCTGCGACTCACCCCCACTGCCATGCCAGCGACGGTGCGCCCCACGCTCGCGCCGCGTCTTTCCTCCAACCAGGTCGGTGGCGCTGCCGGCGGTGGTTTCTCGGGTGCGCTCAAAAACGCCCTGAGCTCGGTCAGTGCCGCGCAAAACGAGGCAACCCGCTTGCAGCGCGAAGTGCAGTTGGAAAATCCGAAGGTCAGCCTGGAGGAAACCATGGTGGCCATTCAGAAGGCCCAGATCGGCTTCCAGGCCACGCTGCATGTGCGCAACCGCATGGTGCAGGCCTATACCGACATCATGAACATGCAGGTCTGACGCCGCCGGTGCGGCGGTCAATCTCGAAAATATACAAGAAATTAATCCTTAGCCCCCGTCCTGATTACACAGTTAGCTATCAATTTGATACTGAATCAGTGCAATAACTGTGAATGACCGTCAAACTTCTGTTCGAAGTGCGCCAGCCAGGGCTCGGCCAGGTAGCGAATCTGGGCGTCGTTGCTCAGGATCCGTTGCATGATGCGGGACTTCTCACGCCGCTGTTCTGGCAGCAATTCCTCAGTGCCGGCCTTGGCCCGCAGTTGCTCGATAAGGACGGCGCACGCGCCTTCGAACCGGACAACCTCATCCCAATCCTGCGCCTTTGCGGCGTCCAGCATCCTCAGACTGCTGTCCTCAATGGCCTTGTAGTAATCAATGAGCATTTGCGACATTTTCACTTCCTCAGGACAGAAAAGACTGAACTGCTGACTCCGTCTTGATCTGACGCCAACTGTCGGCCACCGGTTCGATGAGGCGAATCACCTCGTCGACCGCCGCCACATTGTTTCGCAGGTTCGCCTCAGTCAGTTTGTAATTGCAATAGTCGTACAGGACACGCAAATTTTGCGCCAATTCTCCGCCGCGTCCGGCATCCAGGCCCGCTTTGAGGCCTTCCTCCAAGATTCGAACTGACCTGCCAATTGCGCGGCCCTTTAGTGAAATATCGCCTGCAAGCATTGCCCCCTTGGCGGTAGCCAGGGATTGTTGCAGTGCTTCGAACAGCAAACCGACCAACTGGTGCGGGCTGGCTCCTGAGACTAAAGTTTCAGTTGCGACAGATTTGTAGATATTGGTGGAACGCATGCCAACTGAGGTAAACATTTTGATCAACTCCGTGTGTGCCATGGTTTATATATCGGCATAGCCAGCGGAAAATCAAACGTCTATCCTGTGGATTTGTTCCATTGCGCAAGCTGCGCTGTGACATACGAGTTGAGTGCGGTGAGCTGGGCCATCTGCGCGTCCAGTGCGCTGTATTGCCTCAGTAACTGGGTCTCAACCCTTGCGGCACGGTCAGTCACCCGATCCTGGTCCTTGGTGTTCCGGTCAATGGCACCCTGCAAAGCAGTGGATTTGGAAGTCACCGCGCCGTCAAATGCCACCAGGCCGCGGGAAAAATCACGCACCTTGAGCCCAAAACCATTGGTTGTGACGTTGCTGTTATTTGCCGCAAACAGATTCTTCAAGTTAGTCATGTTTTGCTGGGCACTGGAAAGCTTGGTCGTGTTGACCTTCAACGAGCCGTCCGTTTGACGTTCAATACCGACGTCTGTGAGGTGCGCATAGGAAGACCCCACGCTGCCAGACCCCAATATCGCGCGCAGGGTGTTCTGCAGGTTGACGGTAGTGGAGTCGCCCTGCAATGGGCCACCCGTTTTGGTCGCTGCGGTGTATTTGGTTGCGTCTGACAGGGTCGTATTGAGCGCGTTGTAGGCATCAACAAAGCTCTGTATGTTCTTCGTCACTGCATCAATATCGTTTTCAACCGTAATCTGCGCCGGTGCAACCGTCGTTTGCGACAATTGCAGAGTGACCCCAGGCACAACGTCGGTCATCTTGTTCGTGGCCGAGACCACATCCACCCCGTTGATATTGACCTTCGCGTCAAGCGCCGTCTGTCCGACAAACGCCAGACCGTCCGACGGGTTGGTCAAGCCCAGCACGGCCAGTCCTGGGTCGGCTGGGCTGTTGAGTCGAAAACCTGATGCCTGACCGGTGCTCGCCGATCGCACGACGAGACGCTCATTGGCACCGTCCTTCAAAACTGTCGCCGTCACTCCGGCACCGACCGCATTGATCTTGCCTGCAATCATGCCGAGCGTATCGGTCGCACCAACGGCAACGGATGTGGCCGCAGCCGCGCCGGGAGCAAACGCGGTACCGGTCCAGGTTCCCAACTCGATCGACATCGATCCGGTGGCACCGGCGGCCGTTCCAGCCGCAATACCGACCGACGCGGCGGATTGAGCGCGAGCCAGTTGCGCCACTTCAACCGACAGTGAAGTGGGCAGAGCCCCCGTGCTGGCTACCACCCCAACGGCCGCCGCATTGGCCGACGATGCCTTCTGGGCGTTCCAGCCGCCGTCACTGGCCAGCAGTGCCGCGGCGTCACCCAACGCCGATGCCTGGGACTTGATCTTTCCATACAGGCTGAGTTGAGTTTGGAAAGTTGTAGCCTTGGTCTGCAGCGCCTTCAGGGGCTGCTTTTCAATGGCCACCAGTTGCGTGACGATGCTCTTGACATCAAGACCGCTACCCACGCCTGTCGATGAAATTGTCATGAGTTACTCCTTGATGCAGTCTAGTTCAATCGGTGTTTACGGCCAAACGCCAAATGGCGACGCGGACTCAAAAGCCCGTCGCCGCCGTCCTCTATCGCGGAGCCACCTCCGCCGATCGATTAAGTTCGCGCTTACCGCAGGAGAGCGAGCACACTTTGTGGCGCCTGGTTAGCCTGGGCCACCATGGCCGTACCGGCTTGCTGCAGCACCTGGGCGCGCGAGAGGTTGGCGGTTTCCATCGCGTAGTCCGCATCCATGATCCGACCACGGGCCGAGGCAATGTTTTCGGCCCCAACGCGCAGGTTCGTAATCACGGTGTCAAAGCGGTTTTGCGTCGCACCCCACTTTGCCCTGGCAACACTGACGGTGTCAATATCTGCATCAAGCTTCGAAATCTCTGCCAGTGCAGTGCTGCTGGCCGTGCCCAGAGTCGTCGCGGTGCCGCCGTAAGAGCTGGCAGTGACCGAAATCGTGTCGTTTGTGGTGCTGTTGGCGCCAACCTGGAAATCGAAGGTGGCAGCAGCAATTACGGCTTTGCCATTGAACGTGGTCGCGGCGGCTACACGTGTGTTCTCTGCAACCAGCAACTTGTACTCGGCATCCATTGAGCTGATATCGGCCGACGTGTTGGTGCCGTTGGAAGCCTGAACAGCCAGTTCACGCATGCGCTGCAGGTTGTTTCCAATAGCGCCGAGCGCTCCCTCAGCCGTTTGCGCCAGACCAATGGCGTCATTGGAGTTGCGAATGGCCACGTTCATGCCACGGGTCTGTGTGTTCATGCGCTCGGCAATGGACAGACCAGCGGCGTCGTCTCTGGCGCTGTTCACACGCAGGCCAGAGGACAGACGGCTCATTGAAGTGGCCAGGGAATTCGCGGTGCCAGCGAGGTTGCGCTGGGCGTTGAGCGAATTAACGTTTGTGTTGATGCTTGTCATCGTAGGCTCCTTAAAAGCTATATAAATCCGGCATTGCTGCCAATCTCAACGCCAGCTATTGGAGCTGGCCGCCATGACCGGAGCACTAAACCTAGCTACCGGACGACGAACCCTGGAATGAGCTCGTTGGATTTGTTTTCGACCCGCTGCCACCAAAACTTGAGGAAAATTTTGCAAAACATGGAAAGGAGGGGGATGAAGTAAACAGAGATAAGCCGTGTTTATCAATTGTTTATTGCCGCTACCAACCTCAATTGAGTCCGCACAATCAGCTGACCAATGACCAAAACGCCACAAGGGCACCCATCATCCATCGGCAGCAATGCCAAGTTCTTCAGTTGCAAAGGAGTGTTTCATGACCACCATCAACACAAACGTTAATTCGCTCAACGCCCAGCGCAACCTCGCTGGCACCGCGAATTCCCTGGCCACTTCAATGAGCCGTCTGTCCTCTGGCCTGCGTGTGAACAGCGCCAAAGACGACGCCGCTGGTCTGTCCATTGCCGAGCGCATGAACACACAGACCCGTGGCATGAATGTGGCCATTCGCAACTCCAACGACGCGATTTCATTGGCTCAAACTGCCGAAGGCGCGCTAGGGGCCATCTCCAACAACCTCCAACGCATGCGTGAACTCGCGGTTCAGGCGGCCAACGGCACCAACACATCGGCCGATATCGCATCACTGGATGCCGAGTACACGCTGCTGGCGGCAGAGAATGCCCGCGTGGCCGCTGGCACCACGTTCAACGGAAAAGCAGTGATCTCTGCTGCCTCATTTTCCTTTCAGGTTGGCGCCAACAGCACAAGTAACGATGTGATTGCAGTAACCGCCACCTCCTACGCGGGAACAGGCACCACGTTAGGCTCGTCCAATGCGACCGCATTGGCCCAGATTTCGCTGCTCGACGCAGACATCAACACCGTGACGTCTGCGCGGTCAACCTGGGGCGCAACGCAAAACCGGTTTGACACGGTCATCACCAACCTGCGCGTGGGCGCTGAGAACGCCGCCGCCGCCCGTGGGCGAATCATGGATGCGGACTACGCGATGGAGACCGCCAACCTCTCTCGCGCCCAGGTGCTCCAGCAAGCCGGTACGGCTATGGTGGCGCAGGCAAACCAGATGCCGCAAAGCGTCCTGGCTCTTCTGCGACAGTAGCGGTGTGCCATGGCAATCAAAGCGCGAAAGAAGCCGCGCAGCAGCCATCACCCGAGCGCTGACGAAGCACAGGCCCTGGCGCAATCGTTCCTGCAGCGCTCACCCGACGAAACAGAGGCGCTTGCACTTTCACTGACTGCAAAGTTTCCTCAGCACGGCTTCGCGTGGAAAATTTTGAGTGTCCTCTATCAAGACCAGCAACGGTATGAAGAGTCCTTGCGGGCGGCAGAACAGGCCATTGCCTGGCTGGCCGACGACGCCGCCCCCCACAATAATCTTGGTATCACGCTGCTTCAACTAAAGCGCTTTGACGAAGCCGAAATTCAATTTCGCAAGGCTCTGGAGATTGCTCCCGGCTACGCAAAGGCACTTGTCAATCTTGCGGCCCTGTTGCGGCTCCAGGGCAAACTCGACGAGTCCGAAGCCTGCTGCCGCCGCGCTCTTGAAGCCGAGCCACTCTATCTCAATGCCCATATCGCTCTGGGCAACGCGCTAGAGATGCAAAACCTGTTGCCGCAGGCGCGAGCTTGCTACAAGGACGCCTTGTCCATTTCACCGAAGATGACGGGCCTGCATACTGACCTGCTCCACTTGACGAGCCTCGATGTCACTGTCGAACCGCACGAACTACTGGCCGAGCATCTCGCCTTTGGAGAGCGGTTGGAAGCCCCGTTGCGCCCAGCCTGGCCCATCCATGACAACGTCAAAGACCCACAACGCCAACTGCACATTGGTTTTGTTTCGGGCGATCTCTTTGACCACGCCATGGCCAACTATCTGGCGCCCATGTTTACGCATCTGGCGCGAAATAATTGGCTTTCTGTGCATCTATATTTCAGCAACACGAAACAGGACGCCATTACCCAGCGCATACGGTCAACTATCGACAACTGGAACGATGTGGCCGCCCTGGACGATGATCAGCTATGCGCCATGATTCGGGGCGACCGCATTGACATTCTGGTCGATCTTTGTGGGCACACAGTTCACAATCGCCTGGCAACCTTCGCACGCAAGCCGGCACCCGTTCAATTAAGTTGGCTGGGGTATCTGGGCACTACGGGCCTGCAGGCGATGGACTATTACCTGTGCGACCCCTATTGGATACCCCCTGAACTGAGCTGGCAGTTCGTGGAAAAACTTGCATACATGCCTGCAGCGATGAGTTTTGAGCCCAACACGAATTCGCCAGAGGTCAATGCACTGCCTGCACTGAACAACGGGCACTTCACGTTCGCGAGTTTCAACCGGGCCAACAAGATTAACCCGTCAGTCGTGATCCTGTGGTCGTCAGTCTTGAAACGTACACCGGACTCCACCATGGTGTTCGGTGGTATTCCGACCGAGTTTCAAGGACGACTGGCAAGAGAGTTTGAACAGCAGGGTGTTGCATCAAGTCGTTTGATGTTTTTTGCGCGCACCTCACAGGTCGATTATCTTCGGCTGCATCACAAGGTCGACCTGTGCCTGGACACTTTCCCCCATGGCGGGGGCGCCACCACCGCCCATGCGGCCTGGATGGGGGTGCCGACACTGGCATTGGCAGGTGAAGGGCCTGCCAGCCGATTTGGCGCTGCGCAACTGCATCACCTCGGCCTGGATGAGTTTGTCGCCACCAGCATCGATGATTTTGTTGCCAAGGCCGTTTACTGGAGCCAAAACCTCACTGAACTGGCCGACACGCGCCTAACACTTCGAGCCAGGTTTCAAGCTTCCCCCATAGGCAACCACGCGCTTCTCGCCTTCAATTTTGATGCGCTTGTGCGTACGATCTGGCGACGCTGGTGCGCTAACTTGCCAGCTGACATGACCAACATTGACCACGACTTGTTGATCCAGGAGTTGCCTGCAGCGCAGATCCCCCAAGAGCCAAGTCTCAAGGAGATTGACCAGCTTGGTTCGCTGTTTTCGCAGGGGCTCTTAGACGAATCAGTGTCTTTGGCTCTGGGATTGACAAACCGATTTCCCGCGCATGGTTTTGCCTGGAAAATCCTTGGTGCCGCCTTGCATGCACAGGGCAAGCTGCAGGAATCACTCACCGTTCATGAACACGTGGTTGGTCTGCGCCCTCAAGATCATGAAGCCCATTTCAATCTCGCCTGTGAATTGCAGAAACAAGGGCATTTGGACAGGTCGGTGCGCAGTTACCTCAGTTGCCTGTCTCTGCGCGCGGACAACGCCCACGCCTACTGCAATTTGGGCAACATATTCAAGTTATCCGGTCTGGCACCCCAGGCCGAGGACTACTGTCGGCAAGCGATCGCCATTGATCCACTTATGGAGAAAGCCCACAACAACCTGGGAAATGCGCTTCACGCACAGGGCAAGTACACACAAGCTCTCGCCAGTTACAAACGGGCGCTCGACCTCAGGCCCGAATGGTCTGAGGTCCACAACAATATGGCCATCACACTCAAAGATCAGGGCTATTGGGTACAGGCCAAGGAACATTTTCGCAAAGCCTTGGCGATCAAACCACAATGGTCTCAAGCACACAGCAATCTGTTGTATTGCCTGAGCCATGATGTGCAAACCGAACCCCAGCCGTTGTGCGCTGAGCACATTGCCTTTGGTGAACGATTTGAAGCACCTCTTAAGGCACAGTGGCAAGCTCACGGCAACAACAAAGACCCCAATCGATGCCTGCAAGTGGGGTTCGTATCGGGTGACCTGTACGACCACGCACTGACGAACTTTCTGGAGCCGGCGTTCAAGGCTTTGTCCGGCAAAGCGAGCCTGACCCTTCACGCCTATTGCACTCACATCCTTGAGGATAGCGTGACCCAGCGCATGCGTTCGTATTTTCCCCACTGGCACGCTGTTGCCAACTTGAGCGACTCTGAACTGGCCAACAAGATTCGCGCCGATGGCATCGACATTCTGATTGACCTGTCCGGACACACCGCGCACAACCGTTTGCTGACCTTTGCCCGCAAGCCTGCACCGATTCAGGCCAGTTGGCTCGGGTACCTGGGAACCAGTGGCTTGCAGGCCATGGATTACTACTTGTGCGATTCGTTTTGGATTCCACAAGGCAAACTGGACTGGCAATTTACTGAAAAGATGGCCTATTTGCCCACCGCCGCCGTATTTCAGCCCAGCGAGTTGGCGCCCGAGGTCAACGAACTGCCTGCCTTAAAGAATGGTTTCATCACCTTTGGCAGCTTTAACCGGCCCAACAAACTCAACGATTCTGTGATCGTGCTGTGGTCAAAGCTGCTCCAACGTGTTCCCAATTCGCGCATGGTGTTGGGGGGAGTCCCGCCAGATGTGCAGGCAAGACTTCTCGATCAATTCGAAATGCAAAACGTTGCCCCGGATCGGCTCGATTTCTACCCACGGTCAAGCTTGGCCACTTACCTAGGCTTGCACCATCAGGTTGACCTCTGTTTGGACACCTTCCCTTTCGGCGGCGGCGCCACTACAGTTCATGCCGCCTGGATGGGTGTTCCCACTCTGTCCTTGGCGGGAGCGAGCCCACCCAGTCGCTTCGGCGCAAGTCTGATTCATCATCTTGATTTGGATGAGTTCATTGCCACAAGCATCGATGAATTTGTCAGCATAGGTGCGGGCTGGACTCAAAGTCTCCCGAGACTCGCCACCGTTCGTTCCTCGCTGCGCGCACGATTTAAAAAATCGCAGTTGGGTCAGCCGGGCCCCTTCGCAACCACGTTTACAGAACTCATTCGCACCATGTGGCATAGCTGGTGCAGTGAACGGACAACCACCACCCTTAATGTCAATGGACTTAGTCAACCCCGTTTGACGGCGGCGCAGGATGCTCCATTCTGCGGTGTGGAAGAGCCGCATTCAGTCACCCCTGTTGTGGAGAAGTCGTTTGAATTTGATCAGTTGGATTTCAAGACCACTCCCGTATTAGATACACAAACCTACCCATGCGACGGGCCCCTTCAAAAAGTACGTTTCGTGGTCGCCACCCGAGCGAGTGAAGCAGAGTTTTTTACAAAAACTGCGGCCGGAAGATCAATTGCGCTTCGGCCACATCCACAGGTCGAGCTGAAACTCTTCGCCGACAACCGACAAGGCCTTTCAGCGGTTTACAACACTGCCATTGATGAATCACAGAATGATCCCGCTGTACTGATATTCATGCACGACGACGTGCATTTGCTTGACTATTTTTGGCACGAACAGATTCGCAAGGCTTTAGAGAGGTTTGATGTTGTCGGAATTGCCGGAAATAGTCGTCGCGTTCCTAGACAACCTGCATGGGCATTTATCGACTCCAACTTCACTTGGGATAGCAAAGGCAACCTAAGCGGCATCGTTGGGCACGGAACTTCCTTTCCGCCTTCCAACCTCAGCGTATTCGGACCACCAACGCAACCGGTCAAGCTACTTGATGGACTTTTCTTGGCAGTAGACAGTCGCAGGCTGATCGACAACCAACTTCGATTTGACGAGCAATTCGAATTTCATTTCTATGACATGGATTTCTGCCGACAAGTCGAGAATTGTGGTCTAACCATGGGCACCTGGCCGCTCTCGGTGATCCACGAGAGCGCAGGACATTTTGGCTCTGGCACATGGAAAAAAGGCTATGACAAATATCTCGCCAAGTGGGGTAGCTAAGTAGATTCAGGCTTGTACTACCCAGTTTTCAGCTCAATATATTCTCCACCACTCATCACAGGCAACCCATGCATATTTCAGCAATGCGAAACGGCGCAGACTTCTTCGCGAACTATTGCGCTAATCTGTCCCACGGCACCGTGTTGGATATCGGATCGCAAGATGTAAACGGTTCCTTGCGCCAAGTCTGTCCGTCTCATCTGAGATACATCGGCGTTGATTTTGTAGCCGGTCGAAATGTTGATGTGATTCTGGAAGACCCTTACAAACTTCCCTTTGAAGACAACCATGCTGATGCAATTCTGAGTTCGTCCTGCTTCGAGCACTCAGAGATGTTTTGGCTCGTCTTCCTTGAGGTCATGCGGGTGCTCAAGCCAAGTGGCATCTTTTATCTCAGCGCCCCCGCCAATGGTGCGTTTCATCGCTACCCCGTCGATTGTTGGCGCTTCTATCCAGACAGCGGCGGCGCCCTTGTCACCTGGGCAAGGAGAAATGGCCTGAACGCAAAATTGCTGGAGTCCTATACAAGTCTTCAAGACCGTGATATCTGGAATGACTTTACAGCGGTTTTCCTCAAAGACGCCTCTTACTCTGATCTCTACCCCAAGCGGATCAGCAACACCCGAACAGATGTGGAGAACGTCATACGCTCTGGGCACGACCTCATCAGCCAACCCCAGGCCTATCCTGAGGACCAGAGGAATTTAATGGAAGTTACTGCGGAAAACGAAAAACTATCCACGGAACTGCGTTCGCGAGCACATCAGAACACTGCCGCGCCACAAACCTCCTGTCCGGCGCTCGATCAACACTCTGGAGATGGCGTCTGTCCGGTTTGCGGCGGCACAGAATTCGCGTCCCGTCAGGTTCTATGGCCCGATTTGATCAATGCATGGGACCTATCGGGCGAGGAGACCGCTTATGTCAACGAGCAGCAAGCGACGATCTGCACGTCCTGCGGCTCAAATGTACGTTCGATGGCACTTGCTGTTGCGCTTCGTGAATTTTTTGATGGCGGCGAAACGCTCACGCAAACCGTTGCAGACCGGAAACTGGAATCAACCAGCGTCCTGGAGGTCAATGAGGCGGGCACGTTGCATCGCCACCTTGCCGTACTTCCGGGTCATCAATTCGCCAGCTATCCGGAATTCGATTTGACAAACCTGTCGTTCGCGAACGACACATTTGACGCGGTGATTCACTCAGACACGCTTGAGCACATCCCGAACCCGGATCTCGCCCTCAAAGAGTGCTGGAGGGTGCTCAAACCAGGCGGCGCACTTCTGTTCACTGTGCCCATCATTCTGGGCAGGTTGACCCGTTCGACACAAGGTTCGCCCAAATCGTTCCATGGCAGCCCGGGGGATTTACGCGAGGACATGGCCGTCCATACCGAATTCGGCGCCGACGTATGGACCAACGTCATGCGGGCTGGTTTTCGTCGATGCGAGATTTTCAGTTTTCGATTTCCGGCAGGCATATCCATGTTAGCGAGAAAGTAGACCCTTTGTAGGAGTTTGCCCTACACGCGGGCAGTCATTTCCCGACGCATCAATCATCCAAAAGCCGATTCAAGTTTCTGGCTGGCGGTTTCAGAATTCGTTACATGGTGGTGATCAAGGCAATTGGGGCCCAATCACCATCCAAATTTGTAGCACCCTTTCTGGAGCACGCCATGACCGAAGAACAACTCTCTGCCGAAATTCGCGACGCCAATCTGACCTACCTGATGCTCGCGCAAAGTCTCATTCGCAAGGACAAGGCAGCTGCTCTGTTCCGCCTGGGCGTCTCGGAGGAATCAGCCGATCTGATTGCCATGCTCTCGCCCCAGCAAGTGGTCAAGGTGGCCGCCAGCAGTATGTTGCTGTGCCGCTTCCGTGTGGACGACGACGTGGTATGGGGACTGCTGACCAACCACACCGCCAACAAGGTCGACAACGATGCCACCACCAAGCTGCACGCCAGCATCCTGATGGCCGGACGTTTCTCTGAAGCAATGTAAGGAGCACGATCATGGCCAGCAAAAGCGTATTGAATGATTCCAAACAGGTCGAGCGTGCCGTGGCACTCATCCAGTTGGGAGCTCGGCTGCAGGTTCTGGAAAGCGAGACCGATCTTTCCTACGAGCGCCTCCTGCGGCTGTACAAGGAAGTGGCGGGCCGCTCTCCCTCCAAGGGTCAACTGCCCTTTTCTACAGACTGGTTCCTGACCTGGCAGCCTAATATTCATGCCTCGCTGTTTCTCAATACCTACGAGTACCTGAGCAAAGTCAGTGCGATGGATGACATTGATGCCGTCATGGCAGCCTACCGGCTCTACAGCGAACAAATTCTCTCTTGCGGCGTGGAACCTCTGCTCTCGATCACCAGGGCCTGGCGGCTGGTCAAATTCGTTGACAACAGCATGCTGGCCATGACCAAGTGCTGCAAATGCGGCGGCCATTTTGTCAGCGAAGCCTACGAGAATGCTCGCCACTTCGAGTGCGGCCTGTGCACCCCTCCCGCCCGTGCCGGCAAAGGCGCCAATGGCGGGGGCATATTGCTGCATTGAGGTCGCCGTGGTGGAACGCGCATTAAAGGGTGTGTTTGGGGCTCTTTTTCCATTCTTTGAGGGCTGGCACGCTCCCTAGAATAGATTGCACAAGCCCCCACCAGCGCATCTCCAGGGCTGCAACCACTCACATTGACTTGGCCACAACATGATAGTTCTCGTAGGTTATGCCGTCGCCATGGGATGCATCTTCGGGGTGTACATCTTCCACGGTGGAAACATCGCGGTGATCCTCAAGGCCCTGCCTTTTGAGTTGATCACGATCTTCGGCGGTGCCCTGGGCGCTTTTGCGGTGAACAACCAGCCCAAGGTGCTGCGGGCCACGATCAAACTCATTCCCCAGGCCCTCAAGGGATCCAAGTACACCAAGGCGCGTTACCTGGAACTGATGGCCTTACTCTACGACATCCTGCAAAAGGCCCGAAAAGAGGGTTTGATGGCGATTGAGAAAGACGTTGAAGATCCGCACACCTCGGAGATTTTCAAGAAACACACCAATGTCGGCAGCGACCATCACGTGGTCGAGTTCATGACCGACTACCTGCGCATGATGGTCTCTGGCAACTTGAACGCCCATGAAATTGAATCGTTGATGGACAGTGAAATCGACACTCACCATGCCGAGGCCCACGCACCCATTGCCGCCATCGCCCGCCTCGCTGGCGCGCTGCCCGCGTTCGGAATTGTGGCGGCTGTGCTGGGTGTGGTGAACACTATGGGCTCGGTGGGGCAACCCCCTGCGGTGTTGGGCGGCATGATTGCCTCGGCGCTGGTGGGTACGTTCTTGGGAATTTTGCTGGCCTATGGCGTGGTTGAGCCCTTGGGCGGACTGCTGGAGCAGAAAACCGAGGACGGTGCCAAGGAGTTGCAATGCATCAAGACAACGCTGCTGGCCAGCA
Source organism: uncultured beta proteobacterium (assembly GCA_963784775.1). Taxonomy (GTDB): domain Bacteria; phylum Pseudomonadota; class Gammaproteobacteria; order Burkholderiales; family Burkholderiaceae_C; genus Rhodoferax. The sequence goes on along the minus strand of CAWAST010000004.1, from coordinate 223,590 downwards.
TGCAGGGCTACAACCCATCAACCGCTATCGAATTTGGCCGAAAAGTTCTTTTTTCCACCGAACGTCCGTCCTTTGCCGAGCTTGAAGGCCATGTGCGCGGCAAAAAATAAAGCACTAGCAGGTTGATATGGCCGCAGACGCCAAGAAACTCCAACCGATCATCGTCAAGAAGGTCAAGAAGGGCGGCCACGCCGTCCACGGTGGTGCCTGGAAGATCGCCTACGCTGACTTTGTGACTGCCATGATGGCATTTTTTCTGCTCATGTGGCTGCTCGGGTCCACCTCGGAGGGCGATAAAAAGGGCTTGTCCGACTACTTCAATGCGCCCTTTAAGGTCGCCATGATGGGCGGCACCGGCGCGGGAGCGAGTAACAGCATTCTTCCCGGCGGGGGGCGGGACCTCACCCAACGCAGCGGGCAGTCGCCGCAGGGTAGCGGTGCCGATCCCATTCAAAAAAAAATGGCGACTGCCATGGTCAAGGCCGAGATCGCCAGGCAGGACGCCAAGACCCTGGCGGGCTTGAGCGCAAAGATCAGCGCAGTGATCGCCAACAGCCCCAAGCTCATCGAATTCAGCTCTCAGATCAGACTCAGCACGACGCCCGACGGGCTGCAGATCCAAATTGTGGACGATCAGAGACGCGCGATGTTCGACAGCGGAAGTGCCGTCTTAAAACCCTATATGCGTGACATTTTGAAGGAAATCGGCGCTGCGCTGAACGGAGTGGAGAACAAGATCAGCCTGGATGGGCACACGGACCGGGCCCCCTACAGCAATGCCGCCCGCGGCTACAGCAACTGGGAGCTCTCCTCGGATCGGGCCAATGCGTCACGAAGGGAGCTGGTTGCGGCGGGTATGCCCGACGACAAACTGGCACGGGTGGTCGGACTGGCATCGAGTATTTTGCTCGAGCCCGAAAGCCCGATGAGCCCAGTCAACCGGAGAATCAGTATCATCGTCATGACGCGCGAGGCTGAGGAGAGGCTGCTCGGCTCGGGGCGCGATCCGCTAACCCCAGAAAGTGGCTCCGCCGCGGCACCCGCTGCGCAGTAGCGGGTGCATGGGGGCAATGTGACTTGGCACATACTTGCAACGGTTCGAACAAACACCACAGAAAGGGTGTGGCATGGCAAATGAGCTTCGTTTTTTGGTTGTGGATGACTTCTCCACGATGCGCAGGATTGTGCTCAACGTGCTCAAGGAATGCGGCTACACGGATGTCGACGAAGCTGAAGATGGCGTGGTAGCCCTGCAAAAACTACGCAACAGTTTTTTCCACTTTGTGATCAGCGACATCAACATGCCCAACATGAACGGCTTCCAGCTGCTCGGCGAGATCAAGAAGGATGACAAACTCCGGCATCTGCCGGTGTTGATGCTGACCGCCGAAGCCCGCAAGGAAGATATCGTGATGGCGGCGCAGCAAGGTGCCGCAGGCTATATTGTCAAGCCCTTTACCAAGGCCACGCTGGAAGAAAAGATCAGCCTGATTCTGACCAAAATGGGGCTGAAGAAATGAACCAGCCCCTCAATCCAGCGACATCAAGCAATCTGGACACCGGCGCCACGCCCGATGTTCATCAAAGCATCGGCTGGTTGACCCGCCAGTTGCACGATTCCCTCAACGGATTGGGCCTGACCGAAAAAGTCAAAGGCCTGGCAATCGAATTACCCGACGCCCAGAGCCGCCTTTCCTATATTGCGCGACTCACCGGCGAAGCTGCTGAGAAAGTGCTTAACAGGGTCGATCAGGCCAAGGCGCAGCACACCCATGTCGGAGAGGAAACCCGTCGCCTCCAAACGCTGATTGACCGGGACCCCACTGAGGCTGTAGCAGGTGGCCATGTGCGCAAGTACCTGGTCGATGTGACCGCATCGAACCACGAAATTGACCAGCACCTTAACGAGATCATCATGGCCCAGGATTTTCACGATCTGACCGGCCAGGTGATTACCCGGGTTGTCAACCTTGCCGCAGGGATCGAGAAGCAGCTGATCGAGCTTCTGATACTGACTGCTCCCGTGGACGCCAACTCCAGAGCGACCCGGGCCGCGCCCTCGGAACGACAGCCGCACACTTTTTCAGGCCCCGCCATCAACCCGCAAGGCAACCCCGATGTGGTTAGCAGCCAGTCCGAAGTGGACGGACTGCTTGCAAGTCTGGGTTTTTGACCGTTGCGCCTTCAGGTGCCAACCCAACTGAAGTGAAGTGGGCGGTCAATGGCCTTCTTATCGGCCTTTAGTTAGCAGTTTGGCTCACGACAATGGAGAGAACCAACCAGTCTCTCCACCATGGAATCGAGCAGTCAGGACCGAAATTTACCCGCCTCCGAACGCAAGCTGAAGAAAGCGCGCGATGACGGACAGGTAACACGCTCGCGCGATTTGTCCCATTTTGCGGTTCTGGGGGTTGGCGCACTGGCGTTGATGGTTCTGGCACCGTTAATGTTCGACCGGCTCAAACTCAATGTGGGCCAGCAGCTCTCTTTTGACTCTAGCGCCCTCACCCACCCCGAGATCATGATCTCTCGATTGCAGGACATGGCACTCACGGGCTTGTTGGGTTGCGTCATTTTTGCAGCGCTCACCACCGTTGCCGTCGTTCTGAGCACGGTTGCGGCCGGGGGGTGGGTCACAAGTCTTAAACCGATCACCCCCGATTTCAGCCGCCTCAATCCCCTGACCGGTTTTGGGCGCCTGTTCACCAAGGACAAACTGTCTGAGGTAGCAAAAATGTCAGCGATTACCGCGTTGTTGATCGCGCTGGGCACGAGCTACCTCAGTTCGAGCATTTACAGCCTGGCCAGCCTGGTGTTGCAACCCTCAAATTCTGCACTGCGCCATTTGGCGGACTGGTTGACAGACGGCATGGGCTTGCTGCTGCTGGTGATTCTCCTGATTGCCATGATTGACGTACCGCTGCAGCGGTACTTGCATGGCTCGCGACTCAAGATGTCGCACCAGGAAATGAAACAGGAGAACAAGGAATCCGATGGAAATCCTCAAATGAAGGGCAGACTTCGGCAAAGACAGCGCGAGATCTCGCAGGGCAACAGTGTGGGCGCGGTTCAGCGTGCCGACTTCGTGCTGATGAACCCAACGCACTTCGCGGTGGCCATCAAGTACGACGACAAGACCATGCGCGCGCCGCAGGTCGTCTCCAAGGGCGCGGATTTGCTGGCCATGAAGATTCGCGACATCGCCAAGAACCATTCCATTCCGGTGCTGCAATCGCCGATGCTGGCCCGTGCCCTGTACGCCAATGCCGAACTCGATCAAGACATACCGGCCAGCCTGTACACCGCAGTGGCCCAGGTGCTGGCCTACATCTATCGGCTCAAAGCCGCCATGCGCGGTGACGGTCCGATGCCAGGTGAGCCGCCCGTTCCGGTGGTGCCGCCCGAGCTAGACCCGCTGTCCAAAGTTATCGCCAGCACTCTGACGCCATGAATCCAATACTCAAACAATTGCAGCAATGGTTTGGCAGCAACGCCCGACTGATCCAGGGCGCGGCTGCGCCGATGCTGGTCGTGGCGATTTTGGGCATGATGGTGCTGCCGTTGCCACCGTGGCTGCTGGACACCTTCTTCACCATCAACATCTCCGTGGCGCTGATGGTGATGATGGTCGCAGCCTACATGATCCGTCCGCTGGACTTCGCCGCATTTCCTTCGGTGCTCCTGCTCACCACATTGATGCGCTTGTCACTCAATGTGGCCTCGACCCGGGTTGTTCTACTTGAAGGTCACACTGGCGCCGGAGCGGCCGGTGCGGTGATCGAAGCCTTTGGCCACTTCCTGATTGGCGGTAACTTTGCCGTCGGTCTGATTGTATTTTCCATCCTGGTGGTCATCAACTTTGTGGTCGTGACCAAGGGTGCCGAGCGCATTGCCGAGGTCTCGGCCCGCTTTGCTCTGGACGCCATGCCTGGCAAGCAAATGGCCGTGGATGCCGACCTCAATGCAGGGTTGATCGACGAGAGCGAAGCCAAACGACGCCGCGCCGAAGTGTCTGAAGAGGCCGACTTCTTTGGCTCCATGGACGGCGCCTCCAAATTCGTTCGCGGTGACGCAGTAGCAGGTATCCTGATCTTGCTGATCAATATTTTTGGCGGCTTTGCCATTGGCATGCTGCAGCATGGACTGAGCGCCTCGCAAGCAGCCGACACCTATATTTTGCTCGCTGTGGGCGATGCGTTGGTGGCGCAGATTCCAGGCCTACTGATCTCGGTGGCGGCAGCCATGGTGGTTTCGCGTGTGGGCAAGGACCATGACCTGGGCCGACAGATCGTCGACCAGATGTTCATCTCGCCACGGGTGCTGGGCATTACGGCAGCCATCATGGGCATATTGGGCCTGATTCCAGGCATGCCGCATGTGGTGTTTGTTGGCATTGCGTTGCTGTTGGGCTATGGTGCCTGGGCGCTTGCCAACAAGCCGCCACCCTCCGACCCCACGGCCAACGCACCGGCTGCGCCATCGGACGGCGAAGCTAGCTGGGACGACCTGCAACCGGTCGACCAACTTGGTCTGGAACTGGGCTACCGCCTGATCGCGTTGGTCGACAAGAATCGCCAAGGCGACCTGCTCACGCGGATCAAGGGCGTACGGCGCAAGTTTGCTCAGGAAGTGGGCTTTTTACCGCCCCCAGTCCACGTCCGAGACAACCTTGAACTCAAACCCAGCGCCTACCGCATCACACTGCGCGGCGTGATCGCAGGGGAGGGCGAGGCCTTCCCAGGCATGCATCTGGCCATCAATCCGGGCGGCATCACCACCCCACTCATTGGCACGGCCACCACCGACCCCGCTTTCGGCCTGCCCGCCCACTGGATCGACGATCGCCAGAAAGAAGCCGCGCAAATGGCCGGATTTACCGTCGTTGATTCCGAGACTGTGATGGCCACCCATTTGTCACACTTGATGCAAGTGCAGGCCTCGAAATTGTTGAGCCGCACTGAAACCCAGCAACTTGTTGAACACGTGAGCAAACAAGCTCCCAAACTGATTGAGGAAGTGGTGCCCAAGATGGTCCCGATCGCGATATTCCAGAAAGTCCTGCAATTGCTGCTTGACGAAGCCGTGCACATTCGCGACATCCGCACCATCATCGAGTCACTCGCCGAACACGCCAGCACCGTCACCGACGCCGCAGAGCTAGCGAGGCGGGTGCGAATCGCGCTGTCCCCGGCCATCGTGCAGCAAATTTATGGTTCCACCCGCGAACTCAACGTCATCGCCATCGACCCACCGCTTGAGCGTCTGCTGGTACAGGCCCTGGGCAACACGGCGGGCCCGGCGCTCGATCCCGGCGTGGCCGATATTCTGACGCGATCGGCCGCAGAAGTCGCGCTCAAACAAGAAGAAATTGGTATCCCGGCCTGTTTGCTGGTACCCGATCAAATCCGCAGTTCAGTTTCCCGGTTGGTGCGCCGTGTCGCACCACGACTTCAGGTGCTCGCCCACAGCGAGGTTCCTGAATCCCACAGCATTCGCATCGGTCCGATTCTCAGAGGTGCCACATCATGAACATTCAACGCTTTGTTGCCGCGACCTCCCGCGAGGCACTGGGCAAGGCCCGGCTGGCGTTTGGCGATGGCACGCTCATTCTTTCCAATCGACCCACAGACGCCGGCGTGGAGGTGATTGCAACCGGAGAAGAGGCACTGGCAACGCTGGACCACGCCGGGACCACGCCTCGCCGCGCCGCTGAAAAAGCACCGCCGGCCCGTCCGCTCGACTTGACCTCTTCGACGTTGTCCGAGTCCAAGCGCCAAGTGGAAGACGACGCGACGCAACTGGCCATGAGCACCCTGTCGTTTCAGGACTATGTACGCGAGCGCATGCTGCGCCGCCGCCAGGAAGCCAGTGAAGGACTGGCGCCGGAAACCGCGAAGGATCAAGCTGCACAGCGCAGCTCTCTGCCACCTGCAAGTCGCGGCGTGGCGGCACCGGTTGCAGCGCGAATCCAGCCACCGGCCATGGCGGCACAGCGTCCCACCGCGATCTCGGCGCCGGCGCCGGCGCTCTCCAAGGGGATCGTCGACGAACTGCATTCGATGAAAGCCCTGATTGAGGACCGGTTCAACACCCTGACCTGGTTGGGTCAATCACGCCAGCACCCGGTTCAGTCCAGCTTGATGCACAAACTGATTCGCGCCGGGTATTCACCCACCTTGGCACGCGCGATTCTTGAGCGCATGCCCGAGGAGGTTGGCGCGACCGAGTCCATACGCTGGGTCATGGACGTCCTGGAACGCAATCTCAAAACCGACGCAGCCTCGCAAGTATTGCACGAAGAGGGCGGGATCTACGCTTTGGTGGGAGCCACCGGCGTCGGAAAAACCACCACGGCTGCCAAGCTGGCCGGCCTTTGCGCCCAGGCCCACGGCCCGGCCAGCGTCGGTCTGATCACGCTGGACACCTATCGCATTGGGGCCCATGAGCAGTTGCGCACCTATGGTCGCATGATGGGCGTGGTGGCTCACCTGGCCCACGACCGCGCGGCACTGCAAGACCTGCTCAACTTGCTGGCGAACAAAAAGATGGTTCTGGTGGACACCACGGGCTTGGCCCAAAGTGATCCACGCAAACGCGCAATGCTCGAAGCCCTGGATTTGCCCGGGCTGACCCGCATGCTGGTGATCAACGCCGGTAGTCATGGCGACACACTCGACGATATGGTTTCATCCTTCAAATCAGGGACCAGCCAGCAGGCCATCCTGACCAAGACCGACGAGGCGGCCAAACTGGGACCGGCGCTCGATGCGTGCATTCGCCACCAACTTGTGCTTCGGGGTGTCACCATGGGGCAGCGGGTGCCCGAGGACTGGGAAGCCGCTGATCCCGCGAAATTGGTGCGGCAATCGATGCGGGCGCCAACCCGCTCAGCATTTGACCCGACCAGCGCCGACCTCGGATTCTTTTTTACCCATTCCAGTTCCACCCCAGTGAGCAGACTCGATGCTTGAAACCTTTGTCACCCAGGCCACCGGGCTGCATCTCCTGCCGTTGCAGGACGCGCCACGTCTGCTGGCCATGGCAAGCCACGGCACCCAGATTGGTGAGTTGTCGTTGCTGTGGAGTGTTTGTACCGCCTTGGTTGACATGGGCTACCCGGTCCTCGTTCTCGACGCGAACACGACCGAGTCGCAGGACAACCCTGGGCTGGATCAACTTCTGGGCGGCCCGGGGTGGTGCGGGGACGCCGGTAGGGAAGCCGCTGCCTGGTCTGTGTTGCCCGCATCGCGCGGACTCGCAAAGCTGTGTGCCAGACCGTCCAGCACAGATAAGCCCTGGAATCCGCTATGCGGCTTGTTTGAAAATTTCGGTGTGGTCGTCGTTTACGCCAGAACGGAGATTCTGGCGCGGCTATTGCCCGGCAGCGGTATCGAGCCGCTGGTTGCTGTCTCACCAGTTAAAGCCTCCCCCGTCACGGCTTACCAATCACTGAAGCACATGTTACTCAACGCCAAACTCCGTTCCACCGTTGCGGCCATAGCGGCAGCTGCTGAGTCGGATGAGACCAAGACGAATCACTCGCCGGTCAAAAATTTACAGGAGTGCGCCATGAATTTTTTGGGCTACAGACTCCATCCAGTGACGGTGCGTGCACCGACCTTCCCTGATCTGGTCTCTGACGATGTCCAGCGCCTGACGCTGCGGCTGCTTGAAAACGCCATGCCGCTTTGCCGCAACCTTTCCATGAGGGCCCATTGATGTACACCGCCAAGGGACAACTCGATCGCAATGCTTTGATCAAACAGTACCAGCCTTTGGTGCGCCGCCTGGCCCACCACATGATGGTCAAACTTCCTGCCAGCGTGGAGGTCGATGACTTGATCCAGGTTGGCCTGATCGGCCTGTCCGACGCTTTGACACGCTACGAGTCCAGCCAGGGTGTCCAGTTCGAAACCTTTGCGACCCAACGCATCCGTGGTGCCATGCTCGACGAGCTGCGCAGCAGTGACTGGATGTCACGGGGATCCCGCAAGAGCCAGAAGGATATTGAGCAGGCGATGCGACGGCTTGAACATCAACTCGGTCGCACGCCCCTGGAAAGCGAAATTGCGGAAGAACTTGACCTGAGCCTTATGGACTACCAGTCCCTTCTGGGAAAGGTACGGGGCACACAACTTGTCTACCTGGAAGACATGTCTCGCGGAAATGATGACGAGGACAGTTTTCTGGATCGCCATGTAGGCGACGAGGAGGCCGACCCCTTGAACATGCTGCGCGATCAACGCCTGCGCGAGGCCTTGGTGACGGCCATCAAGAACCTGCCCGAGCGCGAGCAGTTCATCATGAGCATGTACTACGAGCAGGACATGAACCTCAAGGAAATCTCGGCCGTGCTCAACATCACGGAGTCGCGTGTTTGCCAGCTTCACAGTCAGTCCATTGCCCGGCTGCGGGTGAAAATGCGCGCACACTGAGGCGCCAAGGCGCTTTTATCCAGAGAAATCGGGGCGTTCGGCCGCCGCTACAACTTATCGGGGATCTGGCGGCAAGCGTCAATATCCCCGCGCACTTGTCAGTTTATGCAGCCAGTACTTTGAAAGCGCCAGTCTGTTTGCCGACACTGGCATAAAGTCGGCTGGAGCCGACGTAGTCTGTCCCTTGTGCAGAGGGGACAATCGAGTGCAAGGCGCGCTCGACCATCACTGTACGGCGGATCAAGCTCTCGCGGCGCACGAGCATGCCATCGGACAGAGCCCTCAAACGTGATTTGAGCTTGGTGCTCCCCAGTTCGGAGGGCGACAAATTCTGCAACAGATCGGAGAGACCCAGCGCGGCCTGTCGCAAGGCTTCGCTGGCCGAGAACAAAGCCAGTGGCTCTCCGCTGACGAGCGCAATCGACACATCGTCGAAATGATTTTCAACCTGGCTCAGCGCCTTTTCAATGTGATCGAAACGCATGACGCACCTTCACCAAGTTGACACCCAACTAGCTGTGGGTGCGATTGAGCATTTCCTGGGCGTTTGCCAGCAGTTTGTCCGCAATCGCTTCAGGATTGACCGTGTAAGTTCCCTGCTCGATGGCAAGACGAACTGACTCGACTTTTTGCATGTCCACGTCGGCAATGCCAACGCGATCAGTCTGATCGAGTGCACGAGCCAGAGGCGACACAGTGACCGCTACCCCGGCAGCCTGCCCACTCCTGGCCGTGGCCACACGGGTCGATGGGCTTGCGCCCTGGCCGACCTTGGCGGGAACAGATTGCTGCGTCGGATTGACGGGAATGGGCTTCTCGGGGGTATGACCAATTTTCATCGTGCTCTCCTAAACTGACAGGCATAAAGCCTCGTACGATTGCTATCGGCCGAATCATGGACTACTTTAGCCATATTTGCACACGATCAAAAAAGCAGGTCTCAGAGTTCCAGTTGGACTGTGCGTCCATCCAGTACCGTGCCCGACATAACGCGGCCGTTTTCCATCCGAACCCGGGCCAACTGGCCCACCACGCCGGCCGACAGGGCCTGCCCGTCAGAGGTGATCTGGAACCCCGGCCCCTGAGCGACCACACGAACCTGGACGCCCGCCTGAAACACCTGCGCGGGCCGGATCATTCCCTGGCGCAGAGCCTGCCCGGTGACCAGCGCACGGGAAGCCACCTGCCCAACCCATTGGGCCGGTGTTGCAATGATGGAATTGCGCTCCTCGGCCCAGTCGACCTCGGCTTCCATGGCGTGGGCCTCGGTCAAGACCGTGCCCGGCGATATATCACCCCGAATCACCCAAGCCGGGCCAAAGGCCCGGACGGTCACGGGCAAGAAGACGTTCCAGCGTGAGACACCCACCACGCAGCGCAAGCCCAATCGGGTCTTGCCCCACAAGCGGGTTCCCACCGGAAGGTAAGGCTCGAGTTTCTCACAGGGGGCCAGCCGAAGGCGGCTATCGAGTTCGCCCACAGCGACTTCCATCCGCAGCGGGATGGCCTCTGAGGGCTCAATATTGGCAATCGCATCGTCAAGCCAGCGTTGCGTGACGTCGAGAAAGCCGGACCGCACGCCGTCGGTCTGCGCGTGCGCGCCAATGGCAAACAGACAAAGCACCGCCAGTGCCCAGACCGGACGCAGCTTGCTGGCGCGGGTTGAAAACAAGTTAAACATGGCGTCCCTCCATTCCTGAACTTGCACTATAGGCAGCCGGTGCCTGCCCAAGCCTCCCATGTAACCGCAGATTCCCCCTCTATTCCGGGCATAAAAAATTCAAGTTTTTCCCATAATTGCCTGACATCGAAGCCGCGGGACGACGCGCCGGGGCCAGAGAATTGAAAGTTGAGGTGCTACATGCTTGCAAACATTACCAGTGGTTTGGACTTCCAAGCGAAGGCTCTGGTGCTGCGTGCGGAACGTCAGCGCGTCATCGCCAGCAACATTGCCAACGCCGACACCCCAGGCTACAGAGCACGTGACATCAACTTCAAGGACGCCATGAGCAACGCCCTGAGCGGCGACCAGGCGGAAAGTCCGACCGATTTGGCTGCCGCGGGAGGCGCACACCCTCGCCACATTCCCCTGCCCGGTGCGTCGGGCGCGGGTGCCGCTGGCACATCCTTAGCCTACGCAGCGCAAACCCAGCCCAGTCTGGATGACAACAGTGTGGACCTTGATCGGGAGCGTGCCAATTTTGTGGACAACTCCGTGCGTTACGAAGCCACGCTGCGCTTTATCAATTATTCGTCCAAGACGCTGCTGAGCGCCATCCAGGGCCAATAGCGCGGACCACTTTCGGAGATTCCTGATGTCCATGTTCTCGATTTTCAATGTGTCAGGCAGCGCCATCAGCGCCCAGTCACAGCGCCTCAACGTGGTGGCCAGCAACCTGGCCAACGCCGACGCCGTGGCTGGACCGGATGGCCAGGGATACAAAAGCCGCCAGGTGGTGTTCGAAACCGTCCCAATGGGATCAGAGACCTCATCGGGTGTGAAGGTCAGCGCCATCAATGAGAGCAACGAGCCCCTGCGCAAAGTGCACAACCCCAGCCACCCCCTGGCCGACGCCGATGGCTACATCACGCAGTCGAACGTGAATCCGGTAGAAGAAATGGTCAACATGATTTCAGCTTCGCGGTCGTACCAGAACAACGTCGAAGTCATGAATACGGCCAAGACCTTGTTGCTCAAGACCTTGCAAATGGGCCAATAGACGCAATGGAAACATCACCATGATTTCTGCAACCTCGACTTCCACCCTCACGACCGGCGTGGCCGCACCCGGAACCACGGCCACGGCCGCCGATACCACGGCAGCGCAGGACCGGTTCATGAAACTGCTGGTGGCCCAACTGAAGAACCAGGACCCGATGAGTCCGATGGACAACGCGCAAATGACCAGCCAGATGGCGCAGATCAATACCGTGACGGGAATACAGCAGGTCAATGACACTCTGAAGAGCATCGCCTCGCAGTTTGCATCGCTGCAAGTACTGCAGGGCGCATCGATGGTCGGCCACGATGTGCTGCTCGAAGGCAATGCCCTGGCGCCGGTGGGCGGACAGGCCACAGGCGCGATGGACCTCGCTGGCCGGGCGGAAAGCGTCAAAATCGAAATACTGTCCCCGGGCGGCCAGGTGCTCGACACCATCAACAGCGGCGCATTGGAGGCAGGGCGGCACTACTTCAACTGGGACGCCTCCAGTTATCAGGGCACAGGCAACCCCAGCTTCAAGATCACGGCCACGCTGGGCGGCAAGCCCATTGGGGCAACCCCGCTGTCGCGCGACACCGTTGTGTCGGTTGGAAACGAGAACGGCGCGATGTCAGTTCAACTGCAAGGGCGCGGCTCAGTCGCCTACGACAGCATCAAGGCCATTCTCTAGACCACGTCGTCCTCTGACGCCAACAACCCCACAACACTCTTTGCTTTCTCAAGGAACACACCATGTCATCCCAATCAGGACTCTCCGGTTTGAACGCTGCCAGTCGCAACCTCGACGTGATCGGCAACAACATCGCCAATGCAAACACAATCGGCATGAAATCGTCTCGTGTTGAATTCTCTGACTTGGTGGCCTCGAGCACATCAAGCGGCGGCGGAGCCAAGCAAGGAGGCATCGGGGTGGCGGTGGCCACCGTATCGCAACTGTTTACCCAGGGCAACGTGAACGTGACCGGGGGCGACCTTGACGTGGCGATCAATGGCAGCGGGTTTTTTCAGCTGCGACTGCCCGATGGTTCTGCGGCTTACACGCGCGATGGCCAGTTCAAACTGGACCGGCTCGGCAATGTCGTGACCAATGTGGGTGCCAATCTGATGGGCTACCCGACCGACACACAGGGCACACCCACCAGCACCACCATCCAGGCTTTGCAGCTCCCCACCACGGCGCCGATTGGGGCACGCGCGACGACCGCCGTCAACGCAGAGTTCAATCTCGATGCCCGGGCGCCCGTCTGGAATTCGACCCTGCCCCCCACCCCGCTGGCCACCTATGGCACGTCGCTGACGACCTACGACTCCCAGGGCGTGGCCATTCCAACATCGTTCTACCTGCAAAAGACCGGCAACGATGCCTGGAATATGTTCACCGACCCGACCTCGCCAGCCACTGCGCTGTCCTCGTCGGTGGGCACACTGACCTTTGGCGCCACAGGCCTGCTCACCAGCGCAAGCCCCTTGAGCATCAACGTCACTTCCCCCAACACCGCCATCGGCACGTTTCCCGTGACCGTGGATCTTTCAAAGGTCACCCAGTACGGTGCCTCATTCGCGGTCTCCAACCTGACCCAGGACGGCTATGCCCCGGGCGAACTGGTCGGCCTGAAGATTGGCGAGGACGGCGTTATCACGGCGCGTTACTCCAACGGTCAGACCCAGGCCGCGGGCCAGTTTTCACTGGCAGACTTCCGAAATGTGCAGGGTTTGAGCCCGGCGGGGGGGGGCAACTGGGTCGAAACCTTTTCCTCCGGACAACCAGTGCAAGGCTCCCCGGGTCAGGGCAAGTTTGGTGCCCTGCGCTCGGGTGCCCTGGAAGAGTCCAACGTTGACTTGACCGCCGAGCTGGTCAACATGATGACGGCCCAGCGCGCTTACCAGGCCAACGCGCAGACCATTAAGACCCAGGATGCGGCCATGCAAACCATCATGAACATGCGCTGACCGCATCGACTGATTTTCAGAACGCAACCGACCAGGAGCCGCCATGGACCGCCTCATCTACACCGCGATGTCGGGGGCCAATGCGGCAGCCCAGCGACAAACCGTCCTGTCGAACAATTTGGCCAACGCTTCAAGCACGGGTTTTCGGGCCGAGTTGTCGACCTACCGGGCGGTCCCCGTGCGCGGCGACGGTGCCAGCACCCGCGTCCTCGCGCTCGAAACCACGTCCGGCCATCTTGACACCCCAGGCGCGGCCCAACGCACCGGGCGCAGCCTGGACGCCATGGCCAACGGCAACGCGTGGTTTGCCGTGCAAGGGCTCGACGGAACCGAGTCCTACACACGCAACGGTTCGTTTGAAGTCTCCCCGGATGGCACCTTGCTCACGGGCAATGGCCTGACGGTGCTGTCTGACGGCAGCAGCCCGATCTCGGTTCCGGCTGGTGCCGAAGTCTCCATCGGCTTTGACGGCAACCTCAGCGCCAAGGTAGGCAACCAGCCGCCCACCGGCATCGGTCGATTGAAACTGGTCACGCCGACGACCGAGGACCCCTTGCGACGCAGCACTGACGGCTTGTTTCGCCCGACCTCCGGCGACCCATTGCCGAACGACTCCAACGCCCGTCTCAACGTCGGTGTACTCGAAGGATCCAACGTGAACCCCATCGAAACCATGGTCGCCATGATCCAGACAGCACGCCAGTTTGAAACACAAATGCGCCTGCTGCAAACAGCCGAGTCGAACGATCGCTCTGCCGGTCAGCTACTGAGCCTGCAGGGCTAGGGCATTGAACCCCAACTTCCCAGCACCCCGCCAATTACAGCCAAGGACATCATCATGATCAACTCCCTGTGGATCTCCAAGACCGGCATGGAAGCCCAGCAAATGCAGTTGGACGTTATTGCCAACAACCTGGCCAATGTCTCCACCAACGGCTTCAAACGTGCCAGCGCCGTTTTTGAAGACCTGATGTACCAGAACCTGCGCCAGGTGGGTTCCAACAGCTCGGAGCAATCGCAACTGCCCACCGGTTTGCAAGTCGGATTGGGGGTGCGTACCGTGGCCACCAGCCGCTCATTTGCACAAGGCAATTTGCAGCAGTCAAGCAACCAGCTTGACGTCGCCATTCAGGGCAATGGCTTCTTCCAGGTCACCATGCCCGACGGCACCACCGGTTACACGCGCGATGGCTCCTTTCAGGTCGATTCCCAAGGCCGCCTGGTTACCGCCACCGGTCTGCCGGTGGCCAATGGCGTTACCGTTCCGGCCAATGCCACCAGCATCTCCATTGCTGGCGACGGCTCGGTCAGTGCGCAGATTCCGGGCACACCATCGCCGCAATCCCTTGGAACCATCGCGCTGGCCAGCTTTGTCAATCCGGCCGGGCTCGACCCCAAGGGTCAGAACCTGTATACGGAAAGCGCGGCCTCGGGCCAGCCCAGCAGCGGCACCCCGGGCACCAACGGATTGGGATCGCTGATGGCAGGGTTCGTGGAAACTTCCAACGTCAATGTGGTGCAGGAACTGGTCACCATGATCCAGACCCAACGCGCCTACGAGATGAACTCCAAGGCGATCCAAACATCGGACCAGATGCTGCAAAAGCTGGGGCAACTGTGAGCCACTTCCTGAGACACCTCAGTGCCGGCACGACCCGCCTGCCGCGCTTCGCCAGGCTGTTCGCACTGGTGATGGCCGTGGCCCTGATGGGCGCCGGTTGCGACTCCTTGCCCCATTCGGCAAAAGTCGATTTTGTCGAGTCCACCACAACGCATCCGGCCATTGCGCCGCCCGCCCCGCAGCCTGGGGCCGCCACCGGCGGCCTCTTTAGCAAGGTCAGTTACCGCCCGGCTTTCGAAGACCCACGTGCCCGCGCCGTAGGTGACATCGTCACCATCGTGATCGTGGAAAAAGTCACGGCCAGTCAGGTCTCCAAGTCCACTGCCAACCGCACCACGGCCGCGCAGGCCGGCATTTCTGCATTTCCAATCCTGCCCGCCTCGGAGCTGGCCAAGTTGTCCGTCGGCACCTCCTCGGCCAACGATTTTTCAGGCAAGGGCGGCACCGAGAGCGCCAACACCTTTTCGGGCTCCATCACGGCCACCGTGATCGAGGTGCTGGCCAACGGGCATCTCATCGTTGCCGGTGAAAAACAGATCGGCGTGAACCAGAACGTCGATGTTCTGCGTTTCTCCGGCACCGTCGATCCGCGCCTGATGCAACCGGGCAATATCGTGAACTCGACCCAGGTCGCCAACGCCCGCATTGAATCCAAAGGCCGCGGAGCTCAGGCCGAAGCCCAGACAGTAGGCTGGTTAATGCGGTTCTTTTTCAGCTTTCTCCCCTTCTAAAGCTACTCAGAATAGTACCGAGGGGTAATCGAGCATGCAAGTCCGCCACACACCACATTCAAACCGCCATTTTCAGGTTCTAGCCGGTCTGTGGCTGGTCGCCAGCCTGTTCCTGGCCAGCGCGGCGCAGGCCGGACGGATCAAGGAAGTGGCAGCCGTTGAAGGCGTTCGCAGCAACCAGCTGACGGGCTTCGGACTGGTGGTCGGACTCGATGGAACCGGTGATCAGACCACCCAGATGCCCTACACCTCGCAGGGCATGACCAACTACCTCAAGCAACTTGGAATCACGCTGCCCACCGCCAACCTGGCGCAACTCCAGCTCAAAAACGTGGCTGCCGTGCTAGTGACCGCGCAACTTCCCGCCTTTGCCCGGCCCGGGCAGGCCATCGACGTCAATGTTTCCTCAATGGGGAATTCCAAGTCCCTCAAGGGTGGCATGTTGATTGCAACCCCACTCAAGGGCGCTGATGGCGAGGTCTATGCCCTGGCCCAAGGCAACCTGATCGTCGCCGGCGCGGGCGCCTCCGGTGGGGGCAGCAAGGTGCAGGTCAACCACCTGAGCGCAGGACGAATTCCCGGTGGCGCTCAAGTCGAGCGCGTCGTTCCCACTCCGCTGCTTGAAGGCAACAGCATCACATTGGGGCTGCAAGCCTCCGATTTTCAGACCGCCACGCGGGTTGTCCAAGCAATCAACAAACGTTTTGGTGAAGGCGCGGCGCGCGCCATTGATGGCCGCACCATCGAGGTCGCCGCACCGCTCCAGTCAGACGCTCGTGTGTCCTTCATTGCGGAAATGGAAGAACTGCCTTTGCAGGATTCAGTGCCCTCAGCCAAGGTGGTCATCAACTCGCGCACCGGTTCCATCGTGCTCAACCAGGCCGTAACCCTAGGGCCAGTTGCCATTGCGCACGGCAACCTGTCCATCAGCATCACCTCCACGCCGGTCATTAGCCAGCCCAACCCGCTTTCGACCGGCGGCCAGACAGTCGTGACCGAGAAAAGCAGCATCCAAATCAAGCAGGAACCCGGAATGCTGATTCAGGTGCCGGCCTCGCCACTGCTCTCGGATGTGGTGCGGGCTCTGAACTCACTGGGTGCCACGCCTCAGGACCTGCTGGCCATCTTGCAGGCAATCAAGGCCGCTGGCGCCCTGAACGCAGAGTTGGAGGTCATCTGAAATGAGCTACGGTCAGCTTTCCTCTGCGAGCAACGCACTGGCGGCCGACGCCAGATCGCTGAACAGCTTGAAATTGCAGGCCGGGCAGGACACGCCTGCGGCCATCAAGGAAGCGGCCAAACAATTTGAATCCCTGTTCATGCGCGAGCTGATCAAAAGCATGCGTGAGGCCACCATGAAGTCGGGCTTGATGGACAGCCCCGGCGGTGATCTGGGCTCGGATTTGCTGGACCAGCAGTTCGCCGTTCAGATGTCGGGCCAGCCCGGCGGGCTGTCTGAGCTGATTGCCCAGCAACTCTCGCGCCAGACCGTCGGCGCAGATCCCGCTTCGGGGACCACAAGCGGCAAAACGGACACTCGTGCGGTCAGCGCCAGCAACAAGGCAGCCTCGCTCGCCGCCTATGCAGGCACTGCGGGCACCACCCAGAAGAACTTCGTCCACACCCACGCCCAGGCCGCCGCCCGGGTGGAAAAGCTCAGCGGCATTCCCTCGGGGTACATGCTGGGACAGGCCGGACACGAAACCGGCTGGGGAAAACACGAAATCCGCATGGCCGACGGCTCCTCCTCGTTCAACCTGTTTGGAATCAAGGCCGGGCCTGGTTGGAATGGCAAAGTGGCCGAAGTGACCACCACCGAGTTCGTCAACGGGGTCGAGACCCGCACGGTCGCGAAATTCCGCGCCTACGATTCCTATGAAGCCTCGTTCAAGGACTATGCTCGCCTCATCACGCAGGCGCCCCGCTACGCCCAGGCTCGTCAACAGACCGGCTCGGCGCATGCCTACGCCACCAGCTTGCAGCAAGCCGGTTACGCCACTGACCCGGACTACGCGTCCAAACTCAGCCGCGCCATCAACAGCACGCTGCAGTTGCAGCGGGCACAGGCCTAGGTGATGTCATGACCAACATCCTTAACGTCGGCGCCCGGGCCCTGCAGGCCAATCAGTCTGCCCTGCAAACGGCCGGCAACAACATTGCCAATGTCAATACAGAGGGCTATTCGCGCCAGAGCGTGGTGCTTCGAAGTATTGCGGGTCAGTTCTCCGGTTCGGGCTATTACGGCAAGGGCGTTGAAGCGGCCACGGTGCTGCGCATGCACAGCGATTTCCTGACCCGCCAGGCCACGCTGTCGAACTCGGTCTCGGCCGCCGACACCAAGCGGCTGGACCAGCTCAAGCGGCTCGAGGACATCTTCCAGGGCGGCACGATCGGTCTGGGGGCCTCGGTCAGCGATATGCTCAACGCCTTTTCCGACATCGTCAACGCCCCGACCGACCTGACCGCGCGAACCGTCGTACTGGGGCGCGCCCAGGAGATGGCCACACGATTCCAGAGCGCATCGAGCCGGATCGAGGACCTCAATCAGGGCGCCCGCAACGAATTAAAGGACATGGTGGTGGCGGTGAACAGCCTGGCGGGGCGCATTGCCGCCGTCAATGAAGAAATTGCCAGAGCCCAGGGCACCAGCCACAGCCCCAATGACCTGCTGGACCAGCGTGACCAGCTCATCAAGGACCTCAACCAGTACGTCCAGACCACCAACATTCCAGCCGACGACGGAACCGTTGGCATCTTTTTGGCCGGCAGTCAGGCACTGGTGCTGGGCACTTCGGTGGCACCCGTGAGTCTGGTTGCTGATGAATTCGGCGACCCGACGAAAACCAAGCTGGCGATGACGCGCGGTGGAACCTCCTTCGTAATCGAGGAAGCCACCCTTGGCGGCGGGCAAGTCCCGGCGATCCTTCGGTTCCAGAACAACGATCTGGTGGAGGCCCGCAACCTGCTCGGCCGCATGGCGCAGGCCATTGGCACCGCCGTGAACGACCAGCAATCCCTGGGAGTAGATCTCGACGGTGCCACCGGCAGCAACCTGTTCGGGCTTCGCCCCCTGCCCAATGGCCTCAAGGCCAGCGGTAACCTGGGCACGGCAACCATTGGCGTGACGCTTCAGACCAGCCCTGCCTCGGGCGCGACCCAACTGGCCGCCTCCAACTACGAGATCAGTTTCAGCGGGCCTACGGCGGGCACCCTCACCCGCCTGTCCGATGGTCAGTCGGTCACTTTCGCTGGCGTTCCCATTCAGATGGATGGATTGAACATCGCCATCAACGCCGGTGCAGCAGCCGCAGGTGACCGCTTTCTCATCGCCCCCTTCAGCGGCTCCGCTTCGGGCATCAGCCTGGCGTTTTCCAGACCCCAGGCGCTGGCCATGGCCAGTCCGGTGGCGGCCAGTGCCGGCCCCCTGAACCAGGGGACGCTGGCGGTTGGCAGTCTGACCGCCCGCTCGAACCCGCCGCCTGCGCCGGTCACGCTGACCTTCACCACCGCTGGAACCTACACCCGCTCCGATACCGGTGCCATCTCCTATTCGTACATCCCAGGCCAGACCATCGAATACAACCTCCTGACGCCAGGGGCTAGCGGTTGGTCCTTGAATCTGAGCGGGGCCGCCAAGCCCGGCGACACGTTGAGCATCGGTGCCAATGCCTATCCCCGATTGAACGCAGGCAACGCCGAGGCCCTGCTGGCCTTGCGCGATGTGGCCATGTTTGACGGTGCCACCTTGACCGAGGGCTACGCCAGCGCGCTGGCCTCGGTGGGCGTCAAAGTTCAAAGCGCGACCTACGCGGCCGAAGTGTCCAAGTCCATTGCCAACAGCATCGAGTCCGACCGGGCCGGCGTGGCAGGCGTCAACCTGGACGAGGAAGCAGCCAAACTGCTGCAGTTCCAGCAGTCTTACCAGGCCTCGGCCAAGATGATTCAGGTGGCCCAGGGCGTGTTTGAGACCCTGCTGCAATCGATGGGCCGCTAGGCCCACAAGCTCAAGGAGTGGATCATGCGATTGGGCTCAGCCAACATTTTTGATAGGACGCTGCAAAACCTGTACAAGCGGCAGGAGGATCTCTCCAGCCAGCAGGACAAGCTCAGTTCGGGCAGGAACGTGAGCCGCGCCAGCGACGATCCGACCGGTATGGCCCAGATCGAGCGGGCCCAAACCCGCATCGCCCGCGTCGCCACCGAGCAGCGCGCGCTGCAAGTACAGCGCAATGCCATCACGCAGGCTGAGTCCACCCTGGGCGACGCTGGCAGCCTCATGCAAAACATTCGAGAGTCGGTCATTGGCGCGGGCAATGGAGCCTATGACACGGGTGACCGCGCGGCATTGGCGCAGCAAATGACGGGCTGGCGGGAGCAACTTTTCGCTCTGGCCAACCGCACCGATACCAACGGGATCCCTCTGTTTGGTGGCTTGGGCAGCGCCAGCGCCCCGTTCACCGATGCAACGACCGGCGTCACCTTCAACGGCATCGCCGGGCAGCGCGCCAGCACCGACATCAGCGTGCCCGGCACCATGAACGGCCAGGCCATCTGGATGAGCCTGCCCAGCGGCAACGGCACTTTTGAGGTCGGGCTGGGCGGTGCCAACGTCGGCTCGATGTGGACCGACTCCGGGCAGGTGACCTCTGCGGCCGCGCTCACCGGCCACAATTACAGCGTGACCTTCAGTGTGATTGCGGGCGTGACCACCTACGACGTACTGGACACCACCACGGCCACGCCCGTTGCGCCTGCCGCGCGGCCTTACGTACCCGGTCAGGCGATCGGCTTTGACGGACTGTCCTTTGCCGCCAACGGAACGCCAGCCAATGGCGATGCGATTCAGATCGCGCCGAGCATCCAGACCAACATTTTCAAGGTGATCGACGACGCCATCAACGGGATCAAGACCGCCACCAGCGGCAACCTCGTGAACCAGACGAACTCGCTGGCCCTGAGTCAGATTGACGCCGGCATGTCACGGCTGCAGTCGGCCCGCAGCCAGGCTGGAGACTGGCTCAATCGGGTTGATCACATTGACAGCGCCCAGCAGGGTCGCACAGTGCAACTGATTGCCGACAAGTCCAAGGTGGAGGAGATCGACATGGTCAAGGGCATTTCGGATTTCACCCGGTTCCAGACCGGCTACCAGGCCGCATTGCAGTCCTATGCGCAGGTGCAGAAACTGACCTTGTTCAACTTCATCAATTGACACCATGGCCCACACCGTTCTAGACAAGGTTTCCTTCGGGTACGAGATCCTGTGGGACCGGTTGCGCCAGATTGGTGGCGTCGAGCTGTTCGTAGGCGACGATCCCACTGCTGAAGTCGATGCCCAGCATCTGCTGAACGCTCTGGACGAACTCTGGTCCGAACAGGCCCCAACCCTGCTGCTGTCCGCGCAGACACCGCGTTTGCTCTGTGATCTGCTTGATCATTTCCCCCCCGACGGCCCGTGGCTGGTGATTGACCAGACACTGCTCAACGACCCGGCCGTAGCCCAGCATGTTCACCAGGCACATCAGCGCGGACTGGTACTGGTGTGGCGTGGCGAGCCCGCTGCCCGCCCGAGCTCAGCGCTGGCGCCCTGCTTTTCACGTCTGATGGTCAACTTGACCGCAAGCGAGGCGCTGGCGGGCCTGCGCGTCTCGCTGCGCCAGCACAACGGGCTCGAGTCAAACGGTGATGCGCCCGTCGAGAGTCCGGTTCAGGCCAATGATATTTACGAATCCGTCGCCAGTTGGGTGCTCGCTGAGCACTGCTTGGACCAGCAGGGCGCGTGGGCATTGGCCGGCTGGCCCGCCGAGGACGTGCTGCATCAATACCGCCATCAGCGTATCCAGCCAGGCTACCGCGCCACCGTGCGGCTGATCGAGACCATCGATGCCGATCAGTCCAACGAGCACATCGAACAGATTCTGGGTGAAGAGCCGATCCTGGCCTACCGCTTCCTGCGCTGGGTCAACTCCGCTGGCCTGGGACTGCGCACCCGGATTGAATCCTTGCACCACGGGCTGATGGTCGTGGGTCTGTCGCGCCTGCGCTCCTGGCTGCTGGAGCAGTTGCCCCACTCCAGCAGCGACCTGAACCTGCATCCGGTGCGCACTGCCATGGTGGTGCGCGCCCGCCTCATGGAGCAGCTGCTCGATGCGGGCGAAGGTGACGACCTGCGCCGCGACGTTTACCTGTGCGGACTGCTGTCCCAGATCGACCTGCTGTTGGGCGAGTCGCTGCAGCAGTCTCTGTCGCGAGTGCCGGTGTCAGAACATATTACAGCGGCCCTGCTCGAAGCCTCAGGTCCCTACCAGCCCTGCCTGAACTTGGCGCTGGCCATGGAAAGCGGTGACACGCAGGCCGTGCGGGCACTGTGCTCGGCAAACCAAATGGACCTCGAGAGCGTCAACCATAAACTGCTGCGCACCCTGTGCGCAGTCAAACCCCACCCTGCCCGGGGCCTGTTGCTGGTGTAAACCCAATCCGGGCGGGGCTATTTGTTTGGTCCCAGGCACAGACCCACCCAGTTCACGTATACAGTCAGGCCGATGAACCTGACTTCAATCCAGCCATCAGGTTGGACAAATTGACCGAGCTGCAAATGGCATCGTCCTGGATTCCCCATGCATGACACTCCCCTGAAAACCCTCGGCCTGATTGGCGGCATGAGCTGGGAATCGACCCTGCCCTATTACCGTGAGATCAATGAAACCGTCCAAGCCCATCTGGGCGGCCTGCATTCCGCCAAAATCATCCTGTACAGCGTCGATTTCCATGAAATCGAGCAGCTTCAGCAGGCTGGGGACTGGGATGGCGCAGGGTCCCGGCTGGCTGGCATCGCGCAAACCCTTGAGCGGGCTGGCTCTGATGCACTGATGCTGTGCACCAACACCATGCACAAGGTCGCCCCGGCCATCGAAGCCTCAGTGCAAATTCCACTCCTGCACATTGCCGACCCAACGGCCCAGGCCATCAAGCGTAGCGGCCACTCCGTGGTGGGCCTGCTCGGTACCCGCTTCACCATGGAGCAGGATTTCTACCGCGACCGCCTACAACAACTGGGGTTGCACGTGCTCACGCCGGATGCACCCGGGCGCGAGCTGGTGCATCGGGTAATTTACGAGGAACTGTGTTGCGGCAAAGTTCGCTCCGAGTCCCGCCAAGGCTTCGTGGAAATCATTGCAGCGCTGGGCTCGCGCGGCGCACAGGCCATCATTTTGGGTTGCACGGAAATATCGATGCTGGTGCAGGCGCAGCACTGCACCCTGCCACTGTTTGACACCACCGCCCTGCACGCGCGCAGCGCTGCACGTTGGGCGATGTCGCTGCCCCAACAGGAATGAGCCCTTTGAACCTGCAAAACCACAAGCGCGGCCTGTGGCTGGGCGCCCTGGGCGTCGCCCTTTTTGCCCTGACCCTGCCCATGACCCGGCTGGCCGTGGGAACGCCGCAAGCGCCCCAACTCTCGGGCTTGTTCATCGGCGTGGGGCGCGCCGTCGTCGCCGGACTGCTCTCCGCGATCTTTCTGCGGGTCACGCGCGCGCCCTGGCCCCGCCGGTCCGACTGGCCAGCCCTGCTGGCCGTGATCGGGGGCGTGGTGTTCGGGTTTCCGCTGTTCACCTCGATCGCCATGCGCCACGTCGAGGCGGTGCACGCCAGCGTGATTCTGGGCGTGTTGCCGCTGGCCACCGCCGTGGTCGGCACCTGGCTGCACCGGCAACGACCCTCGTTGGGCTTCTGGATTTGTGCCGGGCTGGGCACCGCCCTGGTGGTGGCGTTTGCCGTGTTGCGTTCGGGGCACCAGGGCTTGACGCTGGCCCCGGCCGACCTCTTGCTGCTGCTGGCGATGGCCTGCGCCGCCGTGGGCTACGCCTTTGGCGCGGACCTGTCCCGGCGCATGCGTGCCGAACATGTCATTTGCTGGGCCCTGCTGGTAACTTTGCCTATAAATTTGCCTCTAGCCCTTATACAGTGGCCTCATACAGCTATTAATTCAGTAGCGTGGATGGGGTTTGGCTACGTCGCCGTGTTTTCAGCGTGGCTGGGCTTTTTTGCCTGGTACCGCGGCCTGGCGCTGGGCGGTACGGTGCGGGTCAGCCAGGTTCAGTTGCTGCAACCATTTTTGTCCATGCTGTTTGCCGTACCGCTGCTGGGTGAATCCCTTGACGCGCTGAGCCTGGGCTTTGCGGTGGCGGTCATCGCCGTAGTTTTTGTCGGGCGCAAGATGCCGGTGGGCAGCGCCCGATAATCACGGCACCAAGAACAACCGCATGGAGACCCTCCCGATGCCCAACGCACACTGGACCCTGGCGCGCCGCGCCGCGCGCATGAACCCCTCGGTGATTCGCGAAATTCTCAAAGTTACCGAGAAACCCGGCATCATCAGCTTCGCTGGTGGTCTGCCCTCGCCCAAGACCTTCCCCGTGGTGGAGTTTGAGGCCGCCTGCGCCACGGTGCTGCGCACAGACCCGCAAGCTGCGCTGCAATATGCCGCCAGCGAGGGCTTTGGCCCCCTGCGCGAAATGGTTGCGGCCATGCTGCCCTGGGATGTGGACCCGGCCCAAGTGCTCATCACCACCGGCTCACAGCAGGGCCTGGACCTGGTGGCCAAAGTACTGATCGACGCGGGCAGCAAAATCTTGGTGGAATCGCCCACCTACTTGGGCGCGGTGATGGCGTTTGCGCCGATGGAGCCCGAACTGGTGAGCGTCGGAAGCGATGAAAACGGCATCGACGTGGCCGACCTGGTCTCCAAGGCTCAGGACGCCCGTTTTCTCTACGTGTTGCCCAACTTTCAAAACCCCACCGGGCGCACCCTGTCCGAAGCCCGCCGCGTTGCCCTGAGCGCCGAGGCACAGCGCCTGGGCCTGCCGCTCGTGGAGGACAACCCCTACGGCGACCTATGGTTTGACAAGCCGCCTCCGCTGCCCCTGACTGCCCGCAACCCCGAGGGCTGCATTTACCTGGGGTCGTTTTCCAAAGTGCTGGCCCCGGGTCTGCGCCTGGGCTTTGTGGTGGCGCCCAAGGCCGTTTATCCGAAACTGCTGCAGGCCAAGCAGGCCGCCGACCTGCACAGCCCGGGCTTTAACCAGCGCATGATCGCCGAAGTGATGAAAGACGGCTTTCTGGACCGCCACGTGCCCACGATCCGCGCGCTTTACAAATCACAGCGCGACGCCATGCTCGAATCCCTGGCGCGGGAGTTGCCCCAGGGTGATGCCGACTCAGTGCTGACCTGGAACAAGCCCGAGGGTGGTATGTTCCTCTGGGCCCGCCTGCCCCAGGGCATGAGCGCGGTCGATCTGCTGCCCTTTGCGGTGGAGCAGGGCGTGGCCTTCGTACCCGGCGCGCCGTTTTACGCCGACCACGGCGACCCGCGCACCCTGCGCCTGTCGTTCGTGACGCCCAGTGTGGATGAAATCCGCATCGGCGTGGCCGCGCTGGCCATGGCCATGAAAAACTACGGCGCAACCTTGCTACCCACAGCCCCGGCACCATGACCGCCCGCAGCCGCCCGTTCAGGCAGGTTGACGTCTTTACCGCCCTGCCCTATCTGGGCAACGCGCTGGCTGTGGTTCTGGACGGCACCGATCTGAGCGAGGCGCAAATGCAGCAGTTTGCATGCTGGACCACCCTCTCGGAGACCACGTTTGTGCTGCCACCCACCGCTGCAGGCGCCGACTACCGGGTGCGCATCTTCACGCCCGGCGGTGAGTTGCCCTTTGCCGGGCATCCCACGCTGGGAACCTGCCACGCCTGGCTGCAGAGCGGGGGGCAACCTCGGATCGACGCCGAGATCGTGCAGGAATGCCAGGTCGGACTGATCCGGATTCGCCGCGGCGGTGGTCGGCTGGCCTTTGCCGCCCCGCCACTCACCCGGCGCGACCCGGAGCCAGAACGGCTGGCGCGGGTAGCGCAGGCCCTGGGGCTGCGCCCCGAGCAGATTCTTTGCGCACAACACCTGGACAACGGCCCGCACTGGCTGGGCCTGCTGCTCGACAGTGCCGAGACAGTTCTGCAACTGTCCGTAGACCACGCTGCGCTCAAAAATATGCGGCAAAAAGTCGGTGTAGCCGCCGTCAGATCTGCTGAGGGCGCCTTAGTATTGATAGCAAGATCAAACCGCGAGGCGCGTGCTTTCGGGGTTCGTCCCGGGTCCGAAACGGCGGGTACAGCTGAACCAGAGAGGCCACTGCTGGAGGTTCGCGCCTTTGCCGCACCCATTGGCATTGAGGAAGACCCGGTCACGGGCAGCCTCAATGCCGCGCTGGCCCAGTGGCTCATCGCGCAGGGACATGTGCCGCACGCCTATGTGGCTGCGCAAGGCCAGTGTCTGGGTCGGGACGGGCGCGTGCACTTGGCACAGGACGCACAGGGACAGGTCTGGGTGGGCGGCGACTGCGTCACCGCCATCGAAGGTGGCGTGTGGCTGTAAGCCCGTCTCAGGGCATGGACATCATGTAGGCCACAACGGCGTCAATGTCGGCATCAGTAAATGGCTTGATGGCGTTGGCCATTTGCCGGTCCAGCCGCAAGCCCGTACCTACCCTGTAACGCTTGAGGGCCTGGTTCAGATAAACCGGTTGCTGGCCCGCAACACGTGCCATGGTCTCGTCGCCACGGCCGTGGTCTTCATGGCAGGTCTCGCAACTCTTCAGGTACAAAGCCTTGCCTTTGGCGGTCAATGCCGGGTCCTTGACGGCTTTGGGCGTGACTTTCTGATCGGCATAAAACATGGCAATGGCGATCTTCTCGTCGCTCTTCATCACCCTGATGATGCGTTTCATGAAATCGTGGGGCCGCTCGCCGTCGGCGTATTGGCGGTCCTGCTCGAGCACGTAAACCGCGTTTTGGCCCGCCAGATTCGGGACGTCGGGAGTGGGGCTGTTACCGCCCGCACCGTGGCAACTGTCGCAGACCGTGGCCACCTGCGCACCCACCCTGAGCAATGGTTCGTAGAGTTTGGGGTCGCGCAGCACTTCTTTGAGACGGGCCGGCAAATCGACGTTGGCAGTAGATCGCGCACGCGCCGCCACATCCGCCTGGGCCGTTGCCGCCGTCGCGGTCACGGCGCACAAACCAAGGCACAGTGCCCAGAGTGATCGACTTGAAACCACATGAACTCCCGGTTGTTTAAGGTCATTTTAAGGGTCAGGTGCCCAGCGAGAAGACTCACTCGCCTATTTTGTCTTGACCTGCAGCAGGAAAACAGCAATCCGGGACCGTCGGAATTTTCTCGCGCACCCGGGCTAGCGTCGCGCTGGCGACAAGAGTGCGGGCACCCCTCACTTAGATTGCCGCCATGGGAACACTCTATCTGGTCCGCCATGCACAGGCTTCATTTGGTGCCGATGACTACGACCAACTCAGTGCGCTGGGCCAACAGCAAAGTCGGCGTCTGGGCGAATACTTTGGCCGCCAGCAACTGCACTTGGACGCCGTGCTGACCGGCACGCTGCGCCGACACGCGCAAACCTGGGCGGGCATGTGCGAGGGAGGCGGGTTTGACCTGCAGCCCAGCAGCTGGCCCGGGCTCAACGAGTTTGACAGCCTGGCGTTGATTGCCGCCGTGCACCCGCACCCCCTCAAAAAGCCCGACACGCCCGAACTGTACCGGCACCATTTCCGGCTGCTGCGCGACGGGCTGGCCCAGTGGATGAGTGGCGTGGTCAGCCCCAAAGGCATGCCCAGTTATGACGAGTTCCGCCACGGCGTGACCGGCGTGCTCACCCACATTCGCCACAAATTCGAAGGCAACGTGCTGCTGGTCTCCAGCGGCGGACCCATCGCCACTGCGGTGGGCCACGTGCTGTGCACCTCGCCCGAAGCCACCATTGAACTCAATATGCGCATGCGAAACAGCGCCGTCACCGAGTTCATGTTCACGCGCAAACGCTGCAGCCTGCTGTCCTTCAACACCCTGCCGCACCTCGCGCACGCCGACTACCCGCAGTGGCTGACCTACGCCTGAGATTGTGGTGGCGGGTCAGGCTTTGAGGTGGCAGAGTTCAAGGACAAACGCTGCACGCCTGCCATTCTTGGGCGGGACGGTCCGCGGTCAATCCGGAAGTGGTCTTGAAGCCAAACCATGTTGCTGCGCATTAAACTCCACCCGTTTCCCACTTGGGTTTGTTCATTTTTTTACAGGTGAAGCGATGTTTCCCACACACAGATTCATCAGCATCTTGAGTGCCCTGGGTTTGCCTGTTTTGCTCGCGCTGACCGCCTGCGGCACGCGCTATCCATTGGGCATCCCGGAAGATCAATGGCTTGTGATGTCGACCGAACAACGGTTGCAAGCCCAGCAAACGCAGTCCAAGCAGGACCGGGCGGCAGAGGAGCGCCGCGCCGCCGATGCGCGTGCCCGCGAGGTTGAAGCAGCTCGCCAGCAAGCCGAGTTGGAATGGCGACGCAGTCAGGCACGCTACGGTGAACGCGTGCAATGCATTCTGTCGGACGCACAAACCCGGCTTGGCGGAAAGATGAGGAGCATCGAGCCGGTTGCACTTGACGTGGTGCAGGGGGCTTTTACAGAGGTTGACTTGTCCGAACCCGCTGGCCAAACCATGCGGTTCCGGACAACGGTTTTCGCCCATTTTGACGGGCAAACCCTCTCCATTTGTCCAGGTGCCAGTGATGACCCCATCCGAGCAGGCACATGCATTCGGCTATTGGGAACCATCGCTGACTACCGACGCGGCCTTGACCAGCACATTGGCGAAGGCAATTTTCTGCGCGGTCGTTTGCGCTGCGATTTGATGCCGCCCCAAGGTTTGTACCAGACCAAACCGTGATGCCGGGACGCGGCCACTGCAAAATGACCCCGAACCACGTCGCTATTTAATTTGAAGACGAGCCAAGGCGGCAGCGCAAGCTGTAGCGCGAGAAAACAAACATCAGAAAGATCGCGATAGCACATTGCCGCTCGGTCAATGGCGTACACCACTGCCGGGCATATTGCCGACGCATGCCACCAACCGGACCAAGGCAGTACCCAAACGGTATGGAATGGTCAAATTTGGACATAAAAAAGCTCCGATGACTTGTACGGTAGCGTACAGACCGGTAATGCGATCTGCTCAGATCATGCACCTGCGCACTAATTGACACTCTATGATTTACTAAATTGGAAACCCTATGAATCTTCATCTTAGTCTGACACCCTTGATCTCACTTATTGCCGGGATTCTCATCTTGGTCAGACCCAAGCTCTTAAACTTTATCGTAGCGATCTATCTGATTGCGATCGGCTTAATCGGCCTTTTTGGCAATGGAGCGATGCGAATTTAACTGTTTTCACGGCCGCGATTTCCTAAACTTCACAACCCCAGCCTTCGAATTTATTCAACCAAACCAATCCACAAACCAGCCGGGAGATTTTTGCCAGTCGATTGCGCGGATGAAACATCGATCCTGGCCACAATGAGGTGATAAGGGGGCCTCAAAAAGACGAAAACCCCAAGCATTTTCACACTTGGGGTTTGAATCATTTGGCTCCCCGACCTGGATTTAAATGAGAATTGGAGGGTTAGTTGCGGGGCTCACCTTGGGCGTTCACGGTCACAGTGGGTCCAGGTTGAGTCGTCATCTGAACGTGATACGCCTGACCCCGAAAGTTGTAGCCGACATCCCAGAACCGCGGTTTGGCCTGGTTGGGCACGGTTTCGCAGCGCTGCACGTCCTGTGTGGCCGCTGGCGATGCGTTGCCATTGCGGCCAACCTGGGCGCCTACGGCAGCCCCGGCAATAACGCCGCCGACGGTCGCGAGATCCTTGCCGGTTCCGCCCCCGACCTGATGACCGAGAATTCCGCCAATGAGGGCCCCGGCAATTGCAGCCGGTACATTGGAATTGCTTCGATCCTGCACCACTTGTTCGCGATCAACCCAACACCGCTGCTCAGGCGTGTCCAGAACAGCACGTACGGAAGTGACTGGCGCCTCAAAGAGGCGTTCGTTGTTGCGCCGACGGTAATCTGCGGCGGGCATGGTTACATTGGCGTCGATATTGCGTACCGAAGACGCACGGTTGTTCAATCCCATCGCCACAAAGGACGGATAACGTCCCGGTCGCAAGACCGCGCAGCGTCCGTTGAACCGGGAATCTTCGCAGACCTCCCATGATTGGCCAATCACTTCGGCGGAAGAGGCACGATCATTGAACCCGTAGCGTTCGAAGTTGAGGACGGGCTGCTCGGTTGTGAAACTGCGTCCTGCAAAACCCTGATGCTCGTAGAAGGTGATTTGCGCCACCACGGGTGCTGGCGCGGAATCCCGATCGCCAATGCGTGCATTATTTTCCACGGCCCGGACCGAAGACGCACGGTTGTTCAATCCCATCGCCACAAAGGACGGATAACGTCCCGGTCGCAAGACCGCGCAGCGTCCGTTGAACCGGGAATCTTCGCAGACCTCCCATGATTGGCCGATCACTTCCGCTGAGGACGCACGATCGTTGAACCCGTAGCGTTCGAAGTTGAGGACGGGCTGCTCGGTTGTGAAACTGCGTCCTGCAAAACCCTGATGCTCGTAGAAGGTGATTTGTGCCACCACGGGTGCTGGTGCGTAACGCCGCTCATCAATACGTGCGTTTTTGGGCAAAGCCCGTACCGAAGAAACCTGGTCATTTAAGCCCATTGCGGCCAAGGACGGATATCGTCCTGGACGCAAGACGACGCATTGACCGCGAAAGCTCCGGTCTTCGCAAGCCTCCCAGCGCTCGCCGCGCACGACCACTGATGAGGCGCGGTCATTAAAGCCTGCGCGGCGGAAGTTATTAATCGGTCGCTCAGTGGTGAAAGAGCGCCCTTGAAAGTCTTCATGTTCGTAAAAAATGACTTCTGCGGCGGCCTGCGTGGCAAGAGCCACGGCAACCGCGGTCAGAGCGAATCTAAATTTTGCATTCATTGTTTACTCCAGTTATAAATTGTTACGTCGACTTCGCATGGGCTTGCCGACACTGGTATCAAATTGATCCAGCAGCAATGGGATCAGTGTGGCGGCGCGATGGGCCGAAGTCTGTACGGCAACGTACACACACCGCGCGTCGCCGGGCGTAGAGTTGGTCTCACTAGAACTTAAATTACGCGCCGCCGATTGGCCTGCTGGTCAGCACTGGCGCGTCGTGCGGAGAATCCCAACTGGGTTGAGCGTGGCAAGCACGGTAGATACAAGCAGAACAAAACAATAGTTTCGTGCGGAACCATCGCAGAGCCAGCAGGAACGCCGGGATCGGCATTTTGGCGGTGCGCAGCGCACGGTGATAACCCATTGCTACTGTGAGCAATACCGGATGGATCTCTGCCCCGTCGGGGCTTGACAAAAAATCACAACGGCTGCATGCCCCCCGGACAGACGCGGCAGTGAACGCGCGCTGGACTCCTGCCGTCTGAAATGGTTTACCACGACTTGCCGCCATCCATCGCCGATGCGGCGCTCATGGCTTCCTATTTCATAGCCATCAGCATCTTTGAGTAGACGGCTGGACGGCTATTTCTTGATGCTCATCTGGTTGCCGACCTGGGTGACCCCCTCGATGCCATGGGCCACTTGCATTGCGCGGTCAATCTGGCCTTGGTTGTCCACAAAGCCGCTGAGCTGCACCTCGCTCTTGCTGGTGTTGACGGTGATGTCCATGCCTTTGATGCTGGTGTCGGCCAGTAGCGCCGTCTTGACCTTGGCGGTGATGACGCTGTCGTCCAGTTGTGTGCCCACGGTGGTGCTCGGGGCGGGCATGCCCGTGGTGTCCGCAGGCTTGCTGCAGGCTGCCATGAAAATGGTCATGACACCGGCCAGGGTGGTGGTCAGGATTCGCAGGCCAAGAGGG
Organism: uncultured beta proteobacterium; assembly: GCA_963784775.1. Lineage (GTDB taxonomy): Bacteria > Pseudomonadota > Gammaproteobacteria > Burkholderiales > Burkholderiaceae_C > Rhodoferax. The sequence goes on along the minus strand of CAWAST010000004.1, from coordinate 192,312 downwards.
TTGTTCATGGATAGTCTCCGGTATGAAAATGTGAAAGTGGGTCCAACCTTGCGCTTTTGTGTCTGGCCCGTCGGTGCGATAGCGAACCCTGCTATCCCTGTTTGTGCGTCGGCAAGACATCCGATCATCAGTCGGGCCTATGTGTGCGGGCGTACAGACACCGAGCTGCAGCGCCGTCACACTGATACCTTCAACAGAAGGCAACACATGAACCCGATCAAACTCATAGGCATCATCCTCATTGCAGCCGGTGCGCTGGGCCTGGTCTATGGTGGATTCAGTTACCCCAAGGAAACGACGGCCCTGAAGCTGGGCACGATGGAACTCAAGGTGCAGGAGACCAAGACGGTCAATGTGCCATTGATCCTGAGCGCCGGCGCCATCGTTCTCGGTGCTGCCATGCTGGTGTTTGGACGAAAGTAGGCGCTACACCAGCGCTGTCACAGACGGGCCAACGATTCCTTGAACTGCAACGGCCGATAGGGCAACAAAGACTGACCCCGCAATGGAATCAACAGAGGTGAAGACGCCCCGCGATCCGATGGGCGAATGCGGGGCGACAAGCTTTTAGGCGGCTCAAGCACAAGAAGTATGGTTCACTGGTTCTTGTGAAGTCTCCCAACATTGGCTTGACTAGGTGACATCAGGGGCGGATGGCGATTTCGTTGCGCACGGAGCGGACGTTGGCAACGCCGTGGGCGATGCGTTCGGCTTCGGTCTTCTCAATTGTGCTCTTGGCAAAACCGGACAGCATGACCACACCGTTGAGCGTTTCGACGCTGATGGAGGAGGCACTAACCAGTTTGCTCTCGGCCATGCGTGATTTGACTAGGGTGGTGATGCCGGTATCGTCCACATAAGCACCCACGGTTTGCTGACCACGGCTGACTGCGCAACCCGTGGCAGTGAGCAGGGCGGCAGCGGTCATGACGGCGGCAAGGGCAAGTTTTATGTTCATAAGGGACTCCTGGGCGGTTTCATGGTGAATGCCCCACCATTTTTGGGCAGCAAACCAGGCTCATCCCAGTTGCCAGATTAACTTTAAAAGTTGTTCGCTCATGCGTCGGTGCGCTGGCGCACGCAGGCCATCACAAGGGGATCACAAAGCGGCTTTGGTCGGGCAGCTCTGGCAAGGCCAGAACTGGCCAAACAACAGCAGAGTGGCTTCGAACGACGACGTGAATTGCCGTGCGGCATCCGTGGGACGCATCAAAATATAAAAATCTTGCCAAATCCTCATGCCTGTTGAATTCCGGGGCGCTCTTGGGCCAACAGCGCAGCGGGACTCGTCGGGCACAAAAAAAACCGGCCATGAGGCCGGTTTTTCAACTCAGGTGCAGACTTCAATAACGGTTGTTGCCGCCACCGTAGCCGCCACCACCGCCTTCGCGACGGCCACCACCACCGAAGCCGCCGGTGCGCGGCTCCATCGGGCGGGCTTCATTGACAACCATGTCACGGCCATCGATCGACTTGCCGTTCATGCCGCTGATGGCCGCTTGGGCCTCAGCGTCGCTCGACATTTCGACAAAGCCAAAGCCCTTGGAGCGGCCGCTGTCGCGGTCCATCATGACCTTGGCAGAGGAGACCGTGCCAAAGGCGGAAAAGTTTTGGTTGAGAGATTGGTCGTCTACCGAGTAGGAGAGGTTGCCGACGTAAAGTTTCTTGCCCATTTTGGGATCTTTCAAAAAAAGCGACCGCGGTTTCAATGAACTGCGCGACGCGGGGGGAATGACGGTCCTGGTTAAAAAACCATCAATGGAACAGGCGCTTGGCCGTAGCCACGCATGCAGGAAGACCGGGGTTCCATGAGCCCGAAGTCAATCGGACTCCTGGGTCCAGGTCATAAGGTTCGGTCGGGTAAGGGAACTGTGAGACCGGGGGTAAAGCTCGCCGCTGGGGAGAGTTTGACGACCGGGAGGGCCACAAATAAGCGACCAAAAAGGTGCGGAGGCAGCATGTGTGGTGCCGCAAACCGTGTCAGACTGTAGCTGCTGCAAAGGTGAGCAAATCGCAGCAACACTGGTATTTTACTCTCGAACAGGCAATCTTGCCTGGCTGCCCGGTTTCTTGCGCAGCGGTTGCCCAGAGGAACCAGACTGGCCGATCGAGCCGGTAAGCTCGCCTGCCGCGCTTGGGGCCTACGGCGCAGTCCGTCCGCAGCCTTGTCTAGCGCAGCAGTATCAGCGCCGTGCCCACAACCGTCAAACCCGCGCCCAGCCAGGCGCCGATGGCCGGAGTGCGGCCCAGGTGCAGCCACAAGAGGGGCAACACCAGCACCGGGGAAACCGACGAGAGGATGGCCACCATCCCGACATCGCCCTTTTGCAGCGCCAGCAGGATCAGGGTCATGCCCACGCCCATGCCGATGAAGCCATTGAGTGCCGTCTGGCCGATCACCCGCAGCGTGGGGGCCTGTTGCGCGCGCGCCATCCTGAAGCCCGACCACAGCAGCACTAGGTGCGCCAGGCTGGCCACCGTCACCCGCACGGCCGAGGCAGCAACAGGGTCCACCGCGGCAACCATCACGGGCTTGGCGATCAGGGAACCCACGGCCTGGCACAGGGCTGCGATCAGGCCTAACGCCACGCCCAGTCCCACGTCACCCTGGTCAGTTTCCCAAGCGTGGCGTTCTTCCTGGCGTCGGCCCAAAAAGATGGCGGCCATCACACCGGCCACCACCAGGCCCGCGCCCAGCGCGGCCTGCAAGCTCATGCGCTCGCCCAGAAGCCAAAAGCCTAACAGGGCGCTGAACAGGGCGTGGGTAGCAAACAGCACCCCGGCGCGGCGCGGCCCGAGCCGGTTCATGGCCGCAAACAGAGCGGTGTCGCCGATGAAAATACCAATCACCCCGCTGACCGTCATCGCGCCCCAGGAGGACAGCGGAAAAGTGCGCCAGCTGCCCGTGGTCAACACCACCGCCCACAGCATCACGGCCACCATCGCCATGCGCCAGCGAGTGAAGGCAAAGGCACCCAAATGGCGACTCGGTGACACTGACAGCATGCTGCCCACCGCCCAGCACGCCGCAGCGCCCAGAGCCAGCAGGTCGTAGGCGGCCAACATGTGATCTTCTGGCTAAAAACCCGGCGCTCAGCCCCGGGGCGAGTCCAGATCGGCGTGCGCCACCAGGGTATCTAGCGGCAGCTGGTGCACCTCAAAAAGCAGCAGCGCCAAGGCCCTGCCTGCGGCGTCGACCACGGCCCGACCCTTGTCAGCGGTGGCGGCAGCCGCGTTGCCCACGGCGCCGGCGCTGTTGTAGTCCTGCATTTGCCAACCCAGTTTGGCGCTTTTGCCGTTGCCCAACAGGTCAAAACGCTGGGACCGATCCTGCGCGCTGGACTTGAAGTGCCGGGCCTGCGCCATCTCCACATGCTTGGGGTCAAGTGCCAGCATCATCGAGGTTTCGATGTCGCCGGCGTGGATGCCAAAGCGGTGCTCCTGGGCAGTGAACAGCGCGTTGATGTCCTGTCCCTGCGCATCACGCAGCGGCAGATTGAACCAGCTTACGCTGTACACCAGCATGTCCAGCCGCGCGCGCAGGTCCCGCGCCACCATGTCCATCACGCTGACCTGGCCGCCATGCGAATTGAACAGCACCAGCTTCCTGATACCGGCGGCAGCCACCGATTCACCGATGTCGGTCCAGAGCCGGATGATGGTCTCGGCCTTGAGTGTGAGGGTGCCGGGAAAGCGCGCGTGCTCGGGGCTCAAACCCACGGCCTGCGTGGGCAGGATGAGCAGCTGGACTTCCTCGGCCAGGTGGGGCAGCGCGGCCTTGATCACGCCGTCTACCAAAACCGTGTCCACGCTCAGCGGCAGGTGCGGGCCGTGCTGCTCGGTGGCCGCAACCGGCATGACCGCAATGGTCATACCGGCCTGGTTGGTGGCGGCGAGTTGGGCAAAGTCCCGCACGGTAAGGTCGGCCCAGAATCTCGATTTGGTGCTCATGGCGCTATCTTAAGGGGTGGGTTCGCCTGTGGGCGCAGGCCCTTGCCGGTGGTAGCGCTGGCGCTGCGCCAGTTTGCGGGCGCTGCGCGAGGCCAAGCGCTGCCCCCCGGGCAGCACGGCAGCCAGTGTGCGCGGTCGGCCCTGCGCTGCGCTGGCCAAGTAGTCGGCGAGCAGCGCCTGCTGCACGGCCACCGCGGGCCTGCCCCGCGCACACAAATGCTCAAACAAGGCGTCCACCAATTGCTCGGGTGTGAAGTGGCAAAGTTGCCCGTCGCGGGCCCACAGTCTGTCGGAGAACGCCAAAAACGCGGCAAATGCCGACGGCTCGCTCGGGCCGATCAGCAAGGTCAGCGCGTTGCGGTAACGCCCGGAATTGGCCACCTTGTCCCAGTAGCGTGCAAACCGCCCAATCCGCACAACCGTTTCTGCATCCACCGCCCCGGTTTGCAACACGGTGTAGGGCGGATGGGGTTGATACACCATGGCGCACGGCTCGGTGTGCCGGGCAATGGGCACTCCGCGCAGGCGCTTGAGCATGCCGAGTTGGATCTCATGCGGCCCCAGCGCAACCAGCCGGTCAAAACCGCTGGCAAAACTTGCCAGGGTTTCGCCGGGCAGGCCAAAGATCAGGTCGGCGTGCAAATGGGCGTGGGAGTGCTGCACCAGCCAGCGCAAATTGGCCTCGGTCTTGGCGTTGTCCTGCTTGCGCGAGATGCGCTGTTGTGCCGCTTCATCAAAGCTCTGAATGCCCACCTCCAGTTGCAGCACCCCGGGGGGGAACTGCGCAATCATGGCTTTGAGGCGTGCCGGAAGGTGATCGGGGATGACTTCAAAGTGCAAGAACAAATCGGGCACAGCACCTCCAGCAGGACCGCGCAGCCGGTCCAAAAAAAACTGCAGGATGCGCACCGAGGCGTCCATCTTCAAATTAAAGGTGCGGTCCACAAACTTGAAACTGCGTGCGCCACGCTGATACAGGCCGTCAAGAGCGGCAAGAAACAGGTCCAGATCAAAAGCGCTGGCAGTTTGATCCAGCGAGCTCAAGCAAAACTCGCACTTGAACGGGCAGCCGCGCGAAGCCTCCACATACAACACGCGATGCGCCAGGTCGGCGTCGCTGTACTCCCGGTACGGCAGGGCGATCTGGTCGAGCGCGGGTTGCTCGCCTGCGATGACCTTCATCAGCGGGCGGGGCCCGTGCAAAAGCGCGCGGCACAGCCTAGCAAAGCTCAAGTCGCCCCAGCCGGTGATCACATGATCGGCCAGAGCGACGATCTCCTGCTGATCGAGTTCGTGGCTGACCTCCGGTCCACCGAGAACCACTTTGAGGCTGGGCCGTGCGGCCTTGAGCAGGTGCAGCACCGCGAAGGTTTGCGTCACGTTCCAGATGTACACACCCAGCCCGACAATCTGCACCGCTCCCGGTTCAGGCTCGCCCAGCGTGGCGAGCAGCGCCTGCACAACGTCCTGGGGCTTGCGAGCGATGGTGAATTCGACCAGAGCCGTGCACTGCCGCAAGTCGCCCATGTTGGCCAGCAGGTAGCGCAAGCCCAGTGAGGCATGGATGTACTTTGCGTTGAGGGTGCACAGCACAACCGAGGACGCGCGGGGTGGGGACGGCAGCATCCCGCTATTATCAGCAGCATGATCGGGGAACTCTTTCGCACTGACGCCTGCCTTGCCCCGGGCAGCTTGGTCGCTATGGTCGGCCCTCTCAGCACCCGGCGCGTGGTGCGGGGCGTTGCCCCATGAGCCGAGGCCAGATTCGCAACCTCACGGGCGACTCCTTCTTTGCCTGGGACGGCGATGTGCTGGTGGTCAATATTCTGGGCAAACCCAGCGCCAGCAAGGACGCCATCGGCAAGCCCAAGGGCACCCAGCTCAAGGTCAGCGTGACGGCCAAACCCCTGGGCGGCAAGGCCACCGACCACATGGTGCGCTTTCTGGCCCCTATATTTGGCGTTGCGGTGGCCGATATTGAAGTGGTGTTCGGGCGTGAAAACATCAACAAGCAGCTGCGCATCAAGGCCCCCAGGAGCTTGCCGGCCGTATTTCAGCAAACCGACCTGTTTGACGGGGCAGGCGGGGATTGAGGGGATGGCGGACAATGGCGGTCTGGCGCAGGCGGCCCGGGTCGCGGCGCGCCGACACCGGAACTTTGCATCCTGGCTTTACTCCGACAGTTCAATGATTTCTTCAAACCTCTTTCACCGCCTGATTCGTGCTGCATTTTTAATAGCCGTATGTGCAATACCGGCGTGGTCTAATGCGGAAAATTCCATAAATTCCGTGGTGACCACGGGCCAAGTGCGGGCCGAGCTGATGGCCCATGCACCCGACGGCGCCGGCCCCGGCAAGACGGTTTGGGTCGGCCTGCAGCTCACCCACAAACCCGAGTGGCACACCTACTGGAAGAATTCCGGCGACTCTGGCCTGGCCACGACGCTGGAGTGGAGTCTACCCGCAGGCGTGCACGCAGGTGAGATCGCCTGGCCACTGCCCAAGAAAATTCTGGTGGGCAACCTGGCCAACTACGGCTTTGAAGACACCGTGCTCCTGGCCGTGCCCCTGACCATAGAACCCGGCTTCAAACCATCCTTTGCCGGTGGCAAACTCGATGTCAAGCTCAAGGCCAGCTGGCTGGTGTGCCGCACCGAGTGCATTCCCGAGGATGGCGAGTTTGCCCTGAGCGTTCCGGTGCGCGGCTCTACCGCCCTCAACGGCGCCGCCTTTGCCACCAACGCCAAAGCCCAGCCCACGGCCGTGGCCGGCCAGAGCCGGGTGAGCTTCAAGGGCAACGCCATCGAAGTCTCTGCCGAGGGGCTGCCCGCGGCGTTGCAGGGGCAAACACTGGAGTTCTTTCCTGAATCCATCGAGGTGATCGAAACTGCCGCCCCCTGGACACAGGCCTGGCAGGGCGCGGTCTGGAAAGCCACCGTACCCTTGTCCAGCCATCGCAGCCAAAGTCCGGGCGTGATGCCGATTCTGCTGGTGCACGACAGCAAGGGCCAGCGCCAGGGCTTTTTGATCCAGGCCCAAGTCCAGGGGGACTGGCCGCCCATGGCGGCCCCGGCCGGGTTCGATACGCGGGCCAATCCCGCGCCCATCGTGACAGCCACGCCGACTCAGGGCGCGGGGGCATCATTGGGCCTGTGGGCGGCGTTGGCCGGGGCTTTGCTGGGCGGGCTCATTCTCAACCTCATGCCCTGCGTGTTTCCGGTGCTGGCCATCAAAGTGATGAGCTTTGCCCGCCACGCCGACGACCGGCGGGCCCATCGCATCAGCGGCCTGGCCTACACCGCGGGGGTGGTGGCCTCGTTTCTGGCACTGGGCGCACTCATGCTGGGCCTGCGCAGCGCCGGAGCCCAACTGGGCTGGGGCTTCCAGTTGCAATCGCCCTTGGTGGTGGCGGCCATGGCCACGCTGTTCACCGTGCTGGGGCTCAATCTGGCCGGGCTGTTTGCCTTCGGTCAGTTCGTGCCCAGCGGCTTGGCTTCGGTGGAATCCAAAAATCCGGCGATCAACGCTTTTCTCTCGGGCATGCTGGCCGTCGTCATTGCCTCGCCCTGCACCGCGCCCTTCATGGGGGCTTCCCTGGGGCTGGCGCTGGGCCTGCCCGCCACGCAGGCCCTGGCGGTGTTTGCCACACTGGGTCTGGGCATGGCCCTTCCCTATCTGGCAGCGAGCCTGATTCCGGCGGCGGCCCGGCTGCTGCCGCGACCGGGCGCCTGGATGGACACCTTCCGCCGCGCCATGGCTTTTCCGATGTTTGCCACCGTGGTCTGGTTGGTCTGGGTGCTGGGCCAGCAAAGTGGCATTGACGGCGCAGGGGCGCTGCTGGCGCTGCTGGTGACGCTGAGCCTGGTGCTGTGGTCACTCTCGCTGCGCGGTCGCACACGATGGATTGTTGCTACATTTTCAGTAGCACTATTTGCTTTATTGACGGGGGCTATCGGCCAAAATGTCATCAAACCTGCGGTGGCTGCGAATGCCGTGGCCAGCACCGAGCGCTGGCAGGTCTGGGCCCCGGGCCGGGTTGAGCAGGCGCTGGCCACCGGTTCGCCGGTGTTCGTGGACTTCACCGCCGCCTGGTGCGTGACCTGCCAGTACAACGAGAAAACCACCCTCGTGGACAAGAATGTTCTGGCCGATTTTGACGCCAAGAAAGTGACCCTGCTGCGTGCCGACTGGACCCGGCGCGACCCGGCCATCACGGCCGCACTGGCGCAACTCGGACGCAACGGCGTGCCCGTTTACGTGCTTTACACCCAGGATCGCCCGCCAGTCCTGCTCAACGAAATTCTGACCGTCAGCGAGGTTCGCGCGGCGCTGGCGCGTCTGTGAAGCAAATCCCCCCACCCGAAGCAATTATTCGCAAAACCAGCGCCATGTCCCAGACCGATGACATCCGCCACATCCTGCGTAGCTTCCGCACGGTGGCCGTGGTGGGCCTCTCACCCAAGGCACATCGCGCCAGCTTTGACGTGGCACGCTACATGCAGGCACAGGGCTGGCGCATCATCCCAATCAATCCCAACGCCGGGGAAATTCTGGGCGAGAAAGCCTATCCCAGCCTCACCGAAGCCGCGCAGCACGAAACCATCGAGTTGGTCAATGTGTTTCGCAACAGCGAGGACGTGCCCCCTGTGGCGCAAGAGGCCATTGCCATTGGCGCCCAGGCTCTGTGGCTGCAATTGGGTATTGAGAGCGCGAGCGCAGCCCAAGCGGCGCGGGCGGCGGGCCTGCTTGTCGTGCAGAACCGCTGCCTGAAGGTCGAGTACGCCAGCGCGCATTAAGCCTGCCTTAATCTGGCCGATATATCGTTGGGTGCATCAAAGGGCATGGCGTGGGCGCTGTGCACCTGCCGATTTACCTAAAGGAACTCAACGATGACTTCAAACGCGATCAAAATGATTCTGGCCGCCTGCCTGGCCGCTGCCCTACCCCTGGGCGCCAGCGCCAACCCGGTGCTCGAGGGCTACCGCGCCGCCGCCAAACAGGAAAATGCGAGCTTCAAGGACTTTTCGGCCCAGGCCGGACGCCAGTTGTACGCCACCCAGCACGGCGATCTGGCCTGCGCATCCTGCCACACGGATTCGCCGATGAACGTCGGCAAGCATGTCAAGACCAACAAGGAAATCGCGCCCATGGCGCCCGCAGCGAACCCCAAACGCCTGAGCAATGCGGCCAATGTCGAGAAATGGTTTCGGCGCAACTGCAACGACGTTCTCAAGCGCGCCTGCACCACCCAGGAAAAAGGCGACTTCGTGACCTACCTGCTGTCCGTCAAGTAAGGAGTGCGCATGAAATTCATCAATACCATCTCTCCCCTCCTGCTGACCCTGATCGCCGCAGCGTCACTCTCAACCCTGGCCAGCGCCAGCGAACGCCGCGCGAACACGCGCTGGCCCGTTCAGGTCAACGCCGCCTGGGAGCAGGAATGTTCCAGCTGCCACGTGGCCTACCCACCAGCCTTTCTTCCAGCGGCGTCCTGGCGCAAGTTGACCAGCACGCTGGACAAGCATTTTGGCGTGGACGCCTCGCTGCCGCCAGAACAGACCACAGAAGTGACCAATTTTCTGGTGAAAAATGCCGCCAGCCGCTGGAGTGGCTCGGCCGCGCCGCTGCGCATCACCGAGTCACGCTGGTACACCCGCCAGCACAACAGCGAAGAGATCAGCCCCGCCGTATGGAAACGCGTCTCGGTCAAGAGCCACGCCAATTGCGGCGCCTGCCATGGCGACGCGGCCAAGGGCATCTTCTCTGAAGACACGGTCAAGATTCCGAAATGAGCGAGCGATCTTCCACAGCGGGAACCCCTATGCAGCGCACCCTGATCTGGGATCTTCCCACACGCCTGTTCCACTGGTGTATGGTGCTCAGCTTTGCCGGGGCCTGGCTCACCACCGAGTCCGATCGCTGGCTATCAATCCACGTATTTCTGGGCTACCTGATGCTCGCCCTGGTGGGTTTTCGGGTGATCTGGGGGCTCGTGGGTACCTATTACGCCCGGTTCTCGTCGTTCTGGTATGGCCCGCGTTCAGCGCTGGCCTATCTGCGCCAGGTGCTCTCGCGCTCGGCTGAGCGCCACGTCGGACACAATCCGGCCGGCAGTCTGGCCATTTATGCGCTGCTGCTACTGACCGTGGTGGTAGGTATCAGCGGAGTGATGACCATTGGCGCGGAGGAGCAACAGGGTTTGCTGTCCGGGTGGCGTGGCATCGGCGACGGCCACTTCTTCAAGAATCTGCACGAACTTGCGGCCACCCTGATGCTGCTGCTGGTTACCGGGCATATTGCAGGCGTGATTGTGGAGAGCTGGTTGCATCAGGAAAACCTGGCCCACTCCATGGTGAACGGCATCAAGCTGGCCCGTCCTGATGTGCCCGCCGCGCAGCCCCGTACCGTGGTCGCCGCGCTGATGGCGCTGGCAACACTTGGTTTTGGCCTGTGGTGGTTTTTCTATGCTCTGCACGATCCGCTGGAGGCCAAGCTGGGCCGCTCCGAAGTGGTGCAGGACAAACCGCACGTGGCCTTTACCGGACCCAAACTGGCCGATGACGCCCAGTGGCGTGACGAATGCAGCAGTTGCCACATCGCCTACCACCCTTCGCTGCTGCCCGCGCGCTCCTGGAAACGCCTGATGGCCGACCAGAACCGGCATTTTGGTGCCGAGTTGGGCCTGGACGCGCCCACCAGTGCCGCCGTGCTGGCCTTTCTGGAAGCCAACTCCGCGGAACAACACGCCACCGAGGCGGCCTTCAAGATTGAGCAGTCAATTGCGCCCACCGAAGCCCCCACACGGATTTCGCAAACCCCTTACTGGCTGAAAAAGCACAGTGAAATTGACCAGGCCGTCTGGCTGTCCACTGAAGTCAGTAGCCGGGGCAATTGCCAGGCCTGCCATCAGGATGCGCAGGCCGGAACCTTTGAGGATGGTGTCATGCACCTTCCTGCGACGATAACGCCGCCCAAAAAAACGGGCTGAGCAGCGCGATAATCTGGGGTTGTCAGGACGCAGGCTTGTGGCCTGCATTTTGGCTTTTTTGGCCAAAAATTCGATCCAATCGCTTGCTGCGACAATTGCCCCATGAATGAACCCAAAATCACCCCCGCCTTTGCACCCCTGCAAAACGACACTTTCATCCGCGCCTGCCTGCGCCAGGCCACCGATTACACACCCGTGTGGCTGATGCGCCAGGCCGGACGCTACCTCTCGGAGTACCGCGACTCCCGCGCCAAGGCCGGTAGTTTCATGGACCTGGCCACCAACAAGGACTTTGCCACGGAAGTCACTCTGCAGCCAGTGGACCGCTACCCGCTGGACGCCGCAATTCTGTTCAGCGACATCCTGACCGTACCCGACGCCATGGGCCTGGGCCTGAGCTTCACCCAGGGTGAGGGCCCGAAGTTCTCCAAATCAGTGCGCAACGAGGCTGCCGTCAATGAACTGGCCGTGCCCGACATGGAAAAACTGCGCTATGTGTTTGACGCGGTAGGATCCATCCGTGCTGCATTGAACGGACGCATTCCACTGATCGGTTTTTCCGGCAGCCCCTGGACGCTGGCCTGCTACATGGTGGAGGGCGCCGGCTCGGACGACTACCGCCATGTCAAAACCATGATGTACAGCCGCCCTGACCTCATGCACCGCATTCTGCAGATCAACGCCGACGCCGTGGCGCTCTATCTCAACACCCAGATCGAGGCCGGCGCGCAAGCCGTGATGGTCTTTGACAGCTGGGGCGGGGTGCTGGCCGATGGCGCTTTCCAGGAATTCAGCCTGGCCTACACCACCCGGGTGCTCTCGCAACTCAAGCGCGAGCACGAGGGCGTGCGAATTCCCAGCATCGTCTTTACCAAGGGCGGCGGCTTGTGGCTTGACGAAATGGGCCAATTGGAGTGCGACGTGCTGGGGCTGGACTGGACCGTCAATCTGGGCAAGGCACGCGCCTTGGTGGGAGACAGCAAGGCCCTGCAAGGCAACTTGGACCCCAACGTGCTGTTTGCCAGCCCTGAGCAAATTGAGGTTGAAGTGGCCAAGGTGCTCAACAGCTTTGGTAAGCCTCACATGGGCGAGGGTGCTGGACCGACCCACATTTTCAACCTCGGTCACGGCATAAGTCAGCACACACCTCCCGACAACGTGGCGGCCCTGGTGCAATCGGTGCATGCCTACTCCCGCAGCATGCGCGCCTGAGATCAAGACGCAGCGGGCGGCTAACACACTTTGGCCGCTCCAGGGTAATCGGGCTGGACTTATGCACAAAAATGTGAGCACCCTGTCAATCCCATCCCCCATTTGGGGGATATCCGCTACAAAACAAATAGCGACTCTAAGCCATTGATTTATAAGGAAATTTTAATTTGCTTTTTTTATGGGCAATTCAACGAAAGGCTTGATTTTCAAGGCCTGGCAGACGCTGAAGATAATTTATCAACAAAGTTATCCACAGAAACACTGAATCACCATTAAATAGCTTATGAATCAAAGACTTACCCGTCTTTTCGCAGAATCACATCAGGTTTTCGCCGCAACTAAAGCCCGGACATGAGTCACCCGCTGTCCGTGCTGGTTCACACCCCGGTCCACAGCCAGATGGTCGGGCCGCTGACTTACCTGAGTGAGCAGCCACTCGCGCCCGGGACCTTGGTGCGAGTTCCACTGGGCCGGCAAGAGTTGTTGGGCGTGGTCTGGGACGCCCCCATTGCGGCGGCGCACATGCCACCCACGCCCAATGTCGCCCCCGAAAAGCTTCGTCCGATCGGTGCCGCACTCGATGCGATCGCGCCACTGAGCCCCGCCTGGCGGCAGCTGGTGGTGTTTACGGCCAGCTACTACCAGCGCTCGCCAGGCGAAGTGGCGTTGGCCGCGCTGCCGCCTCAACTGCGTGAACTGAGCCCGCTGCAGTTGGATCGCCGACTCAAACGCCATACCAAGGCCGATGCAGGCGCGCCAAGCGATCTCCAAAATGCTACAAACTCAGTAGCGCCTACTGCAGAACAGACGAGGGCTATAACCCAATTTGATGCTGACCCTGGTCCGTTCCTGTTATTCGGGGCCACCGGTAGCGGCAAGACCGAGGTTTATTTGCGATGCGTCGAACAGTTGCTTGCACGCGAGCCCAGCGCACAGGCCATGGTGATGGTGCCCGAGATCAACCTCACGCCGCAGCTGGAGGCGCGTTTCCTGGCCCGCTTTGCCCCCCGCTATGGCGAGCAGGCCGTGGTTTCGCTGCACAGCGGCATGACGCCGGCGCAGCGCCTCAAGAGCTGGCTGGCAGCCCACAGCGGCGCGGCGCGCATCGTGCTGGGCACCCGCATGGCAGTGTTTGCGTCCCTGCCGCGCTTGAGGATCATCATCGTCGATGAAGAACACGACCCGAGCTACAAGCAGCAGGAAGGGGCCCGCTACTCGGCCCGCGATCTGGCGGTGTACCGGGGACGACTCGAAGGCGCCAAGGTCATGCTGGGCTCGGCCACGCCCTCTTTGGAGAGCTGGCACCACAGCCGCCCGGGGAGCCTGGGCGGGCGCTATGTGCGCCTGGAAATGCCCAGCCGCGTGGGCAGCACGACAGACGGCGGCGTCAACCCCGAGGGCATTGCAATGCCGGGTGGCGGCCTGCCGCTGGTGCGCCGGGTGGACATGAACCACCAGCCCCGCAAATGCGTGTTCTCGCCACCCTTGCTGCAGGCCATTGCCGAGCGGGTGGCGCGCGGCGAGCAAAGCATGGTGTTCCTGAACCGGCGCGGCTATGCCCCGGTGCTGCACTGCCCAGACTGCGGCTGGAAGAGCGAATGCCCGCATTGCAGCACGTTTCGCGTGTTTCACAAGATTGATCGCACCCTGCGCTGCCACCACTGCGGTTTTGCCGAGCGCGTGCCAAGGGCTTGCCCCGCCTGCGGCAACCCCGACATCGCTCCCATGGGCCGGGGCACCGAGCAGCTCGAAGAGCACCTGGGTGAACTACTGGCCCACGTGCGCCGACCCAACTCGGTCTCAAACCAGTGGCCCGAGGGTGAGCCGGTACGCATCGCGCGCATTGACGCCGACAGCACCCGGCTCAAGGGCGAGCTCGAAGTGCAACTGGCCCGGGTGCATTCGGGCGAGGTTGATGTGTTGGTGGGCACCCAGATGGTGGCCAAGGGCCACGACTTTCGCAACATCACGCTGGTAGCAGCCGTCAACGCCGACAGCGCCTTGTTTTCCAGCGACTTTCGCGCCCCCGAGCGCCTCTTCAGCCTGTTGATGCAGGCTGCCGGGCGGGCCGGGCGCGATGCCGGCTTCAGCGCCACCAGCGAGATGTGGGTGCAGACCTTTCACCCCCTGCACCCCTTGTTTGAAGCCCTCAAGCGGCACAACTATCCTGCTTTTGCGCAGCAGCAACTCAAGGAGAGGGAACAGGCCGCCATGCCGCCGTTCAGCTTTCAAGCCCTGGTGCGGGCCGAGGCACGGACCCAGGATGCTGCGCAGGGCTTCTTGAGCGCAGCCAGTGCGGCGGCACGGGGCATGCCCGAGGGCGGGTCACTGCTCGCCCAGATCGCACTCTACCCGGCCGTTCCGATGACCATCCAGCGGGTGGCCAATGTGGAGCGGGCCCAGATGCTGGTGGAGAGCCCCTCACGGGCCGCACTCCAGCGCTTTTTGAGCGCCTGGCAAGGCGTGCTGCACAGCACGCGCCAGCAGCCCGAGTGCAAAGGAGTGATCCGCTGGGCGGTGGATGTCGATCCGCTGGCGATCTGAGCGAGCCTCCCGGGACGGCACCCGGGCCGCAACCTATCCGGGCTCCGGACGGCGGCGCAGGCGCGCCGGGCTGAGCATGGCAGGCGTGAGACCGAAGTCGCTGAATCGCTCTGGAATCAGCTGCCCACACACCAACGCGGCGCAAATCTCCCCCATGGCAGGCGAAGTCTGGATGCCATAGCCGCCTTGCGCGGCGACCCAGAAGAATCCCCCAAGCTGCGCGTCAAAGCCCCCCACCAGATCCCCATCGGCCACGAAGGAGCGCAGCCCGGCCCAGGTGTGGGTGGGCCGTCGGATCTGCAAGGTGGTCATGTGCTCGATCCGGTCAATGCCAATGGCGACGTCCAGCTCTTCAGGCTGAACATCCTGGGCCGGTACCGGGTCAGCATTGGCAGGCGAGCCCAGCAACGCCCCGGCATCGGGCTTGAGATACCAGTCCTCGGCCAAACCCAGCACCAGTGGCCAGGACCGGGTGTCCAGCCCGGTCGGCGGTTGAAACAGAAAAGCGCTCCGCCGCCGGGGCTGAAGGCCAATGGGCTTCGCCCCGGCCAAATCGGCCACACCGTCGGCCCAGGCGCCTGCGGCATTGATCACCACCGGCGCGTGGTACTCACAAGCAGGGGTTTGCAGGCGCCACAGACCGCCCCCAAAGGTCAGGGCCGTCACTTCAGCGTTGCATACCAAAGCGCCGCCGTGCTGGCGCAGGCCGCGCAAGTAGCCTTGGTGCAGGGCGTCCACATCCACATCCAGCGCCCCTGGATCGTCAATGGCGCCAATCACTTTTTCAACTCGCAAGACTGGCACACGAGCGCAAGTCTGCTCAGCGGTGAGCAATTGCATGCTCGCACTGATCGCGCTCAGGGCCTGCCACTCCTGTTGCAGAAGATCCTCCTGCCCGGGCGCGGCCACCATCAGTGCGCCACGTGGCGTGATCAGCGGTTGCGCCGCGAAACCCGGCGGGGGTGCTTCAAAGAAGGCCCGACTGGCCCTCGTGAGAGCCCTGACCTGCGCCGTGCCGTAGCTCTCGGCAAACAAGGCCGCCGAGCGCCCCGTCGAGTGATAACCGGGTTGCGGCTCGCGCTCCAGCACCAGCACGCGGCCGTGAGGTGCCAGAAAATAGGCCACCGAGGCGCCCGCAATGCCCCCGCCAACGATGAGAAAATCGCACTGTTCGATAGGATGGGAAGGTCTCATGGCACTGGTCAAGCATCAATCGCTTGCGCGCTCAGTGTAGCGCCAGATCCGCAAAACTCTGCACGGATCAGCCCGCATCCCAAAAAGGAAGGCGGTCACACCTGCTACCCGATCTGCGTGTGACAGACCACGACCGGAAAACCAGAAAATCGCATGACCGCCCAACTGCAGTGTGACGCGAGTTCACGCCAACGCAAGCACTAGCGGCCCCCAAGTTGCGAAATATCAACTGCGCCCCGCCACACTGGTGCAAAACCCCTGCGCGCTACCCGGTCATTGCCACCACGACCGTCGAGAAGCTCACAAAAGCGGCCGCCGTCGAAACCAGGATGATGCGCGCGATGCGGCCGTTGTCGGCTCCGTAGCGCTCGGCCAGCAACGACACGTTGCTGGCGCTGGGCAGTGCAGCCACCAGCACCAGCACCGTAAAAGCAAAGCGATCAAGCGGCAGTCCCAGCGCGATGGCCGCAGCGCCCACCACCAGCACCAGCAGCGGGTGCAGGAACAACTTGACAGCGGCCATCGGCAAATAGTCGCGCAGCGTGATGGGAGCGTGCCCTTGTGCGGCAGCCAGCATCTGCGAGCGCGCCAGCACCGCGCCGATGGTGAACAGCGCCACGGGCGAGGCGGCATCGGCCAGCAGGTCCACGGTTTTCATGGCAGGTCCGGGCAACTGCAGATTCAGGGCCGAGGCCAGCACGCCCAGCCAAATGGCCCAGGGCAAGGGGTTGGTGAGCATGCCTTTGAGGGCCTTCCTGAGCGCCCGGCTCGCACCGTGCGCATCGGCGTCGTCCAGTCGCGACAACGCGATGCACAGCGAAGTAGTGATCAGCATGTCAATGATGATGGTCACAATGATGGGCCCGGCCGCCTTGGCGCCCAGCAACGCCACCAGCAGGGGCACGCCCATGAAGCCGGTATTGGGAAAGGCGGCCACCAGCGCGCCAAAGGAGGCGTCATTCCAGCCAATGCGCCGGTTCAGGCTGATGGCCACCGCAAAGCCGACCACCGTGAGGGCGCACAGCAGCCAGACCACGAACACGCTGAAGTCCAGCAGTTGGTCCAGCGGGGTGGAGGCACCGAACCGGTACAGCATGCAAGGCAGCGCAAAAAACAGCACGAAACCATTTAAACCCGGAATCGCCTGCAGCGCCAGCATGCGGGCCCGTGCGGCCAGGTAGCCGCACAAAACCAGCGCAAAGAAAGGAAATGTCACCAAAAGAGTCTGTACCACGGGGCTATTGTGTCAGGACTGGGGGCGACCCTGTACGCATCGGTATGATTGCCCGCTTCACCCGAACAACCTGCATGTCTTCGCCCCCCCCCAGCAATATATCGACCGGCCTGAACCTGGCCCAGCAGGAAGCCGTCAATTACCTGCATGGCCCCTGCCTGGTACTGGCGGGCGCCGGCTCGGGCAAGACCCGGGTCATCACCCACAAGATCGGACGCCTGATCCAGACCGGACTGGCACCTCAGAGAATTGCGGCCATCACCTTTACCAACAAGGCCGCTGCCGAAATGCGCGAGCGCGCCAAAAGCCTGATAGGTAGCGCCGCCCGGGACGTGGTGATCTGCACCTTTCACGCGCTGGGCGTGCGCATGCTGCGCCAGGACGGCGTCGCCCTGGGGCTCAAGCCAAACTTTTCAATTCTGGACAGCGACGATGTCACCAGCATTCTCAAGGACGCGGGCGGGACGGTGGACGCTGCCGCCGCGCGCCAATGGCAGTGGACCATCAGCCTGTGGAAGAACCAGGGATTCGACGCCCAACGCGCTGCCGCACAGGCCAAGGACGACAACGAGCGCATCATTGCTCGGGTCATGGCGCACTATGAAGAGCGCCTGGCCGCCTACCAAAGCGTCGATTTTGACGATTTGCTGGGACTGCCACTCAAGTTACTGCAGAACCACGAACAAGTCAGACAGAAGTGGCAGACCCTGATCGGCCACGTGCTGGTCGATGAATACCAGGACACCAACGCGACCCAGTACGATATGCTCAAGCTGCTGGTCGGTGGCAAGCCCGCGGCCAATGCGCGCTTTACGGCGGTGGGAGACGATGACCAATCGATTTACGGCTGGCGCGGTGCCACGCTGGACAACCTGAAAAAGCTGCCGGTGGATTTTCCGGCGCTCAAGGTCATCAAGCTCGAGCAGAACTACCGCTCCACGACTGCCATCCTGCGCGCGGCCAACAACGTCATCGGGCCCAACCCCAAGCTATTCCCCAAGAACCTGTGGAGCGACCTGGGCGAGGGCGAACCGGTGCGGGTGGTGGACGCCGACAACGAGGAGCACGAGGCCGAGCGCGCCGTGGCGCGCATCCAGAGCCTGCGCGCTGGAGGCATTGGTGCGGGCGGCCCCCAATTTCAAGAATTTAAACACTTTGCGTTGCTCTACCGCGCCAACCACCAGGCCAAGCCCTTCGAGAAAGCGCTGCGCAAGGCCCAGATTCCCTACAAGGTCTCGGGCGGCACCAGTTTTTTTGACCGGGCTGAGATCAAGGATCTGTGTGCCTGGTTTCGGCTGTGGATCAACAACAACGACGATCCGGCGTTTCTGCGGGCCGTGACCACGCCCAAGCGCGGCATCGGGCACCAGAGTCTGGCGCAGCTTGGCAGCTTTGCCAGCCGCTACAAGGTGAGTCTTTTCGAAGCCCTTTTCTCGTCCTCGCTGGGCAGCGTGCTCAGCACCCGCTCGGTCGGCACACTGCACGAGTTTGGCCGTTACGTGAACGACCTGGAATTTCGTGCCCGACGTACCGTGGGCGCGCAAAATGCTGGCGTGTTCCTGAAGGAATGGCTCAAGGAGATCGGTTACCAGGCCCATCTGTATGACGGGGAAGATAGCGAGAAGCTCGCCGCCGCACGCTGGTCCAACGTCATTGATTTTTGCGACTGGATGTCTGCGCGCTGCGGCGGCGAAATTGACGATGTGGCGGGCGTATCCACTGTCAATGAACCCAAATCCCTGCTCGAAGTGGCGCAGACGGTCTCGCTGTTGTCCACCATCAACGAGCGCGAGCAGGATCAGAACGTGGTGACGCTCTCGACCCTGCACGCGGCCAAGGGGCTGGAGTGGCCGCACGTGACTCTTGTGGGGGTGACCGAGGGCCTGCTGCCCTTCAAGCTGGGCGACGGCGCTGCCTCGCCGGGTGGCTCCGAGCGGGAACACGAGGCGGCCAATGAGGACATGGCCACACGCCTGCAGGAGGAGCGCCGCCTGATGTATGTGGGCATCACCCGGGCCCAGCGCAGTCTGGCGGTGAGTTGGACCCGCAGGCGCAAGAAGGGCCGCGAAATGATCGCCGCCCAGCCCAGCCGCTTCATCGCGGAGATGGCGCTGGACCAGGCCACGGTGCGCGAAGATCCACGCGAAAAGCTGCGGGCTTTGCGGGCCGAATTTGCCAAGAAAGCACTGGACACGGCGACGCAGGCCGCAGCAATACCCCGATAAGCATCCACCATGAAATCTTCAATTGCTATTATTTTGATAACTACTTGTGCAATGGTGACGGGAGCTAGAGGCCAAAATACTTCAAAAAATCCAGCGTCCACAGTCTGCCCGCAGCCCTTTGAGATTACCCCTGCGCATCTGTACGGCCGCTGGCAGGCCGAGTTCGACGGCACTTCAGGGGCTGTCCTGGTATTTGAGAGACATCCCGAATTTTCGGGCGGCGTCAGCGGTACCATCGTCCGCCACGGCGTCCAGGCCCAGATCGCGGGCGACGTGCATGAGGGTGAGTTCACCCTGGAAGAATCCAACGACGGCCAACGCATTTCTGCCACCTGGCTGGGCACAGTGGTGGAACCATCTTGCGGCAAGGAAATCAAGGGACTATGGAACACGGACCTCAATCAGGCGGGACAGGCCTTTATATTGCGCAAACTGCCCGGCTGGCAATAAAGCTGAGCCTGGGGCTATTTACCGGTGCTGCAATGGCGCAGGCCGCCAGCGCAGCAGCGGCAGGCTCGGCCCCGGAATCAGCCCCATCTTGGCAACAATGCCGAGCCCTGAGCGCCGACGGCGCGGCGCGCCTGGCATGCTTTGACCGCTGGGCGGCCAACCAATTGTGGCAGGCACCCACTGGGCCCTCGGCCGCGGTCGCGGCGCCTGTGGCCCGGCCGCCAGCTCAGAGTGCGGGGCCAAAGGCGACGGCACCGGTCATCATGACCATGATTGCGCCGGCTGCGCATGACTGCAAGAGCTCCAAATTTTCCGACCTTTCGCGTTTTTGGGAGCTCGAGGCCGGCAGCGACTGTGGCACTTTCGGCATTCGAGGCTACCGACCCATCAGCCTGTCGTGGATTGGGTCCGACAGTGTCAACACTCAGCCCAGTTCGCCTGCGGTCGATCACTCGGCACTGGAGTCCCTTTCCTATAAACCAACTGAAACTCGGATCCAGCTCTCTGTTCGCACCAAAATCGCCCAGGGCTTGCTCACTCAGCAACAGCCGCTCAAACGTGACTCGCTTTGGTTCGGATACAGCCAACAGTCGAACTGGCAAATTTTCAGCGGGGACCTGTCACGCCCGTTTCGAACGACCGATCATGAGCCCGAAATCACCTATATTTACCCCACCACGGCGAACTTTCCCGGCGGCTGGCTGTTGCGCTACACCGGTATTAGCTTGGTGCACCAATCCAACGGGCAGCCCCTGCCGCTCTCGCGCAGCTGGAATCGCACTGTGCTGATGGCCGGGATGGAACTAGGAGATCGGTTCCGTGTTGAGGCTAAATTATGGAAGCGCCTGAGCGAAGCCCCAGCCGACGACGACAACCCCGACATAAGCAATAAAGTGGGTCGCGCCGAGTTGGCCGGTTTCTGGGACGTTGACAAGAACAACACTCTGGGCGCCACCGTGCGCCATTCGCTGCGGGCCAACAGCAACGGATCGGTGCGGCTGGAGTGGCTTAGAAAATTGGGGGACAGTGGTGTCCCTGGAAGCCAGAACGGGCTTCGCTTCCACACCCAGCTATTCACCGGCTATGGCGATTCCCTGGTGGACTACAACCGCAGGCGCACCGTGCTGAGCGTCGGCCTGAGCCTCGTGGACTGGTAATTCCGGACTGCACCAGGCCCTTCGAACTCAGTCAGCCTTCGGCCTGCACAACGCCGTACCCGCCAGCCCACGCTTCCAGCAGGGGCTGGCAACGTCAATCGCCGGGGTCGGGATGCCATCAAAGTCGATCTTCGCCACGCGGGTGTCAAAGCCGGTCACACCGGTCTTGTCGAGTTGCAGACGCAGCACCCAGCCTTGGCGCTGGCGCTCGTTGTCGGTCTCTTTCATCACAAAATTGCCCACGCTGTAGATCACGGGCTTGCCCTGCACCAGCTCAATGTCCTGGGTGACGTGCGGGTGCCCGCCAATCACGGCGTCTGCCCCCGCCTCGATCATGGTGCGCGCCAGTTGGCGCTGGCGGGCGTTGGCCGTGAGCTCATTTTCCCAACCCCAATGCATAACCGGGATCACCACATCGGCGCCGTATATTTTGCGTGCTTTTTGGATGTCGGCTACGACCTGCTCGTCCTCGCTCCAGGCGCTGCCCGGCGCGTTGTGGTCGGCCTCAAAGCTGCGGGGCATGAATTCGTTGTATCCCAACAAGGCAATGCGCACGCCCTTGCGCTCAACAATGAGCGGGGTGTGGGCCTGCGCCAGGTTCATACCCCCGCCAAACTGGCCGATGCCACCGGCCTGAAGCAGCCCCAGCATCTGCGCAAAGGCCTCACGGCCAAAGTCACCGGAATGGTTGTTGGCCAGGGCCAGGGCGTCAAAGTGCCGCTTTAGGACCGGCAGGGCGCGCGGATGGGCGCGGAAGGTGTAATTCTTGTCCCCGGCCGATCCGAGGGTCGCCACCACGCATTCCAGATTGGCCAGCCGTAAATCAGCTTTCGCAAACAGGCTGGCAAAGCCTGCGAAAGGGTCGCCCCCACGCTCGATCAGCGCCCCGGCGGCATCGTCCAGCACCACATCGCCCGCAAAAACCAGGCTGACCGGTCCGTCCGACGCGGCGGCCGCCGACCCGCCACACAGCAGCGCCGCCAGGCACAGAGAACCCAAGATGCGGTACGTCATTGCGCGACCTCCTTCAGGGTGCAGCTGTATATCAGCTCCCGCTCGACCGGTCCGCCGTACAGGTGCTGCTCGCCCGTGAGCGATGTGGGCAATGCCGATAACTGGAAGGGCGCCCGGTAGGTAGCCTGTTGAATCAGGATGAGTTGACTGCGGGTATCCAGGTAGGCGTAGAGCTTGACGTAGTCAATGCTTGAAGGCTTGCCCACCATCACGGCCTTGAAGCGAAATCGTCCGCCCACATCGACCGAGGCGACCGTGTAGGGGTCGGCCACTGCAGTGGCTTCGATGGTTTGCGTGCTGCCCGCGTATGTCACCTCACAACTCAACAGGGGCGCAGCGCTGGCCAGGGAGCAACCCAGCGCAGCGGCCAGCCCAAGGCCAAGGCGAGCCACAACGAATCGATCGCAATGTGAGTGTTCCATACCCCGTATTTTGCCCGGCATCGGAACCGCGCCTGGCCAGCCACAGAGCACCAGCAAAGTCAGAAGCCATGGTGCTCAAGGCGACACAAGGCCCTGCATCAATATTGACAAGCGATAACGCTCAACGCATGCTTGGCCGACTTGGAGAACGGCAATGAACAAAACCCCGGAACTGACCAGCGGCCACGCTTACCTGGCCGAAACGCATGCGCTGAGCAACCTTTCGAATGAGCTGACGGACTACAACATGTTCACACAGGACACGGCGCTGATGGAAGCCGTGGCGCGTGAAGGCGCGGATTGGGCGCAGGGCGAATTGACCGACTTTGGCACGCTGACCGGCTCAAGCGGCTATCTGGAACAGGGCCGCCTGGCCAATCATTTCACCCCTGAGTTCGACACCCACGACCGCTTTGGCAATCGCATTGACCTGGTGAGCTTTCACCCGGCCTACCACCGCCTGATGGGCACGGCCATCGAGCACGGCCTGCACGCTTCGCCCTGGACGGCACCGGGCCCCGGCGCCCATGTGGCACGCGCCGCCAGGAATTATTTGCACACTCAGGTCGAGGCCGGCCACGGCTGCCCCATCACCATGACTTTTGCGGCTGTCCCCACGCTGCGCCAACAACCCGATCTGGCCACACTGTGGGAGTCCAAAATCACCAGCCGCGTCTATGACCCACGCAATGTTCCATGCGAACAAAAACAGGGCCTGACCATCGGCATGGCGATGACCGAAAAACAGGGCGGTTCGGACGTGCGCACCAACAGCACCGTCGCCCACCCCACCGATTCGGGCGGGCCCGGTCACGCCTACGAACTGGTGGGCCACAAGTACTTTGTCTCGGCCCCCATGTGCGATGCGTTTCTGGTGCTGGGCCAGGCGCCCGGTGGCCTGTCGTGCTTTCTGCTGCCACGCTGGCGGCCTGATGGCAGCAAGAACCCGATGCAAGTGCTGCGCTTGAAGAAAAAAATGGGCAATGCCTCCAACGCCTCGAGCGAGACCGAACTGCGTGGCGCGCTGGCCTGGATGGTGGGCCCCGAAGGGCGCGGGGTGCGCACCATCATCGAGATGGTCAGCATGACGCGTTTTGACTGCATGGTGGGCTCGAGCGCCGGCATGCGCATGGCGACCTCGCAGGCCCTGCACCACTGCGCCAACCGCTCGGCCTTTGGCAAGCTGCTCATCGAGCAGCCTTTGATGCAAAACGTGCTGGCCGATCTGGCGCTGGAAAGCGAGGCGGCGCTGACGCTGTCCATGCGCATGGCACGGGCCATGGATGCGCGCGCGCAGGAGTCCGAAGACCTGCTGGTGCGCCTGGTCACGGCGGTGGGCAAATACTGGATCTGCAAGCGCACACCCAACCATGCCTACGAAGCGATGGAGTGCATTGGGGGCAGCGGCGTGATGGAAGACTGCATGATGCCGCGCTTGTACCGGGAGGCACCTGTCAATACCATCTGGGAAGGCAGCGGCAACGTGCAGTGCCTGGACGTGCTGCGCGCCCTGTCAAAAACGCCTGCCGTGCTGGACGCCTTCTTTGCCGAACTCGCACCGGCACAGGGCGCCCATTCCATTCTTGATCGCCATGTCGCCGATCTGGCGCGGGACCTGAAGGATCTGGCGGATGCCGAGTACCGGGCACGCGATCTGGTGGACCGCATGGCGCTGGCGCTGCAGGCTTCGTTGCTGGCGCGTCACGCGCCCGCCTTTGTCAGTGACGCATTTTGCCAGTCACGCCTGGCGCAAACCGGCCAGCACAACTATGGCAGCCTGCCGCGCGGGCTCGATGTGCAAGCAATCATCGCGCGGGCCACCCCGTATCGGAACTGACTCTGGGGGTGCCAGCTTATTGTTTAACCAGATGCACGGGCAAGCCCATGTCTTTGACCTTCACCCCCACCGCGTCGGCCTGTTCCTGCGTCAGAAAGGGGCCGATCCGAACCCGCTTGACGGGTCCAATCTTGAACTGCACCGTGTCAATCAGCGGAGTCAACCCAGCGCTGTGCAGCCGATCTGCTAGTTTGCGCACGTTTCGCTCATCGGCAAATGCGCCGATCTGGATGAAATAGCGGGGGCCGGTGGACCCAGGCAACGGCACTTTAGCTGTGTTGGGGAACTCTGCAGCACTGCCCTCTGCCATCGGCGGCAAGTTCGCCGGGAGCGCGTTCACAGTGGTGCCGGACGGATCGCTGCTTGGTCGGACCTCCGGAGACGCCGCTACGGGGCTTGATGACGTCAAGACCGGTCCTTCGGCAACCGGCCCGGCGGGTTTAAGCGTGGCCCCAGCTAACATTGCTGTCTCACCAAGCATCCAGAGCCGCCCTTTTTCAGCCAACCCGGCCTCCGGCGCCAATGCGACAAAGCCAGCACCCAGGGCAACACCACCCAGGTTCAGCGCAGCCATGACCCACCAGCGCCGCCGGGTCACCGCCTGTGCGGCCAACAGATCACAGGCACCCGGAACACCCAGATTCGACAACAGTGCGCGCGTGATCTTCCTTTCACAAAACCGGTAATAGGCTGCATTCGCATACAACCCTGGCAAAGCAAACGCGCCGAGCACCAACACACTCACACCGACCTGCGCAATCTGAATGAGGTAACTGGGGTCCCGCTGTGCGACGAGAAAGATCATCCCGCCAAGCAGGATCAGGATGCCCGCATACGACCACGCCAACCCCCACATTTTTCGGAAAACAAGCCAATCTAGCGTACAAAAGAAGGCAGACCAGTGCCAACTCGGGCCGACTTTTCCAGCGGCATCAAACCTGGCAAACCAGCGCAGATAATGCTTCTGACTGCACGACCCAAGCACAGCGCGATACAACTCGGGAGTCACATCGCTTTGGTCAGCGAACTTTGGTCGGATCGTCATTGCCCTTGTCGAGCGAGTCAGGGACCTCAAAATCGAGAAGCTCGTCGAGCTGATCGCCTGACAAATCCAGATCCAGTGTGAGGGGCGCCCACACTTCATCGAGTGACAGATCAACGGAGGGTGAGACCGTTGGCACGTGGGCTTCTGGCGGCACGGGCGCCGTAGCCTGCTCCCGGTCCGAATATTCAAAATTGTTCACTCTGGACGGCGAGACACGGCGTTCAGGCGTGCCGGGGGGCGGGGCAGCGGCGGTCCGATCCTTGTCAGATGCCGGTTCAACCACCCGCTGTGCAATGGCTTGCAGCAACAGGAGATCGCGGAAAGCGGCCAGGTCAAACGCTGCCGAGACTGACTCACGGGATTCTTTGTAAATAGCGGCGTTGATGACTTCGAGCACCTTGGGCGCAGGCCACAACACCGCAATGCGCGACAGTAGATCCGGGTATTGCTCCAGTGACCGGCCTTCGAGCCTGAAAGCGGCAAAGGTGGGCAACTGGCAGGTGAACCGTTGCTGGAATTCTTCGCTAACCGGCTTGAACTCGGCTTTCATGCCCGACGAGTGAAGCAGGCCAAGCAAATCCAGAAAAACGTCGGGTTCAGGATGACGCTCATCCCTGAGGTGCGCCTTGAGGGCGTTGATGGCCTGGTCGGTTCGACCCAACGTCACCAGAAAATCGGCCCGTTGGCGAACCGGCGCCGGAAAATCAAGGTCCTGAAAATCCGTGCGCCGCATTTCCGTGTGCTTGACATCGACGCCGCTGGCAGTTGGTGCGATATCCCAGGAATCCACATCAATTTCTGGCTGTGCCGGCGGCGGTGGCACCGGCACGGGTGGAGCGTTGTCCACCATCGTCGGCGCGGGAGGGGTGCTTCCCCACTGGTCTCGCTGATCAGGCAAATGGTCATGGGCAGAGCCCTGCCACCAGAGGTCCCGATTCATCTCCGCGTCGTTGCGTTGGCGCCTCCAGAGCCATGCGATGGCCGCAACGCAGGTCAGCACCAGCGCCAGCAGGGCGTACAACACCGCGTCCGGGAAACGGTGGCCCTGAGCCTCAAGCAGGCGCGCCTGCATGTCCGCCAACCGTGTTTCGTTCTTGGCGTTGAGTGCCATGAGAGCCTTGACCGAATCCTCCAGAGTCTGGACCTTCTGCAACGTCTGCAGGGCGTCTGCCGACGGGTCAAAATTCATGAACGAGTCGAGATTGGCCACCCGATCAGACATGAAATCCAGTGGATCGAGCTTCAAACGAGCGCGACCTAGCGCACGTTCGATTTTGACTTTGGGGAGCACTTTTTCGCTCTTTGCAGCGACCGGGTCCGCCTTGGGTTCAGGACGCTTTTCGCGCTCGCCAACTACGGCGAGCTTGGTGGCCGACCCGGACTTAGCCTTGCGAACCCGGGCTGGCCGGGTTACTGATTCAGCGCTGGTGGTCGGCAAAGACTCGACTGCGCCAGCGCCACCCGCCGGTGCGGCGGCGACGTTGCTTGGCGACAACGTTGGTGTAATGACGGGTAACTTGGGTGCCGCCAGGTCACTGGCCAGATCGGCCAGCAAGACATACCGGCGTGTGGTTTTCTGGCCGCAGCCCGTGCGCAGGTAAACGGTGACAACCGGCTCATCCACAATGGCCGACGACAAAATTCGCACGGTGGCATCGCCCGACTGCGCCGCGCCTTCCACGAGCACGCGTACACGGCTGGCGTCCTGGCGGGAATCGGCGTGGAACACTTCGGCGTCAAAGCACAGCGCGTCAGCGTCTTCTGTGACGTCCTTGTGAATCGGGATCGACAACTCCAGTGGCCGACCAATCAACACAGCGCCGCGGGCGCGGCCCAATGTCAGCGCCTCGCTGCCGAGCGCTGTGCAGAGCAACGCAATCCCGATTAGACCGATTCGATGTTTCAACAAGACTTCCCTGAACTGACAATATTCTCTCATGCCATGCCAACAATGTTGCCGAGAAACTGCGCTGATGATATACGCCCACGAAATTGCCCCGGCAAAGTGGCCGTCCGAACCCTCGCCGCGTCTTTCCTGGTCCGTTTTGGCCTCACCCGCAGCGGTACACTTGCCTCATGTGCCAATTGCTTGGAATGAACAGCCGCCTGCCGGCCAGTCTGCACCTGAGTTTCACAGGATTTTCGCAGCGTGGGGGCTGCACCGACCACCATGCCGACGGCTGGGGAATCGCCTTCTTTGAAAGCGACGCTGCCTGTGGGGACATGCCTGGCAGGGGCGTGCGCCACTTCGTGGACAAGGAGAGCGCTTCGAGCTCGCCCATTGCGAAAATGCTGCGCACCTACCCCATCAAGAGTCACAATGTGATTGCCCATGTGCGCAAGGCCACCGTGGGCAGCATCAGGCTGGAGAACTGCCACCCCTTCGTTCGCGAGCTGTGGGGACGCTACTGGGTGTTCGCCCACAACGGCGACCTGAAGGACTATGCCCCCAATCTGCACGGCAACTTCCGGCCGGTGGGCGATACCGACAGTGAGTTGGCGTTTTGCTGGTTGCTGCAGGAGTTGTCGAAATCACACGCGGGCGTGCCCTCGGTCGCGGAGCTGACCTGCACGCTCAGGGAACTGGCGCCCCGTGTGACTCAGCACGGCAGTTTCAATTTTCTGCTGAGCAACGGCCAGGCGCTTTGGGCACATGCCAGCACCAAACTGCATTACGTGCTGCGGCAGTATCCATTCACGCAGGTTCACCTCAAGGATGAGGATGTCAACGTCGACCTGGCCAGCCTGAACGGCCCCCAGGACCGGCTGGTCATCGTGGTCACCGAGCCACTCACGACCAACGAACAGTGGGTGGCGATGGCGCCTGGTGAGCTTGCCGTCTTTGTCGAGGGCTGCCTAGCGCCCCTGTGCGCTCAGCCCTTGGCCGAACGCTCCAGTGCATCGACGAACATCGCTGCCACGTCAAATCCGGTTTGATCGGAAATTTCCTGGAAGCAGGTCGGACTGGTTACATTGATTTCAGTCAGGCTCTGGCCAATCACATCAAGCCCCACCAGCAGCAAACCCCGGCCTGCGAGGATTGGACCCAGGGCCTCGGCAATTTTTCGGTCTGATTCGCTCAGAGGCTGGGCCACGCCCAACCCTCCAGCGGCCAGGTTGCCACGCACTTCGGTTCCCTGGGGAATGCGTGCCAGCGCGTAGGGCACGAGTTCTCCGCCGATCACCAGAATCCGCTTGTCACCCTGTGAAATTTCGGGCAAGAACTTTTGCACCATCACGGTCTGGCCACCCTCTTTGTTGAGCGTTTCCATGATGCTGCCCAGGTTCAAACCATCTTCCCGGACCCTGAAGATGCCCGCGCCGCCCATGCCGTCGAGCGGCTTGAGGATGATGTCCTTGTGCACCGCGTGAAAGGCACGGATGTCCTTGACCGACCTGGTCACCAGTGTCGGGCCGATGAATTGGGGAAATTCCAGAATAGCGAGCTTCTCTGGGTGGTCGCGCAAAGCCCGGGGATTGTTAAACACACTGGCCCCTTCCCGCTGCGCCTGCTCCAGCAGGTGCGTGGCGTAGAAATACTCGGCATCAAACGGCGGGTCCTTGCGCATCACAATGACATCAAAATCTTTCAGGTCACCGCGTGAGACCGCACTGATCTCGTACCACCGCAGGTCTTCACCGGTGAGAGAGATGGTTTTGATATCGGCCTGAACGGCCGAACCCCTGGACCAGGAAATCTGCCTCGGCTCGCAGGCGGCCACGGTGTGGCCGCGCGACTGGGCTTCACGCATCATGGCAAACGTCGTGTCTTTGGATATCTTGAAGGAATCCAGCGGATCGGCGACAAAGAGAATTTTCATGACAGGCAGCGGCCCAATTGATTGAAGGTTCAAAAAATGGCGGAAGGCCGGGCTCGGTCAGACGGCCAGCAACCCCGTGAGGACTCAAATTTCGATTTTCGAGCCCAGTTCCACCACCGCATTATTGGGCAGGTTCAGAAAATCTGCCGCCGCACTGGCATTTCGGTGCATCTGCGCAAAGAGCTTTTCGCGCCAACGTGACATGCCGCGACCAATGGAGGGGACAACGGTGTCGCGCGACAGGAAGTAGCTTGTGGTCATGTTGTCTAACTCACAACCACGTCCCTTGATCTGCTGCAGCGCCTTGGGCACATCGGGGTCGTTCTTGAAGCCGTAATGGAGCACGACCTGCCAGCAATCGTGACCCAGGGATTCGATCTCCAGCCGCTTGTTCATGCCAATCCAGGGAACTTCATGGTTGCGCACGGTGACAAACAGGTTGTTGCGATGCAGCACCTTGTTGTGCTTGAGGTTGTGAAGCATGGCATTGGGCACGGTTCCGGGCTCGGCCGTCAGGAAGACCGCCGTGCCGTCCACCCGCACGGGTGGACTGACGAACACAGCCTCCAGGAAACTTGACAGATCAATGGCTTCAGCCTTGAGTTTCTCATTGAGCAGCCAGCGTCCTTTCTTCCAAGTCACCATCAGGGTGAAAATGATCCCGCCAATCAGGAGCGGGAACCAGCCTCCCTCGAACAGTTTGAGCAGGTTGGAGCTGAAAAATGCCAGATCGACCATAAAGAAAAAACCGGTCGAGGCGATGCACAGTGCCAACGGGTAGTTCCAGCTGTAGCGAATCACAAAGAAGGTCAGAACCGTGGTGATAAGCATGTCCAGCGTAACCGCAATGCCATAGGCCGAGGCCAGGTTGCTCGACGAACGAAACAGCACCACAGCCAGCACAATGGCCACAAACAGGCCCCAGTTCACAAACGGCATGTAGATCTGGCCAGTGTCCTTGATGCTGGTGTGCAGCACCTGCAGGCGCGGCAAATAGCCCAGTTGGATCACCTGCTTGGTCACGCTGTACGCGCCCGTGATCAGGGCCTGCGAAGCAATCACGGTGGCCATCGTGGCCAGGCCCACCAACGGCAGCAAGGCCCAGTCAGGCGCCATCAGGAAGAACGGGTTTTTGACGGCCTCGGGGTTTTCAAGCAGAAGAGCCCCTTGACCAAAATAGTTGAGCGTCAGGGCCGGCATGACCACGGTGAACCAGGCCAGACGAATGGGTTGCCTGCCAAAGTGACCCATGTCGGCGTACAGCGCCTCACCCCCTGTCACACACAGCACCACCGCGCCCAGGATGATGAAGGTGATCCCGGGAAAGTCCAGAATGAACCCCAGCGCATACTGGGGGTTCAGGGCCCACAAAATGCTCGGGTGATTGGCAATATTTGCAACGCCCAGGGTGGCAATAACGGCAAACCACACCAAAGTAATGGGACCAAAAAACCTGCCAATATCGGTCGTCCCCCTTTTCTGGACGGCGAACAAGCCGAACAAAATAATCAGGGTGAGCGGGATGACGCCGCCTTTGAAGGCGGGCGAAACCACCTCCAAACCCTCCACCGCCGACAGCACGGAAATGGCCGGGGTGATGACACCGTCGCCGTAAAACAAACAGGTGCCGAAGATACCCACACTAAGCAGGACACGCCTGAGCTTGGGCTTGTCCCGAACCGACTGGGAGGCCAGCGCCAGCATGGCCACCAGACCGCCTTCACCGTTGTTATCGGCGCGCAGCACCAGCGAGACATACTTGACTGAGATGATGACCGTCAGGGTCCAGAAGAATATGGACAGGATGCCATACACATTGGGAACGTTGAACGGAACGTGGCCATGGCCAAAAACTTCCTTGACCGCGTACAGAACGCTGGTTCCGATGTCGCCGTAAACAACGCCAATGGCGCCCAGGGTCAGCGCCGCAAGCGACGATTTTGATCTTGACACAAATACTCCCCGTCTAGAGGCTCAGCGGGGTTCCGTTCCGGTTGGGACCGCCATTGTGCGCCTTTGCGCACGCCCCGCAGCGGCGATCGGCCGCGAATCTTGACAAACGCGATATTTGTTGCGATGCAGCAACTCAATCTTGTTGACGCCTTGTACGGAACACTATTTATGAGTAAATCTCGGCGTCCGG
Source organism: uncultured beta proteobacterium (assembly GCA_963784775.1). GTDB lineage: Bacteria > Pseudomonadota > Gammaproteobacteria > Burkholderiales > Burkholderiaceae_C > Rhodoferax. Next base: position 161,075 of record CAWAST010000004.1, on the reverse strand, counting down.
ATCGGTGGCCTCTAGTTCATAGCTGGCAGCGACCATTGCCAGACGACCAATCACCCCATACATGTAAAACCGATTGGGCGCACTCGCGCCGGGCTTGGCGCCAGGCTGCGGCAAATGGGTGCTGTGGTCGAACGCCAGGGGTACAAAGCTCGAACCTGGGGTATTGAGGTTTTCGTCGGCGCCACGCCCGGCATGAATTCTGTAGAAGCCACCCACTACATAGCGGTCCATCAGGTAAACAACGGGTTCTGCCACGGCACCATTCATCCTCTCCTGGGTCAGCACCCCCTCCTGGATCAGATAGTCGCGCGCGTTGTTCGATATTTCGCCCAACCCCGCCAAGTCTTTCACATCGTGCACCATCGCCACGCCAGCCCCATGCGTTCCGTTGTCCAGCTTGACCACAACAAAGGGTTTTTCCTTGATGCCGTATTCCTTGTATTTGCGCCGGATCTTGCCCAGTAATGCATCCACATTGGTGCTCAGACACTCCATGCCCTCGCCCTGTGCGAGATTGACCCCATCGCATTTGTTGAACAGCGGGTTGATCAGCCAGGGATCCACGCCGAGCAATTTGCCCAGACGCTTGGCTACCTCCTCGTAGCACTTGAAGTGCCGACTCTTGCGCCGGGTGGACCAGCCCGCATGCAACGGGGGCAACAGGTACTGCTCGTGAATGTCTTCCAGAATCCCGGGCACGCCCGCACTGAGGTCGTTGTTGAGCAAGATGGTGCAGGGGTCAAAGTTCTTGACCCCCAGGCGACGTCGACCCCGCACGACCGGTTCGAGCAGCACACTTTCGCCGTTGGGCAACTCTACCGTCGTGGCCTTCTTGATCGCCGGGTCGATCGAGCCAATGCGTACATTCAGACCGGCCATGTGAAACACCCGGCGCAGTTGCGCCAGGCTGGAGAGGTAAAACGTGTCCCGCGAATGGTTTTCAGGAATCAAAAGCAGATTTCTGGCCTCCGGACAAATCTTCTCAATGGCCGCCATGGCAGCCTGAACGGCCAGCGGAAGCATCTCGGGGGTGAGGTTGTTCCAGCCTGCCGGATACAGATTCGTGTCGACCGGTGCAAGCTTGAAGCCCGCATTGCGAACATCCACCGAGCTGTAGAACGGAGGCGTGTGCTCCATCCACTCCAGGCGAAACCAGCGCTCGATGGCGGGCGTTGAATCGAGTACGCGCTGCTCAAGTTCGTTGATCGGACCCGTGAGCGCGGTGACGAGATGTGGAACCATACAGCCTCTTGATAAATCGAAATGGGGTGACTGAGTGCATTCTAGGAGGTGAGGATGACCGCCAGGCTTGCGGTGAGCCTCGCTGCGAGTTTCTGGACGCCCAGCGTCCTCAAACTCTCAATTGACCATCGCCGAGCACCAGGTACTTCAGTGATGTCAACCCCTCGATGCCCACCGGGCCGCGGGCGTGGAACTTATCCGTGCTGATGCCGATTTCAGCGCCCAGCCCATATTCAAATCCATCGGCAAACCGGGTGCTGGCGTTGACCATCACACTGGCCGAATCGACTTCGCGCAGAAACTGCTGCGCGTGCCTATGGTCGCGCGTAACAATGGCGTCGGTGTGATGGCTGGAATAGCGGTTGATATGGGCAATGGCCTCCTCCACCCCAGCCACCACCTTGACGCTGATGACGGGGGCCAAATACTCCTCCAACCAGTCCGATTCAACGGCGTCAACAATCAGGGCCTCGGCCTTGCCGCTTCCCGTGACCGATTGCACCGACGCCACCACGGGATTGGCACGCAGAATCTGCGCGGCCCGCGCATCACAGCGCATCTCCACCCCCTTGGCAGCAAACAGCGCACCCAGGCGCGGCAAAAAAACCTCGGCCAGACTCTGCGCCACCAACAGGCTCTCGCAAGCGTTACAGGGGCTGTATTTTTGCGTCTTGGCGTTGTCCACAATGGCCAGCGCCATGTCCAGATCACAGGGATCGTCCACATAGACATGGCAATTGCCGTCCAGGTGTTTGATCACGGGAATCCTGGCGTCGCGGCTGATGCGCTCGATCAGGCCCTTGCCGCCCCGCGGAATGATGAGGTCCACAAACTCGGTCAGGGTGATAAGCTGGCCGACCACTTCACGGTCTGTAATTTGCACCAGTTGCACCGCCTCCTTGGGTAGCCCTGCATGCGCAAGCGCCTGTTGCACCAGCAGGGTCAGGGACTTGTTGGACTCAATAGCCTCCGATCCGCCGCGCAATATGCAGGCGTTGCCACTCTTGATAGACAGGCTGGCCGCCTCAATCGTGACATTGGGGCGACTCTCGAAAATCATGGCAAAGACACCGATGGGAACGCGCATCTGCCCAACCCGAATGCCGCTGGGCTGCTGCCTGAGACCAATGACCTCGCCGATGACGTCGGGCATCGCGGCGAGTTGCTCGCAACCCTGGGCGCAGGTTTCAATGGCCTCCGGTTTGAGCCTGAGCCGATCCACCAGCACAGCAGTCAGACCGTCAGCCTGGGCCTGCACGATATCGAGGGCATTGGCGATTTGCAACTGAGCCACACTCTCCCGCAAAAGTGCGGCGAGTTTGCGAAGGGCTACGTTTTTAATAGCCGACTGTGCTTTTGCCATATGGGCCGAAGCCTGTTTTGCCTGCATACCCAAGGCGTGGGTGTAGTCGGAGACGGTGGTCGCATTCATGGTTTATTTTCGCATGATCGGTCTGCCTCGCAAGGCGGTTTAACGACTGTGCCGCGCTGTTGGCAGAGCTGCGCAGTGCCCGCACAGTCGGATAGCTAGGCGCTGCAAGGCCTGCCAGTTGTCTGCGGGCCAATCGGGACGTTTGAGCCCTTTGACAATCCCATCGACCTGGTGCGCCGCCTGCAGCAGTTCGTCCAGAGCAGCCACGCTGAGCCGGGGCAGCACCCGCTCAAACAGCCGCTCTCTGGCACCCCACACCCGCTGCTCACGCAGGGCCATCGGCATGGGACGCCCTTGGCCGATGGCATCCTTGACTCTCTTGAGCGCGCGAATGTCCTCACTCAGGGAGTAATGCACCAGCACTTCGGCCACCCCTTCGGCTCGCAAACCGTCGAGCATGCGCTGCACACGCACGCGTTGGCCCGCCAGCACGGCCTCCGATAGTTTGAACACGTCGTACCGGGCCACGTCGAGCACCGCGCTTTCAACCTGCTCAAACGTGAGTTCCCCGGGCTGATACAGCAACGCGAGTTTTTGAATTTCCTGATGGGCCGCGAGCAGATTGCCTTCCACCCGATCCGCAAAAAACTGCAGAGTGCGCTGCCCGACCTCGCCCGGCGCCACACGCTGGTCCTGCGCAGCCAGACGCTGTGCCAGCCACTGCGCCAACACGGCTCGCTCGACCGATGCCACTTCCAGCGTGATGCCCAGAGCGTCAAGTGAGGTAAACCAGGCACTGTTTTTGGTCGCCTTGTCCAGCCTGGGCAGGCTGATCAGGGTCAAGGTGGAATCATTCCCCCGAGATTGCTCTGCAATTTGCCCGAGCGCCTGACCGCCCTCCTTGCCCGGCTTGCCTGAGGGAATGCGCACTTCCAGAAGCTGTCTGTCGGCAAACAGACTTTGCGAGCCTGCCGCGGCCAGCACGCCGCTCCAATCGAAATTGGCCCCGGCGACAGTAAAGACGCTGCGCTCAGTGAAGCCCAGCGTCCTGGCCGCTGCCCGGATCGCGTCTGCCGCCTCCTGAATCAGCAAAGGCTCGTCACCGTGCAGGATATAAAGGCTGCCAGGGCCCTTGCTTAGATGGGCCGCAAGTTGATTAGGGGCCAACTGCATATTGAACCGCAGCCAGGCGACGCAGCAACTGCTGCACCATGTCGGACTGCATATCCCGGTACAGCAGCGCCTCTTCGGCCTCCTTGGCCAGCGCCGCCGATTCGCTGAAATTGATGTCGCGTTTTTGCGAAATCTCCGAGGATGGCACCAACTCCTCGCCCTGCGGAGTGCGGATCCGGAACCTCACCCGGGTGCGTAGCTGGAACTCACGCACCTGCCCAGAAGCGTTGACGCCCACCACCGTTTTCTCGCGCTGCTCCTGCAAGATGTCGAGCACGACCTGGGCATGGACCAGCGGTTCGGCCACTGCCAGCACGTGCACGGCAGAGCCGAGTGAGCGCCGCAGCTCCAATGTCAGGGGGCCCCCAGGGTTCGGTAAAATTGCCAAGCGCTGGAACGTATAGGTCTGGGGCCCGCGCAGCCTGAACCCGCAACCCTCCAAAACCAGGGAACCCAGGGCCGCTGGACACAACACAGTCAGGACGGCTCGACGTTTCATGGATTTTTCCTCACACCACCAGATTGACCAGACGGCCCGGAACCACGATTACCTTCTTGGGCGCGGCGCCTTGCGCGATTTTTTGGAACGCCTCGCAGTCGATGGCCGCCAACTCAATGTCGGACTTTGAAGCCCCGGCGGGCACCACGATGGCGCCTCGCAACTTGCCGTTAATCTGGAGCATCAGCTCGATTTCATCCTGTTCCAGGGCGTTCGGATCAACGTGCGGCCACGGCGCATCGAGTAATTCGCCCAGCGTACTGGCATAACCAAGGTCCTGCCACAGGCTGTGGGCAATGTGGGGCGTGGCCGGGTACAGGCAGCGCAGCAAGATGCCAAAGCCCTCCACCAGCGCCACCTGCGCACCTTCGGACTCAGTCGCCTTGAAGTCTTCCAGCGCGTTGATCATCTTCATGGCACCCGAGACCACCGTGTTGTACTGCATGCGCTGGTAGTCGTAATCGACCTGCTTGAGCACCGAGTGGATTTCCAGCCTCAAGGCCTTCGCGTCTTTGCCAAACTTAACATCTATTAGAGCGCTGACCCCCGTCACACTTGCGATAGTAGCTGCAAAATCCATAGCAGATAACTTGACTCCAAAATTCCACACCCGGCGCAGAAAACGGTAACCCCCTTCCACGGCGGCGTCGTTCCACTCCAGAGTAGCCTCGGGCGGGGCGGTGAACATGGTGTACAGGCGCGCGGTGTCGGCCCCGTATTTCTCGATCAGGTCCTGGGGATCGACGCCATTGTTCTTGCTCTTGCTCATGGTTCCCACCCCCTCATAGGTGATGGATGTGCCCGCGGGCAAATCGCCTTTGGCCTCTTTAAGCGTGGCGCCGATCACCTTGCCGCTGGCGTCACAAACATCTTGCGCCTCCTGCGGCCAGAAATACTCGACGCCGCCTTTGTCGCCCTTGCGCGAGTAAATGTGATTGAGCACCATGCCCTGGGTCAGCAGCTTGGTGAAGGGCTCATCGACCTTGACCAGACCGAGGTCGCGCATGACTTTAGTCCAAAACCGCGCATAGAGCAGGTGCAAAATGGCGTGCTCGATGCCGCCGATGTACTGATCCATCGGCATCCAGTAGTCAGCGCCGCCTGCGACCATCTGCTCATCGCTGTGCGGATCGCAGTAGCGCATGAAATACCAGGAACTGTCCACAAACGTATCCATGGTGTCGGTTTCGCGCCGGGCAGCCACCCCGCAGATCGGGCAAACAACCCCCGCATGAAAGCCCTCATGCTTGTGCAACGGGTTGCCCGAGCCATCGGGCACGCAGTCCTGGGGCAACACCACCGGCAAGTCAGTCTCGGGCACTGGCACTGCGCCATGCTCGGGGCAATGAATGATGGGAATCGGCGTGCCCCAGTAACGCTGGCGGCTCACGCCCCAGTCACGCAGACGCCAGGTGATTTTCTTCTCGCCAAGACCTTTAAGCAGCAGCGCGTGGGCTACCGCGTCGACCGCCTGCTTGAACGGCAGTCCACTGAAGCTGTCGGAATTGACCGTCACACCGCGCTGCTTGTCGGCATACCAGTCCTGCCATTGGTCGTAGTCGTATTCCATGCCGTCAACCAGCACCACCTCAAGGATGTCGATACCGTACTTCTTGGCAAAGACAAAATCGCGCTCGTCATGCGCAGGAACGCCCATCACTGCGCCATCGCCGTAGCTCATGAGCACATAATTGCCTACCCACAGCTCAATCGGATGTCCCGTGAGCGGATGCGTCACGGTCAACCCGGTGCGCATTCCCTCTTTCTCTCGCACTGCCAGTTCGGCTTCGGTTGTGCCGCCACGCTGACACTCTTCAATGAAGTCGGCCAGCACCGGGTTGCTTTGCGCCGCGTGCGTTGCCAGCGGGTGCTCGGGCGCCACGGCGCAAAAGGTCACGCCCATGATGGTGTCGGCCCGGGTGGTGAACACGTACATCCGGCCGCCGTCGATCAGTTCGCCCGAGTCATCGTGAATGCCATGGGTGAAGGCAAAACGCACCCCCTCGGACTTGCCGATCCAGTTCTCCTGCATCAACTTGACGCGCTCGGGCCAGCCGGGCAAGCCGGTCTTGACGCGCTCAAGCAATTCCTCGGCGTAATCGGTGATCTTGAGGTAGTAGCCCGGAATCTCTCGTTTTTCGACCTCAGCGCCGGTGCGCCAACCCTTGCCGTCGATCACCTGCTCGTTGGCCAGCACGGTCTGGTCCACTGGGTCCCAGTTGACGACTTGGGTCTTGCGATAGGCAATGCCTTTTTCCAGCATCTTGAGAAACAGCCACTGGTTCCACTTGTAATAGCTGGGGTCGCAGGTGGCCACTTCGCGCGACCAGTCGATCGCCAGCCCCATGGCCTGCATCTGCTTTTTCATGTAAGCGATGTTCTCAAAGGTCCACTGCGCCGGCGGCACCCCGTTCTTGAGCGCGGCGTTTTCGGCCGGCAGCCCAAAAGCATCCCAACCCATGGGCATGAGCACGTTGTAGCCATTCATGCGCAGATAGCGCGTGAGCATGTCGTTGATGGTGTAGTTGCGTACATGACCCATGTGCAGCTTGCCGCTGGGATAGGGCAGCATCGAGCAGGCGTAGAACTTCTTGCGCGAGGCGTCTTCGGTCACACGGTAGGCGTTACTGGCAGTCCAGTGGCTCTGGGCGGCGGTTTCAACATCAAGGTGGTCGTATTTGTCTTGCATTTGGAGTGGCTCTGGCGACCAACAGGGTCGCAATCGGCCAATTTTAGGGTTTGTCGGGGGAGCCGACCAGCACGCGCGGGTCTGCCACAAAAGCAATCCGGCTCAAACCGGCCTTGTGTGCGGTTCCCATGACCTCAACGACGCGGCCATAGGGTACTCTCGCATCGGCCCGCAGCTGAATTTCGGTCTGAGGGCTGGATTGGGCCGTGAACACCAGGCGCTGGGCCAGTTGCTCATTGTTCACGGGCTGGTCGTCAAGAAAGACCTGCCCGGTCGAATCCACCGCCACAGTCACAAAGCCGGGCGATTCACCGACTTTGGCCGCTGCGGTCTTGGGCAGATCGAGCTTGATGGAGCTGGCCAGCAGTGGCGCCGTAATGATAAAAATCACCACCAGAACCAGCATGACATCGACCAAAGGAGTCATGTTGATCTCGGCCATGGGCCGTGGCCCCTGGGTGCGTTCGAGCCGACCGAAAGACATGAGACTGGCCCCGACTCAAACCGGCACCAAGCCGTGGCCGCTGGCCAATTCGCGAAGGTCCCGTGCAAAGCCTTCGAGCTCAGCCTCCATGCGGCCGATGCTGCGGCCAAACACGTTGTAGGCCAGCACCGCCGGGATGGCCACCGCCAGACCCGCAGCCGTCATGATGAGGGCCTCACCCACCGGACCAGAGATCTTGTCGATGGTGACCTGGCCCGCATCGGCAATGCCCAGGAGCGCGTGATAGATACCCCACACCGTTCCTAGCAAGCCGACAAAAGGGGCGGTCGAGCCCACTGTGGCCAGCATCACCTGGCCGTACTGGAGCTTGGCCAGAGCTGCGTGCAGGGCATCGCGCAACACGCGGGTGAGCTGTTGGGACCGATCTCCGGCCTCGGCGAGCGTTCCTGGTGCTTTAAAATCAATAGCTGCGATCATAGGAACCACGAGGGATTCCCGGTCAAAAAGCTTCAATTTTTGCAACGCCTGCGGCACCGAAGCCGATTGCCAAAAGGCCGCCACACAGCGCACAACGTCGCCACTGGCACGGTGCAACAACCAGGACTTCCACAGAATCACGACCCAGCTGGCCACCGACATGACCAGCAACAGCAAGGCCACGACCCGGCTCACCCCGTCACCCTGCTGCAACAGGCTGACTGCGCTCATTTCAGCTCAAGCACATCGAACATGTCGAACATGCCAGTTTTCTGTCCCGCCAGAAAACGCGCCGCCCGCAAGCTTCCCTGGGCGTAGGTGGCCCGGCTCGAGGATTTGTGCGTGATCTCGATGCGCTCGCCGGTCCCGGCAAACAGCACCGTGTGGTCACCCACGATGTCACCACCGCGAATGGTGGCAAACCCGATGGACGAAGGGTCGCGCTCACCGGTCACACCTTCGCGGGTGTAGACCGCGCAGTCCTTGAGATTGCGTCCGGTCGCAGCGGCAATGACCTCCCCCATCTTGAGGGCCGTACCTGAAGGCGCATCAACCTTGTGGCGGTGGTGCGCCTCAATGATTTCGATGTCATAGCCCCGTGACAGGGAGCGCGCGGCAATTTCCAGCAACCTGAGCGTGACATTCACGCCCACGCTCATGTTGGGGGCCATCACAATGGCAATGTCCCGGGATGCTGCGGCGATCTCGACCTTCTGCGCATCGCTGAATCCGGTGGTTCCAATGACCGCGTTCACGCCAAAATTGCGGCAAACGCGCAAGTGAGCCAATGTACCCTCAGGTCGGGTGAAGTCGATCAGAACCTGGGCCTGCTTGAGCCCGGTGGCAAGGTCAGCGGTAATCTCGACGCCACTGATCTGGCCTAAAAAGGCGGTAGCGTCGCTGCCCAGCGCCGGGCTGGCAACTTGATCGAGCGCGCCGGCGAGCTCAAGATCATGCGCGGCCCTGACGGCCTCGATGAGCATTTGCCCCATGCGCCCGGACGCGCCGGCAATGGCAATCCGGTTGCTGGCAATTTGAATCATGGCGGCGCCACCCCGGCTAACGAGCTGTCGGCTCCAGCGCCGGGTAGCTCGCCGACAGCGGTGCCTGGGGCTTTTCTGGCGCTGCTTTGGCTGGCACCGGCAAACGTTTGAGCTCTTCGGGCGTCAACTCCAGCACCGGAACCTTGCCCGACTGGCGTCCCGAGTCGAGAGAGGCCACAAATTGCGCCTCCGTGGGCAGTTCGTCAGCCTCAATGCGCTCCAGGGCGTCGCCCTGGAAAAATACGGTCAACTTGCGCGACTGTGGCTCTGCACCCTGGCGTTTGAAGGTGAAGACATAGTCCCAGCGGTCGGCATGAAAAATGCTGGCAAGCATGGGGGTGCCCAGAACATCGCGAACCTGCAGGCGGCTCATGCCCAGCTTGAGTGCCTGGGCCTGCTCCCGGGAAACAAAATTCCCCTGCACGACGTCAATTTTGTAGGGCGTAATTACATTGGCGATACGCGTGCTCGCCGTGTTGAAACTGCCGCAGGCAGCCAGGCTTGCACCCGCCACCAGACAAAGGCTCAGCCGGATGCAACGACATTGAAAATCAAACATGGTGTGGTACGGGGCGATATGATCGGCCCATTGTACTGGCTGTGCCTTCTCGCGGGCCGCCACCAGGCCATAGGGGAAATGCATGAACACCATCGAGGAAATCAAGAGTACGGGACTTAAGGCCACGGCGCCGCGGCTCAAAATTCTGGATATTTTTCAGAAAAGTCAGCAGCGCCACATGACCGCCGAGGACGTGTACCGGATTCTGATCGCCGACAAATCGGATGTGGGGCTCGCCACGGTGTATCGCGTCCTGGCCCAGTTCGAACAGGCCGGGCTTTTGGTTCGCGGCAATTTTGAGAGTGGCAAGGCGGTCTATGAACTCGACGAAGGCGAGCACCATGACCATCTGGTGTGTCTGGACTGCGGCAAAGTCGAGGAATTTTACGACGCTGAAATTGAAAGGCGCCAACAGGCTGTGGCCAGGGAAAAGGGGTTTGTCATTGAGGAGCACGCGTTGAGCCTTTATGCCCATTGCACCACCGACCAATGCAGGCACCGCCTGGCAGCCAAAGCGACGCATTCCTGAGTCAGGCGAGACGCTGGGCTCACTCTTTGGGTGCCATGGCCTTGCGGTGCCGCTCGACAAATTCCTGGTAGGTATCGATGCCGCGCAGTTGCAAAATGGTGTTTCGCACCGCCGCCTCAACCAGAACGGCGATGTTGCGACCCGCCACCACCTGTATCACCGCCTTTTGCACCGGCACGCCGAGCACGTCCTGCGTCAGGGGTTCATAGGGGATGCGCTCGTACTCACGCTCCATGGTTTCCCGGCGCACCAGATGCACGATGAGCTTGAGCCGCATCTTGCGGCGGACCGCCGTTTCACCAAAAATCGCGCGGATGTCGAGAAGTCCAATCCCTCGCACTTCCAGTAAGTTCAGCAGCAAATCGGGGCAGCGCCCCTCGATCGTGTCCTGATTGATGCGGAACAGATCCACGGCGTCGTCGGCCACCAGGCCGTTGCCCCGCGAAATCAACTCCAGCCCGAGTTCGCTTTTGCCCAGCCCGGATTCCCCGGTAATCAACACGCCGAGCCCCAGAATGTCCATGAACACGCCGTGCATGGTCGCTCGGTCAGCAAAATGCTTTGAAAGATAAGCCCGCAGTACGTCAATGACAAAGGCCGAGGAAGCCTTCGTGGCAAACATCGGAATCTGGGCTCGCTCGCACATGGACAGCAGGGCCTCGGGGGCCGCCTGGCCGTCGGCCAGCACCAGAACCGGCGGCTCCAGCGTCACAATGCGCGAGATCCGCCTGGCGCAATCTTCCGGGGAGCCCGTGGCCAGGTAAGCGATCTCGCGCACCCCCAGGATCTGGGCACGGTACGGATGAATGTAATTGAGATAGCCGACCAGATCGGCGCCAGAGGTCGCTGCGCTGACGGCGACTTCGTCAAAACGACGCTCAGAAGCCCCCAGGCCCGCAACCCATTCCCATTTCAGGGATGCACGGAACTCTTCGAACAGCACATCGGCACTGACAACATTGGGCTTCATTTCAAATCCAATGCTCGCAGGCGCACGCCGGTAAAGCGATCAAACGGCTTGTACCGACTGCCAACTGGCAATGAGGGAATGCAATTCTGCAGCGCTTGCACAGGCGATCAGCTTTTCACGCAAATCTGCGTCACTGAGCAACTCAGCGATTTCCGACAGTATCTCCAGGTGCTTCTGCGTCGCCGCCTCGGGCACCAGCAGGAAAATGAGCAAATCAACCGGCTGCTCGTCGGGCGCATCAAAGCCAATGGGCTGGGCCAGTTGAAACACGGCCGCCATCGGTGCCTTGAGTCCCTTGATCCGTCCATGCGGAATGGCCACACCATGCCCCAAGCCGGTGGAGCCCAGACGTTCCCGGGAAAAAAGACTGTCGGTGATCAACGCACGGCTCAGGCCATGGAGGTTTTCAAACAGTAGCCCGATCTCCTCAAAGGCTCTTTTTTTACTGGTGACATCCACGTGCACCAGCACTTGTTCGGAAGGAAGGATGGTCGCGAGTCGATTCATGATTCAGGGCCAGATTATGCACCGATGTGTTTTTGGACAGAAAAAAGCCGCTCGCAGAGGGCGGGCGGCTCGGTTGAATGCGCTCACATCAGGCGCTTAGGCGCTGCGTGGTGGTGATCCTGAAGCCGGTCTTTATGCCGGACGACCTGCCGGTCAAGCTTGTCGACGAGCTCGTCCACGGCAGCATACAGATCGGCGTGGGAGCTCTCCGCAAAGATGTCGTTTCCCTTGACATGAATATTGCACTCGGCACGCTGTCGTCCTTCCTTTTCCTTCTGTTTTTCTATCGTCAGCAGTACTTTGACATCTACCACCTGATCAAAATGGCGCGAGATTCGATCCAGCTTGTTGGTAACGTAGCTACGCAGAGCCGGGGTAACTTCAAGGTGATGACCGCTGATCGTCAAATTCATAGATTGCCTCCTATTGCCTTCGGTTTGAAACGGCCGCTCGCCGGATGCAAACGACCCTCAACCCGAACCATAAAAACACCAAAACCGAATTTACTATGCGCGTGATGGCGCGAAAGTGCAACGAGTTTTGCTGATGCAACGCAGCAAAATCCGTGCTTTCATCAATCCCCACGCCGCGCACAAGCTCTTTTTACACCCAATGACCGCGCCCAGTTTGCACGCAAAATTGACCCCGGATATCCAAGGGATATCGGCCGCATTCGTTGAAAATACAGGGATTATCGAAGTGAGCACGCTCGGCGGAATCATTGCAATGCGATAATTTTGGCAGGCAGACTCTGGAAGAACACGCTTTGGACACCTACCCCAGTTGACTGCTTTCAACCCCCTTGGCTGCATCGTGGTTGAAAGCAAACTCATAATCTTTAGCCCATGCAATCGAATTCAAGGGAGTGAGCCATGCTCAACATCTTCACACTCGTCAATGGAAGGCTATTTCAGGAGGAAATTGAATCTCTTGAAGAGTTGGCCCAGTTCCAACCCATCTGGGTTGACCTGGAGTCCCCCACGCTGGAAGAAAAGCAGTGGATCATGCAGCATTTCGGCCTGTCCATTCCGGAGAACGCGATGGACGAGGACATTGAGGAGTCTGCACGCTTTTACAGAGAAGGCAGTGGCGAGTTTCACATTCGCAGCGACTTTTTGGTTCCCGATGAGTCCGAGCCGCACACCGTGCGGGTCGCCTTCATTCTGAATCTTGACAATGACGAGCTTCAAAGCAAGGGCGTGCTGTTCTCCATCCACGATGAAGACGTGCCAGTGTTCCGACTGCTGCGCATGCGCGCCCGCCGTGCACCCGGACTCATTGAAGACTCCAAGGAAGTGTTGCTCAAGCTGTTTGACGCCGACGCAGAGTATTCGGCCGATACGCTCGAGGGCATTTACGATGAGCTCGATGAGGTCAGCAAGAAAGTGCTCTCAGGCGATGTGACAGATGCCATGGCCGGCGAGGTGCTTGGCGCCATCGCGCGCCATGAGGATATGAGCGGACGCATCCGGCGCAACGCAATGGACACCCGCCGTGCAGTGAGTTTCATGATGCGAAGCAAAATGCTCACCAGTGAGCAGTTTGATGAGGCGCGCCAGATTTTGCGCGACATCGACTCACTTGATTCCCACACGGCGTTTCTGTTTGACAAGATCAACTTCCTGATGGACGCCACCGTGGGTTTCATCAACATCAACCAGAACAAGATCATCAAGATATTCTCCGTGGCCAGCGTGGCGCTGTTGCCCCCAACACTCATTGCCAGCCTGTATGGCATGAATTTCAAGTTCATGCCCGAACTCGACTGGCAACTGGGCTACCCCTACGCTCTGGCCATGATGGGTGCCAGCGCGCTGGTGCCCATGTGGTATTTCAGGAAAAGGGGCTGGCTGAAGTAAAGCGTATAGCGCACTATCGCTAGGCACCCGGCAGCGCCCGCAGGCAAACCCAGTTCAGGCGGCGGGTAGGCGCGGCATCAGGTGTTGAACAATCGCCAGTGCATAGCGACTGGCCACCTCGGACACGAAGCGGGGGAAGTCGACATGGGCTTGGTCGTCGGCCCGATCCGAAATGGTGCGCACTGCCGCAAACGGGATGCCATAGTCATAGCAAACTTGCGCCACTGCAGCACCCTCCATCTCCACAGCAAGGGACAACAAGTCGGCCGCCCGCAAGGCATCCTGCAACTTCCTTGAGTCTTCCACACTGGAAACAAACTGGTCACCACTGGCAATCAGCCCGCAGTGAACGCCACGGCGCCCGTCCAGAATATTTGAGTCAATTTTGCCATTCGTCTCTGACAGTGCTGCATTCGCAGCCATTAAAAGTGCAGCAGATAGGGCTTGGTCACACTCGAATACCGTCCGGCCATAAAGCGGTATTTCATAGCGCGGGAACAGTGGTGAAGCATCCATGTCATGCTGCACAAACCCGGTCGCCACAACCACGTCACCGACCCGAACCTCTGGGCTGAGGCCACCCGCCACACCCGTAAACACAATGGCGCTGACATTGAAGGCCTCAATCAAGGCAGTGGCAGTGGTCGCAGCCGCCACTTTTCCGATTCTGGACAGGGCAAGGACAACCGGGCGCCCCTGTAGATTTCCACACCAAAAATCCCGGCCCGCGTGCTTGCGTCGGACCGGATTGGCAAGGTGCTCAATCAGCCCCTCTTGCTCCTGCGCCAGGGCGCTGAGAATGGCAGTGGCCGTCAATTACTTGTCGCGCAGTTCCCGGCGCAAAATCTTCCCCACGGGGGTCTTGGGCAACTCAGCGCGGAACTCAATCACCTTGGGCTGTTTGTAGCCCGTGAGATTCTCCCGGCAATAGGCCCGCACCTGGGCATCAGTCAGGCCCGGATCTTTCTTGACAATCACCAATTTGACCGCTTCGCCGGACTTCTCGTCGGCAACCCCCACGCAGGCACATTCCATGACCCCGTCCATCTGGGAGACGACGTCTTCAAGCTCTGTTGGGAAGACATTGAAGCCACTGACCAGAATCATGTCCTTCTTGCGGTCGACAATCTTGAAATAGCCACGCTCGTCCATGGTGCCGACGTCGCCCGACTTAAAATACCCATCGGGCGTCATGACCTTGGCGGTATCCTCGGGACGCTGCCAGTAGCCCGCCATGACCTGTGGACCCTTGATCGCGATTTCGCCGGACTGGCCCGGCGCCACCTCATTGCCGTCGTCATCGAGCAGTTTGAGCCAAGTGTTGGAGACCGGCACGCCAATCGTGCCTGAGTACTCGGTCGTGGTGACCGGATTGGAAGTGGCAATGGGCGAGGTCTCGCTCAGCCCGTAGCCCTCAGCAATGGCGCAACCGGTTTTCTCGAACCAAAGTTTGGCAACTGCGCTTTGCACTGCGGTGCCGCCGCCGGCTGAAACCACCAGATTTTTCCAGTCAACCTTACCAAAATCAGGATGATTGGCAAGCCCGTTGAACAGCGTGTTGACAGCGGGCAAGACGTGGATCTTGTGCTTGGCCAACTCGTTGAGCACCGCTGGCAAGTCGCGCGGATTGGGGATCAGAATGAGCTTGCCCCCCAATCGCATGGACATCATCATGCCCACGGTAAAGGCAAAGATGTGGTACAGCGGCAGCGCGCAAACGAAGGTGATTTGCTCGGACGCAGGAATCTTCTTCAGGGCCGGCTGGAACCAGGCGTCAGCCTGCATCAGGTTGGCCACCAGGTTGCGGTTCAGTAGCACGGCGCCCTTGGAGACGCCAGTTGTGCCGCCCGTGTACTGAAGCACAGCCACATCCTCGGGCTTGGCAGCGGCCTTCTTCAAGGTACCGCCCGTTCCCTGGGCAATGGCGGAATTGAAACGGACCGCGCCGGGCAGCAAAAATGCAGGCACCAATTTTTTCTTGTTGCGCACCACATAATTCACGAGGGCCCCCTTGATCAGGCCAAGCTGGTCCCCCATGGCGCACAGCACAACGTGTTTAACTGGCGTAGCGGCCAGGCATTTTTCCAGCACGGAGGCGAAATTCTCAAGAATGACAATCGCCTTGGAGCCAGAGTCCTTGAGTTGGTGCTCCAGTTCACGCGCCGTGTACAGGGGATTGACATTGACCAGCGTAAACCCCGCCCGCAGGATCGCACTGACTGCAATTGGGTACTGAAGCACGTTGGGCATCATCACCGCCACGCGATCGCCCTTGGCCAATCCCAAACTTTGCAGATACACCGCAAAGGCCTCGCTCAGACTGTCAATCTGGCCATAGGTCTGGTTCCTCCCCATGAAGCTATAGGCGGTGCGGTCGGCAAACTTCTTGAAGCTCTCGTCCATCATCTCCGTCACGGAGGCATACTTGCCGACGTCAACGTCTGCGGGCACGCCCTCTGGGTAGCTCTTGAGCCAAATACGATCAGTCATGGTGTTCTCCTCATAAATTTGCAGAGCTGCAAGCGGCCGGTCGGTCGACACGACCAGGCGACATCGCCAACTTAACCGTTTATTGTGCCTGACGGCGTGTTCCCGCACACCGGCATTTTCCCTAAGGTCCCGGCTCTGCCCGGCCTCAAAAAAAATGGACAGAGACGCCGGCCTTTCGGCTGGTGAACTCTGTCCTGCAGATCAGAAACAGGGACGAAATCGACTGCGCCGTGTTCCCCCCCCCGCGTCGCGTCGCTTATGTCCTCAGTGCCGTCAGCACTTCGTCAAGCATCTTCTTGGCGTCTCCAAACAACATCCTGTTGTTCTCTTTATAGAACAGGGGGTTGTCCACGCCTGCATAGCCAGAAGCCATGCTGCGCTTCATGACAATCGAGGTCTTGGCCTTCCAGACCTCAAGAACCGGCATACCGGCGATGGGGCTGGTCGGATCATCCTGGGCACCTGGGTTCACAATGTCGTTGGCGCCAATCACCATGACCACGTCCGTTTTGGGGAAGTCGTCATTGAGCTCGTCCATCTCGAACACGATGTCGTAAGGCACCTTGGCCTCGGCCAGCAACACGTTCATGTGCCCTGGCATGCGTCCCGCAACCGGATGAATGCCAAAGCGCACATTGACGCCTTTCTCGCGCAGGTGTTTGGTAATCTCAAACACCGTGTGCTGCGCTTGCGCCACCGCCATGCCGTAGCCTGGGACAATGACCAGACTCTTGGCGTCCCGCAGCAATTCAGCCGTTTCAGTCGCGCTGATGGGGGTCACTTCACCCGCCGGTTGCAAGGCATCGCCTGCGGGCTTTGGTGCGGCACTTGTTGTTCCAAATCCACCCGCAATCACGCTGATGAAGCTGCGCGCCATGGCCTTGCACATAATGTAGGACAGAATCGCGCCGCTGGATCCGACCAGTGCACCCGTCACGATGAGCAAGTCGTTCGACAGCATAAAGCCGGTCGCTGCAGCCGCCCAACCGGAGTAGCTGTTGAGCATGGACACCACCACCGGCATGTCAGCACCACCGATGGCCATCACCATGTGGATGCCAAACAGCAGCGCCATAACAGTCATCACAATCAGCGGAAACATGCCATCAGCGATCGAATGCGCGTTGAGAAACTCGCGGCCAAACCAGATCACCACGAGCAAACCCACCAGGTTCAGCCAGTGCCGCGCAGGCAGGAGCAACGGGTTGCCGCCAATCCGCCCTGAGAGCTTGCCAAAGGCAACAATAGAACCCGAAAAGGTGATCGCACCAATAAAGATGCCGATGTAAATTTCCATCTCATGGATGGCTTTCTCAGCACTGGTCAGGGGAATGCTCTGACCATCCACCCAGTGGAACGAGGCGGCCGGGTCGATGTAGGTGGCAAAACCGACCAACATCGCCGCCAAGCCAACCAGACTGTGCATCAACGCCACCAGTTCGGGCATTTGTGTCATTTGCACGGTCCGCGCGGCATACAGGCCGACACTGGCACCGATGAGCATGGCACCCACGATCCAGGCATAACTGGCAACGCCAGTCACTTGCGGCCCAAATATCGTGGCCAGCACGGCCAAAGCCATGCCGATCATGCCGTAGAGGTTGCCGCGCAGGGCCGTTTCCTGGTTGGACAGACCGCCCAGGCTCAAGATGAAAAGAATCGTGGCTCCAATATAGGAGACCGTAGCCAAACTTGCAGACATTTGTCGTCTCCCTTATTTACGGAACATGGCCAGCATGCGCTGGGTTACGGCGAATCCGCCAAACATATTGACGGCCGTGAGCACAATACCTGCTGCGGCAATCACCCTGATCCAGCCATCGGGTCGGTCAACTGAACCGGCGATGGAGGAAATCTGAACCAAGGCGCCAATCGCTATGATGCTGCTGATGGCATTGGTCACACTCATGAGCGGCGTGTGCAGCGCCGGCTTGACGTTCCATACCACCATGTAACCCACAAAACAGGCCAGCACGAAGACTGTGAAGTGCGCCAGGAAGGCTTGTGGCGCGTTGGCGCCGACGAACCAGAACAGCGCGGCAGCCAGCCCAAACACGATGGCCAGTTTGCTTCCGGCCATAGCCTCGCTGGGCGCGCCGTGGCCATGTGCTGCTTTCTTGGCAGCAGGAGCGGCAGCCTTGGCTGTCGGCGCTGCGGCAGCCGCAGGGAGTTTCGGCGCAGGCGCCGGCCAGGTGATGCTGCCGTCCTTGGTCACGGTCAGTCCGCGGATAGCCTCGTCTTCCATGTTGACGTTAATGACGCCATCCTTGGTCTTGCACAGTTCCTCGGAAAGGCGAAACAGATTATTGGCATAGAGCGTCGACGACTGCGTGGACAGTCGCGAGACCAGATCGGTGTACCCGACGATGGTCACGCCGTGCTTCACCACCGCCTGGCCGGGCTCGGTCAGTTCGCAGTTGCCTCCCTGCTCGGCGGCCATGTCAACAATCACGCTGCCGGGCTTCATGCTCTTGACCATCTCGGCGGTGATCAGCTTGGGGGCCGGCTTGCCGGGGATCAGCGCGGTGGTGATGATGATGTCCACTTCCTTCGCTTGCTTGGCGTACATGGCGCGCTGAGCCTGCTGGAAGCCCTCGCTCATGACCTTGGCATAACCGCCGCCGCCAGAGCCCTCTTCTTCATAATCTACTTTGACGAATTCGCCACCCAGCGACACGACCTGGTCAGCGACTTCGGCCCGCGTGTCATTGGCACGAACGATGGCACCCAAGCTCGCCGCCGTGCCGATTGCCGCCAAGCCGGCCACACCGGCACCGGCGATGAAAACCTTGGCCGGCGGAACCTTGCCCGCAGCCGTGATCTGCCCGCTGAAGAAGCGACCAAAAGCGTTGGCAGCTTCAACGACGGCGCGATAGCCGGCAACACCGGCCTGGGAGGTCAAAGCATCCATCTTCTGGGCGCGGCTCAGCGTGCGTGGCAGCGCGTCAATCGCCAGCACGGTCGCCTTCTTGGCAGTGAGTTGCTGCATCAGTTCCGGATTTTGCGCAGGCCAGATGAAGCTGATCAGCGTCCCGCCTTGGCGCATCAGGCCAACTTCTTCAGCCGTAGGGCCACGCACCTTAAAAACGATGTCCGCTGCAGACCATAGGGCGGCCGCGCCCTCAACGATCTCGGCACCTGCCGCGCGATAAGCGTCATCTGAAAAGTTGGCCAGATCGCCCGCACCGGACTCCACCACGACTTTGAAGCCCAGCTTGACAAGCTTCTCAACCACTTCTGGCACGGTGGCGACACGCTTTTCGCCCGCAAAAATTTCGCGTGGTACGCCAATGCGCTGCACTGCTTTGGGGGTTCCACCCGGGGTTGGATTGACCGTCTTGGGGTCGGTCGCGGGATGGGCTCCCGGTGTCGTCCCAGCTGGTGCGGCAGTTTGCATAACGCTACTCCTCAACTTGATTTTTGCTACAACTTACTTGGCGTCTCCTCGCAGGTCATCCCAGCGGGAAACGGCGCGTCCGGTAGCTTAACTGAATTTGCCGTTGTGGCCCACAGTCTTATACATGACCTGCGTCAATAAAATCGCAATGACCGGCGCGGCACCAGGATCGTGACGGGTTGATCCAGGGCTTCCGGGGGTCGTCATCGCACTGAAATGTTGCAGTGCAATAAATATCCATGGAAACGGCCGCCTCTGGGCATGTGCATGCGCCAGCGGGGATAATTGCCCTCTATGGCAATAGAACACCAGAAGCAGCGAGTGGTAGTGGGTCTGAGCGGTGGCGTCGATTCCGCCGTCGCGGCCTTCCTGCTCAAGCAGCAGGGACACGAGGTTATCGGCATCTTCATGAAAAACTGGGAGGATGACGATGATTCCGAGTATTGCTCTTCCAATATTGACTTCGTTGACGCCGCCGCGGTGGCCGACGTGATCGGAATCGAGATAGAGCACGTCAATTTTGCTGCGCAGTACAAGGATCGTGTCTTTGCCGAATTCCTGCGTGAATACCAGTGCGGACGCACCCCCAACCCGGACATTCTTTGCAACGCAGAAATCAAGTTCAAGGCTTTCCTGAACCACGCGCTGCAGATCGGAGCCGACCGGATTGCGACCGGGCACTACGCGCGGGTCCAGCTCAATGCCTTAACGGACAGGCACGAATTGCTCATGGGTGTTGACCCGTCCAAGGACCAGAGCTACTTTCTGCATCGCCTCAATCAGGCTCAGTTGTCCAGAACCCTGTTTCCGGTGGGTGGGCTGCTCAAGAGCGAGGTGCGGCGCATCGCAGCCGAGATCGGCCTTCCCAATGCCAAAAAGAAGGATTCGACGGGCATCTGCTTCATCGGGGAACGGCCGTTCCGCGATTTTTTGAACCGCTACATCGCCAAGGAGGAGGGGCCCATCAAGGACGAACGGGGCCGCGTTTTGGGACAGCATCAAGGATTGAGTTTTTACACGCTCGGGCAGCGCCAGGGCTTAGGCATCGGCGGCATCAAGGCCAATGGCGCTCAAAAAAGCGCAGGTGTACACAGCCCCTGGTTTGTGGCCCGCAAGGATATGGCCAGCAACACCTTGTGGGTGGTTCAAGGGCACGAGCACTCCTGGCTGCAGTCCAAAACCTTGAGCGCCCTGGACCCAAGCTGGGTCGCTGGCGTCGCCCCCGCGCCAGGCCCCCTCATGGCCAAGACACGGTATCGACAGGCCAACGCCGCTTGCACTTTTGCTGCTTGGCCTGAAGATGGCTCCTTCAGCCTGGATTTCCCCTCGCCGCAATGGGCGGTTACACCGGGTCAATATGCGGTGATCTACAAGGGGGAGGTGTGCCTCGGAGGCGGCGTCATTGCATCAATGTCAGCCTGATCAATGGCTAGGCCATGCGGGCCAACAGGGTCTCTATGTCTTTCAACATGTGGTCCAACCCGGCCTTTTGCGCGGCATCGGGGTGCATGCAGGTTTCCAGTTCCTGCTCCACAAAACACATGGTCATCCTTAAGTACGTGCTGTCGAGCGCCTTGCGCACGGCAGAGAATTGTTGCCCGATCTTGAGGCAGCTCTCCCCCTCTTCAATCATGCGTTGCACGCCGCGCAACTGTCCCTCGGCACGCCGAAGCCGGTTGAGAACGTCTGTGCGCGCTGAAGCGTCAGTCAATATGGTCATTGATAATTTCTCTCAAATGTACGCTCAGGGTCGATGTGAAGGCTTGAAGCCACCCATGAACTCCGTCATTTCAGTTTCGCTCCCGTTGCGTCCACAACTTCAATGATGATCGGAATGCCCTGGCCAACGCTTTGCGTCACCGTACAGAATGACTCGAATTGCGCCAATACCCGGTCCAGATGCTGGACAGTCGCTGCTGGCACGCCCAACTTGAGGATTGCTTTGATTTCAAGAACCCGTAGGCGGCCTTCGGCATTGCGCCCCACCTCGGCAGTCACCCCACAGTGCAGCGGCTCAGGTGCTTGTTTGAACTTGCGCAGGGCAAACAGCAGAGAATCAGACAGGCAATTCCCCACAGCGGCAGCCAGCAATTGGACGGGCGAGGGACCCAGACCCGCGCCCAATGGCGGCGGCTCGTCGGCCAGGAGTGCGGGGACCTGGTCGCCAAATTCAACCTGGAACTGATAGTCCTGTTGTTGCGTGAGCTGAATGTGAACGCTGGTCTCACTCATGGCAATTCCTTCAATTTTGGAGTTGCCGGTCAACGTGGGCATCCGACTTTCGACTCGGGCACGCCGAGTTTTTTCAGAATGTCTCCCATCAGACACCACTTGGTAAGTCCGGACTGGAACAAATTGGCGCCGACAAAGGCCGTAAAGGCCAGAAACCATTTGCTGACAAACAGCGGACTGGCCTCGACCCCAAAGGCAAGCGAGAGCATGATGAAAAGGCCTGCGATCACGTTGATGTAGCGTTGAACGGTCATGGGAAAAACTCCTTAGGTTTGAGAGGATGAAGTAGAGTGGGCGGTCAAAACAGCGGCTCCAGACGGAGAATCCATCTGCCGCCGGTACAGGGCGAAATAGAGCACCGGAATGACCACCAGGGTGAGCAGGGTGGACACCAGAATTCCGAAAATCAGGGAAACAGCCAGCCCGTTAAAGATCGGATCGTCCAGAATGAAAAAGGCGCCAATCATCGCTGCCAGGCCCGTGAGCGCAATGGGCTGCGCGCGCACGGCAGCCGATTGCACGACGGCGTCCTTGAATGCCACGCCTTGCGCCACTTGCAGCTCAATGAAATCGACCAGCAGGATGGAGTTGCGCACGATGATGCCAGCCAGCGCGATCATCCCAATCATCGATGTGGCGGTGAACTGTGCCCCCATCAGGGCATGACCAGGCATCACGCCAATAATGGTCAGCGGAATCGGGGCCATGATCACCAGCGGCGTGAGGTAACTGCGAAACTGCGCCACAACCAGCAAATAGATCAGGATGAGGCCCACGCCGTAAGCCGCTCCCATGTCACGAAAAGTTTCGTACGTGATTTGCGATTCACCATCCCACTTGATTGCGTATTGACGGTAGGGGTCCACTGGCTGGCGAATCCAGTACTCGCCCAATTCACCGGCTCCGGGAAGGGCCGCATCGGCCAGCTTGGGCCGAATCGAGAACAAGCCGTACAGCGGCGAATCAAGCTTGCCCGCCATGTCGCCAAACACGTAGCTCACACCCTTCAAGTCTTTCGTGAACAACGGCTTGTCAATCACGCCACGTTCGACCCGGACCAACTCGGACAGGGGCACCAACTGACCATTGGCCGCCCGCAGCGGAATTGCCAGCATGGCATCAAGTCCGACCTGAGACTGTAGCGGTAGCTGCAATCGCACCGGCACGGGGTATTTCGATTGCCCGTCGTGCAGGTAGGCCGCGTCGGCACCCGAAAGAGCAATGGCAGCGCTTTGGGCGACGAGGGCCACAGGAATACCCAATGATTCGGCCCGCTGACGGCGCACTCGCAAATAGGCACGTGGTGCGCTTTCCTTGAGTGACGTGTCAACACCAACAATGTCGGGAGTGTCAGAGAAAGCCCTGGCCACTCGGCTCGCGACCTCCTGCCGCCCCGCCTCGTCAGGCCCGTAAACTTCAGCCACCAGGGGTGACATCACTGGCGGACCCGGGGGCACCTCAACCACCTTGATTCGGGCGTTGTGGCGCAGTCCGATCTTCTCCAATTCCGGTCTCAAGCGCTGCGCAATGGCATGGCTTTGCTCATGGCGATGCTTCTTGTCCACCAGGTTCACCTGCAAGTCGCCTTGCTCTGCTTCCGAACGGAAATAGTATTGTCGGACCAGGCCATTGAAGGTGATCGGCGAGGCCGTGCCCGCGTAGGCCTGCAAGTTGAGCACTTCGGGTTGTTTGGCCAAAAAAGCGCCCAAATCATGCAAAGTGCCCGCCGTGTCTTCCAGCGCCGTCCCCGCGGGCATTTCAACCACCACCTGAAACTCGCTCTTGTTGTCAAACGGGAGCATCTTCAAGACGACCCACTGAACCAGCGTCAAGCCAACCGAGAGCATGAGAGCCACCAGAATGCCCAGCAGCAGCATCCAGCGCTTGCGGGCACTGTCGAGCAAGGGCGTCAAAACCCGGATGAAAAAGGTTTTGACCTTGGGCGCCAGCCCCTTGGGATTGTCCAGATCAACCGCTGTCGCAGCATGGGGCTTCATGAGTTTGAGCGCGAGCCACGGCGTCACGGTGAAGGCGATCGCCAGCGAAAGTCCCATTCCCAGACTGGAGTTGATTGGGATGGGGCTCATGTAAGGCCCCATGAGGCCGGAGACGAAGGCCATGGGCAGAAGGGCTGCGATCACGGTCAGGGTCGCCAAAATCGTAGGTCCACCCACCTCATCAACCGCGCCAGGAATAATATCCTTGAGCTTGGCTCCGGGATTGAGTTGTTGATGCCGATGAATGTTTTCAACGACCACGATCGCGTCGTCAACCAAGATACCGATCGAAAAAATCAGGGCAAACAGCGACACCCGGTTGAGCGTGAAACCCCAGGCCCACGAGGCAAACAAGGTGGCGGTAAGGGTCAGAATTACAGCACCACCCACAATCACGGCTTCGCGCCTTCCCAAAGCGAACCCCACCAGCAAAATAACCGAGCCCGTGGCAAACGCCAGTTTCTGAATCAGTTTGTTGGCCTTTTCTGAAGCGGTCTCGCCATAATCGCGTGTGATGCTGGTCTCGATGTTGGCGGGAATCACCGTGTTGCGCAGGGATTCCACGCGTTCGCGCACTGCCCGCGACACGTCCACGGCATTCTGACCCGGCTTCTTGGTGACGGCGATGGTGACTGCAGGATACACACTGCCAACCTGCTCAGCCGTCGTGGTTTTGTCCCGTGTGGACGCCTGCCCGGGTGTGTACCAAACATAGCGTTGGGGCATTTGGGCCGCAGCTTCGACACGTGCCACCTCGCGCAAATAGACCGGCAACCCCCGACTGACACCAACAACGAGGTCCCCGACATCTTGCGCCGAGTGCAAAAACTCACCCGTTTCCACGGCCAGCATTTGCGCCGCCTCTCCCCCCTTGATTCACCACGGTGCCCGCAGGCATGCCGAAATTCGCCGCCGCAAGGGTACGCTTGAGCCCCAACAGGTCCACCCCGCGCTCGCGCAGACGCACAGGGTCGAGCCAGACATAAACGGCGTTGCCGGGCCCGCCGATGGTCTTGACCTCGCGGGTACCGGTGACGCCCTTGAGTTCGGTTTCGACCGAGTGCGCCACCCGCTCCAGGTCGGAGGCTGATACAGCCTCATGGCTCCACAGGGTCACACCGACAACCGGGACATCGTCGATACCCTTGGGTTTAACGATCGGACTCAGCGTGCCCAACTCCGGCGGCAACCAGTCCTGATTGGCATTGAGAACGTCGTACAGACGTACCAGCGCCTCAGTGCGAGCAACGCCGACCTTGAACTGAACCGTCAGTACCGCCAGACCGGGACGTGCCACCGAGTAGGTGTGTTCCACATCGGCGATCTGGCTCAAAACTTGCTCGGCGGGGCGCGCCACCATGTTCTGGACATCGGCGCTGCTCGCTCCTGGAAAGGGAATTAGCACATTGGCCATGGTCACATTGATCTGGGGCTCCTCCTCGCGTGGAGTCACCAGCACCGCGAACAAGCCCAGTAACAAAGCGACCAGCGCCAGCAACGGCGTAATCGCGTTGCTCTGAAACGCCGCAGCAATTCGGCCGGAAACGCCCAGTTGGTGTTTGTTATTCATGCCCATTTCACTTGCCGCTCACTGACTGAGGTGTCGCCGTGGTTGCCTTGGCGCCCGTCAAACCTGCGCGCACAGGGTCCAACGCCACCCGGTCACCATCGCTCAGACCTGCCACGACTTCGACGCCGTCGGCCCCGTGGTCAGCACCAAGACGGACCGCCCTCAGTGCAAATCCCTTGTCCGAAACCAAATAAACCGCAGTGAGTTCACCGCGCCGCAGCACCGCCGCACTCGGAATCACCGTACGGTCGGCCTCGCTGCCCACAAAACGCACCCTCACCTGCTGGCCCGGCAACAAAACCTTTGCGGACTCAAGTGGCAACTCCAGGCGCCATTCAATGGTTTGGGAAACCGGATCCGCCGTCGGCACGACGCTACGTGACACCGGGCGAACCCATTGCGCGCCATCTTGTCCCGTCCGGACCATCACTTCGACCGCGCTCGCGGCCCGCGCCTGGCTCGCACGGGACACAGGAACCTGGACCACCGCACGCAAGGGCAAGGGCGCATAAACGGTAACCAGAGGCTTGCCAGGAACCGCCAAATCCCCCGCTTCGACAAAGATCTCAAGCACCCAGGCGTCGAATGGCGCGGTCACACGGGTGAACCCCTGCGACAAGGCGGACTGCGTCGCGCCGGCACCAGCCTGCGCGCGCCCCGCTAGCGCACCCTTAAGTTGTGACTGCGCCGCATCAAGCGCTGCAGCGCTCACAAAGCCTTGGGTCTTGAGATCGCGGGTGCGATTGAAATTGACCTGCGCGTTATCGACTTCGGCCTGAGCCTGAGCGACCTGCGCCTGACTGCGCTGCACACCCGCCTGCGCTTCGCGGTCATCAATCGTGGCCAGCATTTGTCCGGCGCGGACTCTATCTCCAGCCTTGACCAGCAAGCTAGCAAGGCGGCCACTGGCCTGGGCCGAAATCGTGCTTTGTTTGACGGGTTGAACCACGCCATCCAGTTCGAATCCAACACCAACCGAGCGGACCTGTACCGCCACGGCAGGCACGTCAACGGGTGTCTGGGCCGTGGCCAGCGTCAAGAGCAACATTCCAGACCACGGCAAGGCGCGGCGAATGAAGCGGGAAATGTCAGAAATTGCGAGTGAACTCATGGGGCACCTTTAGATACTGTGTGGAGTATATCAAGATACCCCCCGCAGTACAAGTGGGTGCGCCTGCACATGACCCAAAGCACGGCTGCATCAGCTCTTCAGGTCGAGCGAAATACTCGGTCCAAACGGCTTCGGAGACCAGGACTTCCGAACGTGGTCGGCCTGCCCCTTACGGGGTGAGACGCAGGGCCTGTGTGATGATTTTGATAGCCTCAGGGCTGTCCCACTCCTTGGCACCGTAGTATTTTCCGACAATTCGACCAGAGGCATCAACCAACACAGTCAAGGGAAGACGATTGGCACCCAGCATGTTCTCCAGAATCAACCGGTGGTCAATGAAGTGGCTGAACGACGTCGGGTACTTCCGTAGAAAGCTCCTGGCTGCGTCTGGATAATCGTCGGTGGAAATTCCAATCACGGTGAACAGCTTGCCATCCCTGAACCGCGAGAGCTTTTCCAGGGAGGCCATCTCCACCTGGCAGGGCCCACACCAGCTTGCCCACACATTGATAACCAGAGGTTTGCCACGGAACTCCGAGAGCATTCTTGACGCTCCAGAGAGCCCTTGCATGGGTGCCTCACGAAGCACCTCCCCAACTTGAACCTCCCCTGGAGTTTTCGCAAAAACCAGGGTTATGAGACTTGAGACGATCAGCAGCAGTACAAGAAATTTCTTCATTGAAAGGAGTCTACCAATCCGAATGGCCCGTATCGGGTTCGCCACAAGGGACACCGCCCATCAATGCTCCAGACCCCGTTTGAGCCGCCACTGTTTGACCAACGCATAGATCGCCGGAATCACAGCCAACGTTAGCACGGTGCTGGAGATCATGCCCCCGACCATGGGCGCAGCGATGCGGCTCATCACTTCGGAGCCCGTACCAGTCCCCCACATGATGGGCAGCAAACCGGCCATGATGGCCACCACCGTCATCATCTTGGGTCGCACGCGCTCCACAGCGCCTTCCATCACAGCTTCATACAGGTCGCCGGCCGTTGGCAAGTGGCCCTGCGCGCGACATTTCTGTTTGACTTCTTCCCACGCGGAATCGAGGTAGATCAGCATGATGACGCCGGTCTCGGCTGCGACGCCGGCCAAGGCGATAAAGCCCACGGCCACCGCCACCGACAGGTTGTAGCCCAAAAACCACATCAACCAGACACCACCAATCAGAGCGAAGGGGACCGATAGCATCACGATCAAGGTCTCAGTGACGCGCCTGAAGTTCAGATACAGCAGCAGGAAGATGGAGAGCAGCGTCACCGGAATAACGACCTTCATTTTTTCAATGGCCCGCTCCATGTATTCGAACTGGCCGCTCCAAGTGACGTAGTAGCCTGGCGGGAATGTGACTTCACTGGCCACGGCCTTTTTCGCATCAGCCACATAGCTGCCAATGTCACGACCCCGAATGTCAATGTAGATGTAGGCTGAGAGCAGGGCGTTTTCCGTTCGGATACCCGGTGCGCCTTTGGCAACCACCACTTTGGCAACCTGTCCCAAGGGAATCATAGCGCCGTCCATGGTCGGAACCAGAACCTCGCGTGCAATCTGCTGGGGGTTGCTGCGCAATTCGCGTGGATAGCGCACTGTCACGCCAAAGCGCTCGCGCCCCTCGACCGTGGTGGTGACCATCTCACCACCGAGCGCCGTACCGATCACGTCCTGCAGATCACCCACAGCCAGGCCGTAGCGTGCCAACTGTTCACGGTCGGGTTCGATATTGATGTAAAAGCCGCCTGTAATACGTTCGGCGAATGCGCTGGTGGTTCCGGGAACCTTCTTGACCACCGCCTCAATTTCCTTCGCCAGTTTCTCCATCTCGCCCAGGTCCTTGCCGAAGACCTTGATCCCAATCGGGGTGCGAATGCCGGTGGAGAGCATATCAATGCGCGCCTTGATAGGCATGGTCCATGAGTTGGCCACACCGGGAATCTGCAGGGCATGGTCGAGTTCAGCGATGAGTTTATCAATGTTCATGCCAGATCGCCACTCCGACGATGGCTTGAGGTTGATCACGGTTTCAAACATTTCTGTGGGGGCTGGGTCGGTCGCCGTATTGGCCCGCCCTGCCTTGCCCCAGACCGACATGACTTCGGGAAAACTCTTAATGATCTTGTTTTGCGTCTGCATCAATTCTGCGGCCTTGGTGATCGACATGCCGGGAAGGGAGGCGGGCATGTACAGCAAACTTCCCTCGTTGAGCGTGGGCATGAACTCCGAGCCAAGCTTGGAAGCCGGATAGATTGACAGCCCCAAAACCAAGAAGGCGGCCACGATGGTCAGCTTCTTCCATCGCATCACACCGGCAATGATCGGTCGATAAACCCATATCAGGAACCGGTTCACCGGATTCTTTGCCTCGGGCATGATCTTGCCGCGGATAAACAGCATCATCAGCACGGGAACCAAAGTGATGGAGAGCAACGCCGCTGCCGCCATAGAGAAAGTCTTGGTAAAGGCCAAGGGCGAAAACAGTCGCCCTTCCTGCCCTTCCAGGCTAAAGACCGGCAGGAAAGAGACCGTGATGATCAGCAAGGAGAAAAACAGCGGCGGCCCTACCTCCTTGCAAGCGTTGAGCATCGCATCAAACCGATTGCTGGCCGTGTGTCCCGGTGGCAATCGCTCTAGGTGTTTGTGTGCGTTCTCGATCATGACGATTGCCGCGTCAATCATGGCGCCGATGGCAATGGCAATGCCGCCCAGACTCATAAGATTGGAGTTCATTCCCAGTGACCTCATGGCAATGAAGGCCATGAGAATACCGACTGGCAACATCAAGATGGCGACCAAGGCACTGCGCACATGCAACAGGAAGATGATGCAGACCGCCGCGACGATGAGTGATTCCTCGATCAATGTTCGCTTGAGGGTTTCAATGGCACTGTTGATCAGTTCCGATCGGTCGTAAACCGTCTGGACCGTAACTCCGTCGGGCAATCCGGGAGCAATCTCAGCGATCTTGGCCTTGATGTTGGAGATCACCTCCAGCGCATTTTGCCCGTACCGAGCCATGGCAATGCCAGACACCACTTCGCCCTCGCCATTGAGTTCCGTCAGGCCTCGCCGCTCATCCGGTGTAAGTTCAACGCGGGCAATGTCGCGAATCAGTACCGGCGTGCCGTTGTCACTCTTGACGACCAGCATTTCAATGTCATTTTTGCCTCGCAGGTAGCCCTTGCCACGCACCATGTACTCGGTCTCGGACATCTCCACAGCCCGTCCACCCACGTCACGATTTGAGTCGCGGATGACCTGTGCGACCTTCATCAACCGAATGCCGTAGCTGCGCAACTTCACCGGGTCCACGGTAACCTGATAAGTCTGAACGAATCCACCCACGGAGGCCACCTCGGCAACGCCATGCGCCTTGGTCAACTGATACCGCACAAACCAGTCCTGGATGGTGCGCAGCTCAGCCAGGGTCTTGTCCTTGGCCAGCAAGGCGTACTGGTAAACCCAGCCAACACCCGTAGCGTCCGGTCCGATCTGGGGAGTGATTCCCTTGGGCATGCGCCCGGCGGCAAAATTCAAATACTCCAGCACCCGTGAACGAGCCCAGTAAATGTCCGTGCCGTCTTCAAAGATGATGTACACGAACGAAGCGCCAAAGAAGGAAAAGCCGCGAACCACTTTGGATTTGGGCACCGACAACATCGAGGTGGTCAGTGGGTAGGTGACCTGATCTTCCACCACCTGCGGCGCCTGGCCCGGATACTCTGTGTACACAATGACCTGCACGTCCGAGAGATCGGGCAGTGCATCTATCGGCGTTCGCAGTATCGCGAAGACGCCCGCCGCCGTGATGAACACGGTGGCCAGCAGAACGAGGAAACGATTTCTCCCGGACCAGTCAATGATATTGGCGAGCATGGTGCCTCCGGGTTAGCGAGCCACGGTGCTCGAGGCCGCCACTGGCCCCTTGCCCGTCGCCTGCGGCGTAACCGTTGTGATGACCCACTCGCCGGGCTGACGCTCGACAAATTCAACCGCGACTTTGGCGCCCGGCGTCAGGGATTCCATCAAAGATGGGTTGGCGGTCCTGAATTCCATGGTCATCGCTGGCCACTTGAGACTGGCAATCGGGCCGTGACTCAAACTGATGGTTCCGTCTTTGGCGTCAATGCTTTCAACCGTGCCCTCGGCTCTATGCCCCACCCGCTTGGTTGACGCCTGGGCGGACTTTGGCGGCACCGTGGACTCTGGCGAGGCAAAACCGCCCACCGCCGCTTTCAGATTGCTCTCGGCATCAATCAGGAAGTTGGCGGTGACCACGACCTGCTCGCCTTCCTTCACCCCGTCAATGACCTCGACATAAGCGTCATTGCGAGCGCCAAGCTTGACTTCTCGCGGCTCGAACCGGCCTTCGCCCTGTTGAATCAGAACGATCTGGCGCGTACCGCTGTCAATCGTGGACGACACCGGAACAGTGATTACCTTGCCCCTGGTCGAGGCCAACAATTCCACTTGTGCAAACATCGCAGGCTTAAGCAGCAGACCGGGATTAGCCAGTTCAACACGCACGGGGACCGTGCGCGTCTCGGCCTTGAGGGTCGGATAGACGTAGGTGACTGTCCCGTTGAACGTCTTATCGGGATACGCGTTGATTTTGACTTTGGCCTTGGCACCGAATTTGACCAGGCTGATATCCTGCTCAAACACATCGGCAATCACCCATACCGATGACAAATCCGTCACCTGGTAAAGCATTTCCCCGGGCATGAAGCGCATCCCCTGAAAGGCTTTCTTCTCCGTCACGATGCCCGACACAGTCGAGCGCAAAGCCAGCGTACGTTTGGCATCTCCCGACTTCTCAAGCGCCTTGATCTGGTCATCTGAGATATCCCAGTTCTTGAGTCGCTGCAAGCTCGAATCAGCGAGCTGTTTCATGCCCGTGAGCGCCTGACCTCCGGCTTCTTTCAAACTCGCAACACCCTGCGTGGCAATGGCATATTCCCTTTGCGCTGAAACCAGTTCCGGGCTGTAAACCTCCAGCAGGGGCTGGCCCTTGCTGATCGGCTGGCCCGTGACGTTGACCAGCAATTTCTCGACATACCCCTCGAATTTGGGGGAGATGGTGTATATCCGCCTCTCGTCGGGCTCGACCCTGCCGGCCGCGCGGACCGCCTGGTCCAGTACCCGAAACTGTGCCGCCTCGGTCCGAACGCCCAGTTTTTGAACTTTTTCGGTGCTGATTTTGACCTGACCAGCCGGTGTCGGTTCGGCACCGTCCTCGCCCGAATAGACCGCGATGTAATCCATCCCCATCGGGTCTTTTTTCGGCGCGGGCGAGGTGTCGGGCAACCCCATCGGGTTGCGGTAATAAAGCAGTTTGCGTTCGGACTGGGCGCTCACACCCGATGCCGCAGCAGCGGCAGCCACGCCCGTCACATCCGATGGAACATGCGAGGAGTTTTTTGCATTGCCCAGCCAGTAACCTCCGGCTGCCGCGATGATGGCGAAAGTGACCGCGCCGACAGCGACAGCAACGCCAGAGCCATTGCCCTGTTTCATAAAGGTTCCCCCAAAAGTTTTTCAATTTCAGCCAGTCGCACTTGTGATTCGGTCTGGGCTTTGAGCACGTTTTGCCGGGCTTGCTGGATCTGCCGCTGGGCTTCAAGCAGCGTCGCGAAATCGACCTTGCCGGTTTCATAACTTGCCAGAGCGGCGCTGAAGGTCAGTTCCGCCTGCGGCAACAGACTTGTAGTCAATAATTTTTCCGTGCGTCCTGCGGCGTCAATGGCCGCCAAGTTCTGCGACAACTCAGCCAACGCCTGGTTGGTTGCATCTTCCCAGCGCGATTGGGCGGCGGCCACCATCGCTTCGGCTTCGCGCTCCTGAGACCGTCGGGAAGACTGCTGCAGCGGAATGTTGACCTCCAGCATGAGCGACCATTCCTTGATGGCACTTCCGCTCTGAGTTGGAGAAATGCCAAATGCAAAGTCCGGATAACGATTCTTGTAGGTCAGTTCACGGCTTTTCTGGGTCGAATCGACGCGCGCCTGCGTTGTGCGCACCATCGGATTGCCCTGCCGAACGCGCTGCTCCAGTCTGAAATAGTCGCGCTCACTCAGCGCCACGATGGCCGCGGGCGCAGCTGGCCTGGCAAGGGCAGCAAAGGGCGGGCGGGCCAACAGGGCATTCATTCGCACGTCAAGCTGCCGCCCATCGCTCTCCAGCGCGACCAGTTCAGTTTTCATGTTCGTTTGCTCGACCTGCGCGCGAATGACGTCCTGCTGCGCGGCCAACCCGCTGGCGTAGCGCGCCTGGGCGATTTGCTCGAGTTGAACCATTAGATCGAGAATTTCCCGCGTCAACTTCTCAGTGCCATAAAGAAAGAATCGCTGCGCCTGCGCCGTCTTGACCCTGGCGGAGAGCTCGGACCAGGTTTGGGCAACCTTGGCCTGCGCGCCCTGAGCTTCAAATTGCGCCGCCTCACGCATCAACTGGCGTTTGCCAAACCACGGTATCTCTTGCATCACCAGATAGCGGGTGCTGCCAACGTTGCCTGGCAACAGCGTCGGGTTCTGCTCACCCATCCTGGTGATGTCCATCAACTCCACGCGCAGCTTAGGGTCGGGTAGAGCGCCAGCCGAGGCGACGCGCTCGTCGGCAGCGGCGGCTTCATATCGCATGCCGGCATAGTCAGGGTTGCGCTCCTTGACCACTTCCAGCAAGCTTTGCACACTGGCTCCCGGCAACGGGTCACCTGCAAAGGCTGCGATTGGCGCACACAAAACCATCAGCGCGGCCACAATGCCGCCCCGAGAGACGTATTTCATGGGAAAACTCCTACTTCTTGGGCGCGTTGGCCAAGGCGTTGTCGATGAGCGTTTTGAGCTGATCAAAGCCAAAGCTGGGCAATGGCAGGCCGTTGACGAAGTACTCCGGCGTCTGTGTCACGTTCAGTGCCTTGGCATCGTCAAGATCGCGCGCAATGATCTGGGCTACCTCGGGCAGGTTCATGTCGTACTTCAGACGGTCCATGTCCAGGCCCACGCCAGCCAGTGGCCCCCAGATCAGGTCGACCTGGGCGGTATGGTTCTGCACCCACAGGGCTTGTGATGCAAATAGAGCTTCCAGAGTTGGCTCGAACTTGCCCTGTCGCTTGGCCGCCTCAAGAACTTTGACCACCTGGTCAGAGCCTGGGTGAAATGGCGCATAGCGAACCGTCAGACGAATCTTGTCAGGATTGGCATCCATGATGTTTTTCACCATGGGATAAAACTGCTGACAGGTTCCACAGGCAGGATCAAGAAACTCGACCACATGCACTGGCGCGTCTGCCGGGCCGAAACTCGGCGCATCGGCGCGGATCAACGCCTTCTGGTTTTGCGCCGCCACCTTGGCAGTCTCCTGGGATTTAAGGTTATTAAAGTACATCGCGCCAACGACGAACGCAAGGATCAGCAACACTGCCGAGCCAATAAAAATAGCTTTCTGTTTCATTTTTGGGTCCTAAAGTAGGTTGTAACAAGCAACACGTTAATCGCAAGAAAAGCCGTAGCCGAGAGCATGGGAATCGTCACAAAGCCAAACCATTGGATTTGCACTGTGGTGCACGGAATTCCCTGCCGGCAGGGCGCCAGGCTCTCCGGGATGACCCCAGCCATCAGCAATGAGTGAAAAACCGCGATGGACAACCCCACGAGGGACAGACCCAGCGCGTAGCGAATCACTTTCGGGTCAAACGGGAAAAGCCCCATGCCCAGCACAAACACCAGCGGAAACATGAAGATGCGCTGGTACCAGCACAGCACACAGGGCGCAAACCCCATGATTTCGCTCATGAACAGAGCGCCCACGGTGGACAGGGTAGCCACCAGCCAGGCCATAAACACGAGCGTCCAAGAGGAATTCTTCACGGCTCAAATCTCCTTTTGCATCAATTAGCGCGATTGCGGTCGGCTCACTTGATCGCCTCAAATCGCACAACGGTCATGCCATCCACCGGATCGACCGCAAAACGAATCTTTTGTCCTGGCGCGACGCCAGCGAGCCAACTCGCATCTTTGACGCGATACGTCATCGTCATGGCGGGCATACCACCGGGAAGCGGGCCGTGTGCAAGGGTCACCCTGGCGCCGGGTTGGTCAACTTTTTTGACCACCCCTTCGGTCAACGGGGTTTGGGCAGCGCTTGCGATTTTCACCGGGGCGGCAACGCCGTCGCTGATCTTCGCGGTCTGAGCAAGGCCGTGGGTGGAAAAACTGGCGAAAACAATTGAAACGAGAGTGGGGAAAAAGTAAGTCTTCATAATTTCCATTCGATAAAAGTTCGGCTTTGCAGCCGCTGGTAGATCGCCGATAGTTTCTCCAAATCAGGTGAACAGTGAGCTTACCGCAAGATTACATTTCTGTAATGTTGAGGACCAGACGCCCGAACCAGCGCAGAATCGGCGGCGTTACGCAAGGAGATGCACGCATGAAAATACTGATCGTCGAGGACGAGCCCAAAACCGGTGACTACCTCAAGCAGGGCCTGGTAGAAGCGGGATTTGTCGTCGATTTGTTGCGCAATGGTACCGACGGTCTGCACCACGGCCTGACCGAAGCCTACGACCTGGCCATTCTCGACATCATGCTGCCGGGCATGGATGGCTGGACGATCCTGCAGCGACTGCGCCAGGCGGGCAAGGACCTTCCCGTCCTGTTCCTGACCGCGCGCGACCACGTGGACGACCGCGTTAAGGGACTCGAACTCGGTGCCGATGACTACCTGGTAAAGCCTTTTGCGTTTTCAGAGCTGCTGGCGCGGGTGCGAACCCTGATGCGCCGGGGCGGTAAGGCCAGGCCGCTCGACGACCTGCAGGCGGCCGATCTGGAGCTCGATTTGAGGCGTCGACGTGTCACGCGCGCGGGGCGTCGCATCGACTTGACGGCCAAGGAATTTGCCCTGCTCGAGTTGCTAATGCGCCGTCAGGGCGAGGTGTTGCCGCGATCCCTTATCGCCTCGCAGGTGTGGGACATGAACTTTGACAGCGACACCAACGTCATCGAAGTGGCCATGCGCCGTCTGCGCGTCAAGGTCGATGACGACTTTGAGCCCAAACTCATCCGCACCGTGCGCGGCATGGGCTACGTGCTGGAGAATCCCGATTGCGCTTGAGCGGTAAAAAATCAATCACCCGGCACCTCACGTGGTTATTCGTTGCGGTCTCGACCGCGGTGCTGCTTGCGCTTTCGTTTGTCATCGCGACGTCCGTCGAGCAGCATTTCGAGCAGCAGGATATACAGGTTCTGACCGGCAAGATTGAAATGGCCCGCCACACCCTGGCGCAATTGAAATCAACCGACGACTTGCCAGCCGTCCGTCACCTGCTTGACAACGCCCTGATTGGCTACGACGACCTGGAAATGGCCGTCTTCGGTCCCAATCACTATGTCATCTATGCCACGCCGAACGCCGAGTTTTCAATCGATCTGCGGGCGAGCGACGGTCTTGGCGGCGCGGTCCGCCCCATCACCTGGTCAGTTGGAAAGCAAACCTTTCGCGGCATTGCCGCCGAGTTGCCCACCGGCATCAGCGAGCGTTCAAGGGTAGTGGTGGCGGTGGCCACCAACATTGCACACCACCAGGCCTTCATGCGTGCCTTCATGCGAACGTTGTGGATTTTCGTGGCGGCAGCTGCGGTGTTCACCGGCCTGCTTGGCTGGGCTGCGGTACAGCGAGGTTTGGCTCCCCTGCGTGCGATGCGCGCGCAGACGCAAGGGGTCACGGCGCAGCAATTGGGCCGCCGTCTCGAAGTGGAGTCCGTGCCCGTCGAGCTCGCCGAACTCGCTCAGTCCCTCAACGAGATGCTCGCGCGGCTGGAGGATGCCTTTCACCGGCTGTCGGCGTTCTCTTCGGACATTGCGCACGAATTGCGCACCCCGGTGAGCAATCTGATGACGCAGACCCAGGTGGCGCTCTCGCGTGCCCGCAATGCAGACGAGTACCGCGACATTCTGGAATCGAACGCCGAAGAGTTCGATCACATGGCCCGCATGATCTCGGACATGCTGCTTTTGGCCAAGGCCGAGAACGATCTGGTGGTGCCCTCGCGTGAAACGGTCGATCTCGCGGCCCAAACCATGGCCCTGTTTGATTACTACGATGCGGTGGCCGATGAAAAGGGCCTGCAGTTCAAACTGGAGGGCAACGCCACAGTGAGTGCAGACTCACTGATGCTGCGCCGAGCCCTGGGCAATCTGCTTTCCAACGCAGTTCGGCATTCCAACGCGAACACCAGCATTCACGTGCGTCTGACCAGCGGTCCTCACACAGTCTCTGTCCAGGTGGAGAACACCGGCGACACAATAGCGCCGGAACACCTGCAACGCGTATTCGACCGTTTCTATCGGGTTGATCCCTCGCGCCAGCGCAGCAGCGAAGGCACGGGGCTGGGTCTGGCCATCACCCGTTCCATCATCGTCTCTCACGGTGGCAGTATTTCGGTGACCTCCAAAGCTGGAGTCACCACTTTCAGCATGAAATTGCCCAAGGAGCACGAACCCCAGCCCTCCGCCAGCTGACCGCGCTGCGTCCCTGACAGTGACACCGGCCTGGGTCGCGGCCGTGTGTGGCCAGTTCGCCGACGTTGCCCACAAGACGCCAAGCCGCGTATCATGGAACG
This sequence comes from uncultured beta proteobacterium, assembly GCA_963784775.1. Classification (GTDB taxonomy): domain Bacteria; phylum Pseudomonadota; class Gammaproteobacteria; order Burkholderiales; family Burkholderiaceae_C; genus Rhodoferax. The sequence goes on along the minus strand of CAWAST010000004.1, from coordinate 124,298 downwards.
GTCCGGTACCCACACCAGACCCCGGGCGCAAAGGAGGCACCGATGGGACTTCACACCCTGCTGGGACGCGCCGCACTGGGCCCGTTTTCCAAAGCCCTGCCCGCCATGGGCGAGACCGAACGCGCTGCGCTGGAAGCGGGCACCGTCGGCTTTGAGGGCGAATTGTTCTCCGGCCGTCCCAACTTCGATGCGCTGCGAAAGCGCGGTCCGAACCGGCTCACACCCACTGAGCAGGCGTTTCTTGATACTGAGGTGCGCGCGCTCAACGCCATGCTCGATGATTTCGAGATCGACCAGGCACGTGACCTGCCCACCGAAGTCTGGCAGTTCCTGCGGGAGAAAAAATTCTTCGGAATGATCATCCCCCAGGAGTTTGGCGGTTTGGGCTTTGGCCACTTCGCGCATGCCGCGGTGGTCACACGCATTGCTACCGTGAACGTGGCCGCTGCCGTGACAGTGATGGTCCCCAACTCGCTGGGCCCGGCCGAATTGCTGCTGCACTACGGCACCCAGGCCCAAAAAGATTATTACCTGCCGCGCCTGGCCGACGGGCGCGAGTTGCCCTGTTTTGGCCTGACCTCGCCCTACGCGGGCTCCGACGCCGCCTCGATTCCTGACCTGGGCGTGCTCACCGAGCGCGAGATCGACGGCCAAATGGTGCGCGGCTTCAACGTGCGCTTTGACAAGCGCTACATCACCCTGGCACCGGTGGCCACGGTGGTGGGCCTGGCGTTTCAGGCGATGGACCCAAGCCGCCCCGAGGGCGAACAACAACTGGGCATCACCTGCGCGCTGATCCCGGTGCCAACCCAGGGGATGGACATCGGGCGACGTCACCGGCCCATGAATTCGGCCTTCATGAACGGGCCGATTCGCGGCCAGGACGTGTTTGTGCCCATGGACTGGGTCATTGGCGGTGAGCCTCAGGTGGGCCAGGGCTGGCGCATGCTCATGGAGAGCCTGGCCGCCGGACGGGCCATTTCTCTGCCGGCACTGGGCGCTTCCATGCAACAAACCACGCTGTACGTGGTCAATGCCTACAGCCAGATTCGTGAGCAGTTTGGCCTTCCCATTGGCAAGTTTCACGCCATTGGCGCCCTGATTGGACGCATGGCCGTCAAGCTATACGCCAGCGATGCCGCGCGCCGCTATACCGCTGCGGCGCTGGACTCAGAGGAGCGCCCCAGCGTGGCCAGCGCCATCCTAAAGGTGCAGCTCACCGAGGCCGGACGCCAGGCCGTAAACGATGGCATGGACATTCTGGGCGGCAAGGCCATTATTCGCGGCCCTGGCAACCTCTTGGGTGTGGCCTACCGCCACGCCCCCATCGCGATCACGGTGGAAGGGGCCAACTTGCTCACGCGCGCCCTGATCATCTTCGGCCAGGGTGCGGTGCGCTGCCACCCACAGGTGCTCAAGGAGATGACCGCCGTTCAGGAGCAGGACGCCGACGCTCTGGGGCGGGCCCTGCTCGCGCACGGCGGTCACGTGATGCGCAACCTTGGGCGCAGCCTGTTTGGCGCCGGCTTGGCGGGCACACCACCCCCCGAACTGCGGGCAGAAGCGGCCATGATCGCGCGGGTCTCGGCCCAATATGCTCTGACGGCCGACCTGGCCATGGGACTGCTGGGCGGCAAGCTCAAGCGCATGGAACTTCTCTCGGCCCGTTTGGGCGATGCCTTGTCGGCTCTGTACCTGGCCGCAAGCTGCGTCTGGCGCTATGAAATGGAAGGCCACCCTGGCCTGCTGCCCTTTGCCCGCGCTGCCATCCGCGATCAATTGGGCATTGCGGTGCAGACCCTGCGCGAGCTGTATGCCAACATGCCGTCTCGCCCGCTGGCACTGGCAGCGCCGCTGCTGCTGCGGGGCAACAGCCAATTGCGCGGTCTGCACGATCGCCAGTGGCTCGCCCTGGCGGATGCGCTGCGCGACGACGCGGCGCTGATTGCGCAGTTGTGCCCGGACGTGGGCCAACCCAAAGCCGGTGGTTTGCTGGACTTGATGCGTGCTTTTGAGCTGGCGCAGCCACTGGTCGACGAACTGGCCGAACTCAACCGATCACTGCGGCGCACGGCTTCGCTGGAAGAAGCAGCGGCTGGCTCGCGCGATCCAAAGGCCGCACTGGCTTACCTCAAGGCAGCCGACCGGGTGATTCAGGTGGACGATTTTCCGCCCTGAAGTGCTATAGCAATGATAGCTAACTGTGCTTATTGGACTAGGGATAGAGCCCGATTTTCCTTATAAAATATGCCCGCACTGCTGCGCGGCAACAGTGTTTGTCATCGTTCAGTAATGCGGCGGCAGCTCGTCGCGCAGGTTGCGCGGCTCTGCGCTGCCAGTGTCGCGGGCAGGCTGGCGAAGCCGGGCGACCTCGCGCATCAATTCGTCAATTTGCGCTTGCTGTCGGATGATGACCTGGTCGAGCTGCTCCAGAAGGTCTTCGGCGAAGCTGGCCTTGATCTCCAGATCGGCCAGCCGACTGTCGATATCGCGGGTGTTTTCCATGGCGCTATTGGACCTCAATTTTGAGTTCGAACGAACGCACAGGCATGCTGCCGACAAGCCTGACCGACCTAGACGCAGGAACCGCTGTTCAGCGTGCGTCCACCACTTTGACCAGTTGCCCGGTTCTCGGCTCTCCCCCGCCGTAAACGCCATTGATCAGGCGCAACTGCTGCTCGGGGCTGTCCAGTGGCGAACTGCGCGCCAGTTCGGCAAAGCCCCCGCGAGGAAATGGAGCGAGTTTGAGTGTCCAGGGCCGCGCCGCGGCACGGTCCAACCCACTCAAGGGCCGAAAGGATTGCTCCGCCTGCTGCAGCGCGTAGCGGGATCGCTGCAGCGTGGCTGCGTCACGAGCCGCATAGCTCAGTACATACATCGTGTTGCCGGGACCCGTCACCACTGTGGCTTCCATGGGCTGGGCGCGTCCCTGCGCATCCGTGCGCGAGCCCGCGAAGCGGGTGGCCTGCAGACCGTTGATCAGCAGCCGATCAACTCGCCCCTGGCTGGGTTTGAGCACATTGCGAATGACCTCGTCATGACTGTTGCCGGCCTGCGGCGGCACGGTACGCATGATGAGCGCCGCGTCGCCTTGCGCACTCACCACCAGCAGGCGATCGGGGGAATTCTCAATTTTCCAGCCCACTGGCGCGGTCAAGGCAATTCCCAGCGCCTCATGGTAGAAATTGGCGCCCCGGGTCACGCCCTGCTCGCTGGTCTCGCCAAAGGCCATGCCGTTGATGGCCTGCAGATAACGGGCTCGCCCCTCGTCGCTGTATTGGCCCCGATACTGGGCGGCCTGTCGTGTGATGGCCTGCAGGCGTTCGTCGTTGCTGGGGTGCGAGGCCAGCCAGCTGCGCTGACCCTGCACGTCACGGCCCTGGGCACGGGCCTGGTCGGCGGCGAAGCGCTCCTGGTTCTTGAGCACCGAAATGACGTTGACCATGTTTTGCGGGTTGTAGGAGGTGCGCGCGAGGTACTCGGCGCCCAGGCTGTCAGCCTGCAGCTCCTGCTCCCGCCCGTAGGAGGCAATGTAGCCCGAGGCCACGGTTTGCGAGACCTGGCTTGCCGCCTGGCCGGCCCCGGAGATGCCCTGACTCTCCAATACCGCGCCCAGCACAGTGGCCGCCAACACGCCCAGGCCCGCGTCCTGCGCCCGGGTGGCGCGCTGCGCGCCATGACGCGCCGTCACGTGACCGATTTCATGACCAACCACGCCCGCCAGGTCGGCCTCGTCTTCCATGTAGGCCATGATGCCGCGCGTCACGTACACATAGCCGCCTGGCAGGGCAAAGGCGTTGATCTCAGGGCTGTCGAGCACCGTGAAATGCCACTGCAACTGGTTGCGATGCGACTGGCGGGCCAGCTTCTGGCCCAGGTTGTTCACATAGGCCTGCAGGCGGGCGTCCTTGACCACGCCGTATTCCTGCAGCACCTGTTCATGGCCCTTGCGGCCCTCGGCAATCTCCGCTTGCTCGCTCATCACCGAGCGCTCGCTCTCACCGCTGACCGGGTTGAGCACAGCGCTGCCGCAACCGGCCAGCAGCACCGGCATCAAAATCAGGGAAAGTACGGCACGACGCATCAAAACTCCTCCATCTGCAGATCATCTGCAACAGTTTTCATTTTCCCAAAGAATCGCCAAACGCTCTGGCGCGGGCTCAATATGGGTCACGACAGGGATAATCATGCCCTATGACCACCACCGCCGCCAACACCGGGTTCGACACCCTGACCCTCAACCCCGCCACGCTGGAGAACTTGAAGCAGCTGGGCTATCTGGAGATGACCCCGATTCAGGCTGCCAGCCTGCCTGCTGCGCTCTCAGGCAAAGACGTGATCGCGCAGGCCAAGACCGGCAGCGGCAAAACAGCGGCTTTTGGACTGGCGCTACTGGACCATCTCAACCCACGTCGCTTTGCCATTCAGGCGCTGGTGCTGTGCCCCACACGCGAGCTGGCCGACCAGGTCACCATCGAAATCCGCCGCCTGGCCCGCGCTGAGGAAAACATCAAGGTGGTGACCCTGTGTGGCGGCGTCGCCCTGCGCGGCCAGCGCGCCTCACTCGAACACGGCGCCCACATTGTGGTGGGCACGCCCGGGCGCGTGATGGACCATCTGGCGCGCGGCTATCTGAGCCTGGAGGCGCTTAACACTCTGGTGCTCGATGAAGCCGACCGCATGCTCGACATGGGATTTCTGGACGACATCGTCACCGTCACCAAGCAATGCCCCAAAGAGCGCCAGACCCTGCTGTTTTCGGCCACCTACCCCGAAGGCATTGAAAAGCTGGCCAAGCAGTTCATGCGCGAACCCGTGCAGGTCAAGGTCGAGTCGCAGCACGCGGAAAGCCTGATTGAACAGCGCTTTTACGAGGTGACGCGCGCCAACCGGTTCGAAGCTGTGGCCCTGCTGCTCAACCACTTCCGCCCGGTCAGTACCCTGGCGTTCTGCAACACCAAGCTCCAGTGCAAGGAACTGGTCACCTCCCTGCAAAAGCAGGGGTTCAGCGCGCTGGCACTCTTTGGCGAACTTGAACAGCGCGAGCGCGACCAGGTGCTGGCCCAGTTTGCCAATCGCAGCTGCTCGGTGCTGGTCGCCACGGATGTGGCCTCCCGGGGTCTGGACATCACCCAACTGGAGGCCGTCATCAACGTGGACATCACCCCCGACCCGGAAGTGCATGTGCACCGCATCGGCCGCACCGGCCGTGCGGGCGAGTCGGGCCTGGCCCTGAGCCTGGCAAGCATGAACGAGATGGGGTTCGTCGGCAAAATCGAGCAATATCAGAGCCGCGAATCGGTCTGGCACAAACTCGACGAACTCACGCCCACAGGCACGGGACCGCTGCTTCCCGCCCATGGTCACGCTGCAGATTCTGGGTGGCCGCAAGGAAAAGATTCGCCCCGGCGACGTGCTGGGGGCCTTGACGGCTGACGCCGGCTACACCCGCGAGCAAATCGGCAAGATCAACGTGACCGAATTCACCACGTTTGTGGCGGTCAAGCGCGATATTGCCCTGCAGGCCATGCAAAAGCTCAATGCGGGAAAAGTCAAAGGGCGCAGCGTGAAAGTTCGCCTGCTGTAACCGGGGCCGGGTTGTAAGGCAAATTCCTACCTTGTTTACAGCCATTTGCCGACTTCAGTAACCTGAATCGAGGGCTAAAGTTGTCTCAAGCGCCAACAGATTTCGATGGTGTCTTGAACCGGAGAATTTTCATGTCCCATACCGCTCTTGCGATCAACCCCTTCAGCCTCATGATGGAGCCCGAGCTGGTGCTGCAAACCATGGAACGCTCACAGCAGTTGCGGGGCTTGCGCCGCCACAAGCTGCATCCGCTGGACAAACCGCTGATTCCGTACACGCAGGCCGCCCTGGCCGCCCGCGCCGCGTTTGACGCAGAGATCGACGCACAGGACTTTGACGACGATATCCTGCTGAATTGAAAGGCTTGACAGGCCGTACCGTTCCGGTGGCGACGGCAACGCGTGCCGGGCCACGGGATCTGAAACATCAAACCTGGCAATGGCCGGGTTTTTGTTTCTTATTTCTTGACGGCGATGGTGGCCTTCTCAAGCAGCAGCGGATAGGAATAACCGCTGCCGAAATCACGGTTGATTCCGACCACACCAGAAACAGTCACCTTGTCACCCACGGTGGCCATTTGATCGCTGGTCACCGTCAGATCATTGGTCTTTGCATCGCCCGTGCCATCTTGCACGTGAATCCAGTTGTGTCCCATGATGCCGTTGTTGACCTTGACGACCTTGCCCTGAACACTGACCGTCTTGCCTGCCAAGGTGGCTTTTTCCTTGTACAAGGCAGCCACGGTTTTGACGGCGGCATCGGCAGCCCCGGCATTAAACGAGACCAGACCCAAGGTGCCGATCAAGCCGGCGAGCGCGATGGAAGAAAACCTCATGAGAACTCCTGTAGAAGGTGGAAAGTCAGTCAAAAAAAGCTTTCAGCCAGTATATCGACGGCATGAAACCCCACTGAATTAAGGGATTGCAATAGATTGACTTGAATCAAATTGCTCCGCATGAACCAAAAAAGTGCCTCGACGCCCGGCTGCGCCAGGCCCTTTGAACTCAGCCCCCATCGCCGACTGAGGGCGGCGGATGCAGGGCGGCAGCCGCGCGCAACTTATCCTTTTTACTTGGACGCCGACCCTTGACGCCTCCGGCAGCGGTCGCGCCGATGGGCGCTTCTGGCCCCGTCGCATCAATCTGCGCCGCGTCGGCAAGCGGCTCGAAGCCTGCAACTGTTTCGCGCGCAAGCGCGATTCGAAGGCGTTTCTCGATCAACCGGAAATGCGGCTCGCTGTCGGCGCTGACAAAGCTCACCGCCACCCCGCTTTCACCGGCCCGGGCGGTACGCCCGATGCGATGGGTGTAGTCGATCACCGAACGGGGTAAGTCGAAATTCACGACCACGGGCAACTGCGCGATGTCCAGACCGCGCGCCGCCACATCGGTGGCCACCACAACCTTGAGCCGCGACGCCTTGAAATCAGCCAGCACCTGAGTGCGCTTGCCCTGGCTCAACTGGCCATGGAACGGTTCCGCGTTGACCCGGGCCTTGCGCAGCTTGTCGGCGACCATCTCTGCCGCGTGCTTGGTCGCCACAAACACCAGCACCCGTTTCCAGCCGTTTTGCTGGATTAGATGACGCAACAATTGGGTGCGTCGACCGTCGTCCACGGCAATGACCCGCTGCGCGATATCAGGCGTCCCCAGCGTTTGAGGCGGCAAATCAATGCAAACTGGCTCACGCAGCAACGATTGCCCCAGCGCCTGCACCGCGGCGGGAAATGTGGCGGAGAACAACAGGGTCTGGCGCTGAGATGGAAGAAGGGCCAGGATGCGTGAAAGCTCCTCGGCAAAGCCAAGATCGAACAAACGGTCGGCCTCATCGAGCACCAGGGTGGTGACAGTGCCAAGCACCAGTGCGTTGTGGTCGATCAGGTCCAGAAGACGCCCGGGCGTCGCCACCACAATGTCCGCCCCGCTGCGCAAACCCATCATCTGGGGGTTGATCGAAACCCCGCCGAACACGGTGGTTACCTTAACCGGCCAGGGCAGATGCTGGGCCAGACTGCGAATTTCGTCCCCGACCTGGGCCGCGAGTTCGCGCGTCGGGACCAAGATCAAGGCGCGCACGCGGCGGGGCCGCTCAGGTGTAATTTTCTCCAAACCCTGCAGAAGCGGCAAAGCAAAGGCCACCGTTTTGCCTGACCCGGTTTGCGCTGAGCCCAATACATCGCGCCCCGCGAGGGCCGGGGGAATGGCACAGGCCTGGATTGGCGTGGGCACTGCGAAATCTCGGGCCTGAACGGCACTCAACAGAGCGGGCGCTAAACCCAATTGGGAAAATGTCATGAACGGGGGTCTTGAGATGACGGGGAGTGGGGCTCGAGTGTACGACGCCCATTGCCAGGTGCGCGAACTCCCGCTCGGGTGTTTGGAGCCGATAATTGATGCCGTCAGCACCCCTTGCCGGCCAAAGCCAGCGCAAGCGGTCTACAAAGTGAGATCGGGCAGCAGCCCGATCGAATCGCAACCAATTGGGTCCCCATGAAAAAAACGTTCCAACTCCAGATTGAAGGCAAGCACCCCGACCGACTGCTCGAAGCCATCAAGCATGAAATCCGCAAGTACGTCAGGCGGCAGCGACGGGTGCCCTTGCCTGAGGGCGTGGACTTCTGGGACTTTGACTGCCGGTTTGGCGCCAGCCAGGTCGACGCCCAGGGGGTGCACTTCGCGACCATCACCAGCCTGATTGACACTGCGGCGAAGCAAGGCGACCCGGCGTTCTATCTGGAACTGCTGGCCAAACCCGGTCGGCGCCTGCCGCGCGCGCCAAGCGCGGGCGAGCCTGATCCGGCTGCGTTGGGGGACGAAAGCGAGCGCCAAGACGGTCAAAGTCAAGACCGGGGATAATCACAGGTTTTCTGTCAATCAATTAGTAACTGGAGTTATTTCATGGCCAAAGAATTTCGCACCGAAGCCCAGGCGCGCGCAACACCCCGCCCCGTGCCGCCCAAAGGCGTGTGCTTTACGGCCCCCCAGGGTCAAAAGCGCAGCCTGGAGCGCGGCACCGCCACCAACAACAAGAAAAACCCCGGTAAGCGCTGCAAAAAGGGCGGTTGATCCGGTCCGGGCCCTTGGCTGCCCGGAAGATTTATGATTTTTTGGCCTTTATCCCCCGCCAGTATTGCATAACATGCTACTAATACAGTAGCATTAAAGAGCGTGATCCAAGACCCGCGGCGGCTGGGAGTCTGGGCGGCCGAGCATTCTGCTTCGTATCCTCCGGCCTGCGGCCTCCCCCTTTGAACTGCGCAAAACGCTCGGCCGCCCGGACTCCTAAGGCGCCCATTGCTGCAGCAGGTACAGGCGCTGGTAAATGCCCTGGCTGATGCTCATCAGCTCATCGTGGGTGCCCTGCTCCTGGATGCGTCCGTGATTGAACACCACGATCGAGTCGGCTTCACGAATCGTTGAGAGCCGATGGGCAATCGCGATCACCGTGACTTTACCCCGCAGCTCGGAGAGTGCCACTTGCACGATTTGCTCGGTCTCGGAGTCGATATGTGCCGTCGCCTCGTCCAGAAACAGGATACGTGGTTCTCCGGCCAACGCACGTGCAATGGCAATCAGCTGTTTTTGCCCCACTGACAGTCTCGCGCCGCCCTCACCCAGGGCAGTGGCGTAGCCCTGCTCAAGTTTGGCGATGAATCCGTGGCAATGCGCCGCCCGGGCCGCCGACTCAATCCGGGTCTGAGACAGCCCGCGGCCCATGTCGATGTTCTCGCTCACACTGGCAGCCAGCAGAAAGGGATCTTGCGGCACCAGACCGACGTCGGCGCGAAATTGGGTGTCGCTGAATCGGTCCAGTGCAACGCCGTCGAACGTGATGCTGCCCAGTTGCGGCTGATAAAAGCGCAACAGCAGACTCAGCAGCGTGGACTTTCCGCTGCCCGTATGGCCCACCAGCGCGTAAAAGCTGCCCGCAGCAATGTGAAGACTGAGGTCGTGCAACACCGGTGTCGCGGGGTCGTACCCAAAACCCAGGTTGTCGATGCTCACAGCTCCGTGCGTGATGCGTTCCGCACCGCCTCTGATCGCAGGTCGAAACTCCTGCAACAAGGTATCGACCCGCGCCGCGGCCACCACCGCTTGCTGCAGCTGACTGAATTGCAGGGTAATCTGGATCAGGGGGTCGACCACGCGACCGATGTAGCTCACAAAGGCGTACAAAATGCCCACTTCCAGGGTTCCGAGCGCGCGCTGGCCGAAGCTGTAAATCACAACCACGAGCAACAACACGTTGATCAGGTCAAGCATGGGGCGCAACAGCCACGCGTTGACCCGCATTTCGGCCACGCGGGCTTGCAGGTGCTGCTGGTTGGTATGCTCGAATTTGGTCTCAAAACGCCCCTGCGCGTTGCTCGCCTGCAGCACGGCCATGCCCGCGATGGACTCGGACATCTGGGCATTGATGTCGCTGCGGCGCTGGCGGGCGCGGGCCACGGCCGGACCGCTCCAGCGCTGATAGAACCAGACAATCACCACAACGGCGGGCACCAGCATGAGCACGATGAGCATCAAGCGCCAATCAAGCCAGGCCATCGCCACCATGGCTCCGAGCACCACGATGCTGCTGTCGAGCATGACAAACAGCACCGTGACATAGAGGTTTTTCACCTGCTCCGTGTCGTTGGTCACCCGACTGACCAACTGCCCAGTAATAGCCTTATCGAAATAAGCCAGGGGAAGCCGCAGCACATGTCCATACACCTCTTCGCGAAGCCGCCGCACGGAGCGCATGGCCACCCCGGCCAGGCGGGTCAGCTGGGCGTAGCGCACCACACTGGCGAGACAGCCCGCAAGCAAAATGCCGCCCAGCAGCAACCCCACATCGAGCGCGACGAAATGCCTGAGCAGCAAATAGCGATCGATGAACAACTTTCCAAGCAACGGCCCCATCGCCTCAAGCAGAGCCGCTGCGACCAGCCAGCAGCTTCCGATCAGAACATGGCGGCGCTCACAGGCGGCCGAACGCGCCAGCAGGGCGATGCCCCGGCGCGTGTTGCGTGGCTCGGGGTGTTGCTCAGGCGGCATCAAGGCTGGCCTGGAGTTGCTGGTAGCGCCATTGCGCCGCATACCAACGGAGGTTGGAGAGCAGCGCGGCGTGGCTGCCCTGCTCGCTGATTTCCCCCTCTTGGAGAACCAGGATGTGATCGGCGTCCATCACCGCGCTCAGGCGGTGGCTCACAATGATGGCGGTGCGGCCGGCTCGGGCCCTGCGCAAATGCACCAGAATTTCAGTCTCCGTTTGAGTATCGACCGCAGACAAGGCGTCGTCCAGCAGCAACAAGGGTGCATCGACCAACAGGGCACGTGCGATGGCCACGCGCTGGCGTTGTCCGCCCGAGAGGGAAATGCCTTTTTCACCCACCATCGTGTCATAGCCATGGGGCATTCGCTCGATGTCAGCGTGAATGGAGGCAAGACGCGCGGCGTCCTCGATTTGGGCCCGGCTCGCCTCGGCGCGACCCAGTGCAATGTTGTCCGCGATCGATGCCGAGAACAGAAAAGGCTCCTGGGGCACCCAGCTGATTGCATTGTGCAGCGCATGCAAGGTGTATTTATCCAGGGGCTGCCCATCCCATTCAAGGCTTCCGCTGTGCGCGCCATACTGGCGCAGCAATAGGCGCAGCACGCTCGATTTTCCAGCGCCGGTCGGCCCCACCAGACCCAGGGTTTGCCCTGCGCGCAACGTGGCAGTGAACGAATGCAACGCCAAAGCTTGGTGACCGGGGTAGGAAAACTCGATCCCCTCAAATTGAAGCTTGCCCTGTGGCACAGAATCCACGGTTCCTTCATCCACCATCGACAGGGGGGCATCCAGCACCGGCCGCAGGCGGCCCCAGGCGGCTCGACCGCGTTCGATCAGGGCCAGCACCCAACCGGCCGCAAACATCGGCCAGATCAGCTGGCCCAGGTACATGCTAAAGGCAGTGAGCGCGCCGATGCTGAGTTGCCTATGCCACACCAAAACTCCGCCCAGACCCAGCGTGAGGACGGTCGCGCTGACCAGCGCGATTCCCACCGCGGGCTCGAATGCGGCTTCCCAGCGCTGGGCCCGCAGGCTCGCCGCGGCCGCCGCCTCCGCCAACTCGGCAAATTGCGCCGCACTGCGCTCCTCCAGCCCGAGCGCGCGCAAGGTGCGAACTCCACTCAGGCTCTCCTGAACGTGGTCATTAAGGCGTCCAAAGGACGCCAGCGAGTCGCGCGAGGCCTGGTGAATGTGGTTCGAGATGCGCCAGAATGCCCAGGCCATCAGCGGAAAGGGCAACAGCGCCGCCACCGCCAGACGCCAGTCGATGCCGAGCGTCATCATCGCCACGACCATGATAAGGGTCAACGTGCCGTCAAACCCGGCCAGCATGGCTTCTCCCGCTGCCATTTCGACCGAATCGATGTCGTTGGTGGCCATCGCCATCAGATCGCCAGTACGCTGCTGCTGAAAGAACGCGGGGCCTTGCAGGCACAGACGCTGGTAAAGCCGTGTGCGCAGTTGCGCGCCAAGACGGTAGCTCGCCGAGAACAACTGCAAGCGCCAGGCGACCCGCAGGAAATAGATGGCCACACCCGCCACCAATACCATTGCAAGCCGGGTCTGCAAGGCTCGCGTGGTCATTTCGGCGCGGACCAACCCATCGACGATGTGCCCGACCTGGCGCGGAATGTAGACCGTTAAGGCGCTCACCGATGCCAGCATCAGGGCCGACAGCAGGTAGGGTCGCCAATTCTGGCGCACATAAAGGCCGATCAGGCCGGTCAAGGTCATGCGGAAGACAGCTCGTAAACGCTTGGGTGGGGGACGAGCCGTTGATTCTAGCCAGCGCCACCCAACCAGACGGCGCAGTGCACTGCCAGGTGCACTGGTTTAGTCACAATTACATATTGCGCCGGTACTGCCCACCCACCTCGAACAGCGCGTTGGTGATCTGGCCCAGTGAACACACGCGCACGGCGTCCATCAACACCTCAAACACGTTGCCGTTCTCGATCACCGACTGTTGAAGCCGCTTGAGCATGGCAGGGGACTCCTCCGCGTGCAGGGCATGGAAGTCCGCCAGCCGTTTGAGCTGACTCTGCTTTTCTTCTTCGGTCGAGCGCGCCAGCTCCAACTTGTCCATCACTGCATCGCCATGCGGGTTGCGGAAGGTGTTGACTCCGATGATGGGCAGCTCGCCGGTGTGTTTGAGCATCTCGTAGTGCATCGATTCGTCCTGAATCTTGCCGCGCTGGTAGCCGGTCTCCATGGCACCGAGCACACCGCCACGCTCGGCAATGCGCTCGAACTCCAGCAGCACGGCCTCTTCCAGCAACTCGGTCAGTTCCTCAATGATGAAAGCGCCCTGCGACGGGTTTTCGTTTTTCGCCAGACCCCATTCGCGGTTGATGATGAGCTGGATCGCCATGGCGCGACGCACGGAGTCTTCTGTGGGCGTGGTGATGGCTTCGTCAAAGGCGTTGGTGTGCAGGCTGTTGCAGTTATCGTAAATGGCAATCAACGCCTGCAAGGTGGTGCGGATGTCGTTGAATTGAATTTCCTGCGCGTGCAGGCTGCGCCCGCTGGTCTGAATGTGGTATTTGAGCTTCTGGCTGCGCTCGTTGGCCCCGTACTTTTCTTTCATGGCCACGGCCCAGATGCGCCGGGCCACGCGGCCCATCACCGTGTATTCGGGGTCCATGCCGTTGCTGAAGAAAAAGCTCAGGTTCGGTGCGAAATCATCAATGTGCATGCCGCGCGCCAGATAGGCTTCGACAAAGGTGAAGCCATTGGAGAGCGTGAACGCCAGCTGACTGATGGGGTTGGCCCCGGCTTCGGCGATGTGGTAGCCGCTGATGGAGACCGAGTAAAAGTTGCGCACCCGGTTGTGCACAAAATACTGGGCGATGTCGCCCATGACTTTCAGGCTGAACTCGGTGGAGAAGATGCATGTGTTCTGGCCCTGATCTTCTTTGAGGATGTCGGCCTGCACCGTGCCGCGAACGTTTTCCTGCACCCACTCGCGGATCTTTTCAACTTCGGTGTCCGTAGGTTCACGCCCGTTGTCTGCCTTGAATTTTTCAATGTTCTGGTCAATGGCCGTGTTCATGAACATGGCAAGGATGCTCGGCGCCGGGCCATTGATGGTCATGGAGACGCTGGTGGACGGGCTGCACAAGTCAAAACCGCCGTACAGCACCTTCATGTCATCGAGCGTGGCAATCGAAACCCCGGAGTTACCCACCTTGCCGTAAATGTCGGGGCGCGGGTCCGGGTCATTGCCGTACAGCGTGACGGAGTCAAAAGCCGTGGACAGGCGCTTGGCCGCCATGCCCTCACTGAGCAGCTTGAAACGCTTGTTGGTGCGAAAGGCATCGCCCTCGCCCGCGAACATGCGCGTGGGATCCTCGCCTTCGCGCTTGAAGGCAAAGGTGCCGCCCGTGTACGGATAGCTGCCCGGTACGTTGTCCAACATCAGCCACTGAAGAATCTCGCCATGGTCTTCATACTGTGGCAAGGCCACTTTGCGGATGGTGGTGCCCGAGAGGCTCTTGCTGGTGAGCGCGGTCCGGATTTCCTTGTCGCGGATTTTGACCACATATTCATCACCGGCGTATGCCGCCTGCATGGCGGGCCACTGGGCCAAAAGCTTTCTCTCGGAGCCGCCGAACCGCGATTCACGCTGCTCCGCCAAATCCAGCACCGCCTTGAGGGCGCTGGCGTTGTCAGGCGCATCGGTTTTCAGCATCCGGCCGGACTCGCGCAGCTGCTGCACTTCGCGCGCCAGCTTCGCCTGAGTTCGGGCACGCTTTTTGTAGCCGCGAACCGCCTCGCTGATCTCGGCCAGGTAGCGACTGCGGGCGACCGGCACCACGGGAGTCTGGTTGGTGCTGTAGCGCACGGTCACGGCTGGCAACCGGGAGGGCGTGAATGCCACGCCCAGCTCGGCCAGACGGATTCTCAGCGCTTGGTACAACGCGGTGACGCCGTCGTCATTGAAACGCGCGGCCACGGTGCCAAAAACCGGCATCTGCTCCGGGGGCGTGGTGAAGGCCTCGCGGTTGCGCTGCACCTGTTTGGCCACATCGCGCAGCGCATCGAGTGCGCCTTTGCGATCGAACTTGTTGATGGCCACAAATTCGGCAAAGTCCAGCATGTCGATCTTTTCGAGCTGGCTGGCCGCGCCGAACTCGGGCGTCATCACGTACATCGGCACGTCGACATGCGGCACGATGGCGGCGTCGCCCTGCCCGATGCCCGAGGTTTCCACGATGACCAGGTCAAATCCGGCGGCCTTGCAGGCGGCAATCACATCGGGCAGTGCGGCAGAAATTTCCGAGCCCGCATCCCGCGTGGCCAGACTGCGCATGAACACGCGTGGCCCGGCACTCCAGGGGCCGATCGCGTTCATACGGATGCGGTCCCCCAACAGCGCCCCGCCGCTCTTGCGTCGCGACGGGTCAATGCTGATCAGCGCTACCCGCAGTTGATCGTCCTGATCCAGGCGAAACCGGCGAATCAGTTCATCGGTCAGCGAAGACTTGCCGGCGCCGCCGGTGCCGGTGATGCCCAGAACCGGCACTTTGCGGCTGCCCGCAGCGCTGTGGATGTTCTTGAGCAGCGCGCTCAATTGGGCGGGCGGAGCGCCTTTGCCTTCGCCCCCGGCCTTTTCGTTCTCCAGCGCGGTGATGAGTTGCGCGAGCGCTCGCCAGTTCAGTTCGCCGTGGCCCTGGATGGCCGCCAGTTCGGTAGGCGCATAACTGGAGAGATCCTGATCGCACCGCTTGACCATATCGCCAATCATCCCGGCCAGGCCCATGCGCTGACCATCCTCCGGACTGAAGATGCGCGCCACCCCATAGTCCTGCAACTCGCTGATCTCCGAAGGCACGATGACACCGCCACCGCCACCAAACACCTTGATTTGCGCGCCGCCGCGCTCCTTGAGCAAATCGACCATGTACTTGAAGTACTCGACGTGCCCACCCTGGTAGGAACTCAGGGCGATGCCCTGCGCGTCTTCCTGAAGAGCGGCCGTGACGACCTCATCGACCGAACGGTTGTGACCCAGGTGAATCACTTCCGCGCCCATGCCCTGCAGGATGCGCCGCATGATGTTGATCGCGGCATCGTGGCCATCAAACAGGCTGGCGGCCGTGACAAAGCGAACCTTGTTGACCGGGCGGTACTGGCTCAGCGCCTTGTTGTCAGAGGACGGTTGGGTCATGGTGGGGCTTCTCCGCAGAAATGGGCGACCGACAAAAGCGCCGCCGAGTTGACGTTTACGTAAACGTCAATCTTACCGGTTTTCCGGGAGTTTGAGGAATCGCCCGCAAGGCACCCAGGCCAGCGAGACGGTTCAGACGCAGGCGCTAGGGCTCGTCCCAGTTCTTGATCATGTCGTAAAGCGGCAGGGCCAAGCCACCAATGAGCAAAATCAGCAGATCAACCTGCTTGAGCTTGAGGATCAGCGGCAGGAAGAAAAGAGCCAGCAGTACCATGGCCAGAATGTTGTAAATGCGCTTGTTCATGGTTTTTCCTGTCTGAAAAATGGACTCATTGCCCGAGCCGTCCGGCCACCCAGCGCGCGGTGCGCAGCAAGCGGGCATCATTGCGCATCGCACCGACCAGTTGCACGCCAATGGGCAGCCCCTCCTCGCTTTGAAGCAGTGGCATGGAAATGCAAGGCAATCCCGCGTAGGTCCAGATCGTGCTCATCGCGGGGTCCCCGGTCTGCCCCAGTCCTTTGGGGGCTGGACCGAGTGCGGCAGGAGTGACGATGGCATCGAAATGGCCAAAATACTCCTCAAAACCCGCTGTCGCCGCCTGCATGCGCTCGCGCGCGAGCAAGTAGTCCGCAGCCAGAATCTTGCCACCACGTTCCATCAATTCTCGCGTGATCGCACTCAAACGAGAACCGCCCGAAACCGCCAGCGCCTTCAGATTATGGTGCATTTCAGCTTCCATGACCGCCTTGAGCCAGGGCAGCGAATTGGCCACCGACTGGGGCAGTTCTACCTCGACCATGCAGTCCTTGAGTTCTTCCGCCAGTTCCTCAAACGCGTGCCGGGAACCCGCGTCGACCCGGTCCCACATCGGTGTCTTGACAAACATGAGCCTGGGCGGCAGTGGTGGTTCAAGTTCGCAGACTTCGCGCAAGCTCACCGGGAAAATCAACTGCCCAGAATCGAGCTGATGCCCACCGCACATCACCTCCGCGACGGCGGCCAGATCAGGCACACTTCTCGCAAACACACCCACCTGGTCGAGCGAGGGTGAGCATGCCAGAACGCCGCCATTGAAAATCAGACCGCGCGAGGGCTTGTACCCATAAACACCGCAAAACGACGCGGGCCGGATGACTGAGCCGTTGGTTTGCGTTCCTATGGCCGCTGGCACCAGGCCACAGGCCACCGCAGCGGCCGAACCGCTGGACGACCCCCCGGGTGTATGCCCCGGGGCGCGGGGGTTTTCCGTGATCGTCGGGTGCATGTAGGCCAGTTCTGTGGTGCGGGACTTGGCCCACACAATCGCCCCGGCCTGGCGCAGCTTGTGCACCAGAAAAGCATCCACACTGGGCGTGCGCCCACGCGAGCCCTCAAAGCCGTATTCAGTGGCGTAGTCTTGGGTGTCGATGTTGTCCTTGACCGCAACGGGCACACCAAAGAGCGCGGGCAGGGGCTCGCCGGCGTGTCGAAGTGCCTCCAGGCGCTCCACCTGCAGGTCCACAATCTGCTTGTCGTAATGCGCAAAGGATTTCACCTCGGGCTCCACGCTCAGACCGTAGCTCTGCATCGCTCCGACGTAATCACGCAACCCCAAGGTGCCTCTAGTGAGATGCGTGACAACTTCAGACACGCCCAGCTCATGACAGTTTTTTTGAACTTCTAACACCAGTTGTCCTTAACTATTTTGCTCTATGACGCAGCGCTATCGCAGAAAGGCCGGATCCATTACGTTGGCTCCCGTCGCAGCCGCCGGGATTTCCACAGCGGTCGTATCTGAGCTGTACATCAAGTCAGGCAACCAGGTCACCAACTTGGGCTGCACATAGACCAGCACCAGCGTCAGGAAGACCATCCCCAGAAACGGGAAACATCCCTTGAAAATGGTCCAAAGCTGAACTTCCGGAGGTGAAACACCCTTGAGGTAGTAGGCCGACATCGCCATCGGAGGCGTCAGGAACGAAGTTTGAAGGTTTACCGCAATCAAGATGCCGAACATGATTGGATCGACATGAAAATGCTCCAACAACGGCAAAAAGATTGGGACGAAAATAATGATAATTTCACTCCATTCCAAGGGCCATCCCAGAATGAAAATAATGGTCTGCGCAACAATCAAAAATTGCACCGTATTCAAGTCCATGGAAAGCATGAACTCCTTGATGACGCCCTCACCTCCCAAGTAAGAAAAGATGCTGGAGAACGTCCATGACCCAACGAAAAGATAGCAGACCATAGCCGAGGTCTTGGCTGTGAGAAATACAGCTTCGCGCAGGCGCTGCCAGGAAAACGCTCCATAGATAATCGCCAGCAAGATCCCGCCAAGAGCACCCATCGCCGCCGCCTCACTGGGAGTGGCTAGGCCAAACAGAATCGAGCCCAGAACCGTCAGGATCAATGCCGCAAGCGGAACGAAGGCCGTCACCAGCATGTAAGCGCCCTTCCAAAATCCGATTTGATCAACGTCTTTGGGCTTGGGCGCGAGGGCAGGGTTCAACATGACCCGGACGATCACGTAAATCAAATACAAGCTCGCCAGCAAAATGCCTGGAATCATGGCCGCAGCGTACAGTTGCACGACAGACACACCGGCCGTCGCCGCATAGACAATCAGCATGATGGATGGCGGAATCAAAATTCCCAGAGTGCCCCCCGCTGCAATCACACCAGTAGCAAGTTTCTGGTCATAACCTGCTTTGAGCATGGAAGGAAGCGCCAGCAAGCCCATCAGAGTAACGACAGCGCCAACAATGCCAGTTGCAGTGGCGAACAAAGCGCAGGTAATCAGAGTGGCCACCGCCATTGAGCCCGGAACGTGCCTAAGCGCCACCTGCAAACTCAAAAATAGTTTGTCCAGAATGTTGGCCCTCTCGATGATATAGCCCATGAACAAAAACAACGGTATCGAGATCAGCACGTCATTGTTCATTATGCTGAACGTGTTCTGCGTAAACAGATAGAAGATGTTGTTGTCAAAAAAGCTTTGCCCCGGCGTGTAGTAGGCATAACTTCCGAACAGGATTCCCATTCCCATCAGGGTAAAAGCAATCGGAAAGCCCAGAAAAATGAAAACAATAAAAAGGCCCAACATCACCAGGGCGAGAACTGGATCGCTCATGATGGTTTCCCTTCTTTGTGTCCAAATTGTTGCTGCAGGGCTACTTCAAGCTCGACCACATCTTCGTCGCGGCTCGGCCATTCGTTATTGCGAATGGTGATGATGCAGCGGCACATTTCAGCCAGACCCTGGAGCAGCAAGGTAATGCCGGCCACAAAGATGATCATCTTGAGCGGCCACACTGGCACGCCTGCGGGACTGTTGACACTGACTTCACCAATCCGTGCCGCGTGCCATCCATAGAAGAAGCCGGAAAACACCAGCGCCAGAACGCCTGGGAGGTAGAAAACAAAATACAGCGCCAGATCAACCTTGGCCTGAGTGGCTGGGGCCCAGCTCCGATAAAGAAAGTCGCCCCGCACATGCGCATTTTTGGACAGAGTGTAGGCACCCGCCATCAGGAATAGCGCGCCGTAAAGAATGTAGCTCAGGTCAAATGCCCACGAGGTGGGATCATTGAGCACGTAGCGCCGAAACACCTCATAACAGGTGCCGCCGGTCAGTACCAGAACGGTCCATGCGAAGCCATGTCCGATCGCCTTTGACAGCTGATCGACGTTGCGAATAAATGTTTCCATAAGCACCCAAAAAAAAGGCCGCCACCTGCAGTGGCGGCGACCGTATTACCCTGCATTCGTCAAGCTGGCAGCTTTGTTTTGTACACGTGCTCGAACGCGGACTTGAAGTCGGCTTCGTTAAAGAACCCGTAATAGGCAACTCTACGCGCCCAGTCCTTCTGCGACTGCCATACCTTCTTGAAGAAGGGGTCCTCCGCTTCAAGTTTGGCAACAATCCTGTCCCAGGCCTTGATCTGGGCGTCAAAAATGGCCTTAGGCGTGCGCGAGACCTGCACCTTGTCCTTGACGATCAACTTTTGCAGGTCAGTGGAATAGTTGTCCTGCGCCGTCCAAGTGTTGGCTGAAGACGTCGCCTCGGCAGCATACTGGAGAATTGCCTTGAGGTCGGGCGACAAGGCATCGTACTTGGTTTTGTTGAAAATAATCTCGAAAAACTCCATCGCCTGATGGTAGGAACCCATGGAGTAGTACTTCGCCACATCCTGCGCTCCAAAGCGGCTGTCGGAAGTTGGGTTATTGAACTCGAACGCGTCAATCACGCCTCGCTCCATTGCCGGGACAATTTCGCCACCAGGCAATTGTGTCACCTTCATGCCCAGTTCCTGCATAAGGTCGGCGGCCAGGCCCACAGTGCGGTACTTGTAGCCAACCAATTCAGCGGCGGTCTTGGGTGGCGGTTTCTTGAACCACCCCAGCGGCTGGGTCGGCATGGGAAAGCAAAAAAAGCCCTTGACGTTGTTGCCCAGGTTCTTTTGCAGCTCTTCATAGAACGCGTAACCACCACCGCGCTGAATCCAGCCCAGGTTTTGCTCTGCGTTGGCGCCCGTGATGGGACCGGAACCAAAAAGGGAGGCTACCTTGGATTTGCCATACCAGTAAACCGCCACCTGGTGACCGGCGTCCAGCACACCTTTGCTCACCGCGTCGGTGATTTCAAATGGCTTGACCACGGCTCCTGCGGTCAGGTATTCAATGCGCAACCTACCACCGGACATCTCGTTGACACGCTTGACATAGTCTTCGGCCATCTCATTGAAAATATCCTTGGCACCCCAGGCACCCTGCATTTTCAGCACCACAGCAGAAGGTTTGACCGCGACGGCAGGTGCCTGCGCTCGGACCCCGATCACTGGCGCGGCAACTGCAGCAGCGGCACCGGCGGCCACAAAAAAC
Source organism: uncultured beta proteobacterium (assembly GCA_963784775.1). Classification (GTDB taxonomy): domain Bacteria; phylum Pseudomonadota; class Gammaproteobacteria; order Burkholderiales; family Burkholderiaceae_C; genus Rhodoferax. The sequence goes on along the minus strand of CAWAST010000004.1, from coordinate 103,637 downwards.
TTGCGGCGTGAGGTTCTGACCTGTGCGCCGGCGTCGGGTGAATTGGTTTCGTTCGTAGACATGCAATCTCCTTGGCTTCGTTTACAAATTCGATCCTGAAGGGCTGAATCGATGCGAGTTCATGCACCTTACGCCCGTTGATTTGGATCCACCTCGGGGATTACCCTTAAAACGTTCCGCATGCGACAGATCAACAAGGTGCAGCACTTTTTACTTTTTTGGATGCATTGGCCGGTTCAAGAGTTATTCCTGAGGTTTGGTGATCGACCTTGAAGCGCAATGGCACTTGCATGATGGGCGCGCGAATTCCATTAAAGTTCACACCTGCAACTGGCACACCAAATTGGATTTCCCACCTGACCGGCACCATGCAACCCATCCAGCTCTTTGACCCCGCCACGGGCACTTATACCTACATCCTATTTGACGAGGCCAGCCGCAAGGCGCTGATCATCGATCCGGTGGACGAGCAGATCGAGCGCGATCTGGGGGTTCTGCGTCAATTCGGACTCAACCTCATCTGGGCGGTAGAGACCCATACCCATGCCGATCACGTCACCAGCGCCGCGCAACTGGCCGAGCTTGCCGGGGCGCAGACGGCCACCCCCGGAGCCTGCGGCATTGAAACGGCCTCAGTGCAACTGCAAGACGGCAACAAGCTTTGGTTTGGCGGGGAACATATTCGCGCCTTGCACACCCCTGGCCACACCGCTGGCAGCATGAGTTACCTGTGGCGCGACCATGTGTTTACAGGCGACTGCCTGCTGATCAACGGATGCGGCCGCACGGATCTTCAAACCGGGGACTCAACCGCGCTTTACCAGAGCCTGACACAAATTCTTTTCGCGCTGCCCGATGCGACCACGGTCTGGCCCGGCCACGACTATGAAGGACGCTCCAAAAGCAGCATCGGGGTCGAAAAAGCCCACAACGAGCGGATCGGGGGCAAGACCCTGGATGAGTTTCTGGCCATCATGCAGGGCTTGCGCCTCCCCCGGCCCAAGCACCTGGATGAAGTGGTCAGCACCAATTTGCGCCTGGGCTTGCGCCATGACACAGAAACCGTGCCCTTGCAAGATGCCCGGCCTGCGCCCGGGTATGCGGGTGATGTGTCGCCCCAGCTGGCATACCAGTGGTGGCAGGCCGATCAGGCCGTTCTGGTGGACATTCGAAGCGATGCGGAGCGGGCCTGGGTCGGTTTCGTGCCTGGTGCGGTGGCGCTCGCATGGAAGCAATGGCCCGGTATGACCATGAACGCGCGCTTTGATGAGGATCTCAAGGCGGCCGTTCCGCAGGGGAAAAAAGTGTTATTGCTGTGCCGCAGCGGGGTGCGATCGATCGCCGCCGCCAAACGTGCCAGCGAATTGGGCCTGCAGGCCTACAACGTCCTGGAGGGGTTCGAGGGCGACCCCGATGCGCACGCCCAGCGCGGACGCCAGGGCGGCTGGCGGTTTCAGGGCCTTCCCTGGCGCCAAAGTTGACACAGATCATGCCTGCGTCCAGCACCCGTGGTGATAATCGCCGCATGAATTTTCTGGCAATCGATGTGGGCAACACCCGCTTGAAATGGGCTCTGTACGCCTCACCTAGGGTCGATGCGCCCCTGCTGGCCCAGGGGGCGGAGTTTCTTGAGAACATCGACAAGCTCGCTGAAGGTCCCTGGGCCCAGCTGCCCGCGCCCAAGCGCATGCTCGGCTGCATCGTGGCGGGCGAGGCACTCAAGCTCAGGGTTCAAGAACAGATGGAGATATGGAGCGTGGCGCCCCAGTGGGTGGTGGCCAGTGCGAGCGAAGCGGGCGTGACCAATGGCTACGATTACCCGGCCCGGCTGGGCGCGGACCGCTGGGTGGTCATGATTGGCGCCAGGCAGCGGGCGCTGTCGAAGGGCTGGTCTGGACCGATTGTTGTGGTCATGGTCGGCACGGCCGTGACCGTCGATGCCATCGACTCAAACGGGCGCTTCCTGGGCGGGCTGATTTTGCCTGGCCACGGCATCATGCTGCGGGCGCTTGAATCGGGCACCGCCGGCCTGCATGTGCCCACGGGAGAAGTGCGTGAGTTCCCCACCAATACCAGCGACGCCCTCACCAGCGGCGGTACTTACGCCATTGCCGGCGCCATCGATCGCATGGTGCAGCATCTGCGCCAGCACTGTGGCACCGAGCCCCAATGCGTGATGACAGGCGGCGCAGGCTGGAAGATGGCCCCAAGCATGTCGGTTCAGTTCGAACTGGTTGACAACCTCATCATTGACGGCCTGCTGGAGATGGCCTCACAAAAATTCTATGCCTAAATCGCCTCTAGCCCATTTGGTATAAGCTGATACAGCTATCTTAAATATAGCAATTTCGGCATGAATCTTCCCGTCATGGCTCGATCGCTCAGCCCAGCACGTATTGCCAGCCAAAAAACACGACCAGCCCCACGGTGATGGTTAAAAGTTGATGTCGAGTTGCCGCACTCACCAGCACAGCAACGGCGGTGGCCACAAGCTGCGGGTTACGCCAGCTGAGCTCCATCCCCTGGCCATTTGGGGACAGCACCAGGGGCACGATGATGGCCGTGAGCACCGTCACCGGCACGAAACTCAGCACTTGCTTGAGCGTGGGTGAAAACCTTACCCTGTCACCCAGGATAAAGACAATGGCTTTGATCAGGAAGGTGATTACCGCCATTCCGAAGATCGTCACGGTGGCGCTCATGGGAGGCTTCGCCCTATTTGCCGCAGTCCACGCAGACGGCTCATCAGCATTCCCGCCGCCACCCCTGCCATGACCGCCGCCATCAGGCCGAGTTTGTAGGGAAGACCCTGGAACACATAGGCAACCGTGCCCGCAGCCATTGCGGCGGCAAAGTGCGGCAAACGCGCCAGCTGCGGCACCACAATCGCCACAAACGTTGCCACCATCGCAAAATCCAGACCGAGTGTCTGAAGCTGGGGAAATGCGGCACCAAATAAGAGCCCTGCCAGTGTCCAGCACTGCCAGTTGAGATACATGGCCAGACCCGAGCCCAGAAAATACCAATGCCCTAGGCGGGCCTGGGGGTGGCGCTGGTGGTAGCTGTCCACCACGGCAAAGGTTTCATCGGTAAGCAAAAACCCCAAGGACCAGCGCCAGCGACGCGGCAAATGACTCACGTGAGGCAGCAACACCGCCGCGTACAACATATGGCGTAGGTTCACGATCAGGGTGGCAAACCAGATCACCAGCATGCCCGCCTGCCCGGCAAAAAGACCCACGGCGATGAATTGGCTCGATCCAGCGAAAACGCTGAGTGACATCAGCTGACCCTGCCAGGGAGTCAGTGCAGTCGTGCCCACCAGGGCGCCGAAAATCATGCCAAATGGCGCAGCGCCCAACAGCATGGGAATGGAATCTCGGGCGCCAGCGATCAAGCTGGAACGGGCACTGGCATGAGGCATGGGACGTTCGAAGTGGCGGGACTTGACCCCCCATTGTAGGAAGCCGCGCCGCATTGCCAGACCGGTCCATGGGACCGCTTCAGGGCATCGGGCCACAGGCAAGAGACCGTCTGCAGGCCGCTGCCCTGGCAGCTTGATGTTGCTTACTCGATCGTAATCGACGCCAGCGCGGTGGCCGTGAGCGCCTTTGAAGTGCCCGGCCCGTTGACAAGACTCCACAGTGTGGCCTGCTCCTCGTAGAGGCTGCCCCCAGGGATACAGTCGACCGGCAGCACCACCTTGTAGCCGTGCTGGGCCGCTGCCGTTGCCGTATGCAGGGCTGCGCCGAAGGCCGTGGTACCGCAAACCACAACCGTTTTGACGTTCCTGGCCTTGAGGTACTCGTCGAGTTTGGTACCAAAGAACTTGTTGACACTGGCCTTGACGATCGGCTCGTTGTCCTTCGGAGCCACTGGCGGCAAGATCGTCTCGCGGGTGCCACCGCCCGTTGTGCTGTACATGACCGTCATGTGAGCGGTCCTGGCCTTTTCAAGGAATGCTGCCATGGCTGGTACGGCGGCCACGCAGCGCGGCCGACGCGCCTCATTGCAAGTGAGCTGCTCAACGTCGAGCAACAGCAGGGCGGTCTCGCTGGCCTTCACGCTGGCAGCAGAAATCACGGGCACAGGCGGCGCCTTGGCCTGATCCCACATCTCGATGATGCTCTGTGCCGCAACCGTCCCGCCGGCAAGCAGACCCACCAGAACCGCAAACATAATTCGAATTCGCATGATGATTCCCCTTGCAAATGATCAAAGAACGCCTCCAGTCTAGCGCGAGCTGATCCAAGCTGCCAGCCCAAACTAAAAGCAGCAATGGCGGCTTCAGGGCTTAAGCCAGGCCTCTGCCAGACGCACCCAGTAAGTGGCGCCCAGCGGAATGAGCGCATCGTTGAAATCGTAGCTCGCGTTGTGCAGGGTGCAGGGGCCGCCCCCATGGCCGTTTGATCGGTGCTCGCCGTCGCCGTTGAAGATGAAACCATAGCAGCCCGGCTTGGCCAGCAGCATGTAGGAAAAGTCTTCGGCCCCCATGGTCGGCTCCTGCACCTTCACCTTGTCGACACCGACCACCTCAGCCATCACCATTCGCGCAAACTCGGCCTCGCGCTCGCTGTTGATTGTGGGCGGGTAGTTGCGCACGAACTCGAATTCGCAACTCATCTCAAACGCTGCGCAGCTGTGCTCGGTAATCTGGCGCATGCGCTGCTCAATGAGATCGAGGACCTCAATCGAAAACGTGCGCACCGTGCCCCGCAATTCGCAACTGTCGGGGATGACATTGGTAGCCTCACCGGCATGAATCATGGTCACCGAGATCACGCCAGCATCAATGGGCTTCTTGTTGCGGCTGATCACAGTCTGGAACGCCTGAACCAGTTGGCAGGCCACGGGCACCGGGTCCATACCAGTATGCGGCATGGCCGCGTGCCCGCCCTTGCCCCGGACGGTAATTTTGAACTCGTTGCTCGAAGCCATGACCGGCCCGCTGCTCGCTGCGAACTCGCCCACAGCACCGCCCGGCCAGTTGTGCAGGCCAAACACCGCGTCCATCGCAAACCGGTCAAATAAGCCATCCTTGATCATCTCTCGCGCGCCGCCACCGCCCTCCTCGGCGGGTTGGAAGATCAGATAGACCGTACCGTCAAAGTTGCGGTGCTCGGCCAGGTGCTGAGCCGCGGCCAGCAGCATGGCCGTGTGACCATCGTGGCCGCAGGCGTGCATCTTGCCCGGGTGCACACTGGCGTGGGCAAAAGTATTGCTTTCCTGCATCGGCAGCGCGTCCATATCGGCCCGCAAGCCAATGGCACGGTCCGAATTGCCCGCCTTGACAATGCCCACCACGCCCGTGGTGCCCATGCCCCGCATGATCGGGATGCCCCATTGCGTGAGTTGGCGCGCCACCAGGTCGGCGGTCCGGTTTTCCTCGTAGCACAGCTCGGGATGAGTGTGAATGTCGCGGCGCAGCGCAGCGATGGCCGCCGCCTGAGCGTCAATGGATTCGATGATTTGCATGTTGTCTCCTCAAGGGCTAGTCTATCGCCGTGCACGCAGAAGCAAGGGCGCAAGGGCACACCGATATTTCCTTCTATCCTGCCGTACAACCGGATGTCACAGCATTGTGCAGTTCATCGCATTGGGGCTGTAATCTCGAACGACTCTGCCTACAGTGCGGACAAGAGCAGAGTGTTATTTGCTCTTCTTGATCCGAACCACTTGAAGTGGAGTACTGTATGAAATCACTTCCGAAAAATTCATCGAAAGTTCTGGCCCTGTTCGTCAGCGCTGCGGCCAATTTGGCCATTATTGTTGCCATCGACGCGGGGTTCAACGCCACGCCACCGGTCGGGCCGCGAATGGTCCAATTGCCGTCCGTCACAATTGTTGGAAAATCCCTGCCTGAGCAGTTGGAAACGTCCACGGTCGCAGGGGCGCCCGTCGCACTTACCACATCCATACACCTTTGACCTCTATGACACCCCACTCACCCCAGGACGTTCCACCTGATCGATTGGCCTGGCTCAGACGCCTGAACTCCAGTCTCAGCGCCTGGGCTGCGACACTGAGTTGGTGGCGCATGGTTGGACTAGGGCTGATCGTGCTGATTGCCAGTTCGGCAATCAACGACGCCCTGCAGTTGTCAGACGGATCCAAAGTGGTTGTCAATGTGGGCCCGCGCACCAAAAGCACTGCGCACCGCGGATCGTCGCAGGCGCATTGCGGTGGTGACGAAATTCACATTGGCGGTCAGGATGGAATTGTCATCCGAGAGGCCAAATGCGCCGACAACACGGCCACGCCCCCAAACTCCGCGGCCTCCGCGGCGAGCGCTGCCCAGGCAGGTGCGTCCACGCCAGCAGCGGACTCGTCCGATGCAAATGACGGATTGGACACAGAGACCTCGGACCAAGGCGGCACAGTGATCGAAAGAACGCTGGGTGGCTTGGTGCATGACGTGTTTTCGGCACTTTTCATCGCGCTATTTGCTTATCTGGCCGCGGCCAAGATCATTGTGCGAAAGGCCGCGGAATCCGACGCCAAAGTACGCATTGCCAATGACAGCACCGAACGCGAGGCGATGCAACGCCAACTGGTGCAGGCCAGGCTCAAATTGTTGCAAGCCCAGGTGGAGCCGCATTTCCTGTTCAACACCCTGGCCGCCGTCGACTACCTGATTGAAACTGACCCCAGGCGTGCCTCGATCATGCAAAAATTGCTGATCAATTATTTGCGCGCTGCATTGCCACAAATGCGCCAGGAATCCTCCACTCTGGGCCGGGAACTCACCCTGATACGGCCTTACCTGGAACTATTGAAGCTGCGCATTGAGGACCGGCTGAGCTACGACATACAAGTGCCTGTTGGCCTGGAGTCTGCGGTGTTCCCGCCAATGATGCTGCAGTCAATCGTTGAAAACGCCATCAAGCACGGAATTGAACCCAGCCCGGCAGGTGGCAAGATCACCGTTCTGGGGGAGGTGGTGGACGGCGACTTGCGGTTGGACATTGCCGACACCGGCGTCGGATTGTCCAAAGGCAAGTTCTTCACGCCGCCCGACCACAGCACCGGTCTAGGCCTAGACAATATCCGCCATCGTCTGGCCTTGCTTTACCCGGGGCGAAGCAGTTTGGAGTTGCGTCCTGGTGCCCAGGGCGGCACACTGGTACGGGTAACGATTCCCTACCAGACTCAAGCAACTCCTCACCATGAAGACAGCCACTGAGCCCCAAGCGGTACGCGCACTGATCGCTGATGACGAGCGCTTGCTGCGCGAGCAATTGCAGGCACGCCTTGCCGAGAGCTGGCCTGACTTGCAAATTTGTGGGGTCGCGCGGGACGGTCTTGAAGCCCTCAAACTGGCCGAGGAACTGCTTCCGGACGTGGTATTTCTGGACATTCGCATGCCCGGTCTCACCGGCATCGAAGCGGCCCGGGAGATTGTAAATCTGGAGCACTGGTGTGGTGAGCTGGTCTTCGTGACGGCCTATGACGAATACGCAGTCACAGCATTTGAGCAAGGCGCGGTGGACTACCTGTTAAAACCCGTTGAGCGGGAACGTCTGGAGAAGACGGTCGCTCGCCTGCGGGATCGGCTCGGACATGGAGGCTCCCACCTTCAGCAGGACAAATTGCTTTATACGTTGGCCCGGCTGCAAGATCGCCTGATGAGTGACAGAACGGAGCCGCCCCTGCGCTGGCTTCAGTGCGGCACAGGCAATACCACCAAATTGATCAACGTATCAGACGTACTTTTTTTCCGTTCGGATGAAAAGTACACACGCGTCCAGCTGACCGATTTGGAGTCCTTTATCCGCACTCCCATCAGGGAACTTATCGCCCAACTTGACCCGCAACAATTCTGGCAAATTCACCGCTCCACGATTGTCAACCTCAGTGCAGTGGCCGCCGTACAGCGCGATGAGGCCGGTCGCCAGCGTGTCACGCTCAAAAATCATCCGGAAGTGCTTGCTGTCAGCCGGAGCTACTCCAACGTATTTCGGTCGGCCTGAATATACTGGACGTCGGAATCTAACTACCGACCTCCTCATGACCGAAGCTTGCCTCCCGGCTCTCGAACAAATCCTCACTGACCAGCAGGTTATTGGAGCCTGCCCGCATGACTGTCCGGACACCTGTTCCCTGCTCACCACTGTCGCTGGCGGCATCGCCGTCAAGGTGCAGGGCAACCCGGCTCACCCGCACACGGACGGCGCTTTGTGCACCAAGGTCTCACGCTATACCGAACGCACTTACCACCCTGAGCGCCTTCTGAGACCCCTTAGGCGCATAGGCCCCAAAGGTGCTGGCCGGTTTGAACCCGTGGGTTGGGACACCGCCTTGAAGGACATCGCAACCCGGCTCAAGACGATTGCCAGTAGGGGGCCGCAGGCCGCCCAGGCGATCCTGCCCTACAGCTACGCTGGCACCATGGGACTGGTGCAGGGCGAAAGCATGGCGGCACGCTTTTTTCACCGTCTGGGGGCCTCGCTGCTGGACCGCACCATCTGCTCCTCGGCCGGTGGCGAAGCGTTGATACAAACGCTCGGGGCCAAAGTGGGGATGCGGGTAGAGTTTTTCGCCCAAGCCAAGCTCATTCTGATCTGGGGCAGCAATTCGATCACCAGCAACCTGCACTTCTGGCGCTATGCGCAAATTGCCAAACGCAACGGCGCCAAGCTCATCTGCATCGATCCGCGCCGCAGCGAGACCGCTGAGAAATGTCATGAACACATCGCGCTGCTGCCCGGCACCGACGGCGCACTGGCGCTGGCCTTGATGCACGAGTTGATCGCGAACGACTGGCTCGACCACGACTACCTGGCCCGGTCACACGCTGGGCTGGGATCTGTTACGCGAGCGAGCACTGCAATGGCCCCCTGAACGCGCCGCAACGGTGTGCGGCATCACGCCCGAGCAAATACGTGCCCTGGCCAAAGACTATGGGGCCTGCGTGGCCAGCCAGGAACCAGCGGCAATCAGGCTGAACTATGGTGTACAGCGTGTGCATGGCGGCGGCAATGCTGTGCGCCTGATCGCCAGTCTGCCAGCGCTCATTGGCGCTTGGCGACACCGCGCTGGAGGCGTTCTGCTTTCCAGCTCAGGCGCTTTCCCCGTGCAGAAGGCTGCGCTGCAGCGCCCCGATCTGCTCGGCGCATGCACGCCACGCACCATCAACATGACCACCATCGGGGACGACTTGCTGCGCCCGGCCAGCGAGGAGTTTGGTCCAGCCATCGAAGCGCTGATTGTCTATAACAGCAACCCTGTGGCGATCGCACCGGATTCCGCGAAAGTCGTGCAGGGGTTTGCCCGGGAGGACCTCTTCACCGTGGTGCTGGAGCACTTTCAAACCGACACCGCCGATTTCGCCGATTACGTCCTGCCCGCCACGACGCAACTCGAGCATTGGGACGTGCACGCCAGCTACGGTCACACCGACGTTTTGCTCAACCGCGCGGCCATCGCGCCGTTAGGACAGGCCAAAACCAACACCCAGATATTTCGTGAGTTGGCGCAGCACATGGGCTTTACCGAGGATTGTTTTCTCGACGATGACCTCACCCTGTGCTGCGCGGCCTACGGCGACGCAGTCGATTTCGAGAAACTGTTGACTGACGGCTTTGCAACACTGCCAACGTCCAAGGCCCCGTTTGCCAACGGGAACTTTCCAACGCCCTCGGGCAAGTGCGAGTTTTTCAGTGCCCGTCTGGCCGCGCGGGGGCTGGACGGCCTGCCCGACCACGTGCCCAACCACGAAGCCTTCGGCGCCTCAACCGCTTACCCGCTGGCCATGATCTCGCCCCCGGCGCGCAACTTTCTCAACTCGAGTTTCGTCAACGTGAAAAGCCTTCGCGATACGGAAGGCGAACCCCTCCTGGAGATGCATGCACAGGACGCCGCCGAGCGTGGCCTTCAAACCGGCGATGTGGTGCGGATCTACAACCAGCGCGGCGTCTACTGCTGCAAGCTGGACGTTTCAAAGCGCGCCCGCCCAGGCGTCGTCATCGGGCTGAGCGTGTGGTGGCGCAAACTCGGGCTCGATGGCACGAACGTCAATCAGGTCACAAGTCAACAACTCACGGACTTGGGGCGCGCACCGACCTTTTACGATTGCCTGGTGCAGGTTGAAAAGAACACAAGTTCGGTCTAGGCGCCAAAACTCTCGGGCATCTGAACAGCCACCACCTCGCCGCGCGCGGTGGGCACACCGGCAGCGAGCACCGTCGCCTCCACGATCACTTTGCGGCCCTTGATTTCCTTGACGCGGCCGCGGATCTCCAACTCGCCCGCGATGGGCGTGGGCTTGAGGTAATCCACATGCAGCGAACCCGTGACAAAACGAAACGCGGGCAAGCTGTCCATCTCGCGGTTTTCCGAGCGATACATCGCTGCGGCCGCCGTACCCGTGCAATGGCAGTCGATCAGCGAGGCGAGCAGACCACCATAAGTAAAGCCCGGAATGGCCGTATGGTGCGGCTCGGGCGTGAAACGCGTCACCGTCTCCTCGCCATCCCAATAGGTCTTGATCTGATGTCCGAGAGTATTGAGGCTGCCGCAGCCGTAGCAATGGGCCAGATTTTCCGGGTAATAGTCTTGGAAAGCTTTCATAGAGTCTCCGAATATAAGAATAAGAATTGACTGCGCCTGAAATGCGATCAAGTCAAGCCAGTGCTCTGCAGCGATGCCGATGGCAAGCACGGGCTGATCGTAGCGCGCTTTCGCTCCCACCCGCGCGACTGCTTGGGCACGGCTTCAAGCGGTTCGAATTCCATCGACAGGCAGGGAAAAACAGGCCCGCGCCTTTGGGCCTCATCGAGTACAGCACGAAAATGCGCATCAAGCCAGCCAGCGCAAGCCAGCCGACAGCACCAGCGCCGCGCAACAGGACCACCCCGAAAACAGCAGGCGCCAAACCCGCGCCCGCGGCACAAAGCCCACGCCCCTGACAAATCCGGCGCTCATGGCCCAAAACAGCGCAATGGCCAATCCATGTGCCGCGCTGCCATCGGCACGAACCAGGATCAACGGATAAATGCTGCCAACGAGCATAATGAGCAGCGCGGCCAGCAGGCTTGGCAAATGCATGGCCGCCTGGGATTGCGGGGGTAGATCCACGCTGTGGAGATCGGATTTCGGCCCCACCGATCGCATTATTTGTCGCCGCCCCGCGATTGCGCGCGGGCATCTTCGTTTTCACCCCACATAGCGTTAAGAATAGCCAACAAGACGGCAAAACCAACCCCCAGAATCCAGGCGAAATACCACATATTCTTCTCCTTTAGCGTTGCTGTTCGGCTTAAGCCTGGCGTGTGTCTTTTTCCAGCCCCTGCCTAGTACGCGCCATGTTCATTTTCCTGAACGTAAGCCGCCGTAACCTTGCCGCGCATGACACTGTAGGCCCAGGAGGTATAGAACAGGATCAGCGGCATGAGGATGAGCGTGGCCCAAAACATGATTCCCAGGGTCAAGTGGCTGGAAACACTGTCCCAGACCGTCAGACTGGCAGCCGGCACGGAACTCGAAGGCATCCATCCATACGCTCACAGACGCCCAGCAATTGCTCGAGTCCTGGGGACAAGTAGCGCAGATAGAAATCGACGTGCGCGAGAAGTTTGCGGCGCGTTTCCCGCAATGTGATGTCAGCTTGCGAACATTGAAGCGAATTTGCGTATAGTTTGAAACAAATGAACGCTGTCCCAATTTACGATTCTCGACCGTAGTACTCTAGAATTTGTTTACTATTGCCGAACATTGACCATCTCCATGCGCATGGTCAGATAGTTGAATTCAGTGCCGACCGGGTGCTGCATCCAGCCATTGGCAATCAAGATCCACAACGCGCTGAGGTTGCTGCCAATAGCCATCAATAGGGTCACCAGCAGATGCTGGACCTTGCTCAGACGGTTCCAGCCAAAGAAAAACAGGCCGATCATGGTCGACTCGAGGAAGAACGCCATCAAGCCCTCGATCGCCAGCGGTGCGCCAAAGATGTCACCCACGTAGTGGGAGTAGTAAGCCCAGTTGGTGCCAAACTGAAACTCCAGCGTGAGACCGGTGGTCACACCCAGGGCAAAGTTGATGGCGAACAGTTTGCCCCAAAAGCGCGTCATATCCTTCCAGATGACGTTGCCGGTCATCACATAGACGCTCTCCATGATGAGCAGCAGCCAGACCATACCGATGGTCAGCGGCACAAACAGAAAGTGGTACATGGCGGTGGCGGCAAACTGAAGCCGCGAGAGGTCGACCAGATGCTCCGAAATCATGTCTTACTCCTTTGAATTCGCGTTGCTTGATCCGAGCAGTTCTGCAGCCACCCCGTCACTGCTAATTGGCAGGCGCTGGTCATGAACAAGAAACCACCACATCGCGGTCAGAACCAACAACTTAATGACCAGCACCAAGGCCAGTTTTTCAACCAGAGATCTGTCTTGCCGATTCATCTGTGCACTCGCTCGATCAACGAAAATCAAGAACTATTCCTGATACTGGGCGAAGTTTGCAATCATTGGATGCGAAGGCAGTGTCACCTAACTGACAAAAATCACGACTTCCACAGAAAATGGTAAAAATTAGAGCCCAATGTCTAACAGACGACTTTCATGATGCAGTCGTCGGACCACTCACCAACGGAGGCGGACGCCATGCCGACAGCCCGGGAATCGCCATGAGGTGCCTGATCCGCGCATGGTCACTCCACGAACCCGAATTACGCAACTGGCTTCGCCGGCAGCTCTCGAGCTCCGCAGATGTGGATGACCTGCTGCAAGACGTTTTTCTCAAGGCCCTGCGCAGGGGGATCGCTCTTTTGCTGGTGCAAAACGCCGCGCCTGGCTGTTCGAGGTGGCACGCAATGCGCTGGTCGACCGGTTTCGCGTCAGCCGGGAGACGGTGCCACTACCGGAAGATTTACCCGCGCGCACCGACGAACTTGCAACCGTGGACGCGCTCACAGCCTGCCTGCCTCGGGTTCTCTCAGAGTTGAGCGCCCAAGACCGGGAGGCCATTACGGCCTGTGATTTGCAAGGCATGGCGCAGGCCGACTTTGCCCGCACCCGGGGGTTGAGTCTGAGCGGCGCCAAGTCGCGTGTGCAACGGGCTCGCCAGCGACTGCGCCAGCGCATGACGGTGGCGTGCCAGGTGCAGATCGGCCAAGACGGCCAAATCAGCGACTTCGTTCCGCGTTCTCACCTTTAACTAGCTATATTTTTTATAGCTAAGTGTTAAGAAGGCAAAAGGGCTACCGGCTCATTTGTTATAAATTTCCAGCACGCTGCGTCTTCTGGAGCCGCCGATCGTCTTCACAGACATGAATATCTCGACAACGTTTTTGAAGAAGTGGCCCACACGACAGCCCGTCGTTTTTCTGGTTCTGACGGCAATCGTCTGGTTCACGCTGTACCAGACCCTCAACCCCGCGGCTGAAGCCCTTGTGGCGGCCATGCCGGTGGACCGGGCCAGCCACCTGGGTGGCGCGCTGCAATTCTTCTTCTACGACACGCCCAAGGTGCTGATGCTGCTGACCGGTGTCGTGTTTGTCATGGGCATGATCAACAGTTATTTCACACCCGAGCGCACGCGGACCTTGCTGGCGGGGCGTTCTGAGGGCGTGGCCAACGTCATGGCGGCCAGCCTGGGTGTCGTCACACCGTTTTGTTCCTGCTCTGCCGTGCCACTGTTCATTGGATTTGTGCAAGCCGGCGTACCGCTGGGCGTGACCTTCTCGTTCCTGATTTCCGCGCCAATGGTCAATGAGGTGGCGCTGGCTTTACTGTTCGGCATGTTTGGCTGGAAAGTGGCGCTGCTGTACATGGGTTTGGGTCTGTCGGTGGCCATCGTGGCGGGCTGGGTGCTGGGCCGACTGCAGATGGAGGCCTATCTGGAAGACTGGGTGCGTGAGATGCCCCAGACAACGGCGCAGTTCGAAGATTCAGGCATGACGCTGGCAGAGCGCATTGAAGGTGGCTTTGCGGCGGTGCGAGAGATCGTGGGCCGAGTCTGGCCTTATATTTTGGCCGGTATCGCCATTGGCGCCGCGATCCATGGCTATGTTCCAGAGGACTTCATGGCCAGCTTCATGGGCAGCCAAGCCTGGTGGTCGGTGCCATTGGCCGTACTCATGGGTGTGCCTATGTACACCAACGCCGCCGGCATCATCCCGATCGTCCAGGCGCTGCTGGCCAAAGGTGCTGCGCTGGGCACCGTATTGGCATTCATGATGAGCGTGATTGCGCTATCGTTACCTGAAATGATTATCCTGCGCAAAGTGCTCAAAGTGCGCCTGATCGCCACCTTCGCGGCCGTGGTGGCCAGCGGCATCCTGCTGGTAGGGTTTGTGTTCAACGCTGTTCTTTAATTTATTGCTCAGGAGTTTTCATGGACATCAAGGTACTCGGCACAGGCTGTGCCAACTGCAAAAACACGCTTTCACTCATCGACGAGGTCGCCAAGGCCAAGGGGGTTGAAATCACTCTGGGCAAGGTCGAAGAAATGCGCGACATCATCGGCTATGGCGTCATGCGCACGCCCGGCGTGGTCATCGATGGCAAGGTGGTGCACGCCGGCGGTGTGCCAAGCCGCGACAAGGTCGAACAATGGCTCAGCGCGCATGCCTGAAGGCCACACTCACGCGCATGACCACGGGCACGGCCACAGCCACGCTCCGGCCAACTTCGACCGCGCGTTTGCCATTGGCATCGCGCTCAACGTGGTGTTTGTGGCCATCGAAGCGTTTTACGGCTGGCGGGTCAACTCACTGGCCTTGCTGGCCGACGCGGGTCACAACCTGAGTGACGTGGCCGGCTTGGTGCTGGCCTGGGGCGGCGCGCTGGCCGGGCGCTTGCGCCCAGACGCCCGCCACACCTATGGCTGGCGGCGCGCCTCCATCCTGGCCGCGTTCCTCAATGCGCTGCTGTTGCTGGTTGCCATGGGGTCACTGGTCTGGGAGGCGATTCATCGGCTGGGCTCACCCGAGCCCATGGAGGGCCTGACCATCATGGCCGTGGCCGGTGTGGGCATTGTGGTCAACACGGTCACCGCACTGATGTTCATGCGCGGCAGCAAGAGCGATCTGAACCTGCGCGGCGCATTTCTGCACATGGCGGCCGACGCGCTGGTCTCGGCGGGCGTGGTCGTGGCCGGCGGCCTGGCGCTTTGGCTGGGCTGGAACTGGATCGACCCGGTGATGAGCCTGCTCATTGGCGTGGTCATTGTGGTGGGCACCTGGAGCCTGTTCCGTCAATCGCTCCACCTGCTGTTTGACGGTGTTCCTGACAGCGTGGATCTGCATGCGGTGCAAGAGACTCTGCTGGCGCTGCCAGGCGTGGAGCACGTGCACGATTTGCACGTGTGGGCGATGGACACTGCGCAAACCGCCCTGACCGCCCATCTGGTGGTGCCCTCAGGCCCACCCGACGACGCGTTCTACCGCGACGCCGCCGCGCACTTGCACCAGCACTTTGACATCGGGCATGTTACGCTGCAAGTCAATCGCGAGCCTGCGGCCGAGCTCTGCGAAGCACCTTACCCAGCTTGTCAGTCGCACAACCGAGAGGGCAACGGATGAACCAACCGGAACACGAATTTTCAGAACTCTTTGAACAATTGGGCCTGCCTTCCGACGAGGCGGGCATTCGTGAGTTCATGAGCAGGAACTCGCCCCTGGCCAGAGAGATTGAACTGGCTGCCGCACCGTTCTGGACACCGGCTCAGGCGGCGTTCCTGAAAGAAGAAACCTTGAAGGATGCCGACTGGGTCGATGTCATCGACCAGCTCAACCTCGGGCTCAGGGCGCCACGCCCGTAGTCGGGACGGAAACAAACCAGTGCTGCGTGCGGTTGACAATGGCCACCAGCGACAGCATCACCGGCACCTCCACCAGCACACCCACCACTGTGGCCAGTGCCGCGCCCGAATTGAGGCCAAAGAGCGAGATGGCCACCGCCACGGCCAACTCAAAGAAGTTGGAGGTGCCAATCAGGCAAGCCGGGCCCGCAATATCGTGCGGCAGCTTTAGCGCCTTGGCGGCGACATAGGCGATGGCAAAAATGCCGTAGCTTTGCAGGATCAACGGAACGGCGATCATCGCAATCACCAGTGGCTTGGCCACGATGGTGCCGGCCTGAAAACCAAACAGAAGCACCACCGTGGCAATCAGCCCCACGACGGACCAGGGTTTGAGCCGGGCCACGAACTCGCCCACAGCCTGCCCCGAGCGCCGCTGCAGGAAATGACGCGTGGTCACCCCCGCAGCCAGTGGCAACACGACGTAAAGCACGGTGGACAGAACCAACGTCTCCCAAGGCACCACGATCTTCGTGACACCCAGCAAAAAGGCCGCAATCGGCGCGAAGGCCACCACCATGATCAGATCGTTCACCGACACCTGGACCAGTGTGTAGCTGGCATCACCCCGTACCAGTTGGCTCCAGACGAACACCATGGCGGTGCAGGGTGCCACGCCCAGCAGAATCATGCCCGCGATGTACTCGCTGGCCGTCTGCGGGTCCACCCAGGGGGCAAAAATATACTGAAAAAACAGCACCCCCAGGGCTGCCATACTGAACGGCTTGATCAACCAGTTGACCACCAGCGTGAGCACCAGACCGCGCGGGCGCTTGCCCACGTCTTTCACGCTGGACCAGTCGATCTGCACCATCATGGGGTAAATCATGACCCAAATGAAAACGGCGACCACCAAATTGACATGGGCGACTTCCAGCATGGAAATCGTCTGAAACAGACCCGGCGCGACCAATCCGAAGACCACGCCGGCAGCAATGCCCAGCGCCACCCAGACCGTCAGATAGCGTTCAAACAGTCCCATCTCAGTTTCCGCCGCGGTTCGCCGCCTTGGCGCAGGCTGCGCAGATGCAGGCTCTGGCACGCATCGGCTCTGGCACTGACGCCAGCAGCGCGCTGTCAATCTGAACCTGCGTGCACCAGCAGGGCGGTTGCTCGATGGCCGAGGCGCGTTCAGTCTCCATAGCGCACTGGTTGGGCTGCCCGCACAAGGGACAACACTTGGGATCGACCGACGGCGCCTTTAGCATGGTGGTACTCCTTTGACTGGGCTGGCGAACATGGTTCCAGTTTAGCCGGTGCAGGTACTACGCTCGTCGCAATGGCCGCAGGCACTGGGGCAATCCCGGGTGCGGACACGCCCAATCGTGCCCCACAATCGAGCCAATGATTTTTACTCTGAATTTCTTGCCTCCAATCGAGCTGCCCAGCGCTCACGCACATGCCTGATCGCTCCCCGCCCCCGCCCAGCCTACCCGAAGGCCTGACCGTGCTTGAGCGCGGCTGGCTATCCTCCAACAACATCGTGATCCAGGGACGCCAGAGCTGCGCGCTGGTCGACAGCGGCTATTGCAGTCATGCGGAGCACACGCTGACGCTGGTCCAGGCGGCATTGAACGGGCGCTCTCTCGATGTGCTGGCCAACACCCACTTGCACAGCGATCACTGTGGCGGCAACGCGGCATTTCAAGCGACCTATCCCACGCTCACCACCCTTATTCCACCAGGACACAGCGAGCATGTTCGAGACTGGGATCCGTATGCGTTGAGCTACACGCCCACCGGGCAAAGTTGTCCGCGCTTTGGTTTCGATGCCCTGCTCGTTCCGGGCACCGAGATTCTTCTGGGCGACCTGCCCTGGCAAATTCACGCCGCACCCGGGCACGATCCGCACTCAGTCATCCTGTTCGAGCCGACTTCTCGGGTGCTGATTTCCGCCGATGCCCTGTGGGAGAAGGGTTTTGGTGTTGTGTTTCCCGAACTTGAAGGCGTACAGGCGTTCGACGCCGTCGGGGCCACCATTGACCTGATTGAGTCACTCGCGCCTGCGATCGTGATTCCTGGTCATGGGCAAGTCTTCACCGGGATCGCAACCTCCATCGCCAGCGCTCGCAATCGTCTGCAAAGCTTTGTAAGCAGCCCTGAAAAACATATTCGCCATGCAGCGAAGGTACTGCTCAAATTCAAGCTGCTGGAAGTTCAGCAGATGGAGTCAGAAAATCTTTTGAATTGGTCGCGCGAAACTCCTTACTTTTCATTGATATTTCGCAGGCAGTTCCCCCATGGCGATTTTCATCAATGGATCAACCAGTTGATCGAGGAACTGATATGGACCGGGGCCGCCGTGCGTGAACGGTCGGTGATACGAAACCGTTGACCGTGTGTGTGGCCCCGCAAATCTTCGACGGGTTATTGAGACCACAGGCGAATATGGTTTTCAGGACGCGGTGATCAAGGCCAAATCGAAGCGACGGAAATCATTCTAAAGAGACATGGAAGGCCGCTGAGCCATCGTCATGCGCCAACGCTGCAAATGAGGATGCAGCTCGGTGGGCTTGACTTTCACGATACGAGCAAAATCAACCGTTACCACTGCGGTGATGTCGGCAATACTGAACCGACCTGCGGCAATGTACTCCTTGCCTGCCAGATGGTTGTTCAACATTGCAAAGAAGTCCTGCAGTCTGCGCAAGCCGCGTTGGGCCAACTCGGGAATCTGCGGGTAGTCGTTCGGACCGGGCAGTGCCCGGTTGGCCATGGCAGGTGCGCTATTGCGCAACGCTTCAGCGACGGCCAAGAGACCTTCGAACTCCACGCGCCAATTCCAGCTCGCAATTTGCGCCTTCTGATAGGGGGTTATACCCAGCAGTGGCGGCTGCGGGTAGCGGGCCTCCAGGTAAGCCGCGATCGCCGCATTGTCGGTCAGCACCGTTTCATCTTCCGTGCGCAGAGCCGGTACCGTGCATTGCGGGTTGACTTTTCTGAAGGCACCACCAAGTTGCTCGGCATGCTTGAGGTCCACCTGAACCGTTTCATGGGCAACACCCTTTTCGGCGAGCAAAATGCGTGCGCGGCGCGGGCTCGGAGCGGTGGCGCAGTCATACAAGGTCAGCATAATCGGGGCTCGGTAGTGGAAAGCATTAGCTGGAAGGGATCAACTTGTCTTGTGTCCTGGTTGCGAAGTCAGCGGCATCGTGACGCTCGTGCAACTGGGTGGACGGCTCACCCCACGCGCGATTGACCATGCGTCCGCGCCGCACGGCCGGTCGCTGGGCGATCTCGTTCGTCCAGCGCAGCACGTGGGTGTACTCCTGCACCTGCAGAAATTCGCCGGCTTCATACAGTTGGCCCTTGACCAAGGTGCCGTACCAAGGCCAGACAGCCATGTCGGCAATGGTGTATTCGTTCCCCGCCAAGTAGGCGCTTTGCGCAAGGTGACGATTGAGCACGTCAAGCTGGCGCTTGACCTCCATCGCGTACCGATCAATTGCATATTCGATCTTGACCGGAGCGTAAGCGTAAAAGTGACCGAACCCGCCACCAAGAAAGGGGGCGCTGCCCATCTGCCAGAACAGCCAGGACATGCATTGGGCGCGCTCTACTGTTGTTGTGGGAAGAAACGCGTCGTACTTCTCGGCCAAATACATCAAAATGGCGCCGGATTCGAAAATACTGATCGGAGCAGGCCCGCTGTGGTCCACCAGCACTGGAATCTTGGAATTCGGATTGGCTGCAACAAAACCGCTGCCAAACTGCTCCCCTTCGTTGATGCGAATCAGCCACGCGTCATATTCAGCGTCAGCGTGTCCTCCAGCCAGCAGTTCTTCGAGCATCACCGTGACCTTGACACCATTTGGTGTTCCCAACGAATAAAGCTGCAACGGGTGGCGGCCCACAGGCAGATCCCTGTCGTGAGTGGGGCCGGCGGTCGGTCGGTTGATGTTCGCAAACTGGCCACCGCTCTGCGTGGCAGGGGACCAAATTTTGGGAGGCGTGTACGAGGATGAATTATTCATGGGGAATCCAGTTTGTCGCAACTGGCGACAGATTGCAAGGGTTGCAAGGCTCGCGGCTACTGAAGAAATTAGCCGCCAACCCTCGTGAAACAAACACCATCAGCTACGAATTCAATAGCTATCAGGCTTGCCGTTTGAACAGTGCCAGCAGGGTTCCCGCCAGCACAAAGAAGCTGCCGAAAATACGGTTGACGGCGCGAATGTGGTCGGGAGATTTCAGTGCCCCGAGGACGCGGGCGGCCAGCGCGGCGTAGCCGGACATGACGACCAGGTCGGTGAAGCCCAACGTGGCGCCAATGACGAGGTATTGCGGCAGCAGTGGCTCGGAAAGCGTCATGAACTGCGGCACCACGGCCAGCAAGAAGACCGTTCCCTTGGGGTTGACGGCGTTGATCATCCAGGCGCGCAGCAGCATGGAGCGGCCACTGACCTGCCGCCCTTCATCCGCGCGCGCCACCATGGGTCGCGCAGGGGCGCGCCACTGCGCAATGCCTAGCCACACGAGGTAGGCCACGCCGAGCCACTTGACCGCACCAAAAGCGGTGCTCGACGCTGCCACCAGTGCGCCCAGGCCGACACCCACGACGACCACCTGGCTCCAGATACCCAGAATCAAACCGGCGATGGTGAAGTAGCTGCGGCGAATGCCATGGTTGAGCCCGGCGGTCATGGCGGCCACGGCACCCGCACCTGGCGAGATGCTGATGGCCCAGGACGCCACGAAAAAGGCCAGCCAGGTGGGAAGCAGCATGGACTGGCCTTAGCCCTGCCCGTTTTGCAGAGCGGCAATACGCTCTTCAATCGGCGGGTGAGTAGAAAATAGCTTGCCAATGCCCCCGGCAATGCCCATGGCCGCCATGCTCTTGGGCAACTCGGCCGGCGTCATGCCCCCCAGTCGGGCCAGTGCATTGATCATGGGTTGCTTGCGGTTCATGAGTTGGGCCGAGCCCGCATCGGCGCGGAACTCGCGCTGGCGCGAGAACCAGGCCACGATGATGGCCGCCACAAATCCCAGCACAATGTCGAGCACGATGGTGCTGATGTAATAACCAATGCCGGGACCCGAATTGCGGTCATCGCCCCGGCGCAAAAAACTGTCAACGGCATACCCGATGACACGGCTCAAAAACACCACAAAGGTGTTCATCACGCCCTGAATCAGGGTCATGGTGACCATGTCGCCATTGGCCACATGGGCAATTTCGTGGCCAATGACAGCCTCAACTTCTTCGCGGGTCATCCCCTGGAGCAAGCCCGTGCTGACGGCCACCAGCGCCGAATTTTTAAACGCGCCCGTGGCAAAGGCGTTGGGCGCCCCCTCAAAAATGCCCACATCGGGCATGCCGATGCCGGCCTTCTCGGCGAACTTGCGCACGGTCTCAACCATCCAGGCCTCGTCCACGTTCTGCGGTTGCTCGATCAGGCGCACCCCCGACGACCACTTGGCCACCGGCTTGCTTATCAGCAGCGAGATGATGGCACCACCAAAGCCCATGACCAGGGCAAACCCAAGCAAGGCGCCCAGGTTCAGACCGCTGGCCGTGAGGTAGCGATTCACACCCAGCAAGCTGGCGACAACGCCCAGAACCACGACCACCGCGAGGTTGGTCATCACAAACAAAGCAATTCGTTTCATGTCTTCTTTCTCAATCGCCCCCCGAACCAATGGGGAACAGCGCAGATATTAGGGGCTATTGGACTCAAATCAAGCCAGGTCGCGCTCAAACCCGTAAATTCAGTAGCGGTTTGGGAGCGCGAAACACGCTTGCATCCCCGTAAAACCCCGCATCTTCATTTGCAGGCCACCAGCCCGGGTGACCAAGCACCGGCAAGTGCGCGAACGGCTTGGTGGCAAGTTTTTCGGCGCTCACATCGGCGGCCAGCCAGGCGTCCCATTTTGCTATCTCATTTATAGCTGACTGTACCCGATAGACATGGGCTGTGATCGCTTTTCTTGGTAAAACCAGCTTCTCCAACAGGGCGTGGCCAAACAGCACCAGATGGGCTTGCCGCCACATTGGGCGCAGTTCCACAAACAGCTTGTGCCAGTCTTTGGCGGCCAGCGCCTCCCACAACTCATCGGGGGCCTGCAGAAATGCTGCATTCTCGTCAAACAGGGTCAGCCCGTCACGCGCCGGGCCACGCACTGGGGCAATGCCGGTTTGCACAATTTGGTCCATGTGCAAATGATTGAGTCGGCGCTTGGTCTGGGGAAAGTGCAACCATGCCAGGCCATTGAAAAAGTCATGCAAACCCTCTCGGGTAGGGCAGTTTCCGCTTCGAAAGATATAGCCCTCATAGGCCTCGCCGACGGGCAGGTCACCCT
This sequence comes from uncultured beta proteobacterium, assembly GCA_963784775.1. Taxonomy (GTDB): domain Bacteria; phylum Pseudomonadota; class Gammaproteobacteria; order Burkholderiales; family Burkholderiaceae_C; genus Rhodoferax. Next base: position 81,533 of record CAWAST010000004.1, on the reverse strand, counting down.
GCGGAACAAAACGCAGTGCCAGCCCGGTTGGGGCCGACGCGACATTGAGGGCCTGGGCGCAGGTGGCGCCGTCGGCCACCTGCTCGCACACCCGCTGGCCCAGCGCTGCATAGGGTGCCAGCCAGGGGACAGCCCAGTTGATGTCGGTTAGAGCATCCGCCACGGCAGCACTTCACCCGAGCGCAGGGGTTTGAGTTGCGCCTCACCAAAAGGATAGCTCTCGGGCGAAGCCCAGCTCTCGCGCACCAAGATGATGGTGTCGGTATTGCGCGGCAAGCCGTAAAAATCGGCACCATTGAAGCTCGCAAACGCCTCCAACTGGTGCAGCGCACCCACCGAGTCAAACGCCTCGGCGTACATCTCAATGGCAGCGTGCGCGGTGTAGCAACCGGCGCAGCCACTGGCGTGCTCCTTGAGGTGCGCGGCATGGGGCGCACTGTCGGTACCCAAAAAAAACTTGGCGCTGCCGCTGGTGGCGGCGTCAAGCAGCGCCTGACGATGGGTTTCACGCTTTAGCACCGGCAGACAGTAGTAGTGCGGCCGGATACCCCCCGTGAAAATGGCGTTGCGGTTGAACAGCAAGTGGTGCGCCGTCACCGTGGCCGCAAGAAAACGGTCGGACCCCTGCACATATTGCACGGCCTCGCGGGTGGTGATGTGCTCGAACACTATCTTGAGCTCAGGGAAATCGCTGCGCAAGGGAATCAACTGGGTGTCGATGAACACGGCTTCGCGGTCAAACAGATCGATCTCGGGCGACGTGACTTCACCATGCACCAGCAGCAGCATGCCTTCGCGCTGCATGGCTTCCAGGGTTGGGTAGGTCTTGCGCAGGTCGGTCACACCCGCGTCGCTGTTGGTGGTGGCGCCAGCCGGGTAGAGCTTTGCCGCCACCACACCGGCGCCGCGCGCCCGCCCGATCTCATCGGCAGGCAGGTTGTTGGTGAGGTAGAGCGTCATCAACGGCTCAAACTGCGCGCCTTCTGGCACCGCAGCCAGAATACGCGACTTGTAATCCATGGCCGCCTGCGTCGTGGTGACAGGTGGGCGCAGGTTGGGCATGATGATGGCGCGGCCAAACTGGGCGGCAGTGTGCGGCACCACCGTGGCAAGCGCCTGGCCATCGCGCACATGCAGGTGCCAGTCGTCGGGGCGGGTCAGTTCAAGGGTTTGGGCCATCAGTCAGTCTCGCCGGTCAGTCTACTTGGGCAGTCTGAGCCAGCAAATAGTCCCACAACTCCTGTGCGTTGCGCTTGGGTGCGTTGGCCGGACCGTGCTTGCCGCTGCCTGCCGTTTTGACCGAAGGGCGCTCGCGGTAGATACGCACATCCATCGTGATTTGTGGAACCTTTACATCGCTGGGCACGGCGCTGACCAGCCGTTTGGCGCGCAGGTCTTTCTTGACTGCGCTGAACGGCAAAAAGGCAATGCCATGCCCCTCCAGCGCCATCGCCTTGAGGCCTTCGGCCATGTCAGTTTCGTAAACACGATCAAAGTGGATGGGGGCACCGTACTGCTTAAGGATCAGTTCCACCATCTGCCCCAGATAGGCGCCCTGCGCATACCCCAGGTACGGCAGGGGCTTGCCGGTGCGTCCGGGCAACTGAAACAGGGGCGCGCCCAACGCGTCGGGTTTGACATAGGGGGCCACGGTTTCCACACCCAGGCTCACCATTTCGTAACGGTCAGCGTCAAGCTGATAGGGCTGCGACGGGTGGTGGTAGGCAATCAGTAAATCGCAGCTACCCTCCACCAGGCGCATTACCGCGTCATGCACGTTCAGGGCAATCAGGCGGCTCTTGAGGGGGCCAAAGCGCTCGCGCAGAGCCGACACCCAGGCCGGGAAAAAAGTGAATGCCAGCGTGTGCGGCACGGCGAACTCGATGACATCCTTCCCGGCTGAAGTGTGCCCGCGCAGCATCGCCCGCGTGCTTTGCAGCGCGTGAAGCATCTCCATCGACTGCCCATGCAGGGTTTCGCCTGCGGGCGTAAGCCGGGTCGGGTAACTGCTGCGGTCCACCAAATCGGTGCCCGCCCAGGCTTCGAGCGACTGGATGCGCCGCGAGAACGCGGGTTGCGTCACATGACGCAACTGGGCCGAGCGACTGAAGCTTCGGGTTTCAGCCAGACTGACGAAGTCTTCAAGCCATTTTGTTTCCATGCGCAAGATTATGCGTGATCGGCATGGGGTGAATCTATCGGGTAAGCACCCTGCCATTGAGCGGATAGGCTGGATCGGTGTAACCCGGCGTGGAGGGGTGTCCCGGTCTGACCAAGGCATCCACCAGCGCCTCGTCTGCGGTCGTCACGACGTAGTCCAGCGCGGGCAGGTAATCCCGCCATTGCTTGAGGGTGCGGGGACCGGCAATGACCGAGCTAACCACCGGATTGGCGAGCACCCAGGCCGTGGCAAACTGCGCCAGGCTGATGCCCTTGCCCTCGGTGTGCTGCTGGAGTTGTTGTGCGATCAGAAGCGACTCTTGCCGGAACTCTGTCTCGACCATGCGCTTGTCGGCCCGTGCCGCGCGGCTGCCGGGCTGCGGGCTTTGGCCCGGCAGGTATTTCCCGGTAAGAACACCCCGCGCAATCGGGCTGTAGGGCGTCACGCCAATTCCATAGCGCGTGCAAGCTGGCAGCACCTCCACCTCGGGCATGCGATTGAGCAGGTTGTAGTACGGCTGGCAGACCACTGGCGCGGGCATGCCCAACTGGTTTGCGAGATGCACCATCTCGGTAATGCGCCAACCCCGAAAATTCGAAACGCCCCAGGCCCGGATCTGCCCGGCGCGCAGCATGGTGTCCAGCGCTCGCAGCGGCTCCTCTAGATTCATGCCGTTGTAATCGCGATGCAAATAAAGGATATCAACAAAATCCGTTTGCAATCGCGCCAGGCTTGCGGCAATTTCCCGCAACATCCAGCCGCGTGAGTAGTGGCCCTCGTTGATGCGCTCAGACATCACATTACCCATCTTAGTTGCGAGCACCCAGTGCTGGCGCTGTCCCTTGAGCAGGTCGCCCACCATGGTCTCCGAGCCACCCTTGGAATAAACGTCGGCCGTATCAAGGTAGTTCACACCGTGTGAATGGGCGTCATCCACGATGGCAGCGGCCTCATGCCGGTCCGTCTGGTCGCCAAACATCATGGTGCCCAGGCACAGGGCAGAAACCTGCAAATTACTCTTGCCCAGTGGTCGGTACTTCATGGTGGCCTCCTTGGTACTGCGAAATGCCTTCAAGTCTATGCCAAAGCTGCGTTCGCTTGAGTTATCGTTCAGCCATGGCAAGCAGAACGCTTCACACGATGCGCGCTTACCCCCCTCTGAAGGACTCTCATGCCGGTCATCACCACACAGCTCAAAACCAACACAGCAGCGTTTTGCGCCAACGCCGAACGCATGACCACGCTGCTGGCCCAAGTGCAGGAACTCCAGGCCAGGGTGATCAGCGAATCCGAATCCAAACGGCCCCGCTTTGAAGAGCGCGGCCAACTGGTGCCGCGCGAACGGGTGGCACGGTTGATCGATCGTGGCAGCGAGTTCCTGGAACTCAGCCCCTTAGCGGGCCTGGGCATGCACGACGACGACGGTAAAAAGACGGTGCTGGGAGGGGGCTCCATCGTGGGCATCGGTCAGGTCTCGGGCAAACGCTGCGTGATTTTTGCCAGCGACAGCGCCGTCAAGGGCGGAACGGTGCCCCCCATGGGCCTGCGCAAGACCCTGCGTGCCCAGGAGATCGCGCTGCGCCATAAACTCCCGGTAATCTACCTGGTGGAATCCGGAGGTGCCAACCTGACGTACCAGAGCGAGATCTTCGTTGAGGGCGGGCGCAGCTTTGCCAACCAGGCACGCATGTCGGCCGCGGGTCTGCCGCAGATCGCCGTGGTGCATGGCCCGAGCACCGCCGGCGGCGCTTATATTCCCGGCCTTTGCGACTACGTGGTGTTGGTGCGCGGACGCTCAAGCATCTATCTGGCCGGCCCCCCGCTGGTCAAAGCCGCCATCGGCGAGGATGCCAGCGACGAAGACCTGGGCGGCGCTCAGATGCACGCCACCATCACTGGGTTAGGGGAATACCTGTGCGAGGACGATGCCCATGCCGTGGTCGTGGCCCGCGACCTGCTGGACAAGCTGCAATGGGACACCGTAGCGCCCCAATTCACCGACATCGAACCACTTTGCCCGGCAGATGAACTGATGGGCGTGGTACCAGCCGACGAGCGCGAGCCTTACAACGTCAAGGAAGTGATCGCCCGGCTGGTCGATGGCTCGGACTTTCTGGAATTCAAGTCCGCTCTGGCCACCGACACCCTCTGCGGGCACGCCCGAGTGGGCGGTGCGCTGGTGGGCATCGTGGGCAACAACGGCCCTATCCAGCCCCAGGGCTCGACCAAGGCGGCTCAGTTCATTCAGTTGTGCGACCAATCGGGCACGCCCCTGGTCTTTTTGCAGAACACCACAGGCTTCATGGTGGGCACCGCCGCCGAGCAAGGCGGTGCCATCAAGCACGGCGCCAAAATGATCCAGGCTGTGGCGAACTCACGTGTTCCCAAATTCACCTTTCTTTTGGGCGGCGCCTATGGGGCGGGCAACTACGGCATGTGCGGGCGGGGGTTTGATCCCAACTTTATTTTTGCCTGGCCCAGTGCACGGGTGGCCATCATGGGTGGCGCACAGGCTGCCAAGGTCATGGACATCGTGAGCCGCGGCAAGCTTGGGCGAAGCGGCGTCACGCCCGACGAGGTCGCCCTCAAGGCAGCATCCGACCTGCTTCGCCTGCGCCTTGATACCGAATCGAGCGCCCTGTTTGCCACGGCCAGGTTGTGGGACGACGGCATCATCGACCCACGCGATACCCGCCGCATTCTCATGCTGTGCCTGTCCATTGCGGGGGAAGCGGCCGAGCGCATCCTGCACCCCAACACCTTCGGCGTGGCGCGCCTGTGACCACCTGATCGATTGAGACCTGCCATGCTTTTCAGCAAAATCCTGATTGCCAACCGCGGCGAAATTGCATGCCGCATCATCCGCAGCGCCCGCGCCTTGGGCTACCGCACGGTAGCCGTGTTCAGCGACGCCGATGCGCAAGCGCCCCACGTCACACTGGCCGACGAATCCGTACGCCTGGGTCCGGCCAGCACTGCCCTGTCTTACCTCAATGCCGCTGCCGTGCTGCAAGCGACCCGCCTGAGCGGAGCCCATGCCCTGCACCCCGGCTATGGTTTTCTGTCAGAGCGAGCTGAGTTTGCTCAGGCCTGCCTGGATGCGGGTCTCGTGTTCATCGGTCCGCCACCAGAAGCCATGGCCGCCATGGGCGACAAGGCGCAGGCCAAACGGCGCATGCTCGCCGCGGGCGTTCCGTGCGTGGCAGGCTATTTGGACGACGATCAGAGCGATGCTCGCCTGACAGCCGAAGCGAAAAAAATGGGAGCGCCGCTGCTAGTCAAGGCGGTGGCGGGCGGTGGCGGGCGCGGCATGCGCCTGGTGCACGACCTGGCCGATTTGCCACAGGCGCTGGCGGGGGCACGGCGCGAGGCACAAAGCGCCTTTGGCGACGACCGCCTGATGCTCGAAGCCTTGATTTCGCAAGCGCGCCACATCGAGGTTCAGGTATTTGCCGACACACACGGCAATTGCATCCATCTGGGCGAGCGCGACTGCACAGCGCAACGTCGCCGCCAGAAAGTCATCGAGGAAGCGCCCTCGCCTTTGGTGACACCGGCCATGCGCGATTCCATGGGACGCGACGCCGTGGCGGCGGCATTGGCCGTGGGCTACCAGGGTGCGGGCACGGTGGAATTCATTGTGGATGCGCAATTGCGCCACTATTTTCTGGAGATGAACACCCGACTGCAGGTCGAGCATCCGGTGACCGAGTGCGTCACCGGACTGGACCTGGTGGCCTGGCAATTGCGCGTGGCCGCTGGCGAGCCGCTGCCCTTGACACAAGCACAGGTGCAGTTCAACGGTCATGCCATTGAGGCGCGCCTGTACGCCGAAGACCCGTACTCCGAACCGACTCGATTTGCACCTCAAAGCGGGCGCATTGCCTATTGGCGGCCCGACCTGGCCCTGCATACCGGTGTGCGCATCGATCATGGTATCGCCGAGGGCGGTGATATCGCACCCCACTACGACGCCATGGTGGCCAAGATCATCGCGCACGGGCACGACCGTGCCGACGCAATCCGCCGACTCACTGCGGCGCTGCAGGACTGCCCCCTGCTGGGCGTGCGCAACAACGGCGCGTTTTTGCGGGGCCTGCTCTTGCACCCGGACTTTGCGGCAGCACGCATGCACACGGCGCTCATCGACGAGTGGGCCGCGCAGGGCGAGCCCCTGCTTGAACGCCCCCAGTGCCCGGCGTTGGCGTGGGATCTCGCAGCAGCCCTGCATTGGCTGCGCCAGGGTGTGGGCCAACGCCCGCTCAGCGTGGCCGCTTCGGACCTGACCCTGGAGTGCCTGGATGCACCCACTCGTTTGCGCCTGCGGGTTCGCAACAACGGCAGCACCGTCGTCATTGAGGACCTCGCCAATCCAGAGACGCCGCGCAACGTCAGAATGACGGCCTTGTTGCCAGACGGACAGCGCGCCGGAACAGTACGGTTTGAAACCCAGGGCGTGATCCGCAGCGCCCACATCGCTTGGGAGGACGACACGCTGAACCTGGCGCTGGACGGACAGAACTGGAGCTTTACCGAGCGCTCGGCCTATCCCAACATAGAACCGGTGTCTGACGCCAGCCGGGTATGCGCGAGCGTGGCCGGTGTCGTGACCCAGATCTCCGTGGCCGCCCATGATGAAGTGGCCCGTGGCCAGCCCCTGGTCTGCATCGAAGCCATGAAAATGGAAATGTGGCTCAATGCCGGGGCCGACGGCCGGGTTCGCGCGCTTCATGTGAAATGCGGTGAGCAGGTTCGTGCCGGAGCCCTTCTGCTTGAACTCGACATGGAAACCGCCCACCCTCCACTCAAGGAATGACCATGGACAAAGCCATTCTCACCTGCGCCCTCACCGGGGTTTTGACCAACCCTCAACAGCACCCCGTGCCAGTCACCCCCGCGCAAATGGCGCTGGAAGCGCGCGAGGCTTTCAACGCCGGTGCCAGCATCATGCACGTGCATCTGCGCCAGCAGGAAAAAGGCAAGGGCCATTTGCCCGCATGGGACCCGGAGCTGGCCCTGCGGGTGACCGATGCGATTCGTCTGGCCTGCCCCGGCGTGATCATCAACCTGACCACCGGCATGGTCGGCGCGGACATCACCGGCCCGTTGGCCTGCCTGCGCCGGGTTCGACCCGAAATCGCGGCCTGCAATGCGGGCAGCCTCAACTACCTTAAGCTCAAGGAGGATGGGAGTTGGGCCTGGCCGCCCATGGTGTTTGACAACGCGGTCCCCAAGATTGAGGAATTCTTGAGCGTGATGGCAGAAACCGCGACCCGGCCCGAGTTCGAGTGCTTTGACGTGGGCATCGTGCGCTCGGTCGGGCTGTACCACAAAGCGGGCATGCTGCACCCGGCCACGAGCCTGCCCAGCTATAACTTCGTCATGGGAGTGGCTTCGGGCATGCCCGTTGATGCTGACCTGCTACAACTGCTGCCGCGCTGGGCAGTGCCCGGCGCGCTATGGCAAACCACGTTGATCGGGCGTGAGGAGATCTGGCCGGTGCACCAGAGAACCGCCGAACTTGGCGGCATGCTGCGCACCGGTCTGGAGGACACTTTTTACCTGCCCGATGGAGAGCGCGCCAAAGGCAACGGTGGGTTGATCGAGGCGCTGACCGCCTGCGCCCAAAACTCTGGCCGCACCGTGGCCAGCCCGGCCGAAGCGCGCCAGATGTTGGGACTGCCCGCCACGACCTGACAAATAAACGCGGCGAATCCCGCCAAGGAGTGCAGTTCATGCCCACCAAGACCTTCACCAGTGGCCGGATCAGAAAAGCCGACTACAACACCGCAACCCGACAGCTGGACCTGCATTGGGACGCGAAGACTGTTCTGGCCTACAAGCAAGTGCCGGAAGAGGTCTATCGGCGCCTGTGCGCCGCACCGAATCCAGCGAGCTACTGGGAAGACAGAATCGCGGAAGAATACCCGAAAGCTGCGCCCATGAGCTCCAGCGCAGATCCGGACGCGGCCCGCAAACTAAGTGACCTTTTTGGGGACAAGCCCTAGGCAACCGGACAAAACATGCATGTCAGTCCATCGACCTGGCCCTTCGTTTCCAAGTCTGCTCACTCTATTTTCATAGCAGCATACGTTCATTTGACGGGGGCTTGAGGTCAAAAATACCTATAACTTTTCAGCGCTCTGCTGCAACGCCCACATCTGGGCATAGCGACCGCATGCGGTCAGCAGGGCGCTGTGGCGGCCGCGCTCGACAATGCGCCCGGATTCCATCACCAGAATTTCGTGCGCATCGACCACGGTCGAGAGGCGATGGGCAATGACCAGCGTGGTCTTGCCCTTGGCGGCGCTGCGCAATTCAGCCTGAATGGCGCGTTCGTTGGCGCTGTCCAGGGCCGAGGTTGCTTCGTCAAAGATCAGGATCGGTGGGTTCTTGAGCAGGGTTCGGGCAATGGCAACGCGCTGCTTTTCGCCGCCGCTGAGCTTGAGGCCGCGCTCGCCGACCATGGTGTCGTAGCCCTTAGGCGTGGCGCTGATGAAGCTGTGGATGTGGGCCGCGCGTGCCGCCACCTCGACCTGCTCGCGGGTGGCACCGGGCTGACCATAGGCAATGTTGTATTCCACCGTGTCATTGAACAGCACCGTGTCCTGCGGCACGATACCAATGCTCTGGCGCACGCTGGCCTGCGTGACTTGGCGGATGTCCTGCCCGTCAAAGAGAATTTGGCCGCCCTGCACATCGTAAAAACGAAACAGCAGCCGCGCCAGGGTGGATTTGCCCGCGCCCGAGGGACCAACCACCGCCACCGTCTTGCCCGGCGGAATCTCAAAGCTCACATCGTGCAGAATGGGCCGCGCGGGCTCATAGGCGAAGTTCACCTGGTTGAACACCACGCGGCCACCGCTGATTTCAACGGGCTGGGCACCGGGCGCATCGGCCACCTCGCGTTCGCGCTCCATCAGCGTGAACATTTTTTCGAGATCGGTCAGGCTCTGTTTGATCTCGCGGTACAGCACACCCAGGAAACCCAGCGGAATGTAGAGCTGGATCATGAAGGCGTTGACCATGACCAGGTCGCCCAGCGTCATGTGACCATCGACCACGCCCTGCGTGGCACGCCAGAGCATAGCCACCAGGCCGGTGGCGATGATGAGTTGCTGGCCGGTGTTGAGCAGGCTCAAGGTGCGCTGGCTTTTAAGGGCGGCCAGCCGATAATTTTTCAGGTTCTCGTCGTAACGCTGCGCCTCGAATTCCTCGTTATTGAAGTACTTGACAGTCTCAAAATTGAGCAACGAGTCAATCGCACGGCTGTGGGCCTTGGAGTCGAGCTCGTTCATCTGCTTGCGAAACTTGGTGCGCCACTCGGTCACGCTCACCGTGAAGGTGATGTAGAACACCAGCGCCACGATGGTAATGACGGCAAACCAGATGTCGAACTTGACGGCCAGATAGGTCAGCACCATGGCCACTTCAATCAGGGTCGGAAAGATGCTGTAAAGCGAGTAGGAGATCAACGAGTTGACGGCGCGGGTGCCGCGCTCAATGTCGCGGGTGAGGCCGCCGGTCTGGCGCTCCAGGTGAAAGCGCAGGCTCAGCGCGTGCAGGTGGCGAAATACCTGCAGCGAGATCGTGCGCGAGGCGCCCTCGGTGGCCTTGGCAAATATCAGTTCCCGCAGTTCGGCGAACAGCGTGGTGGAAAGCCGCAGCAACCCATAGGCCAGCAGCAGCGCCGCAGGCACCACCAGCAGGGCACTGGCACCCACGCCGCCTGCGGGGTTCATGGTATCGACCAGTTGCTTGAGCAGCAGTGGCACCCCCACATTGGCCAGCTTGGCGCCCACCATGAAGCCCAGCGCGAGCATGACGCGCCATTTGTACTGCCACAGGTAGGGAAACAGGCGCTGGAGCGTGGCCCAGTCCGAACGCGGCGGCACCACTGCGCCAGGCGATTGAGCAGCCTCGACGGCGGGGCTATTGTGGGAAGAGCGGCGCATGGGGGACAATCCTCGAAACAAAATGATGGGAACAGGCCTGCGCGCGTATTGTGAGCGCCGCCCGTCCCCGATGTGCATTACCTAATCGAGATTGTGCCCATGTCTTCCAATGCAAGCGCTGCAACTGTCCAATTGCCCACTGACGAGGAGCTGGTTCTCAAGGTCATTCCCATGCCCGCCGACAGCAACGCCAATGGCGATATCTTTGGCGGCTGGGTGATGGCCCAGGTCGACCTGGCCGGGGCGGTGATTCCTGCGCGCTACACCAAAGGTCGTATGGCCACCGTCGCGGTGAACGAATTTATCTTCAAGCAGCCGGTGCGTGTGGGCGATATCCTGAGCTTTTTCTCCAAACTGGTGCGAACCGGTCGCACCTCGGTCACGGTCAAGGTAGAAGTCTACGCCGAGCGTTTTCGCAACCAGGGCGTGTATATCAAGGTCACTGAAGCGCTGCTCACCTATGTGGCCATTGACGAGAACGGCCGGCCGCGCCCGCTGCCCTCCCCAGCGGACTGACGTCCAGCCGAAGAGCGCCCAACGCGCCAGTCCAAACTCAGGTTTTTCTCACCAACTGTCACCAGCCCGACAGGGCCTCGGTAATAACCCTGCGGACCGTTTTGCAGATTGACTTTATAAACGGGGGATCGGGTATCGGGAGACAAGGTGCTTATTCTTCAACTGCTGATCAGTGGCATTGCGCAAGGCTGCATTTACGGGCTGATCGCACTGGGCTTTGTACTGATCTACAAGGCCACTGAAACCGTGAGCTTCGCCCAGGGTGAACTCATGATGCTGGGCGCGTTCGGCGGCCTGGCGGGTATGACACTGCTTGGCTTGCCCTACTGGCTCTCCGTGCTGTGCGCGATCGTGGCCATGGCGCTGTTTGGGGTGGTGCTCGAACGAGTGGTGATCCGGCCCATCCTGGGCCAGCCGGCCTTCTCCATCGTCATGCTGACCATTGGCATTGGCTACGTGGCGCGCGGCCTGATCACGATGATTCCGGTCATTGGCACCGAGACCCACACCCTGCGCGTGCCCTACAAAAGCCAGACTTGGGACCTTTCGGGGCTGATCCTCAACGTTGAACAGATGGTGGTGATTGGGGCCACGGCGGTGCTGTGTATCTTGCTTTACTCGCTGTTTCGCTACAGCAAACTGGGTATTGCCATGCAGGCGGCTTCTCAAAATCAGCTCGCCGCCTACTACATGGGTATCCCGGTCAAGCGGCTCAACGGCATCGCCTGGGGGCTGGCTGCCGCAGTGGCGGCCATTGCCGGACTGCTGCTCGCGCCGATCACCTTCATTCACGCCAACATGGGGTTCATTGGCCTGAAAGCCTTTCCTGCGGCTGTAGTGGGTGGGTTTGGCAGCCTGCCCGGCGCCATTGTCGGTGGCCTGATTATTGGCATTGTTGAATCCTTCTCCGGCTTTTATTTACCCGACGGCTTCAAAGACACCGCTCCCTACGTGGTGGTGCTCATCATGCTGGTCGTCAGGCCCACCGGATTGTTCGGCGAAAAACTGAGGAAGAAGGTTTGATCGTTCAGGCAAACTGCGCCGCTTTGGCACCACCCTGATCAACAGTCCCCGACACACCAAGATGCGATTTATCTTCAAGACCGATTACGGGCAGGACATCAACCTGGTCAAACACGCCGGCTATCGATTTTGGTACGGCGCGCTGCTGGTGGCCCTGCTGGCCGCGCCCTGGCTGGTCGCGGAGTACTGGCTGGCGCAGATCACCTTTGTCCTGATTTACTCCATCGCGGGGTTGGGGATCATGCTGCTGGCGGGCTTTACCGGCCTGTTTTCCCTGGGGCACGCCGCGTTTCTGGGCGTGGGAGCCTACACCCAGGCCGTCCTGACCAGCGCGGGGTTGCCGTTCCCGCTGGCCCTGGTCTGTGCGGCCGTGCTGTCCGCCGCGGTCGGGGTAATCGTAGGGCTGCCCGCGTTGCGGGTCAAAGGCATCTACCTGGGGATGGCCACGCTGTCATTTGGCTTCATCGTCGAAGAAATTCTGGCCCGCTGGGAATCAGTCACCGGCGGTAATTCCGGGTTGTATGTGAAAAAGCCAGAAATCTTTGGCTGGTCGCTCAATTCCAGCGAGGAGTTCTATTTTCTGTGCCTGCTCGTTACTGTGATTTCAACCCTTGGCATCTTGAACCTGCTGCGCTCACCCACCGGGCGGGCCTTCGTGGCAATTCGCGACTCCGAAATCTCAGCCCAGAGCATGGGCATTCATCTGGCCCGCTACAAGACCATGTCGTTTGCGTTGTCGGCCGCACTCGCGGGTGTGGCCGGAGCCCTGTACGCCCATCAGTTGCAGTTCATCGCCCCCGACCAGTTCAGTATCCTGCAGTCGATCGACCTGTTGCTGATGATTGTCATCGGTGGCCTGGGTTCGGTGCATGGCGCATTTCTGGGTGCCATTTTCCTGATCACCATGCCCCAGATCATCGCTATTCTCAAAGACTACCTGCCCGCCACCATCGGCCAGGCACCGGGGCTGCAAAGCGTGGTCTATGGCACCGTGCTGGTCGCCTTCGTCCTGTTCGAGCCCATGGGCATGTACGGTCGCTGGCTCAAGATTCGCACCTATTTGCAGATGTTCCCCTTCTACCGCAAGGGCATGTTCAAGCGGCAAAAGTCCTTCCAGAAATCGGACCGGCTGAAATGAGCAACCAGTCCACCTCCTTCCCTGCCTCGACAACTCCCCTGTTGTCGGCCAAGAACCTGAGCGTGCACTTTGGCGGAGTTTTGGCCGTCAACAAAGTCAATTTTGATGTGCAGCGCGGCGAAGTGTTCACCCTGATCGGGCCCAACGGCGCGGGCAAGACCACGGTCTTTAACCTGATCAGCCGCATCTACGTGCCCACCAGTGGCGAGATCAGCTTTCTCGGACCCAATGGTCTGATTGATCTGACCGCACAGGCGCCACAAAACGTGGCTGGCCTGGGCATTGCACGCACTTTCCAGAACATCGAACTGTTTGAACACGCCACCGTACTGCACAACCTGCTCATTGGTTGCCATACCCACCGCAAGAGCAACCTCTGGCAAGACCTGTTTTTTACCCACACCACGCGCCAGGCTGAACTGAAGGCGCGGGAAAAAGCCGAGGAAGTGATTGATTTTCTCGATCTCCAGCACCACCGCGACGCCATGGTGGAGGGTCTGCCCTACGGTGTGCGCAAAGTCGTTGAACTGGCTCGGGCCCTGTGCACTGAGCCCAAATTGCTGCTGCTCGATGAGCCGTCCTCCGGACTGAACGTGGAAGAAACCGAGGACATGGCATTCTGGATTGCCGACATCAAGAACGATCTGGGCATCACGGTCCTGATGGTTGAGCACGACATGACGCTGGTCTCCCGGGTTTCGGACCGGGTGCTGGCCATGAACCAGGGTGAGGTGCTGGCCATGGGCAGCCCGCATGAAGTGCAAAGCGACCCCGGCGTGATAGAGGCCTATCTGGGGTCCGTGGACGACGTGTCTTCCCTTCGCAGGAGTGCGGCATGAGCGCCAGTCCGCCACCCGTGAGCGATACCCCCGTGCTCAAGCTGCTCAATGTGGAGAGCGCCTATGGCCCTATCAAGGCCATCCGGGGCGTGAGCCTGCAGGTGCGGCGGGGAGAAGTTGCCACCGTGCTGGGTTCCAATGGCGCGGGCAAGACCACCATCCTCAAAACCATCTCGGGCATCATCGATCCGCGCAAGGGTTCCATCGAGTTCAAAGGCAACAACATCACCGCGCAGGATCCGGCCCACATCGTGCAGCAGGGCTTGAGCCATGTGCCGGAGGGCCGCGAGGTCTTTCCCCTGCTCAGCGTGCATGACAACCTGCTCATGGGCGCCTACACCCGCAGGGACCGGGACGCGGTAGCGCGCGACATGGAGGGGGTTTACCGGTATTTTCCGATCCTGGGCGAACGCGCCGCGCAGGACGCTGGCCTGCTCTCGGGCGGGCAGCAACAAATGCTGTCCATCTCGCGCGCTCTGATGGCCGACCCCGACCTCATCTTGCTCGATGAGCCCAGCCTGGGGCTCTCACCCAAACTCACCAAGGAAATTTTCGAGATTGTGGTGCGCATCAACCGCGAACGTGGCACCACCATCCTGCTGGTCGAACAAAACGCCAACATGGCGCTCAACGCCTCCGACTACGGCTACGTTCTGGAGAATGGCCGCATTGTCATGGAAGACACCTGCGCCCGCCTGCGCGAGAAGGATGACATCAAGGAGTTCTACCTGGGCCTGAAGGAAGATGGTGTACGAGGTGAGCGGCGCTGGAAAAAGAAAAAAACCTGGAGATAAGCCAATGACTCAACTCTGGGACCTGAGCCACATCGCGCCCACGCATGAGATCGTGATGCCGGGCGAAACCATTCCCGCAATGTTCTGGAACGCTGTGGAGCAGCGCGGCCCAAGTGTCTGGATGCGCCAGAAACAACTCGGGCTGTGGCGCAGCTGGACCTGGACCCAGATCGGCCAGAGCGTTCGCGAGATTGCCGCAGGCCTGCTGGACCTGGGCCTTGACGCTGGCCAATGCGCCTCCATTCTGGGCAACACCCGTGCCGAGTGGGTGTGGTGCGACCTTGCCGTTTTGTCCTGCGGTGGCGTCTCCAATGGCATTTATCCCACCGACGCCGCCGCGCAAGTGCAGTACTTGTGCGAAGACTCACGCACGGTGATCCTGTTCGTGGAAGACGACGAACAGCTCGACAAGGCCCTTGAGGCACGTGAGCAATTGCCCGCCTTGCGAAAAATCGTCGTGTTCGACATGAAGGGACTGCGCAATCTTGATGACCCCGGCGTCTTGAGTCTGGACCAATTACGCGAGATGGGCCGCAGCTACCTTGCAGCACATCCGCAGGAGCTGATGCGCCGGGTGCATGCCTGCCAGCCTGATGACCTGGCGATTCTGGTTTACACCTCGGGCACCACGGGCAAGCCCAAGGGAGCCATGCACCTGCACGCAGGGCTGGTCTACACGGTGCGCGGATTCAACACCCTGATTGCCCAGGACGCCAGGGACGAGCGGATGTGCTTTTTGCCACTGTGCCATATCGCCGAGCGCATGGGCGGTGAGTACTTTTCCCTGTACACCGGGGCCAAACTCAATTTTGTGGAGAATCCGGAAACCATTCCCGAGAACGTGCGCGAAATCGCGCCTACCGTCTTTACTGGCGTGCCTCGGGTGTGGGAGAAGTTTTACTCTGCGGTCATGATTTCACTCAAGGAGGCCAGCGCACTCCAGCAGGCTGTCTACGCATGGGGCATTGGCGTGGGCACAATAATCACCGACCGGGTGCTGGCAGCGGAGCCGGTCAGCGGCTGGCTCAAGTTCAAGTTCAAAATTGCGCAAGTCCTGGCCCTGAACAATGTACGCAAACTCATCGGCATTCACCGCGCACGCTTTCTGGTGACTGGAGCCGCGCCGATCTCCCCCGAACTGGTGCGCTGGTACCTGGCGCTGGGCGTGCCCATGCTGGAAGTGTGGGGCATGACCGAAACCTGCGGAGCCTCCACGGGCGTGCCGGCCAAGCGCATGCGCCCGGGCTCGATCGGGCCCGCGGCCAGCTTTAACGAGGTGAAGCTGGACCCCGCCACGGGCGAAATATTGGTGCGCGGCAAAAACGTGTTTGCCGGCTATCTCAATCTGCCGGAGAAAACCGCCGAAACCATCGATGCCGATGGCTGGCTGCACACGGGAGACGTGGGCGTGATGGACGAAGACGGCTACTTTCGCATCACCGACCGCATGAAAGACATCATCATCACCGCCGGGGGCAAAAACATCACCCCCAGCGAACTGGAAAACGACTTGAAGTTTTCGCCCTACATCACCGATGCCGTGGTGATTGGTGACAAGCGCGCCTACCTCACCGCGATCATCATGATCGACCAAGAGAACGTGGAGAAATTCGCCCAGGACAGCGATGTTCCCTTCAGCAACTACCTCAGCCTGACGCGCGCAACCGAAGTGCAGCAACTCATTCAGGACGAAATCAACCGGGTCAACCTGAAGTTTGCCCGGGTCGAACAGATCAAGAAGTTCTTCCTGCTGGAGAATCAGCTTACCGCCGAGGATGAAGAACTCACCCCCACCATGAAGCTCAAGCGCAAACTGGTAGAGAAAAAGTACGCCGATCCAATTGAAGCCATGTACCGTTAACCCCAAAGGAGACCCACGATGAAACTGCGTTCCACTATTGCCATAGCCGTCCTGGCTTGCACCGCGACAATGGCCAGCGCCCAGCAGGGCGTCAGCAACACCGAGATCACACTCGGATCGATTCTGGATCAAAGCGGCCCACTGGCCGGTTTTGGCAAACAGGCCAGACTGGGCATGATGCTGGCGGTCGATGAGATCAACGAGACCGGCGGCATCAACGGCCGCAAGCTCAAGCTATTGGTTGAAGACGACGGCTACGACCCCCGCAAGGCCGTTCTAGCGGCGCAAAAGCTGGTCAACCAGGACAAGATTTTCATGATGATGGGCCACATCGGAACTGCGCAAAACATGGCTGCGATGCCGGTCCAGTTTGATAAAAATGTGATCAACTTCTTCCCAATCACGGCGGCGCGGGAAATGTATGAGCCTTTTAACAGGCTCAAATACTCCTTTGCCGCCACCTACTTTGACCAGATTCGCCGGGCCTTGCCCCAGATGATCAGGGACAAGAGCGTCAAAAAGGTCTGCACCATTTATCAGGACGACGATTTTGGTCAGGAGGTGCTGCGCGGTGCCGAGGCCGGACTCAAGACCACCGGCATGGATTTCACTGAAAAGACCTCATTCAAGCGCGGCTCCACTGATTTCTCGTCCCAGGTGGCGAAAATGAAGGCCGCAGGATGCGAGCTCGTGGTTCTGGGCACCATCATCCGGGAGACGATTGGCACCATTGGCGAGTCCCGCAAAACCGGCTTCAATCCGATCTTCCTGGGGTCAAGCGCATCCTATACCGATCTGATCCACAAGCTCGGTGGCAAGGCGATGGACGGGCTGTACGCCACCATGACGGTTCAAAACCCCTACACCGACGAAACCTCACCGGCGATCCGGTTCTGGGCCAACAAATACAAAACCAAGTTCAACGAGGAGCCCACCGTGTTCTCGGTCTATGGCTACACCATCATCAATACCTTCGCCAGCGCCGCCAACAAGGCAGGCAAGAACCTGACCACCGACAGCTTCATCAAGGCTATGGACACCTTGACCATCGCGCCCGATATTTTTGGCAGCGCCCAGGCCACCTTCTCGCCCACCAAGCGACTGGGCAGCGACGCGTCGCGCCTGTCACAAATCCAGAATGGCAAGTGGACCGTGGTCGGCCCTTACATCACTGATGCAACTGCCACGAAGTGAGTATTTTTACCTGCAAGAAAAGCCACCTGCGGGTGGCTTTTCTTGCCGCACCCACTTGACGACTCTCACATTTGGACCACAAGCACGGTTCTGTCATCACTGAATTGGGAAGGGCTTGATCCCTTGGTGCTGGCATAGGTAGCCGTTTTGGTGAAGTCGGCCGCTTCGACCCGAATGAACTCCTCTTCCCAGTCGTGCACATGCGTTCCTATGGGGACGGACATGTAGCCATCGGTAAATAGCTCAAGACTCTGCACGCTTGATTTTCTTCTGGAAAAAATGCGCATGTCCGGCCCCTGGGTTTCTCCCCCATTGATCACTGCATAACCCAGAGAGTGGCCCGCCCTGTTGCAATATGCCCACTGTCCGCGGCGAATCCCCGCAAACAACAAGACCTCAAGCTGCTCCATTGCATCTGGCCGAAGCCGCGGCAAGCAACTGACGCGGACCTCCTCCAAAATACCGTCCAAGTCAGCAGCCAACAGACCAACACTTGATGCCGTTGAAAGCCCGGAAAACACCAATTGGCGGGCGCGGGCCTCAAGGTCGTCCGCCAAAAAGCCACGCGCTTGCAAACAGCGAAAGATCGCAACCCGGGCTGCGGCAAACAGCACATCCACATCCTTGGTCAGCAATATGAGTTCCTGCCCGTTGATTCGAATGCCCGAGTCGCCCACAACCAGGAAATGCAGGTGCCCGTCTCCAGCGTCCAGAACGATTGCTGCCGTGGTACCCACCCGCATGATCGGCTTACCCGCACGTTGCAAGCCATGTGCAATGGTCTGATTCATGCTGACCAGCCAGTCATGGGGCCTGGACATGTCGATGTGCGATTGGCCCGCAAGCATCATCATTGAAACGGCGGCTTGGCTGGCAGCGAACCGGCCTGGCGACGTGCCTTGCACCTCGTTGCCAGTGGAATCCGTCACGCCGTCGAAGACAGCGTAGAGCCGCCCGGCAAGCACAGCAAGAATATCGTCGCCGGGGCGCGACAAATCGCGGTACTTAGGCACCGAGCACGCTTCAATCAACACAATGCGCCCCTTAACTGCGTGTCGCCACAAACTCAGACAAACGCGTTTTCCTTCGATTGCGAGAACCGCATGACCACGTACACGCACAAACCCGAGCTGGCCAACAAAATTGTCGACATCGCTGCCGCGATACCAAACTCTCCGTCCAGTACCGCGCTGTAAATGCGCACCGGCATAGTGGTGGTTCGCCCGGTGTAAAGCAGCAAGGTGGACGACAGTTCGTTGATTGCCGTGATAAAACTCATCATGGCGCCCGCCACCACACCTGGCAGCATGAGTGGCACGGTCACCTTTAAAAATGCTTTGGCCGGAGACGCCCCGAGACTGACCGCCGCCTCTTCGATCGACGGTTTGATCTGGCGGAGTACCGCGCTAGTGGCCCGCACACCGTAGGGCAAACGCCTGATGAACAGAATCAGAACGATGATGCTGGCTGTGCCAACCAAGTCCAACGCCCCTTCATTGAAGGTCAGCAGGAAGCCAATCGCCATGACCACGCCCGGCACCACATAGGGCACCATCAGCAACGAATCAAGGAAACCAGACAAGGACGACTCACGCCGCACAATGACGTAGGACATCAGCCCCCCCACCACGGTAATCGCAATGGTGGCCGCCAGGGAAAACCTGAATGTGTTTGCAATCACATCGGGAACTTCACGGATGACACGCAAGTAGCTATTAAGGCCAAAACCACCACTGAACACGGGTCCATTGGTCTGCAAAAACGAGGTGTAGATGACCACTGCAATTGGCAAAGTGGCCAACGCGACGACGGCATAACAAAGCGTGTGCACCAGCACAGAGTACGGACCGCTGAGGTGCCTGGGCGTCGCCAGATTGGTCATTGAACCCGCGTAACGGCGCTTGCTGATCAGATACCGCTGCAGGAACACGGCCATCATCGAAATAACGATCATCAGCATTGAGATGCTGACCGCCATGGTGGGCAGCCCACCCATTTCCGAGGTGTATTGGTTGTAAGCCACCGTGGACAGGGTGCGCAAGTCACGCCCAATAATCGATGGAGTGCCGAAGTCCGCAATGGACAACACAAAACAAAGGATGGCACCCGAACTGGTGGCCGGGAACACCAGGGGCAACGTGATTTTGTAGAAGCGCTGCCAGCGGGTGCAGCCCAGGTTCTCGGCGGCCTCTTCAAATGACCGGTTGATGTTGCGCAACGCGCTTTCGGTCATCAAATAGACAAACGGGAAAAACTTGAGGCTAAAGACCAAAATAATGCCGTGGAGGCCATAAATGGTAGGGAAATCGATCCCGAACGCGCGCATCTGATTTGTCAGCCAACCATTGTTGCCGGCGACCACCACCCAGGAATAGGCGCCGATGAAAGGTGGCGACACCAACGCGAGCACCGCCAGTGTGGCGATCAAGCTGCGGCCCTTGATCACATAGCGGGCCGTAAAGTACGCCAGCGGAATCCCCAGAAGACAAGCCCCTATCATGCCCCCGACGCCCACAATCACGGTATTGAGGAGGGCCCCCAGATAGTAGGGGTGGGTCAGCACCTTGATGTAGTTCGCCAGCGTGAAGCCATGCGTCTGGGGATCGAGAAAACCCAGCTTCAAAACCTGCACGATCGGCCAGATCAACAGCAAACCGACCACGGCCAGCGCCATGACCATGATGATCGACCAGAAGTCCAGACGCAGGCGCCCAAGCAGGCCCGCCTTGCGCGGCGCGCTGCCTTGCTTCATTGCAACAACGCTCCTGTGTCGGATTCAGCAAAAAACAAGATGTCGGCAAACCGCGTTCCGAGTTGCACGCTCTGCCCCGCTCTTAGCGCCATCATGGCCTCATCGGGGGTAACAAGTGCCTCGATCAAGCCGTGGTCGGCAATCTCGACCGAAAGTTGCAACTCACGCCCAGTGAACATGGCCTGTCGCAAAACACCGTTGACGGTCAAGTCAGGACCTGCCAAGGTCTGATTGACCAGCATGTTCTCGGGGCGAATGGATGCCACACAGCCGGCCACGATTTGTGCTTGCACGGTTGGTGCCATGCTGATCTGCTGCCCCAACAAAGTCGGAGAGCCCGACGCGTCACGGCGCAGCGGAATGAAATTATTGGCGCCCACAAAAGCAGCAACAAAGCGATTGGTCGGCTGGTTGTAAACCGTCCATGGCGTACCCACTTGCTGCACCACACCATCGTGCATCACACAAACTTGGTCTGAGATGGACAGAGCCTCCTCCTGATCGTGCGTCACATACACCGTGGTAATTCCGAAGGACTGCTGCAACGCACGAATGTCGCGCCGCAAATCAACGCGCAACTTGGCGTCCAGATTAGACAAGGGCTCGTCCATCAACAGCACACGCGGGCGAATCACCAGAGCGCGGGCCAGTCCAACCCGCTGTTGCTGCCCGCCGCTGAGCTGATGGGGCATGCGCTGCGCATGCTGGTCAAGCTGAACCGTCAGCAAGATATCGTTGACGCGTTGCCGTATCTCCGCGGCCGCCACCCGCTGCTGGGTCAACCCAAACGCAACATTGTCGAAAACACTCAGGTGAGGGAACACAGCATAGTCCTGAAAAACCATGCCGACGTTGCGCTGATTGGCCCCCAGATGGCTGATGGACTGCCCTTCGACCAGAATTTCACCGCCATCCTGCCGGTGAAATCCGGCGATGGCACGCAACAAGGTCGTCTTGCCACAGCCGCTAGGTCCCAACAAGGTAAAAAACGCCCCGCGAGGAATACTGAGGCTGACGTCTTTTAGCGCGAGGTGATCGCCGTAGGCCTTCTTGATATTTTTAAGTTGTACAAAAGACATAAATCAGCTTCACCACCCGGCATGACGGTTATTTCTTATTGAGTAGCAGGTCATTCCACTTGGCCAGAATGCGCGCACGGTTCGCACCAGCCCAGTCGTCGTTGTACTTAAACACATTGATCTTGCTCAAAGGGGTGAGCAGATTCTGCGAGACGATATCGGAGCGCACGGTGCGTCGACCCACACCGTCGAGAATCTCCTGAGCCTCGCGCGACAGCATGAAGTTGATAAATGCCTTGCCGCCCTCTGCATTGGCAGGAGTGGCGGTGAGCGCCATCGAATCGGCCAGGGCCGAAGTACCGTCGGTTGGATAGATGATATCGACCGGCCCGCCACCAGCCTTGAACTTGAGCAAGGTGTCTTCATTGGACAAACCGATGGCCGCTTCGCCATCATTCACAAACTTTGACACGGCCCCCGAGCTGTTGGACAAAATGGTGTTGTCCAGAATCTTGGCGTAAATATCCCAACCTTTTTCCTCTCCATAAATTTGCAGAATCAAAGCGAGCTGAATGTATGCCGAGCCCGATTTGTCAGGGCGGGCCGCAGAAATTTTCCCCTTATACATGGGGTTGCCCAAATCCGCCCAGGTCTTGGGGTACTGCGCCGGCGTGAGTTGCTTGGTGTTGACACCAAATGAGTTCGCAACCGCTGTAAATGGCACGGCAGCATCGTTAATCTTGAAAACGGCGGCCAAATATTTGGCATTCTCGGGCGCGAACTTGGAAAAAAGGCTGCTATTGGCTTCGATCACGTCGGTGGAAACACTGAACAGCACGTCGGCGCCCTGGCGCCCTTTTTCAGCCTTCAGGCGATTGATCAGGTCCCCCGAACCACCCTTGATCAGTTCCACCTTGACCTTGGCCGCTTTCTCAAAAGCGGGTACAACACGGTCGACCAGGTCCTGGGGAGCGGCAGTATAAATAACCACCTTGTCCTGAGCCATCGCCGACAGGGACAAAACCGAGCCAAGGGCCAATGTGGCCAAACCTCTACGCGTCAACTTCATGAAAATCTCCTTGATTGAGTCATCAGAAAAGCACTATGCAGCGGCAAATCAGAAAACCGACTGCAACGGATGCCATTCTCGCCCTGAAAATACCGAAAGTCACTAGTCCGGGCAGGGAATTTGAACCAACACCCAGCGACAAAACAGCCAGATTCGCCCCAGGTTAAAGTCGTGAAGGATACGCGCCCGCCGCAATCAACTGGCGAATGTTCTCGACACATACAACTCGATCTTGCGGGTAGGTCACCCCAAACCACTGACTGGTCGTTGACAGAACGCGGCAGTCGAGTTGCTGGGCACGAATGAGCGTATCCACGACAGCGGGGATGTAGCACTCCGCAGAGAGATTGTCACCATGGCAACGCAAAAATTCCATAAAGCAAGCGCTCATTGGATCCAGGACCGACGCAGCGAACCCCCAAAAATTCATGGAGGTCAAGGCCTGTGCCGCAACCCCAACGTGCTGGCCCGCAAAATTTACCCCCCACAGGCCACCGTCTGCGCCCAAGGCGATGTCGGTGATCTCTTCAATCGTTTGCAGGTCACCATCCTGCTCAAGACAAATTCCCCGGTTGACACCACCATGCGGCGACAAGGTATTTTTCATTTGATACCCCACCATGGCACACAGCTCTCGCGTCCGTGGAAGCTCAGCTGCCCGACGACAATGGTCTGCCATTCGGAAAAACGCATCCTGCCCATAAAAATCGTCGGCATTCACCACCGCGAAAGGACCGTAAAGTTCATGCCGTGCGGCCAGAATCGCCTGCACCGTGCCCCACGGCTTAATGCGCTCCGAAGGCACTTCAAACCCACCGGGTAAATCATGCAGATCCTGGAACACGCAGGAGACTTGAACCCGACCCTCGTAGCGCGAACAAATCTGGGACATAAATGTCTTGGCAAACTCCCTTCGGATCACGAATACCACGCGCCCAAAGCCAGCACGCACGGCATCGAATACGGAGTAGTCCAAAATCGTCTCACCATGGGGTCCAAGAGGTTCAAGTTGCTTGAGTCCACCGTAGCGAGTTCCCATGCCTGCGGCGAGCACCACCAATGTGAGCGCTGTAGATTTGTCTGATTGATTGATGGTCATGAAAAGCATCGCGCCAATCGCGCGCAGTCTCTTCCAAATTTCTGCAAGGAAGCAGGAATCTTACGACACGATATATGCACCCGACGCGGTGGACAGAAGCTTGCCATCGGAGCCCAGAAATTCCATACGGGTGGATGCCACGCGCGAGCCCAGGCGCATCACTTCGGCACGAAGTTGGAAGTGCTCGCCGATGCCTGGGCGAAGGTAGTCCACGCGCAGATCAATGGTGCCAAGCTTGGCGAATCGCTGCAACCGCTGCAGCGGCGACTCGTCCATGTGCCGGGCCCCGATTGCCGCCATCACGGCAAGGCCGCCCATGGCGTCGAGCCCCGCGCTGATGACACCCCCGTGAATCCTGTTAAAACTGAAGTGGCCAATCAGCTCGGGTTTCATGTCGATGCGGGCCAGCACCCGCTCGGGTGTGAGCGAGGTGATCTTCAAGCCCAGAACCTGATTGAAAACAATCAATTCCTCGAAGACCTTTTTGAGGCCGATAACGAACTCCTCTTCAAATTCAAGGTCCTTGGATACAGTTTTTGTGGTTGTCATAGTTTTCAAATTCCGAGCTGACGGGCTGCCAGCTCTTTCATGATCTCCTGCGTGCCGCCGCCAATGGCCATGACCTTGACCTCGCGGTAGATGCGTTCACTCGCCGTGCCTCGCATGAAGCCCATGCCACCGAGTATTTGAACCGCCTGATCGGCGCAATACTGCATGCAGTTCGTGGCATGGTTCTTGAGCATGCACACCGATGCTACCCAGGGGGCATCGCCGTGCCCCGCATCGGCTTGCGCAGATACTGTATGAAGCCAGGACTGCGTGGACTCAATCCACGACTGCATGTCCACCAGTTTGTGTCGTATCACCTGGTAGTCAACCAGCGCTGAGCCAAAGGCCTTACGCTGACGCGCCCAGGCCAGCGCCTCGTCAAGACAACATTGCGAGAACCCCAGAGCCATCGCCGCCATCGACAACCGCTCGCCGTTGAAGTTGGTCATGATCATCTTGAAGCCCGCGCCCTCCTGTCCGATCAGGTAGCGCTGCGGAACACGCACGGCGTCAAAGCGCAAATGCGCCGTATCCGAGCACAACCAGCCCATCTTCCTGAGTGGGCTGCGCGAGATGCCCCGCAGATCGCCCGGAACCATCAACATCGAGATGCCGCCCGCACCCTGCTGATGCAGGTCGGTGCGCACCGCCACGGTCAACCAGTGGGCGCGCATGCCCGAGGTGATGAAGACCTTTTCACCGTCGATCACATAGTCATCGCCCTCGCGCCGTGCCGTGCAGCGCAGGCCACCAACATCGCTGCCCGCGCCTGGCTCGGTGATGGCTAGCGCGGCAATGCACTCGCCGCGCAAGACCGGTGGCACGACTTCTTGTTGCAGTTCGGCGCTGGCGTGACGCAACACCGGTGGCAAGGCAATGTTGTGGCTGAACAGGCCGGCCATCACCCCGCCGCTGCCGCCATGGCGGGCCAGCGCCAGCGTGGTGGCATGGCGCAAACGCCAGGGCGCCGGGGTGCCACCAAGCGCCTCGGGGTAACCCATGCCCAGCCAACCAAGTTCGGCGGCATTGGTGTACAGGCTGCGCGGAAACTCCCCGGCCTGCTCCCACTGGTCCAGATTGGGAACGATCTGGCTCAGGGCAAAGCGCCGCGCTGCATCGTGCAGCAGTTGTGCGTCCTGATCGACCTGATCGGGCATTGGCATCGACACCTTCTCCCTTATTGGCGAGGGGCTCGCTTGGCGACACCCATGGTCTTGGCGATGATGCTCATCATCACCTCGTCAGCGCCGCCGCCAATGGAGCCCAGACGGGCGTCGCGGTACATGCGGGCGACCTTGTTTTCCCAGGTGTAGCCCATACCGCCCCAAAACTGCAGGCAACCGTCGGGAATCAGGCGGTTGAGCCGCCCGGCCTTGAGTTTGGCCATGGAGGCCAGTTCAAGCACATCCTGTCCCTGAAGATAGAGATCACAGGCGCGGTAGGTCAGGGCGCGCAGACTCTCAAGCTCGGTCTTCATTTCCGCCAGCCTGAACTGCACCCATTGCTGGTCCGCCAGGGTGGCGCCAAACATCTTGCGCTCCTGCGCCCACTCCACCGTCCACGCAATGCAGTTGTCCAGCGCCTGCAGACAACTGGCCGACACCCACAGCCGCTCCTCCTGAAACTGCATCATCTGGTACACGAAGCCGTGCCCTTCCTGGCCAATAAGGTAGCGCTGGGGCACGCGCACGTCGTCAAGATAGATGAGACCGGTGTCGCTGGCGTGCATGCCGATCTTTCTGATTTTTCGGGCTTTTTCGATTCCCGGTGCGTCCATGGGCACCATCACCAGGCTCTTATTTTTGTGCGCCGGGCCGTCCGAAGTGTTGACCAGCATGCACATCCAGTCGGCCTGCAGTGCGTTAGTGATCCACATCTTCTGGCCAGTGATGAGGTAGTCGTCACCGTCCTTGCGGGCATGGCTCCTGATGCCCGCCACGTCGCTGCCGGCGCCCGGCTCGCTGACGCCAATGCAGCCCACCAGGTCGCCAGCGATAGCGCCAGTGAGAAACTCGCGCCTGAGCTCATCGCTGCCAAACCGCGCCAGTGCCGGGGTACACATATCGGTCTGAACGCCGATGGCCATGGGAACGCCGCCGCAGTCAATGTGCCCCAGGGTCTCGGCCATGGCCACGCCATACGAATAATCGAGCCCTGCGCCACCAAAGGCCTCAGGCTTGGTCAGTCCCAACAAGCCCAGGTCACCCATCTTTTTGAACACTTCATGCGCCGGGAAAATCTCGGCGGCCTCCCACTCGTCCACATGGGGATTGATCTCGGCGTCAATAAAGCGCTTGAGGGTCTTCTGGATTTCAAGGTGTTCGTGGGTGTAGTGCATGGTGATCTCGGTCGGTGTGTCAGGTGGTCAACGGTTGGGCGCAGATTTGCAGAACCCAGAACATTGGTTGACGCTCGGATCAGCCCAATCGTTCGTCGAGGTGCCGGAAAAAAAGCGCCATGGCGGCTCCCGTCAATTCATCGAGCGAGGCGCCCTTTCGGACATCGAACCACTGCACCGACCAGTTCAAGGCGCCCAGAATGAGCATGCGAGCGAGTTTGACGGGAGCGCGCAGATGGCCGCTGGCATGCAAGGCTTCGAGGAAGGGCGTCCAAGTCGATTCATACTGTGCCTGCAAACTGGCCAGTGACGAGCGCTGGGCTGCGCTCAGGGAGCGCGATTCATAAAGCATTACCGGCACGAAATCATTGCCCGGTCCGAGCAGCGTCTCGAAATGCGCTCGGATCAGGCGGCGGATGTGCACCAGCGAATCGTCAGCAGGGAACGGCGTCCTTGGTGCCTCCGCGCCTCGGGGTTCGTGGCTTTGCAGCGCATCGGCCTGCCGTGCGATGGCGGAACGCATCCCCTCCTCCATCACAGCGTACAGCAATGCCCCTTTGCTCTCAAAATGATAAAACGGAGAGCCGCTGTGCATGCCCACTGCCGCGGCAATATCGCGAGTGCTGGTGGCCTCAAACCCCTGCCGACGAAACAGGCGTGCTGCCACGGTGAGCAGTTCCTGCCTGCGGTTGCCATCATCACGTTGCCCCTCGGTCTTTGGCGGACGTCCGCGCGGACGCCTGGGCCCCGAGCTGACTCGCAGCTGGGAAGCACTTTCAATGGGAGGGGTTGGGTCGCTCATCGAACGCAAGCATACCGAAACCACTTATTTATAGCAAGCGTACGCTTTGTAAAAATATAGCTTATGCCCTGCAGGGTGATTGATCAGCATCAAAGTCAAATCAGCGCATTCATCATCCAATGCAACTTGCAAATTGCTCTGGCTATGCCCCAAACCAGTCTCAAGCTCAAGGTTGCGCTCTACCTGATCATTGCCCTGTCGGCGGGCATGGGCCTGTTCACCTATCTCATCGTCCAACACCAGCAGGAAGAACTTCGAAACGAAGTCTCCCGGCACGTCACGCAGATTTCAGAAGTAGTGGTCAAAAGCACCCGCCACGCGATGCTGATGAATGAGCGCGAGATGGCGGGAAGCATCATCGATGAAATTGCCAAACAGCACGGTATTGAGGAGATCAGGCTGATCACCGCCGACGGCACCATCGTCCATTCAAAGGACGCAACTGAGATGGGCCGCACAATCGACAAGGCGGCGATGCCCTGCGTCAAGTGTCATCAGACGAGCACCCCACTCAAATCCATTCCGAACGAGGCCAACTGGACCACCTACAAGGATTCCCGGGGCAAACCGCTGCTGGGCACCATGCAGGTCATTCGCAACGAGCCTTCGTGTTCGTCTGCGTCCTGCCACGAACACCCGTCAAACCAGTCGGTATTGGGCATTGTCGACATTGCATTCTCTCTAGAAGAAATCACCCAAAGGGCGAATGCTCACGCCTCGTACCTCGTTGCCATCTCGATTGCGTTCATATGTCTCATTGCCGCAAGCATCGTGGTTCTGCTGGCGCGCCTGATCTATCGCCCCCTGCAGGATTTAAGAACAGGATCTGAATCGGTAGCGAAAGGCGATCTAACCCACAGAGTGCCGGTGCGCAATCACGATGAGTTCGGCAATATCGCACAGGGTTTCAATCTCATGACGACCGCTTTGCAGAAAGCCGAAACTGACCGGCAGGCCCATGTGGACAACCTTGAACTGGAAGTGCAGGAGAGAACAAGGAAGCTCCGCCTGGCCGAGGCGGAAGTTGCCCAGGGCGAAAAACTCGCCTCAATCGGGTTGCTGGCCTCAGGGATTGCCCACGAGCTCAACAGCCCGCTGACCGGGGTGCTGACTTTCGCCTCGCTGTTGCGCAAGAAGCTGCCCGATACCAGCCAGGATGCACAGGATCTGGATTTGGTCATCAGCGAAACCAAGCGCTGCGCCAACATCATCCGGCGTCTGCTGGACTTTGCGCGAGAAAAAATTCCGGCCCGGGCAATATTCAACCTGAACCAGTTGATTGAAGAAACCGTAGAGCTTGTGGAGCGGAATGCAGCCTTGCAAGGCATCCGGATCACCATGAATCTGGAACCGGCGCTGCCGCTGATCTGGGGTGACGCCGATCTGCTCAAGCAGGTCCTGGTCAACATTCTGGTCAATGCCGAGCAAGCCATCGCACGCAATGGGGAAATCAATGTGACCAGTCGTCTCTGCGCGGACGCAACCCCCGACGATACGGGCAATGCGGATTTGCCGATGGTCGAGGTGGAAATATCGGACACAGGATGCGGCATTTCCGAGGCAAACCTGCCGCGCATCTTCGATCCGTTTTTCACCTCCAAGGAGGTTGGCAAAGGAACGGGGCTGGGGCTGTCGGTCAGCTACGGCATCATCAAGGGCCACGGTGGCTCCATAGGGGTGGAAAGCGTGGTCAACACTGGCACCAAGTTTCGCATCGCATTGCCGGTGGATCTCGGGTTGGACAGATCAACAACCGATTCGGACAAGGGCAATGCATGAACACCAGGATACTGATCGTTGACGACGAACCCATTGTCATCAAGAGTTGTCAGCGCATACTCAGCGACAACGGCTATGCGCTTGATTCCGCGCAAAATGGACAGGAGGCCATGAGCAAGATCGACGAGAACCCCTATGACCTCGTCGTTTTGGACATCATGATGCCGGGCGTTGACGGGATGCACGTGCTCCAACAGGTCAAGGAGAGACACCCAGAGGTCGACGTAATCATGATGACCGGCCTGTCGCAGGTCCAGACTGCAGTCAAAGCCATGAAGCTCGGCGCGCTGGACTATCTGTCCAAACCTTTTGACCCTGACGAGTTCAAGCTGGTCGTAGAGCGGGCGCTTGAGCGCAGGCGTTTGCTTCATGAAAACCGCAGCCTGAAGACCCAGATGGGTTCCAGATACCGGTTTGAGAACATCATCGGCTCCAGCGCCAAGATGCAGGGCGTTTTTAGCCTGATTGCCAAATGTGCGCCGACAAGCACTACCGTGCTGATCACCGGCGAAAGCGGAACCGGAAAGGAGATGATTGCCCAAGCGGTTCACTACAACAGTTTGCGCAAGGACCAGCCCTTCATCACCGTTGACTGCAACACCTTCAGCGAAGATCTGCTTGAGAGCGAGCTGTTCGGCCACATCAAGGGCTCTTTCACAGGCGCGATTGCCAACAAGCGCGGCATGTTCGAGATGGCCAACAATGGCACTCTGTTTCTGGACGAGTTCGGCAATATTTCCCTAGCGACGCAGGCCAAGTTGCTGCGCGTGATCCAGGAGCGGGAGTTCCGCGCTGTGGGCAATACAACGGTCCAGAAAACCAACGTCAGACTCATTGCCGCCACCAACAGAGACCTCAAAGCACTGGTTGAACAAGGGGCGTTTCGCGAGGATCTGTACTACCGAATCAATGTTTTCCCGATTCATGCGCCCGCCTTGAGAGATCGCCGCGACGACATTGCGGCGCTGGCTTTTCATTTTCTCAAGGTGTTTTGTGCCGAGATGGAAAAACCAGGCCTGGAAATATCCCAGGGGGCCATGAGTCTGCTGATGAACCATGACTGGCCGGGAAACGTGCGTGAACTTGAAAACACCATCCAGCGCGCGGTCATTCTTGCGTCGGACCAGGTGATTCGCCAAGCCCATCTGTCCAGCATCATTGACCTGCCCTGCGCGCCCGAAATGGAGGTGCCTCGAACCAGCGACGAGCTTAAGAGAATCAAGAAAGTCACACGAGAAAAATCCGTTCAGGAGGTTGAGAAAGCCTTTGTCCAGGAGAGCCTCAGGCGAAACGAATCAAACGTAACCAAGAGCGCCCAGGATGCGGGCATGCAACGCGCCAACTTCCAGGCCTTGATGAAAAAGCATGACATCCGGGTCCGTGATACCCAATTTCTCCCAACCGACCCTGGATCCGATTAATCGCCGGAGCCAGCCGGGTCTGGGCTAGTTTCAACGCCAGGACGCTGTGCAGTAGAGCGTTCTGTGCAGGCAAGGGCGGAGGGCGCGGAGCAGAATGCTCTACTGCTCAGCCTCCTATGCAGGGGCATGCGGGGTCGTACGCTGATCCGGCTCGACGGGCGTTTCTTCATACCCTGTGATCATGGCCTTGAAATGGGCGGAGGGCGTGTGGCCGAGACTGGCCAGATAGATGTGCACGATCATGAACCCGCTGAACACAATGAACAGCAGGACATGCACGGTGTCCACCACGCGCACGCCGCCGAACATCTCCATGAACGACGAGAACCGGGCAAGATCCCACAGCAGCAAGCCGGTGAAGAATTGGAGCGGAACCAGCAGCAACATGATGATCTGGTACATCATGCTCTGCAGGGCGTTAAATTTGCGATAGGCGCTGGGATGGTGTGGGTTGGGCTCCCCCCGGAAGATTCCGTAGCCATAAAAACGCATCTGGCGCAGGCTGGCACGGAAGTACTTGGTGGGGCTGAGTTCAGGGTGATACACCTTGATCTTGTCGGTGAACAGGTAAAAGCCCAACCACAGGAAAAAATTGGCAATCAGCACAAAACCGATCCAGTTGTGCACCGCCACCGCCGTTCGGAAGGGAATCACCTCGACGAGATCGAGGTACCTGATCTGGGCCCCGGTAGCGATCATCAGCACAAAGCCCAGCGCATTGGTCCAATGCCACATCCTGACGGGCAACGGGTGAATATAGAGTTCGTTCATGGTTCGCTCCGACTATGTTTCAGGGTCAGAATTCGTTCGACGCTCGGCCAGGGCGGCGCTGCCTTCATCCTCGCCGGCTTCGGCCCGACGCTGCGCTTCGAGCTTTTCCCGTTGGAGTTTGAAAATCCGCTTGATCGTCATGTGCCCCACCGGGACACTGACGGCGCCGAGCAGCACCAGCACCAGCAGATTGTCCAGAAGCTTGATTCGCGTTGCGCCTATGGCGTAGAAGCCACGCACCGAGTTCATGGCCGTCAGGGAACTCAACACATCCTTTTGAATACCATGGCGCAGCGGCCTGCCATCCGGACCGGCCACAGTGAGAGTCACGCTTTGAAAGGCCGCAGCCCCTTTCTTGTGGCAGACATCGCACTCCTTGATCGCCGCTGATTTGTCGCTCAATTGATGCGCCTGGACCCCCGAGCTGACCTCCAGCCGACCGCGCAGGACCAGGCTGCCATCGACGCCGTCCTGATTGAATTCATTGAGCAGACTCCACAGCGCCCGCTCATCAAGGCCGATGTGCTGGCTATCGGCGGCATCGGTCCGTTTTTCGAACTGCGGCACACCGGATTTTTCAAGGACCTGGCGCTTTTGCAGGCCGTCGTACAGCCTCAGGTTGACGCGACGCTGCGCGTTGGGCGCGTGGCAGACCGGACAGGTGATGGTCTCGAAGTGGCGCGCTGTGTTGGGCAGCCAAACCTCGTGGGCAGCCAGCATGTTCTTGTGGCAGGAAAGGCAGGCATTCTTGACTCCCTCACCCAGGGACGCGGCCATGACCCCGTGGGCCTGATGACAACTGGAGCAAACCGGGGCCGACCTGGCACTGGCAGTGGTTTGGGTGCCGTGCACATCTGCCGAGAACGCCAGGAAGATGTCTTCGTGGCATCTTGCGCAGGGCGTCGCGGAAAATGGCTGCACGATTTTTGCTGATCGCACCGTATGGGGATTGTGACAATCCGAGCAAACGGGCGCCCTCGTGCTGCCTTGTTTGACCAGCGCCGCGTGGACGCTGTCGTCATATTCGATGAATTTCTTCTTGTGACAGCCCCGGCACGCCTCCCTCATCGTCATTGAGAATTCACGCTTGCTTTTGATCAAAGTCTTTTGCTTACCATGGGTCTTCGCGTCCAGGTCGTCGTGACAGTCCTCACATCCCGTGTCCTTGTGCATTGAGGCGAGATAGCCTTGCGTCGAAATGTCCAGCGAAAGTACCTCGCCGTTGGTGAGCGTCTTGCTGAGACCCTCTTTGTCATGGCAGCTTAGACAGGCCATATCGTCCGTGGACAACTCGGCACCGCGGGCCTGGCCGGCAATCCCCGCCAGGCCAAACCCGATCAGGATCAAGGCCATCGAGGCAATGCCCTGCAAGTGCAGGCCACCAAGCCTGCCAGCTGTTGCACATGAGTCTTTCATTGTGAGTCTCCGCTGGTGCATATCGCATACAGACCAAAACCCCCGCGGGCCTTTGAGTCCCCCTGGGGGTTCGCTTTTCATTTCGCTTTGGCGGGCATGGTCAATGCCTGTATCGCCAACCACCCGAGAATCAAAATTCCGACCGGCGGCAAGAGCAGGGCGTAAGCCAATCCGACAAAAGGCACTGCCAGCATGGCGGCGACGCGCTTTGTGCTGCCAAGGCCTTGCCTTACCGAGGGCAGGCGCACCAGCGCGCGGCCAGCGGTCCAACCCAGCATGGCGACTCCGATCACGGGCAACATCACGGCATAACCCAAGCCGATGAAGGGCGCGGCAAAGAACAGCGCCACGTTCTTCAGGAAAACCGGAGCCCTCTTCGCAGCCTCGCTCTTGACGAACGCTTTGGTTCCCAGCCAGAGCAACATCATGGTGCCCACCAAAGGAAGGGCCAGGGCAAAGATCAAGCCGATGAACGGTGCAGCCGCCCAAAGCAAGGTCGCCGTCAACGCGTTTCGCTGTGCTTGCACTTCGATTGGAGCCACCACTTGCGCCGGTGCCTGAGGCTCTGCCAGCGGTTGGACAACGATCACAGGTATGGGCGGGCGCAAGGCACTGACGGTGCTTTGCTCAATCATTTCCGGCGACAGCGGTTTGTTCAGCACCGCCGAGGCTCCTGCAATCCTGGCTCGCTCCTGGTTACGGGCTGATCCATATCCCGTAACAATCACGACCGGCGTCCATGGCCGATTGGCCTTGACGCGCTCGGTCAACTCAATACCGTCGATGCCGGGCATCCTGATATCGGTGAACACCAGGTCATACTCCTGTTCGCGCAGTTTTTCCAGCGCTTCGGCGGCATTGTGGGCAGTCATGACCACATAGCCCTTTTCTTCGCAAAGAACACGGTCGAAGCTCTTTCCAACCACGGGATCGTCATCGACGACCAGTACTTTTTTCAGTGCACTCATGATCTTCTCCTTCTACAAAACCGCCTGTTCAATGCAATTCGTACAGGCACTTACTTAATCAATCCCTCGTCACCCACTCATCCGGCACCTTGGTTCAGGGCGGTCTGGTCGCAGCGCAGGGCCCAACTCTTGTGCAACATGGCACCGGCCGCCGCGTTGGCCAGTTCATCCGGGCCAGTGGGTTTGGACAGGTAGTCATAGGCACCGAGCATCAGCGCTTGCTTGGCCGTATCGAGTTCTGGATAGCCGGTGATGACAATCACTTCACACTCCGGCCACTGGCTCTTGATCGCCTTGAGGACGGCAATTCCATTCATCCCCGGCATACGCAGGTCCAGCAACACAACATCAAATTGGCGTTGGGCCATGCGGACCAGTGCGTCGGCGCCGTTGCGCACCACCTCAACGCTGCAGTGCTTTTGCGTCAAAACCCGCAGATAGCTGAGCCGCACGACTTCTTCGTCGTCAACGATCAGTACATTGGGTTTGGCATTCACTTCTTTCACCTTTGATCATCACTTGCAAAGGATTAAGCAAACCTCATGCCAACATCTGCATCGACAATGAAAGTCTTATGAATATCAACGAGTTACGTGAAATTTTGCGTTTGAACTGATGGCGTTTGCACCGACTTTCATGCGTCCAAGTACATTTTTTATATGCACTTATCCCAGGGCGACTGCGATCTGCAATGCTCAGTTGAGCACCGTGTCGCAACGCCCAGGCGGACTGGTGCTGCCCGTCTTGAGATCGAACTCTCGAATCCTATACGCTACTAAATTACTAGCGCACTATGCAGACTGGACGGGTGGAAATAGCAGATTTACGCAATACTTTTCAGGCGCAAGGTGTCGCACTCTGACGCGATTAGCAAACGCTGAGCCGCACCGGGCCGTCAGATCAGGCCTTGAAGTAAACGATTTGATGGGTGGTGGCCAGCAAAACGCCTGCAGCGCTCCACAGGTGCCCGGTCTGGTCAAAAAACCCGTTGAAGTACGCCTGGCCACGCGCCTGTGCCAGCAAATAGCCCACCCCGCACTCGGCCAGTTGGGAGGAGCCACAGTGAAAGTACACCGTCATCGACACGGTTCCTGCGGGCACCAGAACCGCGCGGCGCAGCCAGACGCGCGGAAAAAAACAATCGGACATGGCCGCCAGGGAGGTGAAGTCCAGGGGGCGGGATGGTTCGTCCCGAATCCAGAGTTGGGTCAAACTCGCCTGCAGAGGGTCATCGCTGGCTGGCGCTCCATTCCACTCTGATGGCAAAGCCCCGCGAACAGAGCGCATGTCATAGCGATCAAACCAGCGCAGCCCGCCCGGAGGCGCATTCCCATGCTCCAGGGATTCAGCGGGAGTCACCTGCGGCATGGGAACATCACTCGTGCCCCAGGTCTGGCGGCGCACCCCGGTGATGACCGTGCCCGTCAGCGCCACGGCCTCCACACCATCGGCATCGTGCTGATAAAGCGCCAACGTCCAATGCTGGGTGGAGCGATTGGTGCGCATTGGTGTGGCCACCATCCTGAAAGGCCCCTGCCTGAGCCCATTGGCGTAATT
The DNA here is from genome assembly GCA_963784775.1 of uncultured beta proteobacterium. Lineage (GTDB taxonomy): Bacteria > Pseudomonadota > Gammaproteobacteria > Burkholderiales > Burkholderiaceae_C > Rhodoferax. The sequence continues at coordinate 46,512 of CAWAST010000004.1, read as the reverse complement.
GACGGTGAGCGCAATGGGGTCACCCAGCCGCGATGGGTGCAGCATCACAGCGTTGAGCGCCAATGCCGCCGTCACGCCCCCGAACGGCCCCACCATATTCCACCATTGCACACTGGTGCGGCCCAAAAATTGATCTGGATGCGCGGAAAAATCAGGCGCCAGCTCAAGCGCCTGGTCAAAGAAGTGCTGATTCATGTCAACAAAGTATGGCACAGCGCCAGCGCCCGCCCAGCGCCGCACCCGCACAAAAAAAAGCCGCCCGCAGGCGGCCTTCGTTGGTTTGCTGGATCAAACGCGTTCAAAAATACCGGCAACGCCCTGCCCCATGCCAACGCACATGGACACCATGCCGTACTTGAGCTGATTGCGCTGCAGTGCATGAATCACGGTAGCGGCGCGGATCGCACCGGTCGCACCGAGCGGGTGCCCCAGAGCAATCGCGCCGCCCATCGGATTGACCTTGGCCGGATCGAGACCCAGCGTGTTGACCACCGCCAGTGACTGCGCGGCAAACGCCTCGTTGAGTTCGATCCAGTCCATGTCTTCCTTGGTCAGACCGGCATAACGCAAAGCTGCCGGAATGGCCTCGATCGGGCCAATACCCATGATGTGAGGCGGCACCCCCTTGGACGCAAAGCTGACAAAGCGCGCCAGCGGCTTGAGGCCAAACTGTTTGATTGCTTTTTCGCTGGCCAGAATCAGGGCGCCAGCACCATCGGATGTTTGCGAACTGTTGCCCGCTGTAACTGAACCGCGGGCAGCAAACACCGCCTTGAGCTTGGCCAGACCTTCAATGGAGGTGTCGGCCCGCGCACCTTCGTCCAGGCTGACTGTGCGCTTTTTCTCGATAACTTGGCCCGTTGCCAGATCGGGTGAGCGGTCAATCACTTCCACAGGGGTGATCTCATCGGCGAAGTGGCCCGCTTCCATGGCCGCCAATGCGCGCTTGTGCGATTGAACGGCAAAAGCGTCCTGATCTTCGCGGCTGACTTTCCACTGCGCCGCAACCTTTTCCGCGGTCAGGCCCATGCCGTAGGCAATACCGACGTTCTCGTCCGTTTCAAAAATGGACGGGGACAGGGAGGGCGAATTGCCACCCATGGGCACCATGCTCATGCTCTCCACGCCGCCAGCGAACATCACCTCGGCTTCGCCCACGCGAATGCGGTCCGCCGCCATCTGGATGGCGTTCAGACCCGAAGCGCAGAAACGGTTGATACTCACGCCACCCACACTGGTAGGCAAGCCTGCCAAAACCGCTGCCGTGCGCGCAATGTTGAGGCCTTGCTGGCCCTCGGGCATGGCGCAACCCACGATCAAATCCTCGATGGCATTAGGGTCAAGCGCGGGCACCTGTGCCAGCGCAGCCTGCATAATTTTGACCAGCAGATCATCGGGACGGGTGTTGCGGAAAAAACCGCGATGCGAGCGCCCGATGGGCGAGCGCGTGGCGGCGACGATATAGGCTTCTTGAACTTGTTTCATGGGGACTCCTTAAAGTGTTGGGAACCGTGCTCGCGACGTGTTCCGCAACGTTTTCAGTTTTTTCGGGGGCCGGAGGGAATCCAGGCCCAGGTAAATTCACACTCGATGGGCTGTTCGCCCGACTCATCGCTGACGTGCACCTGAACCGTCACTTCGCCTTTGTCGGCTTGCTGCATTTCGACGCGCTGGGCCTCGGTCAGCGTTGCCACGGCGCGCATCGCGCCCTGGCTCCGCTTCTTGAATTGCACTTTGAACTGCTTGGCCAATGGCAGGCAGTCGTCGCGCACATTCATGCCAACCACCATACCAGTGGCCGTTTCTGCCAGCAGGGCCATCGCCGCCGCGTGCACACCATGGATATGGTTTTGCACACGTCGGCGATTTGCAATGCTGATTTCGACCCGCTGGGGCGTCATCAGATCGAAGTCCAGACCGGCCGTTCCAGTGAATGGCACGGCACGTCGCAACACCAGGTTGCGCGCCCAACCCCGGGCAAAACCAGGCACGCGCTCGACGGTACGCATGGCTCGGCACATCCGGTTGGGTTGCGACAACGGTGCGGTGTTGGTCATGTCAATTGCGCACCGGCTTGCCAGTGGACATCATGCCCATGATGCGCTCCTGGGTCTTGGCGTTGGTCAGCAGCGAGCAAAAGGCTTGACGCTCCAGCGTCATCAGATACTCCTCGCTGACCAGGCTGCCCGCGTCGACATCGCCACCGCACAGCACGTTGGCAATCAGGCCGGCAATGTGGAAGTCGTGCGCGCTGATAAAACCGCCGTCGCGCATATTGACCAGCTGCCCCTTGATGGTGGCCACACCGCTGCGACCTGCCACGGCAAACAAACGCTTGTGCGGCGCGCGATAGCCCGAGGCAAACATCGCCTTGGCTTCGTTGATGGCCACGTAAAGCAGTTCGTCCTTGTGCGGCACAATCACGTCGCTGTCCAGCACGTAACCGAGCTTGCGGGACTCGAGCGCGCTGGTTCCCACCTTGGCCATGGCAGCGGCGGTGAAGCCTTCGGTCAGGAAGGGCAGCAGGTCCTTGCCGGTGGAACTCGCTGCATTTTCGGCAGCGCGCCGGGCAAGGTAAGTCAAACCACCGGCGCCAGGCACCAGGCCAACGCCCACTTCCACCAGACCCATGTAGCTTTCCATCGCCACCACGCGCTTGGCAGAGTGCACCGCAAGTTCGCAGCCGCCGCCCAGGGCCAGGCCACGAACGGCCGAGACCACTGGAACGCTGGCGTAGCGCAGCTTGAGCATGGCCTGTTGCATTTCGGCTTCAGCCCCATCGATCGCCTTGGGCCCCCCGGCCATGAAGGCGGGCAGCATGGCCTGCAGGTCGGCACCGGCCGAGAACATCTCGTCGTTGGACCAGACCACCATCCCCTTGTAATCAGCTTCGGCCATGGCCAGACCGCGCACCAGACCTTCGACCACACCGGGACCAATGGCGTGCATCTTGGTCTTGATGCTGGCAATCACCACCTCGTCGTCGAGCGTCCACAGGCGCATCGAGTCGTCCTCGTGCAAGGTCTTGCCGGCGCTCTTGGCATCCGGAGCATCTGAGCCCAGCACGTTTTCGGGAAAATGCTGACGCTGGTACACCGGCAGGCTGCGCGGCATTGCAAATTCCTTGGTCGCTGGATTCCACGAGCCCTTGGGCGTGTGCACGCCACCCGCATCGGCCACGGGACCCTTGAAAACCCACTCGGGCAGCGGTGCCTTGCACAATGCCTTGCCGGCATCGATGTCTTCTTTGACCATGTTGGCCACTTCGAGCCAACCGGCCTCCTGCCACAGCTCGAACGGACCCTGCTTCATGCCAAAGCCCCAGCGCATGCAGAAGTCAACGTCCCGCGCATTGTCGGCAATGGACTCCAGGTGCAAGGCCGCATAGTGGAAGCTGTTGCGCAGAATCGCCCACAGGAACTGCCCCTGCACGCCTTCGCTGTCGCGCAACAGTTTCAGACGCTCGGCAGCTGGCTTCTTGAGCATGCGCGCATAGACGTCGTCGGCTTTCTGGCCACCCGCGACGTATTCTTTCGATTCACCGTCGAAGCGCAATACATCACGACCGACCTTCTTGAAGAATCCAGCCTTGGTCTTTTGCCCCAGATTGCCCATTTCCAGCAGGGTCTTGAGCACTGAGGGGGTGGCAAAACTCTCGTAGAACGGATCCGTCTCGACCGTCAAAGTATCCTGCAAGGTCTTGATCACGTGCGTCATCGTGTCCAGTCCCACCACGTCCGCTGTGCGGAAAGTGCCTGAACTGGCGCGGCCGAGCTTTTTGCCGGTCAGATCGTCCACAACGTCGTAGCTCAGACCGAAGTTCTCGACTTCTTTCATCGTCATCAGCATGCCGGCCACGCCCACGCGGTTGGCGATGAAGTTGGGTGAGTCTTTGGCCCGCACCACACCCTTGCCCAGGTTGCTGGTGACAAAGGCTTCGAGATCGTCCAGGATTTGCGGCAGCGTCGTGGGCGTGTTGATCAGTTCCACCAGCATCATGTAGCGCGGCGGGTTGAAGAAGTGGATACCGCAGAAGCGGGGTTTGATTTCTTCAGGCAGCACTTCGCTGAGTTTGGTAATCGACAGGCCCGAGGTGTTGGAGGCGACGATGGCGTGCGGAGCCAGGAACGGCGCAATTTTCTTGTACAGGTCGAGTTTCCAGTCCATGCGCTCGGCAATGGCTTCGATCACCAGGTCGCACTCCTTGAGCAATTCCAGATGCTCTTCGTAGTTGGCTTGCTGGATCAGACCCGCGTCACTGGCCACGCCCAATGGCGCTGGCTTGAGCTTCTTCAGGCCATCGACCGCACGGGTGACGATGCCATTCTTGGGGCCTTCCTTGGCCGGCAGGTCAAACAATATGACCGGGACCTTGACGTTGACCAGATGAGCAGCAATTTGCGCACCCATCACGCCGGCGCCTAGCACCGCGACTTTTTTCACTGTAAAACGAGACATATTTACTCCTCAAAATTGATGAAGCGACCGAAAGGCACGAGTCATGGCCGCATGGCCGCGCGCTCGCGTCCACCAGGTCACTGAACGCGAACCCAGTTCTGGGTTCGATAGAAAAATGCGATATATCCACGAACCTGAAGTTTTTTGCCCCCTTCCTGGGGCGTCATGCGCAAGGTATATTCTTTGCCATTTTCCGGGTCCAGGATCTTGCCGCCTTCCCAAACCTCCTTGTCGGCAGCCTTTTTCGCGCCACGGATGATTTCCAGGCCCAAAATCGGCTGGTCCTTGCGGTCATCACTGCACTCCTTGCATAGCGCTTTTTGATCGGCGTCCTTGCGCAGCAGTTTTTCAACCCGACCACTGAGCACGCCGTTGGACTCCGTCACCTGAATCAGGCTTTTGAGTTCGCCGGTTTTATCGTCGATGCTGTGCCACTGCCCTACCGGCGTCATCTGGGCGTGCGCAGCGCCCAGCGCTAGCGTTGCCAGCAGCAGCACCTTGAACGGGGTCACTAAACGCGAATTGTTCATCATTGAATGTCTCCTTTTGGGGTCAAGCGCAGCGAAATCAGGCCAGAGCCGCGTCGGTGTCCATCAGCGCACGTGCACCCGAGCGGGCGATGCGCATGAGGGTTGCAGTTTCCGGGAACAGCTTGGCGAAGTAGAACCGCGCTGTCTGCAGTTTGGCCTGGTAGAAGGGGTCGGTGTTGCCCGCGGCGATTTCCCGCAGTGCGACCTGCGCCATGCGCGCCCAGAAGTAACCAAACACCAGGTGGCCGAGCACCCGCAGGTAATCGACGGCCACGGCGCCCACTTCGTCGGCGTTTTGCATGCCCTTGAAGCCGATTTCGGTGGTGAACTTGGTGAGCTGGTCACCCAGGACGGCCACGGGCGTGATGAATTCGGCCATCTTCTCGTTCACACCTTCTTCGGCCACCAACTTGGCCACCAACTTGCCGAATTTGCGCAAGGTGGTGCCATTGTTGGCCATGATCTTGCGACCCAGCAAATCAAGTGACTGAACCGTGTTGGTTCCTTCATAGATCATGTTGATGCGGTTGTCTCGCACGAACTGCTCCACGCCCCACTCCTTGATGAAGCCGTGACCGCCAAATACTTGCATGCAGGCGTTGGTTGCGATATGCCCGTTGTCGGTGATGAAGGCCTTGACGATGGGCGTGAGCATGGCCAGCAGATCGCCAGAGTCCTTGCGCACCTTCGCATCCGGGTGACCATGCTCTTTTTCCAGCAGCATGGCGCTGTAACACAGCAGGGCGCGAGCGCCTTCAGCATAGGCCTTGCCGGTCAGCAGCATCTTGCGGACATCGGGGTGGACAATGATTGGATCGGCTGGTTTGTCCTTGGCCTTGGGGCCGGTGAGAGAGCGCATCTGGATGCGATCCTTGGCGTAGGCCAGCGCATTCTGGTAGGCCACTTCGGTTTGTCCCAGGGATTGATTTCCAACGCCCAAGCGCGCCGCGTTCATCATCACAAACATCGCGTTCATGCCCTTGTTGGGCTCACCTACCATGGTGCCCACGGCATTTTCCAGCACCAGTTGCGCGGTGGCGTTGCCACAAATGCCCATCTTGTGCTCCAGAGCACTGCAGTAGATGCCGTTGCGCTCGCCCAGGGAGCCGTCCTTGTTGACCATCACCTTGGGCACGATGAACAGGCTCACACCCTTGATTCCGGGAGGTGCGTCAGGCAGGCGCGCCAGCACCAGGTGAATGATGTTGGGCGCAAAGTCGTTTTCGCCTGCGCTGATGAAAATCTTCTCCCCAGTGATCTTGTAGGTGCCATCGGCCTGAGGCTCGGCCTTGGTGCGCATCAGACCCAGGTCGGTTCCCGCGTTCGCTTCGGTCAGGCACATGGTGCCCAGCCACTCGCCACTGGTCATCTTGTGCAGGTACGTCTGTTTCTGCTCGTCGGTGCCGTGGGCATACAACGCCTCATACGCGCCGTGGGTCAATCCCGGGTACATCGCCCAAGACTGATTGGAGCTGTTGAGCATTTCATAGAAACACTGATTGACCACGAGAGGCAGGCCCTGGCCACCAAACGCCGGATCACCACCCAGCGCAGGCCAACCGCCTTCAACATACTTGGCGTAGGCCGCCTTGAAACCAGTAGGTGTGGTGACTTCATGGGTCACCTTGTCGAGCTTGCAGCCTTCGGCGTCGCCAATCTGGTTCAGGGGAAACACCACCTCAGCGGCAAACTTGCCGCCCTCTTCCAGCACCGCATTGATGGTGTCGGCGTCAATGTCGGCGTGTTTTTGAATGGATTTCAGGTCGTCAGTGACGTTCAGCAGCTCATGCAGGACGAACTGCATGTCGCGCAGGGGTGGGGTATAGGAAGGCATGGAGTTACTCCTTTTGGGACGGGGTTGAAATTGGGGACGCTGTTGGTTCGGTGGCGACGGGCTTTCCGTACCGTAAAAGTATGTTCTGGAAACCCTTGTTGGCGCGCTCTGTTGCGCCCGGGTTTTTCAGGAATCGCGCTTCGTAGTGCGTTGCCAGGATGAGGCCGTGAATCTCAAAGGCCATTTGCTCTTCATCGGCGCGGTCATGAAGGTCGCCCTCCTGCTTGGCCTGAACCACGGCCCGATAGACCGCCGCCAGCCAGGTCTTGACCGAACTGGCCAGCGCGTCGCGCACCGGTCCTGGGCGGTCATCAAACTCGACGGCGCCACTGATGAAGATGCAGCCCGACTGAATCTCGACCGCCACGCGTTTCATCCAGTTGGCAAAGAGTGCCTGCACCCGCGGCAGGCCGCGGGCCTCGTTCATCGCGGGGAAAAAGACTTCGTCGGAAAAACGGTGGTAGTACTCGCGGATCACGGAAATCTGCAACTCCTCACGCGAGCCAAAATGCGCGAATACGCCTGACTTGCTCATGTGGGTAACCTCGGCCAAAGCACCAATGCTCAGGCCCTCGATTCCGATCTGGGCGGCCAGCCCCAGCGCCGCATCAACAATGATCTGCTTGGTCTGTCGGCCTTTTTGCATGGCTTGCCCCGCGCCCGAGCCTTGGCGGCGGCTGACGCGTGGAGAACTGGCAGGCATGGGCGAAGCGGGCATGGAACACCAAAAAAGAACGATCGTGCTATTTTGCATCAAATTTGATGCAAATCACATCCGCGACGGGCTCTAGAGTGTTTTTTCTAGGAAAGTGAGGGCCCATGTCCGTGACAGGCCAAAGTGCTGGCCTGCCCGCTCTTCAGGGCCAGGCCGTCGGCAGGGTCAGCTCAGAGCATCAGCGCCAGGCTCTGCTCCAGATGCTCCGAGGGCAGGCGTCGAAAACTCGAACGCGTGAAGCGCTGCAAGCGTCCCACGACAAACGCCGTGAGCGCGGACGCGCGCACCTGCGCATCGGCGCTCGGGGTGTCCGAACCACTGAACTCGCCCGGTTCGCGCAGGCATTGCTTAAGCGTCGCTTCAATCTTGTCAAAAAACTGATTCATGCGCTGTTGCAGTCGGTCGTTTTCAAAAACCAGCGCATCGCCAACCATGACCCGTGCCATGCCGGGGTTCTTCTCGGCAAACTGCATCAGCATGATCACCACTTTCCACGCCTGGCGAGTGCCCACTCCGGCATTTGAATCGGCCGGGTCGGTGGCGCGTTCGCGCTCGACAATCTGGTTGACCAGCAAAAATACCGTCTGCTCGATGAATTCAATCAGCCCCTCGAACATCTGGGCTTTGCTGGCAAAGTGCCTGTAAAGCGCCGCCTCGCTGACCTCAAGGCGTGCCGCCAGCCCTGCTGTGGTGATGCGATCGGCACCGGGCTGCTCCAGCATGGTCGCCAATGCATGCAAGATCTGCACACGTCGCTCTCCCGGCTTGGGACGCTTGCGCGCCGGGGCGGCAATCTCGACTCCGGAGGAGTTCTGGGAGGGGGTGGTTTCAACAACAGACATGGTGCACCGTGGCAAAAGGTTGGGCAGATTCTCGCATAGCGGCACCAAGGGTTTTCGCTGATTCAGACGGCAAACAGCATGGTGATGCGCGTTCCGCCCCCCCCCGGGCCACTGGCGATGCTGAGCTGGCTTTGATGCACCCGCGCGATCTCATCGGCAATGGCCAGGCCCAGGCCATTGCCCTCAACCGAGCTGCCCGGTACGCGGTAAAAGCGCCCGAAAACGCGACTGCGTTCATCAACTGCAATGCCCGGGCCGTTGTCCTCGACCTCCAGAAACGGCACCCCGCTCCCGGGGGTCCGGGCACAGCGCAGAGTCACCGTTCCGCCTTCAGGGGTGTATTTCAGGGCGTTGTCCAGCAAGTTGGACAACAATTCGCGCAGCAGCCACCCATGCCCGGTGACGTGTGCGGCTTGAGCCTCGATCCCCAGGTCAATGCGCTTGACCGCCGCCGCATCCAGGTACACCTCAAGCAGCGTTTCGCACAAATCCCGCAAATCAACCCGGTCCAAGGGTTGTCTATCAAAGCGGCTCGCGTCGGCCCGTGACAGCGCCAGAAGTTGATTGGCCAGTTGGGTTGTACGGCGGGCGGCATCCCGCAGTTTGTTGATTTGATCCGGTCTTAAAACAATAGCATTGTTGTCATATTGCATATTTGATACGGCCGGTTTTACTGCATAGTCAAGGCCATTGGAGGAGGATTTCACAGGTTGATTGACGACCTGCGCCCAGGCCTCGGTTTGGGACTGCAGCCCGGCCAGCGGCGTGCGCAATTGATGGGCTGCATCGGCGATGAAGCGCCGCTGAACTTCTGTCTGGGCGTTCACCAGTTGAAACAAGCGGTTGATTGACTCCACCAAGGGCCGCACCTCTTCGGGCGAGGCGTCGGCATCCAGAGCGGTCAAGTCTCGCGGGGAGCGCCGCTCCACGGCATTCTTGAGCTCCAGCAGTGGACGAAGCGCCCTTCTGACCGCCCAGTTGGCGCCGAGCGCCACGATCATTAAAAGCGCCAGATTGGGCAAAACCACCTTGTAAATCAACAATTTGACCCACTGCTGGCGTGGGTCTGACCCGTCGGCCAGGCGCAGCACCAGCTCGCCTGCGACGGTGGACACGCGCTGCGAAACGATCCGGTAGGTCACGCCGCCCACCTGCTCGGTCGAGAACTCCGGCTCCGTAGACACCCTCCACGCCGGGCGCAGCCAGGCGTCCCCGGCCAGAATCTCTCCGTCCGGGGTCGCCACACCATAGGCGGACAGGCTGCCCTGCTCTTTCAAAAACTCCTGCACGACGGGGGCCATCAGCATGACCGGCGGGTCCGCCCTGGTTGCGCCCCGGGCAATCACAGAATCGGCAAGCAGCGGCAGCAGCTTGAGCAACTGGCGATCCTGCAGCGCCGCTGTATCGTCGGCAACCCGATAGTCAAACCACGCATTCACGCCCGCCAACAGGGTCAGTGGCACCAGCAGCAGCAGCCACAAGCGTCGCTGCAGGCCCAAGGGCATGGCTGCCGCGCGCATCGGTCAGGGCGCCGCAATGGGAGGGATTGGAGCGGTTTCCAGGCGGTAACCAAATCCCCTGATCGAGCGCAACATGACACCATGGGGTTCGAGCTTGGCGCGAAGACGCGAGATGTAAACCTCAACCGCATTGGGAGTGATCTCCTTGTCCCAGCCAGTCAGGATTTGTTGAAGTTTGTCCTTGTTGGCCGGCTTGGGAGCGTTGACCATCAAATACTCCAGCACCGTCCACTCGCGCGGTCCGAGCTCAATGGGCGCGCGCCGCGGGCCCGCGCAGGCGGTGCGAGTCGATAAATCCATCTCCAGAGGACCAAAATTGAGCACGGCGGAAGTGGCAGCCTGTGAGCGGCGCAGCAGCGCCCGCAGCCGAGCCAATAATTCAGGCAGCTCGAACGGCTTGATGAGGTAGTCATCAGCTCCTGTGTCGAGCCCCTGCACCCGGTCGTCCAGGGCGTCTCGGGCCGTCAGGATCATCACCGGCAGGCAATGCCCGCCCTGGCGCAGCCGCCGCGTCAATGCCAGACCGTCCATGCCAGGCAGTCCGATGTCGATGATCGCCAGATCAAAGGCCTCGCGGGGCGTGACCTCCAGCGCCCGCTCGGCACTGCCCACCCAGTCCACCGCGTACCCGGCGTCGGTCAGGCCCAGCTTGATGCCACTGGCCAGCATCACGTCATCTTCGACAAGCAAAAGCCGCATCAGAGCTCCACCCGATCAGTGTGAACGGATCATGGTGCCGAAGGCCTGGTCGGTCAGGATCTCCAGCAGCAGCACATGCGGCACACGCCCGTCAACAATATGCACGGAGTTCACGCCGCTTTTTGCTGCGTCCAGCGCGCCACTGATTTTGGGCAGCATGCCGCCACTGATGGTCCCATCGGCAAACAGTTCGTCAATCTGACGCGCGGTGAGGTCCACCAGCAGCTCGCCAGCCTTGTTCATCACACCGCTGATGTTGGTCAGCATGACAAGTTTCTCGGCCTGCAAAACCGTGGCCAGTTTCGCGGCGACGACATCGGCATTGATGTTGTAGCTCTCGTTTTCCTCACCGAACCCGATCGGGCTGATGACCGGGATGAAAGCGTCATCCTGCAGGGCCTTGACCACACTGGGGTCGATGCTGACGATCTCACCGACCTGACCAACGTCGTGCACCTTGGCCGGGTCGGCACTGTCGATCAACTTGAGCTTTTGGGCCCGAATCATGGCACCGTCGCGCCCGGTCAGCCCCACGGCCTTGCCACCAGCCTGATTGATCAGACCCACAATGTCTTGCTGCACTTCACCGGCCAGAACCCACTCCACCACTTCCATGGTTTCCGCATCGGTCACCCGCATGCCTTGGACAAACTCGCCCTTCTTCCCCAGCCGCTTGAGGGCCAGTTCAATTTGCGGCCCGCCGCCATGCACCACGATGGGATTAATGCCCACGAGTTTGAGCAACACCACATCCTCGGCAAAATCGGCCTGCAGGGCCGGGTCGGTCATGGCATTACCGCCGTATTTGATGACCATGGTTTTGCCATGAAACTTGCGGATGTAGGGCAGGGCCTGGGCCAGAATTTCGGCCTTGTCACGTGGGGCGATGTTGAGAATATCGGTCATGTCAGTTAAAGCCAGGGTTCAAAAAGTGGATTGGCAAATTGTGCCCCATGTTGCCTGCCACGTATCGCGACGCAAAGCCTGGCTCCTGGCCAAATAGGTCCGGTGCAGGTGCCGCCCAGCCACAGCTCCCAGAGTTCATTCATGAATCTGCGGGCATCGGCGTCGCCAGTGCTCTAGGCCGAAGTCAGCTCCACCGGATGATCACAGCCACAAAAGTCGCGTGAAGCGCTCCCGGCACGGCGCTGGCGCGCTAGGACTCAGCACGAAGCTCTGCCCGGCGGCTGTCGAGCGGCGTCAGGAACGAGTTCTGGTCCCAGCCCGAGCTGTGGCGACTGCCCTGAAACTGGCTTGAATCTGCAAAAACAGAGTCCGAACCTGAGTCCAACTCTGATTCTGGGCCACGGGCCCGCCTGATCTTGCTGCTGCGCTGTTTGTCCAGGGTTGCCTGAAGACTCTTCTTGACGTCCTTGAAGCGCACGTCAAGCACTTCCTTCTCAGTGCGTCTTGCGGCGTCCTGGCCAAGAAAATCTGCGCGAACCTGGGTTGGATGAGGCAGTTTGGCCGAATCGAACACACGATACCGGATGCCGAGCTGCGTGAGCAGTGAATGCTTGAGAATCTGGTTGCTTCGCAACCTCAACGGACCGGCCAGATCAACACAGCCAATCACCCGGCCCTCCGGAGTGCACACCGTGAATGTGCAATACACACCGTTGAGCAACTTGAACCAGTGCCCTGCCTCATCACGGTTGGCAGGAGCCGTGAACCGCGTCACCGGGAGTTTGAGCAAAACCTGCTGATCGAACATGACCTTGTTCAACCAAAGCCAGACCCGTTTTTCTTCGCTGTTGGCCAGGGACCGAACCGCAAGGGGCCACTTTTTGGGAACGCGCCGCCGGGCGCGCGCCAGCTTGCGGTTGTGCCAGAAAAGCAGGCCCGCACCGAGCACCAGTCCCGCCAGAAACAGGGCGACAAACATTCAAGTCCGGCGAACCACGGGTTCGATCACGCCCAGGCTACCGAGGCACATATGTTGGGCGCGGTAGAAAACAATGTGTACGGCTGAAGCGGTTGCGACAACGCTCCGGCCGACGATATCAGTGGAAGCCTCCATGATTTCGTCGTCCCTCCCCATATTTGGTGTTACGGGAACAGTCTACCTGACCGGATCAATCCCGTGGCAATTTCTGCGCTGGAGTTGAGAAATTCGTGGTTTAAGCGGCCGCTGGCGACCCATCCAGGCGTCAAGGCGGCGCCATTGCGAACACAGGAAGGGATTGTTGGTGGGAACTGAGAGATTCGAACTCTCGACCTACGGATTAAGAGTCCGCTGCTCTACCAGCTGAGCTAAGTTCCCGCTTTTTTGCCAGATGAGTATCGTATCAGGTCTTGGGATCAGCGCATGCCGTTTCGGCTGGCCAGTTCGACAAAAAGTCCAGCGTGATCCAGGTCGGTCAGTCCGTGCTCAATGCCGCTGTTGTAAAGGCTCTCGAACAGCTGCGTGATGGGTGCCTCAAACCCGATTTCTTCGGCTGTGGCCAGCGCATTGCGCAGGTCCTTTAGTTGCACGGCCATGCGTGCACGGGGCGCAAAATCGCGCTCGACCATCCGCTGGCCGTGGACCTGCAAGATGCGGCTGTCGGCAAAACCCCCGGTAATGGCCTCTTTGACCTTGGCCATGCTGGCGCCACCTTTTTCACACAGCAGCAGTGCTTCGGCAACCGCACCAATGGTGATGCCCACTATCATCTGGTTGGCCAGCTTGGCCAATTGGCCAGCGCCGTGGGGGCCGACATGCGTGCTGCGACCAAGTACCTGGAAGAGGGGCTGGGCCCTCGCAAAGTCATCGCTCTTTCCCCCCACCATAATGGCCAGCGTGCCCTGTTCGGCTCCAAGGGTGCCCCCAGAGACCGGCGCATCCAGATGGGCAATGCCCAATTCACTCAGTCGGGCCGCGTGATCGCGGGCCTGTGCCGGCCGGATGGAGGACATGTCGATCACCAGCGAGTCCGGCTTGATGGCCTTGCTGATGCCGGTTGAAAACAGCACTTCGCCGACGACTTCTCCGTTTTCCAGCATGCAGATCACGACGTCGGCGGCCTGCGCTGCGGCCGTGGGCTGTGCGTGGACGACAGCGCCCAGCGGCGCGAGGCGGTCGGCTTTGTGGGGCGTGCGGTTCCACACATGCACCGTGTGGCCGGCCTCGCACAGGCGACGCGCCATAGGGAACCCCATCATGCCAATGCCAAGTAACGCGACCTTCATGCCAACATCCTCCAAGCTGTACCCGAGCAGAATAAATCAGTATTAGTCGTATTCTTGAGGAATTGGGGCCGTTTTGCTGTCCGCTAGCTGACAGCAACGCAAATGAAGGCTGCCTGCCCGCAGCCCCGGATCGACTCGCCCATTGACTCAGGAGCCGCTGATATGACTGATATAACCAACGCCGATGGCCACACCCTTGACCGCCTGTACAACAACCGGGCGCTGGTGCCCGACCATGCCGCGCACTTCGCCCGCTGGATGAGGAACTCCGAGCTGGCCCGCAACACGCCCGGTTGCCACCTTGACCTTGCCTACGGTGCCGATCCGCATGAGCAGTTGGACATTTTCCCGGGCTCGGCGTGCGGTGCCCCGGTGTTGTTCCTCATTCACGGAGGCTACTGGCGCTCGCTGGACAAGGCCGATTACTCTTTTGTAGCGCCTGCCTTCACCCGCTCGGGCGCCTGCGTGGTGATTCCCAACTACAGCCTGTGCCCGGAAGTCCCCATTGCCGACATCGTGCTGCAGATGGTCAAGGCGCTGGCGTGGACCTGGCGGAACGTGGCCGCGCACGGCGGCGACCCCCTTCGCATCACGCTGGTGGGTCACTCAGCCGGGGGGCATCTGGTGGCGATGCTGATGACCTGTCTGTGGCAGGCCTATGCCGATGATCTGCCGAGCAAGCTGATCAAGAATGGGCTGTCGATATCGGGACTGTATGAACTCGACTCCGTGCGGCGCAGCCCATACTTGCAGGATTCATTGCAACTGACGGCGGCGCTGGCCCGGATGGCCAGTCCGGCGGGGTTGCCACGCCCCACCCTGTCGAGCGGGCGGGGCGCACTCTACAGTGTCGTGGGCGGCCAGGAAAGCGCCGCGTTCCTGCACCACAACCGGCTGCTCCAAAAAGCCTGGGGCAAGAGGGTGGTGCCGGTTTGCGAAGAGCTCCCCGGACTGAACCACTTCAGCATCCTGGAGGCGCTCACGGAGCCGGGCCAGCGCCTTCACGGGTTGGCCCTGGAGTTGCTGCATGGTGGCGAGGCTTGAGCCCAGCGGTCACATCAATAGGTGCTCGCCCGCGTTGTCCCCGCCCAGAGTGACGTAGTTGGTCTTGCGAATGTCCAGGAGCTTTTTCCCGCCTGAATAACTGATGGAGCTTTGCACGTCCTGCTCCATCTCGATCATGGTCTCGGCAAGCTTGCCTTTGATCGGCTCCAGGATGCGCTTGCCCTCCACGTGCTTGTATTCGCCCTTGTTGAAGTCGCTGGCCGAGCCGTAGTATTCCTTGTACAGCTTGCCGTCCACCTCCACCGTCTGGCCGGGGCTCTCTTCGTGCCCGGCCAGCATCGAGCCGATCATCACCATGGTGGCGCCAAAGCGCACGGACTTGGCAATGTCGCCGTGCTCGCGGATGCCACCATCGGCAATGATGGGCTTGGTCGCCACGCGGGCGCACCACTTGACGGCACTCAACTGCCAGCCACCGGTGCCAAAACCCGTCTTGAGCTTGGTGATGCAGACCTTGCCCGGGCCAATGCCGACCTTGGTCGCATCAGCGCCCCAGTTTTCCAGATCAATCACCGCTTCGGGTGTCGCCACGTTGCCGGCAATGATGAAGGTCTCGGGCATCTTCTCCTTCAGATAGGCGATCATGTTCTTCACGCTGTCGGAGTGGCCGTGCGCAATGTCGATGGTCACGTATTCCGGCTTCAGGCCCAGGGCCAACAACTGGTCCACCGTGTCGTAATCGGGCTTCTTGACGCCCAGCGAAATCGAGGCATACAGGCCCTTCGCCTTCATGTCCGTGACGAACTGCACGTTGTCCAGGTCAAAGCGGTGCATTACATAAAAGTAGCCGTTTTGCGCCAGCCAGACGCAAATTGGCTCGTCTACCACCGTCTTCATGTTGGCCGGGACCACCGGCAGGCGGAAGCGGCGCGGGCCCAGCTCGACGCTGGTGTCGCATTCTGATCGGCTTTCCACCCGGCATTTGCGTGGCAGCAGAAGAATGTTCTCGTAGTCAAAAATTTCCATGGCTTGAAGTCCTTTGTTGAGACTTTGCAGGAGTGGTCAGGGCTTTCGCTGTGAACAGGCCGGCTCGGTCTTCAATGGGTGGGAAGAGAGCGCTTGGAAGGGACCCGGTGCCTGCCTGCGCCCGCTGTGAAGCGGCGCAAACAAAAACCGGGCCGCAATTGCTTGGGCCCGGTGCCCGATTCTAGTCACTTTGTGGCGCTTGGGCTTTCTACAATGTGCTGATGTTTTCAGCCCCCACGCCGCCGGACCTGCCCGACACCCCGCTGCTACGCCACCTTAACGCCGAGCAGCGTGCCGCGGTGACCCTGCCCGCCGAACCGGCGCTGATCCTGGCCGGGGCGGGCTCGGGCAAGACCCGCGTACTCACCACGCGCATCGCCTGGCTGCTGCAAACCGGTCAGGTCTCACCAGCAGGCGTGCTGGCCGTCACCTTCACCAACAAGGCGGCCAAGGAGATGATGACGCGCCTGTCCAGCATGCTGCCCATCAACGTGCGCGGAATGTGGATCGGCACGTTCCATGGCCTGTGCAACCGGTTTTTACGCGCCCATTGCAAGATCGCCAACCTGCCGTCCACCTTTCAGATTCTGGACACCCAGGATCAGTTGTCCAGCATCAAGCGCCTGTACAAGCAGTTCAGCATCGACGACGAGCGCTTTCCGCCAAAGCAGATGCAGTGGTTTATCTCAGGCAACAAGGAAGATGGCCTGCGCCCCAACATGGTGGAAGTGCGCGACGAGGAAACGCGCAAGAAAGTGGAGATTTACCAACTGTATGAGGAGCAGTGCCAGCGCGAGGGCGTGGTCGATTTTGGTGAGCTGATGCTGCGCAGCTATGAAGTGCTGTGCGACAACGACCCCATTCGCGAGCACTACCAGCGGCGCTTCCGCCACATCCTGATTGACGAATTTCAGGATACCAACAAGCTGCAATACGCCTGGATCAAGATGCTTGCGGGCACCGGGGCGCACGGCTCGGCTCTGGAGTCCACCGCCTTTGAACCCACGGGCTGCGTGCTGGCGGTGGGCGACGATGACCAGAGCATCTACGCCTTTCGCGGCGCACGTGTGGGCAACATGGCCGACTTTGTGCGTGAGTTCAAGGTGCGCCACCAGATCAAACTCGAGGAAAACTACCGCAGCGGCAGCAATATCCTCGAATCGGCCAATGAGCTCATCAGCCACAATCAAAAACGTCTGGGCAAAAACCTGCGCACCTCGCAAGGCCCAGGCGAGCCGGTACGGGTCTATGAGGCCGCCAGCGACTTTGCTGAAGCGCAGTGGATGGTGGACGAGATGCGCCAGTTGGTGCGCGATGACCACCCGCGAAAAGAGATTGCGGTGCTGTACCGCAGCAACGCGCAAAGCCGGGTGATCGAGACCGCCTTGTTCAACCATGGGATGCCATACAAGGTCTATGGTGGCCTGCGCTTTTTTGAGCGGGCCGAAATCAAACATGCGCTGGCCTATATGCGGCTATTGGAGAACCCACGCGACGACACCAGCTTTTTGCGCGTGGTCAATTTCCCCCCGCGCGGGATTGGCGCGCGAAGCCTGGAGCAGCTGCAGGACGTCGCCCGCGCCAGTGGTTGCTCGCTTTGCGATGCCGTCAGCGGCCTGGGCGGCAAGGCGGGCACCAACATCGGGGCGTTTCTGGCCGGGATCGACGTGCTGCGCGAACAAACCCAGGGCCTGAGCCTGCGAGAGATCGTGGAACTGGTGCTCGATCACAGTGGCTTGATCGGGCATTACAAAGCCGATCGCGAGGGAGCCGACCGCGTCGAAAATCTGGAAGAACTGGTCAACGCCGCCGAGAGCTTTGTCTCCATCGAAGGCTTTGGCCGCGACGCAGTGGCGCTGCCAACGGACGAGCTTGGCAACACCCTGACCCAGTCGCCCGTATCGCAGGGATTGGACCTCGATCAGCCCATGGACGAGCCCGCGCCCGATTCGGAAACGGGCGAAACGCTCTCACCCCTGGCCGCCTTCCTCTCCCACGCGGCGCTGGAGGCAGGCGACAACCAGGCCCAGGCCGGGCAGGATGCGATTCAGCTCATGACGGTGCATTCGAGCAAGGGGCTGGAGTTTGACTGCGTCTTCATCACCGGCATCGAAGAGGGTCTGTTCCCGCACGAAAACTCCCTGAGCGACCGCGACGGCCTGGAAGAAGAGCGCCGCCTGATGTATGTGGCCATCACCCGTGCCCGCAAGCGCCTGTACCTGAGCCATTCCCAGACCCGCATGCTGCATGGGCAAACACGCTACAACCTCAGAAGTCGATTCTTTGACGAACTGCCCGAGGACGCCCTGAAATGGATTACGCCAAAAAATCAAGGCTTTGGCAGTTCTTTTGCTACTAATTCAAGAGCTGATGGTGCTTATTCAACGAGGGCTAGAGGTCAATTTGGCACTGATTATTCCAGGTACGCGCAAGCGCCGACACCAGCCCGCAAGGCCGAGCCCTCCCACGGCCTGCATGCGGGCATGAAGGTGTTTCATGCCAAGTTCGGCGAGGGCACAGTGCAGGTGCTTGAAGGCAGTGGCGACGATGCGCGGGCCCAAATCAATTTTCCACGCCACGGCGTCAAATGGCTGGCGCTGAGCGTGGCCAAGCTCACACCGTTGCCCTGAGGCGCCAGTCGGTCAACCCGTCGCCATTGATGTCAGCGGCAGCCAAACGCTGGCTCAGGAGCGCCCTCAGTGCGCCTCGTCCCAGTTCGGTCCAACGCCAATCTCGGCCAGCAGCGGCACCTTGAGGTCGGCTACGCCCGCCATCAGGCGCGGGATCTCGTGTTTGACCCACTCCACCTCGGCCTCGGGCACTTCAAACACCAGTTCATCGTGCACCTGCATGATCATGCGGGTGCCACGCTTCTCGTCGTCCAGCGCTTGCTGCACCTTGACCATGCTCAGTTTGATCAGATCGGCCGCCGTGCCCTGCATGGGTGCGTTGATGGCGGCGCGCTCGGCACCGCTGCGCCGCGGGCCGTTGGGGGAGTTGATCTCGGGCAGGTAAAGGCGCCGACCAAACACGGTTTCCACATAGCCCTTGGCTTTGGCTGAGAGCCGGGTCTCGTCCATGTAGCGCTTCACGCCGGGGTAACGCTCAAAGTAGCGCTCGATGTAATTTTTGGCCGCCGTGTTGTCGATCCCCAGGCTACGGGCCAGGCCGTATGCGCTCATGCCGTAAATCAGCCCGAAGTTGATGACCTTGGCGTAGCGGCGTTGCTCGCTGGTGACCTCCGAGGTAGCGATACCAAAGACTTCGGCGGCGGTCGCGCGGTGCACGTCCATGTTGTCGTGAAACGCCAACAAAAGCGCGGCATCACCGCTGATGTGGGCCATGATGCGCAGCTCGATCTGGCTGTAGTCGGCACTGGCAATCAGGCAGCCCGGCGGCGCCACAAAGGCTTCGCGCACCCGGCGGCCCTCGGCCGTGCGAATCGGGATGTTCTGCAGGTTCGGGTCGTTGCTGGACAGACGTCCGGTCACGGCCACGGCCTGCGCGTAATGGGTGTGCACCCGGCCCGTGCGCGGGTGCGCCAGCTGTGCCAGCTTGTCCGTGTAGGTGCCCTTGAGTTTGGCCAGGCCCCGGTGCTCCAGAATCTTGGCCGGCAGGGGAAAGTCCTCAGCCAGCTTTTCCAGCACCTCTTCGTCGGTACTGGGCGCGCCTGTGGCGGTCTTCTTGACAATGGGCAGGCCCAGCTTGATGAAGAAGATCTCTCCAATCTGCTTGGGGCTGCTCAAGTTAAAGGGTTGCCCGGCCAGCTCGTGCGCCTCCTGCTCGAGTTGCATGATGCGCTGACCGAGCTCATGGCTCTGCGTGGCCAAGGTCGGCGCATCGATCAGCACGCCATTGCGCTCGATCCGGTAAAGCGCCTCGCTGCTGGCAATCTCCAGCTCGTAAATGAAACGCAGCTTGTCGTTGGCCTGCAATCGTGTCCACAAGACCAGGTGCACGTCCAGCGTCATGTCCGAGTCTTCGCAGGAATACTCGGCCGCTTTGGCCACCTGGACCTGATCAAAACAGATCTGGCTGGCACCCTTGCCGCACAGGTCTTCAAAACTGAGGCCGCTGCGCCCGAGGTGGCGCTCGGCCAGGCTGGCCAGGCCGTGCGGTTTGTGCACCTCCAGCACGTAGCTTTGCAGCATGGTGTCGTGGGCATAGCCCTGCACCTCGATGCCGTGGTTGGCAAACACATGGCGGTCGTACTTGATGTGCTGGCCCAGTTTCTTCTTGGAGGCGTCCTCCAGCCAGGGCTTGAGCCGGGCCAGCACCTCCTCGCGCGGCAACTGCGTCGGTGCATCGGGGTAGCGATGGGCCACAGGAATGTAGGCCGCTTCACCCGGTTTGACGCTCAGGCTCACCCCCACGATTTCCGCACGCATCTCGTCCAGCGAAGTGGTTTCAGTGTCCACGGCCACCAGTTCGGCGCTCTGCACAACCTGGAACCAGCGCTCGAAGTCGTCCCAGTTCAGGATTGTGTCGTAGGTCAGCGTCGTCACGTCGGATCTGGGGCCAGCCGCTGGCGCATCAGGGTCATCGAACAAATCGCGCTCAGGGCCGGGACCAGCCTTGGCATGGTGACCAACCGCGCTGCCTGGCGTGTGGTCTGCGCCGTTGGCCGCGCCCAGTGCCCGGGCCAGGCCCTTGAACCCAAACTTATCATAAAAAATGGCCAAAGCCACCGTGTCCATTGTGCCAACAGCTATTGAATCAATAGCTGGCAGATCGGGAACCCACCCGTTCAAATCGCAGTCGGTCTTGATCGTCAGGAGCTGCCGTGCGGTGGGAAGCCATTGCAGCGACTGCCTCAGACTCTCGCCCACCGCCCCCTTGATGGCGTCAGCGTTGGCGACCACCGCATCGAGCGAGCCATACTGCTGCAACCACTTGGCGGCGGTTTTGGGGCCAACCTTGGGCACGCCAGGCACGTTGTCAACGGCGTCGCCCACCAGAGCCTGATAGTCCACCATCAGGTGCGCGGGCACGCCGAATTCAGCCTGTACCCCAGCCAGATCGCGGCGCTTGCCGTTCATGGTGTCGATGATGGTGATATGCGAGTTGACCAGCTGCGCCAGGTCCTTGTCGCCGCTGCTCACAATCACCTCGATGCCCTGCCGGGCAGCAGTCATCGCCAGGGTGCCGATCACATCGTCGGCCTCCACCCCGGGCACGTCGATCACCTTCCAGCCCATCAGGCGCACGACCTCGTGAATCGGTTCGATCTGGGCCCGCAAATCGTCGGGCATGGGTGAGCGGTGCGCCTTGTACTGAGGGTAAATTTCATCCCGGAATGTGGGGCCTTTGGCATCAAAAACACAGGCCGCAAAATCCGCCGGAACCTCCTTGCGCAGGCTTTGCAGCATATTGATCATGCCCCGGATGGCCCCGGTGGGCGCGCTGGTGGGATCACCCGGCACGGCCCGCAGGTCCGGCATGGCGTGAAAAGCGCGGTACAGGTAGCTGGAGCCGTCCACCAGCAGCAGGGTTTTGGGCGATGCCTTGGAATGATTCATCCCGCCATTTTGCCTGCGCCCGGGCTTGAGCCCCAGGTTCTACAATCGGTCCATGCGCTCCATCCTCGTACTCTTTTGGTCCCTGACTTTGCTCGGCGCAGTCCGGGCGGAGTCGCCCGCGCCTACCAGCGCCCCTGTCAGCCAGACCGTTGCGCAGGTCGGCACTCCGGTTGAACAGCGCACTGAACGCATTCGTGTGGAAGACACCGGGGCTCGCGTCGATGAGTTGCGCGTGGGCGGCGAGACCAAAACCATCAAAGTCCAGCCCAAAGGCGGCATGCCCGCTTACGACGTCGCTCCCACCAGCGGCGAGCGCAGCTGGAAAGTTCTCGGCTTCTGAGTTATGGCCGTTTACACGGAAGTCTCTGCACAGGAGGCCGGCACACTGCTTGACCGACTCAAACTGGGACGGTTGACGGGCATGCAGGGCTGCTCCGGCGGCATCGAAAACACCAACTATTTCGTCTCCACCGAGCTGGACGGTCAGACCAGCGAGTACGTGCTCACTTTGTTCGAACGTTTGAGCTTTTCGCAGTTACCGTTTTACCTGCGCCTGATGAAACACCTGGCCGGGCGTGGCATTGCCGTGCCCGACCCGGTAGCCGACGCCGACGGAGACCTGGTGTTCGATCTCAAAGGCAAACCCGCCGCCGTGGTCAGCAAGCTCGCCGGGCAAAGCGAACTCCATCCGACGCAAGAGCACTGTGCGACTGTCGGCGCAACCCTGGCCCGCATGCACCTGGCCGGTCGCGATTTCCCCCTCTGCCAGCCCAACCTGCGTGGCCTGGCCTGGTGGAATGAGACCGTGCCTGTGGTGCTACCCCACGTGAACGACTCCCAGGCTACCCTGCTCAAGAGCGAACTGGCTTACCAGAACCACGTCGCCGCGTCGTCGGCCTTTGCGGCCCTGCCGCGCGGCCCGGTGCATGCCGACCTGTTTCGCGACAACGTGATGTTTGAGACCGTGGCTGGCGCACCACGCCTGACCGGTTGCTTTGATTTCTATTTTGCCGGCGTGGACAGCTGGCTGTTTGACATCGGCGTGTGCCTCAATGACTGGTGCATCGACCTGGCCAGCGGCGCGCACGATGCCCAGCGCGCCAGAAGTTTCATGCAGGCCTACAGTGCGGTGCGGCCCCTGCAAGCTACCGAGCGCGAGCTGCTGCCCGCCATGGCGCGCGCCGCAGCGCTGCGGTTCTGGATCTCGCGCCTGTGGGATTTTTATTTGCCACGCGAAGCCAGCATGCTCAAGGCCCATGACCCCAACCATTTCGAACACGTGCTGCGCGAACGCGTCACCCATCCGGTCAGTGTGAACGCGCTGGCCATCTGACCATGCAACTCCAACTCGTCCCCGCCCGCACCGGAGCCCTCTGGGTCAAGCTCGGTATCCAGACCTTCTTTAAACAGCCACTGGCCCTGGCCGGGCTGTTTTTTATGTTCATGGCCGTGATGACCCTGGCCAGCCTGGTGCCGTATGCGGGATTTGCGATCGCCATGATGTTTCTGCCCGCGGCCACGCTGGGCCTGATGGTCGCCACCCAGGCGGCCGACGGGGGACGCTTCCCCATGCCTGGCATTTTGCTGGCGGCGTTTCGCGCCGGGCGCACGCAAACCCGCGCGATGCTGCTGCTGGGCGGCTTGTATGCCTTGGGATTTCTAACGGCCATGGGCGCGTCATGGCTGGTCGATGGCGGCTTGTTTGTTCGCGTTTACCTGGGCGGCGAAACGCTCACCCGGGAAGTCATTCTGGCCTCTGATTTTCAAGCCGCCATGTGGGTCTTTATCTGCGTGCATTTTCCGCTCTCGCTGCTGTTCTGGCACGCCCCGGCACTGGTGCACTGGCACGGCCTGCCCCCAGTAAAAAGTCTTTTTTTCAGCATCGTGGCCTGCGGTCGCAACATCTGGGCCTATGCGGTGTTCGGGCTGATGTGGCTGGCGGTGCTGATCCTGGCGGTGCTGGGTGTCACGGCGGTTGCCACCCTGGCGGGGAGTCCGGAGGTTGCCACCAGCCTGCTGTTCCCCGTGCTGATGCTGGTGGCCGCGATGTTTTTCACCTCGCTGTATTTCACTTTTCGCGACAGCTTTACGCCCGCGCCGGGCAACAAGGACAGCGCTTTACCGGCCCCATAGGGCGTCAATCGGCGGCAGGCTCTTTGGGCGACAGCCATTGCAACAGCTGGTGTGTCACATCGGGGTGATGCATCAACTCCAGATGGTTCATGCGGTAGGCGATCCACTGCGAAGGCTTGGCAAACACCAGCGTGCGCACCGAATCGTCGTGCAGGCCCAGGGCGCTGCGCAGCGGCACCAGACCATCTCCGATCAATCGGTCCGCCAGCGCACTGCGCCGGGCGGCGGTGGTGGCCGCCACGGTGTAGCAGGCCACGCCTTCAGGCAGGAGCAGGACCTGGCGGGTGTCGCTCTGACGGGCAAAACGGTCGTTCCCCTGCCAGTCGGTGTCCAGCACGTGGCCATAGCGCAAGTCGGTAATCCCTGCGCTGCGCAACTGCCCCAGTTTGGCAAAGGGCGCGGTGTATGGTGTGCTGCCCAGAACAACATCCACCCAGTTGCCCGCCCGCTCCAGCGGCGCACCGTGGTGGGGCGTGCCCAGAAAAATTATATTTTTGAGACGATCGGGCCAATGCAAGACCTGCTCGCGGGCAAGGTGAACGGCGCTGCGGATCACCAGGCCCCCCATGCTGTGGGCCAGCACCGTGATTTCTTCCAGGGCGACGGGCCAATGACTCACGAGTTGCTCCAACTGCGCCGAGAGCTCCCGCCCATTTTGCGAGGTGTGCAAACCCGTGTTGTAACGCAGATAGACCGGCGTATAGCCGAGCACTGCAGCCACGGTGGCGGCGTGGTCGCTGGCATGGGGGTCGTCGGCTTTGTGCCATTGCAGATCGTTCATGCACAGGCCGTGCATCACCAACAAGACCTTTCCCGTGACCTCAGGCAGGGGAGCTTGCGCGGACCAGTTCAGGGCCTGCCCCTGGTAGCGCAGCGTCATGGGGGTGGCCAGCGGGTTGCCGCTGGCCGACAGGCGGTCGCCCATCACGCCATTGAGGGCCGCCACGACGGCTTCGCGCTCAGGGGTTGCGGGTTGGGAGCGACCCGGCGTCGTCAGCACGGCCTGCAGAGCTGCCAGCGCCTGGTCCACGCCTTTGCCCACCAGTTGGGTAACGCCTTGCACGCTCTTGTACACCAGCCCCGTGATGCCGCCGGTTTGATCCGGCGCCTTGCCTCCAGAGGCACCCAGCGTGCTCCATACCGATTGGTGCACGCCCTCGGCGATGCGGGCCACGCTCGACGTCGCCTGGGTAGCGAGCTGCGCGATGCCCCTCAGATCAGAGGCTTGCAGATGTTTGAGGGGATTCTTTTTGGGTGGGGGTTTGGCCATGGGTCACCATCCTACAGGCGTGCGCCGTGAAAGTCAGTATTTGCTTGCTGTGGTCGGCGTCCGGAGTCTGGGCGGCGGGGCATTCTGCTTCGTGTCCTCCGGCCTGCGGCCTCCTCCCTTGACCTGCGCAGAACGCCCCGCCACCCAGACTCCCATCCCGCAAGGTGGACTTCCGAACATCCCGGTATCAGTTGGGGACAGAGCTCGCTGCGCTCGGTCTGTCCCGCAAGGCGAACAGCCGACATCCCGGTATCAGTTGGGGACAGAGCTCGCTGCGCTCGGTCTGTCCCGCAAGGTTTAGAACTTTTCATGCGGCTGGAGATACCGCCACTGACCCAAGGGAAGGTTGCCAAGCATGACGCTGCCAATGCGCACGCGCTTGAGGCCGACGACTTTGAGGCCGACGAGCTCGCACATGCGCCGGATCTGGCGCTTTTTGCCTTCGGTCAGCACCACTCGCAGTTGCTCGGGGTTTTGCCAGCTCACCTTGGCGGGCTTCAAGGCCTGGCCGTCCAGACTCAGGCCGTGGCGCAGGCGATCGAGCAGCGCAGGCGGGAACACCTCCTGCACGTTGCTGGTAATGGGGTCGTCATCATCCATTCGCACCAACTGGCCGGGCTGCGGGTCGGGCTGATTCAGGCCGGTATAGGCCACCCGCACCAGGTACTCCTTTTCCATCACCGAATCTTCACCAATCAGCTGTCTGGCCACGCGCCCGTCCTGGGTCAGCACCAAAAGACCAATGGAATCAATGTCCAGGCGCCCGGCGGGCACGAGGCTTTGCAACTGCCTGGGGTGAAAGAAAAAGCGCGCGTTGTCCTGCGCCCAGCGATTTTGCGGTTGCACCAGGGTGATAGCCGGCAGATGGCCGTCCTCCGCCTGACCGCTGACCAGTCCCATCGGCTTGTTGACCAGAATCGTGACCTGGTTGGCCTGCTGACCCTGTGCCTGCTGGTGGATTTCAATCTTGACATCGGGCCGCACCTGCATGCCCATGGTGGCCACAACACCATTGACCTTGACCCAGCCCTTGCCAATCCACTCGTCAGCCTCGCGCCGCGAGGCCAGGCCAAGCTCGGCCATGCGCTTGTTCAGGCGCAGTGTTCCATTGGCCCCGTAAGCAGAAGTGTTGCTTTGTCCGGCAGGAATGGCCGCACGGCTCGGAGGTGGCGCAGCACGTCGGAAAGTGGGAGGTGGTTTGGAGTCGGTCATTTGCTATATATTTAGTAGCTGCACATGCATATTGTACATGGGCTAACGGCCAATTTCATTCAAAAATTCCGGGGAGCGCAGGGTCTCCAGGTCCAGCACCCGAACACCACCATACTCCACCCGGATGGAGCCTTGTGCCGCCAGCGAGGTGAGGGCCTCGTTGACACGCTGGCGAGACAAGCCCACCAGGTAGGCCAATTCCTGCTGGGTGATGCGAAGCAGCGCGCCACCGCCGGGGTACAGAACCGGGTTGAACAAGGCGGCCAGGCTGCGCGCCACCCGCACGTCGGGGTTGGACATGCGATCGATTTCCCGGGCCGCAATGAACTGACCCAGCCGCTCGTTGAGCTGGTTCATCACAAAGCGGTTGAAGCCGATAGAGTGATCAAGCAGCCAGTGGAAGGTGTCGACATGCAAACCCGCCACGGCGCTTTTCCGCAGGGTCTGGATGTTGTAGCGATAGTTCTCTCGCTTGAGGGCCGTGCCCTCACCAAACCAGCCCCCGGGCGGAATGCCGGTGAACGTCATGGTCTGGCCCTCGGCGTTTTCGCTGCTCATCTTGAGAAGGCCAGAGACCACGCCAAACCAGTAGGTGACCGGTCGACCGGTGCGGCACAAGTATTCCCCGGCGCTGGCGTCGATGATTTGCAGATCGCCAACCGCTCGCGCGCTCTCCTCTGGCGCGAGCAGACTCAGCCACGGAATGGTGGCCAGTTCAGAGCCGGTCAGAGAGCGGCGGCGATGCAGCAGTGAGCTTTCAGAAACCATGGCGACGGGGTCCGAATACCGATGAAAACAAGAGGCTGGAGCAGCTCCAAACCGCAGGGAAAACACCTATCAAGTAATCCGTGAATTGTCGTCCAAACGACAACATAACGTCAAATGACACCCTATTATCGGGTTCAATCCGGCAAGCAAAAGCAATGCACTTGCTTGCCTCACTTGAAAACAAGGCAACTGGATGAGCACTACATTTCCTCAACTTCTTCTCGACCACGCCAGGCAGCGCCCCCAGGCTGCGGCGATGCGCGAAAAGGAATACGGCATCTGGCAAACCCTGAGCTGGGCGGATATGGCGGCCCTGGTCGAACAGATGGCCGCAGGGCTGCACCAGGCCGGACTGCGCCGTGGCGAGCACATGGTGGTGGTGGGTGCCAACCGCCCGCGCCTGTACGCCACCATGCTGGCCGTGCAGGCACTGGGCGCGATCCCGATTGCCCTCTACCAGGACGCGGCAGCCCCCGAATGCGTGTTCCCGCTTAACAATGCCGACGTGCGCTTTGCTTTTGCCGAAGACCAGGAACAGGTCGACAAGCTGCTGGAAATTCGCGAGCAGTGCCCCCAGCTCTCCAATATCTACTATGACGACCCGCGGGGCCTGCGCAACTACGACGAAATCGGCCTGGCCTCGCTCGACGATCTGATCGCCAGCGGCAAGGCCTTTACCGGCCAGCACCCCGGATTCCTGGCCGAGCAGGTTGGCCAGGGCAAGCCCGACGATGTGGCGGCCATGTTTTTCACTTCGGGCACCACGGGCAACCCCAAGGGCGTGGTGCACACCCACGACTCGCTGCTCAACCGGGCCCGGGCGGGCGCCGACTTTGATCATCTGAGCAACGACGAGGAGGTGCTGGCCTACCTGCCGCCAGCCTGGATCGGACAAAACGTCTTCAGCTATGGCCAATGGCTGACCTGCGGCTACGTGGTCAATTGCCCCGAATCGGGCGCCACCGTGACGATCGACCTCAAGGAAGTTGGTCCCACCTATTACTTTGCACCGCCCAGGGTATTTGAAGGACTGCTCACCAGCGTGATGATCCGCATGGAAGACGCGGGAGCCCTCAAGCGCACCATGTTCCAGTACTTCATGGGGGTTGCCAAACGCGTGGGCCCACGCAGAATGGACGGCAAAACTCTGTCGTTTTCAGAAAAACTGCTTTACGCCATGGGCAATGCACTGGTCTATGGCCCGCTGCGCAACAACTTGGGCATGAGCCGGGTGCGGGTGGCCTACACCGCCGGTGAAGCGATCGGGCCCGACCTGTTCACGTTCTACCGGTCCATCGGCATCAACCTCAAACAACTGTACGGCTCCACCGAGACCGCCGTGTTCGTGTGCCTGCAGCCTGACAATGAGGCCCGGGCCGACACCGTGGGAGTGCCTTGTGCGGGGGTCGAGATCAAAGTGGCCGAGAACGGCGAGATTCTGGTCAAGTCGCCGGGTCTTCTCAAGGAGTATTTCAAAAACCCGGAGGCTACGGCCGAGGTCTTGAGCGCGGACGGCTGGTACCACACCAGCGACGCAGGTTTTCTGGACGCTCACGGCCACCTCAAGATCATCGATCGGGTCAAGGATGTGGGCCGGATCAAGGGTGGCCCCAATGACGGTGCGATGTTTGCACCCAAGTACGTGGAGAACAAGCTCAAGTTCTTTCCCCACGTCAAGGAGGCCGTGGCCTACGGCGATGGCCGTGAAATGGTCTGCGTCATGATCAACATCGACATGGAGGCCGTGGGCAACTGGGCTGAGCGGCGCAACCTGCCCTATGCGGGGTACACGGATCTGGCGCAAAAATCCGATGTGTACCAACTGATCAAGGAGTGCGTGGAAAAGGTCAATGTTGATCTGAGTGAAGACGTCATGCTCGCGGGCTCGCAGATCAGCCGCTTTCTGGTGCTGCACAAAGAGCTGGACGCTGATGACGGCGAGCTCACCCGCACCAACAAGGTGCGCCGCGGATTCATCGCCGAGAAGTACCAGGGGCTGGTCGATGCACTCTATGGTGGAAAAACATCCCAGTTCATCGAAACCCAGGTCAAGTTTGAGGACGGTCGCACCGGCAGCGTCAGCGCCACGCTCAGAATCGACGATGCCAAGACCTTTGCGTCTGTCAAGGCAGCAGCCTGAAGAGAAAACCCAATACCATGGCGACAAAAAAAATCGGCGACATCGTTCTTGATGTCAAAAACATCTCCCTGAGCTTTGGCGGCGTGAAAGCGCTGACCGACATCTCGTTCGATGTGCGCGAACACGAGGTGCGCGCCATCATCGGGCCCAACGGCGCGGGCAAGAGCTCCATGCTCAACTGCATCAACGGCGTCTACATCCCCCAACAGGGATCCATCACCTTCAGGGGCCAGTCTTTCGGCCACATGGACAGCCATCAGGTGGCCACCATGGGCATCGGGCGCACGTTTCAAAATCTAGCGCTGTTCAAGGGCATGAGCGTGATCGACAACATCATGACCGGGCGCAACCTCAAGATCAAAAGCAATCTGTTTTTGCAGGCCCTGCGGATCGGTCCGGCCCAGCGCGAGGAAGAAATGCACCGTGAAAAGGTCGAGCTCATCATCGACTTCCTGGAAATTCAGGCCTACCGCAAGACCCCGGTCGGCCAATTGCCTTACGGCCTGCAAAAGCGCGTTGACCTGGGCCGCGCCCTGGCCATGGAGCCGCAGGTGCTGCTGCTCGATGAACCGATGGCCGGCATGAACATGGAAGAAAAACAGGACATGAGTCGCTTTGTGCTCGACGTCAACGAAGAGTACGGCACCACCATCGTGCTCATCGAGCACGACATGGGCGTGGTGATGGACATCTCGGACCGGGTCGTGGTGCTCGATTACGGTAAAAAAATTGGCGATGGAACGCCCGATGAAGTTCGCAGCAATGAAGAAGTGATCAGTGCCTATCTGGGCACCAGTCACTGAAGCGGGGATTACCAACATGGCATTTTTTCTTGAAACACTGCTCGGCGGCCTCATGGCCGGCATGCTGTACTCTCTGGTGGCCCTGGGCTTCGTCCTGATCTACAAGGCATCAGGGGTCTTCAACTTCGCCCAGGGTGCGATGGTGCTGTTTGCCGCGCTGGCCATGGCCCGCTTTGCAGAGTGGTTCCCTGGCCTGATCGGCATCTCCAACCTCTGGGTCACTAACCTGCTGGCCTTTGCCGCCGCGGGCCTGCTCATGTTTGTCGTGGCCTGGCTGATTGAACGCCTGGTGCTGCGCCACCTGGTCAATCAGGAAGGCACCACCTTGCTGATGGCCACACTGGGCATTGGCTACTTTCTTGACGGCATCGGCCAGACCATCTTTGGCAGCGACATCTACACCATCGACATCGGCATGCCCAAGGAGCCCATTTTCGCGTTCGATAGCCTGTTTCCAGGTGGTCTGCTCATCAACAAGGAAGACCTGTATGCCGCACTGATCGCGGCCCTGCTGGTGACGCTGCTCAGCGTGTTCTTCCAGAAAACAAAGACCGGACGCGCCCTGCGCGCAGTGGCTGACGACCATCAGGCAGCGC
The DNA here is from genome assembly GCA_963784775.1 of uncultured beta proteobacterium. Lineage (GTDB taxonomy): Bacteria > Pseudomonadota > Gammaproteobacteria > Burkholderiales > Burkholderiaceae_C > Rhodoferax. The sequence continues at coordinate 16,271 of CAWAST010000004.1, read as the reverse complement.
AGTCGATCGGCATTCCCCTCAATCGCATCTGGGTCATCGTGTGGTGTGTGGCCGGCGTCGTCGCGCTGGTGGCAGGCATGATCTGGGGCAGCAAGCTTGGTGTGCAGTTTTCCCTCACAACGGTCGCGCTGCGGGCATTGCCAGTGGTGATTCTGGGGGGCCTGACGTCCGTTCCAGGAGCCATCATTGGCGGACTGATCATCGGTGTGGGCGAGAAACTCTCGGAAGTGTTTCTGGGCCCCTACGTGGGGGGCGGCATTGAAATCTGGTTTGCCTACGTGCTGGCGCTGATCGTCCTGATGATTCGGCCGCAGGGTCTTTTTGGCGAGAAGATCATCGATCGCGTCTGACCCGCAGCCCAACGAAAGAGAAGCAATATGTTCTACAGAGAAAACGGCCAGTTCAAGACCACCTACCGGGCTGACCAGCAGATTCTTCCGATTGCCCAGGATCGCTGGGGCATCTTGGCCCTGGTCGCGATCGCAGTATTGGTGATCCCTTTGATGGCCGATGAATACCTGCTGCGCGCCATTTTCATCCCCTTCGTCATCCTGTCACTCGCGGCCCTGGGCGTGAATGTGCTGGTGGGCTATTGTGGACAGATTTCGCTGGGCTCGGGTGCGTTCATGGCCGTGGGTGCCTACGCCGCTTACAACACCTACGTTCGCATCGACGGCATGCCGCTGATCGTGGCCTTGCTCTCCGGCGGCTTCTTTGCCACACTGGTGGGTCTGTTTTTTGGCGTACCCAGCCTGCGCGTCAAGGGCTTGTACCTGGCCGTGGCGACGCTGGCGGCGCAATTCTTCTCAGATTGGGCGTTTCTGCGCATCAACTGGTTCACCAACAACTCCTCCTCCGGGTCGGTTTCGGTCTCCAATCTGGAAGTGCTGGGCTGGCACATTGACAGTCCGGTCAAGAAGTACCTATTCTGTCTGGCCTTTTTGATGGTGTTTGCACTGATGGCCAAAAACCTGGTGCGCAGCGCCATCGGGCGGGAGTGGATGGCCATTCGCGACATGGACGTGGCCGCCGCGGTGATCGGCATCCGGCCGATGTACGCCAAGCTCAGCGCGTTTGCCGTGAGTTCCTTCATCGTTGGTGTGGCTGGGGGCCTGTGGGGCTTTGTGCACCTGGGTTCATGGGAGCCGGCGGCCTTCTCGGTGGACCGCTCTTTCCAGCTTTTGTTCATGGTCATCATCGGCGGCATGGGTTCGATCATGGGTGCCTTCTTTGGCGCCGCATTCATCGTCGTGCTGCCGATTTTTCTCAATCAAGCGCTGCCCGCGGTGGGCCATCTGTTTGGTTTGAACATCTCGACCGCCTTTGTGTCGCATGCGGAGTTCATGGTTTTTGGTGCGCTGATCGTGTGGTTCCTGATTGTGGAACCTCACGGGCTGGCCAAATTATGGTCGGTGGGCAAGCAAAAACTTCGGCTGTGGCCATTCCCGCACTGAATTTTCAAGCTTGCAACCGCCTTTTGCGTTTGTTAACCACAGGCATTCCAATGCCGATTTTTAGGAGACTTTGATGAAAATCCGTAACATCGTTCTGGCCAGTGTGATGACCGCCGCAGCCGCGGGGGTTTTTGCGCAGGCGAAAGAGCAATTCTTCCCCTCTCTGGTGTACCGCACCGGGGCTTACGCACCCAATGGGGTTCCGTTTGCCAACGGCTACTCAGACTACCTCAAGCTGGTCAATGCCCGCGGCGGCATCAACGGCGTCAAGACATTGGTTGAAGAATGCGAAACCGGCTATGCCACCGACCGTGGCGTGGAATGCTATGAGCGGCTCAAAGGCAAGAACGGTGGCGCAACGGTGTTCCAGCCCTTGTCCACAGGTATCACGTTTGCGCTGACTGAGAAGGCGCCCATCGACAAGATTCCTTTGATTACCTCGGGTTACGGTCGCAGCGAGTCGGCCGACGGCGGCGTGTTCAAGTGGAACTTCCCGCTGGTGGGAACCTATTGGGGTGCCGCAGACGTTCTGGTCCAGTACATCGGGCAAAAAGAGGGTGGGTTGGACAAGCTCAAGGGCAAAAAGATTGCGCTGGTTTACCACGACAGTCCCTACGGCAAGGAACCCATTCCCCTGCTGCAAGAGCGCGCGGCCATGCTTGGATTCAGCCTGCAGCTTCTACCTGTGACCCACCCCGGGGTCGAACAAAAAGCCACCTGGCTGCAGGTTCGGCAGAACCGTCCGGATTACGTGCTGCTGTGGGGCTGGGGCGTGATGAATTCCACAGCACTCAAGGAAGCCCAGGCAACCGGATATCCGCGTGACAAGATGTACGGCGTGTGGTGGTCGGGTGCCGAGCCTGACGTGAAGGACGTTGGCATGGGAGCCAAGGGCTACAACGCGCTGGCGCTGCAGCATGGCGCCGAATTCAACTCCGATGTGGTCAAGGAAGTCCTGTCCAAGCTTCACGCCAAGGGTCAAGGCACAGGGCCGAAAGAAGAAGTCGGTGAGGTGCTCTACATGCGTGGCCTCTCGGCTGCCATGTTTGCCGTTGAGGGAGTACGTGCGGCCCAGGAGCGTTTTGGCAAGGGCAAGGTGATGACTGGCGAGCAGGCTCGCTGGGGCTATGAGAACCTGAACCTGACACAGGCCAAACTTGACGCGCTGGGCTTCAAGGGCGTCATGCGCCCGGTGTCCACCTCCTGCCAGGATCACATGGGCGCTTCGTGGGCCCGCATCCAGACTTGGGACGGTGCCAAATGGAACTTCTCGTCAGACTGGCTGCAGGCTGACCAGCAGATCATCAAGCCCATGGTCAAAGCAGCCGCCGACAAGTACGCCGCCGAGCACAAGCTCACCCGTCGCGCTCCGGCTGACTGCCAGTCCTGATCGACCGACCGTCCCCGTGACCATGCTACGGGGACGCCGTTGGCGGCTTGCACAAGCCGCCAACTGAAAGGCCAGCACGCCTGCCCTTTCAGTTGGTCACCCATTTTTTTACGGATTCACACATGAGTACTCCCAGCATTGTTCTCAACGTCAATGGCATCGAGGTCATCTACAACCACGTCATTCTCGTTCTCAAGGGCGTCTCGCTGAACGTGCCCGAGGGCAAGATCGTGGCGATTTTGGGCGGCAACGGCGCCGGCAAGACCACCACACTCAGGGCGGTTTCCAACCTGCTCAAGGGCGAACGCGGGGCTGTGACCAAGGGGTCCATTGAACTGCGTGGCGAGCGCATCGAGAACCTCTCCCCGGCCGACCTGGTGCAACGCGGTGTGGTCCAGGTGATGGAGGGGCGCCACTGCTTTGCGCACCTGACCATCGAGGAGAACCTGCTGACTGGCTCCTATACACGCAGGGACAAGGCAGAAATTGCCCGCAACCTGGACAAGGTGTACACCTACTTCCCGCGCCTCAAGACCCGGCGCTCCAGCCAGGCGGCCTACACCTCGGGCGGCGAGCAGCAAATGTGCGCTATCGGACGCGCCCTGATGGCCAACCCCAGCATGGTGCTACTCGACGAACCCTCGATGGGACTGGCGCCACAGATCGTTGAAGAAGTCTTTGAAATCGTGAAGGACCTCAACCAGCGTGAGAAAGTGACTTTCCTGCTGGCCGAGCAAAACACAAACATGGCCCTGAAATACTCCGACTACGGCTACATCATGGAATCGGGCCGTGTGGTCATGGATGGCGTGGCCAGCGAGTTGGCCACCAACGAGGATGTCAAGGAGTTCTATCTTGGCATGGGTGGCGCCGAGCGCAAGAGCTTCAAGGACGTCAAGAGCTACAAGCGACGCAAGCGCTGGCTGGCCTGAGCATTGCCTAGCGTCGCCGCCCCGTCCCGCTTGAAGCCTCTGAGGAACAAACATGACTGATTTTTTCGATGCCCTGGAAACGCGCCAGAGTGCGCAGCGGGAGGACGCGCTGATGGCGGCCCTGCCTTACCAAGTGGCCCATGCCAAGCGGTCCTCTGCGGCGATGGCCGAGCTGCTGGGCAGTGTTGAGCCACAGGCCATCACAGGCCGCGCGGCGCTGGCCGGCTTGCCGGTGATCCGCAAGCACGAGTTGATGGAGCGCCAGCAGGCATGCCGCAGCCGTGCCGGTGACGTTTTTGGGGGCTTTGCCGCACTGGGAACGGGTCCGCGCATGCCCCGTGTTTTTGCCAGTCCTGGTCCCATTTATGAGCCCGAGGGCGCGGCCAAAGACTACTGGCGGATGGCCCGCGCCATTTTTGCCGCCGGTTTTCGCTCCGGCGAGTTGATTCACAACTCGTTCAGCTACCACTTCGTTCCAGCGGGCTCCATGATGGAGACCGGCGCTCACGCGCTGGGATGCACTGTTTTTCCAGGGGGCACCGGGCAAACTGAGCAGCAGGTGCAGGCCATGTCTGAACTGCAACCCGCTGGCTACATTGGAACGCCCAGTTTCCTCAAGATCATCCTGGAAAAAGCAGCCCAGGCCAACGTGCCCCTGCCCAGCGTCAAAAAAGCCATGTTCGGCGGCGAGGCCTTCCCGCCCTCACTGCGCGACTGGTTTCTCGAGCGCGGAGTCGCCGGGTACCAGTGCTATGCCACAGCCGATCTGGGCTCCATCGCCTACGAAACAGCTGCTCGCGAGGGCCTCGTGCTTGATGAGGGGGTGATCGTCGAGATCGTGCGCCCCGGCACCGGCGACCCCGTGGCATTGGGCGAGGTGGGCGAAGTGGTGGTGACCACGCTCAATCCGGATTACCCCCTGATCCGGTTTGGCACCGGCGATTTATCTGCCATTTTGCCCGGGGCCTGCCCGACCGGACGCACCAACACCCGAATCAAGGGCTGGATGGGGCGCGCCGACCAGACCACCAAAATTCGGGGAATGTTCGTTCATCCCGCGCAGATCAATGAGATCGTCCGACGGTTTCCCGACGTGCTCAAGGCCCGCCTGGTCGTAGCCGGCGAAATGGCCAACGACACCATGACGCTTCAAGTGGAAACTGCCAGCCCGGGCAACGATGCCATGGCGGGCAAAATTGCAGAGATCATCCGAGAGGTCACCAAATTACGCGGCAGCGTCGAACTGATGCCACCCAATAGCCTGCCCAATGACGGCAAGGTCATTGAGGACGCCCGCAGCTACAAGTAAAGCGGCCCCTGCCGAGCTTCGGGCAGGCTAAACGCCCCAGACGACGTCGTCACCCGACTGAGCGCAGCGTTTGAGCATCTCGACAAAGGGTTGGGCCCGCTGGCGCAAGCCGAGCTCTGCAAAATGGGGAGCAGGCTCCCCCTTGGCTGCAGCTTCATCCACTGCGGCTTTGCGAGCAGCCTCCTCGTCAGCGACCGCGGCCTGCAGCGCCGCGATGGCCGCGGGAATCTGCTGGTGAAGAATGATGCCTTTGTCCGCTGACCCGCCATGGACGTCTTTTCCGATGATCTCCAGTACGTGCTGGCCGTGGGCCTGCAGCATGATAATGTCACCGGTATTTTTCGATTTAAACTTGAACAGCATGGTGCACCTTTGAAATTTCACTTCGATACTACACCGCCCGGCTGGAAAAATCGATGCTTCCCCGCCCGGCTGGACCGGGCATGGTCAATTCTTGGCATGTTTGCCCTGCCACTGCTGATCAGCGGTTGTGCCGACTCAAGCTATTACCGGCAGTCCGTGAGCGGTCACCTGCAAATGATGCAGGCGGCACGACCTGTTGCACAGTGGCTCTCCGATGAAAGCGCAACGCCAGGGTTGAAGCACCGACTTGAATTGGCCCAACGCATCCGCCGTTTTGCGGTGTCGGATCTGCACTTGCCGGACAACGCCACCTTCAGCCGCTACGCCGATCTGCACCGACGTTCGGCTCTGTGGAACGTCGTGGCTGCGCCCCAGTTCTCGTTGGCGCTCAAGACCTGGTGTTTTCCGATTGCCGGCTGCGTGGGTTACCGCGGGTATTTCAGCGAGGCCGCCGCGCAGGCCCAAGCGCGCACCCTGCAGGACAACGCTCTGGAAGTGAGCGTTTATGGCGTGCCCGCCTACTCCACCCTGGGGTGGCTGAACTGGGCCGGTGGCGACCCCCTGCTCAGCACCTTCATTGACCTGCCGGAAGGGGAACTGGCACGCATGATGTTCCATGAACTTGCGCACCAGGTGCTTTACGTCAAAGACGACACCCTGTTCAACGAATCCTTTGCCAGCACGGTCGAACGCCTGGGTGGCGAGCGCTGGCTCCGGCTCCATGGGTCGCAACGTGCCAGACAGGAAGACGCTCTGCGTGATGCGCGGCGTCAGCAATTCAGACGGTTGTCGGCAGCAACCCGCAGCCGACTGGATGAAATTTACAAGCAAAATACCGACCAATCCATTGACAGGCCTTCACTACTAGCTATGAAAAGGCTAGCAATGAAGGAATTTCGGGAAAGCTACCTGGAGCTCAAGACGAGCTGGGGTGGCTACGCAGGCTACGACGCCTGGGTCGACCGCGCGAACAATGCAGCGTTCGGGGCTCAGGCGGCCTATGATGACTGGGTTCCAGCCTTCACGGCCTTGTTTGACCGCGAGGATCAGGATTGGCCACGCTTTTTTGATGCGGTCAAGCGTCTGGCACAACAACCCGCTGCCGAGCGGGCGCAAACCCTTCGGGAATTATCAACGGAACCGACACATGGCTGATCTTCATATCGTTCGTACACACAATCTCGGCCTGCGAGAGGCCCGCAAGATCGCCTTCAAGTGGGCCGAACAGGTGGAAGAAGAATTTGACATGAGTTGCACCTACGAAGAGGGCAAGACGCTCGACGAAGTGTGCTTTACCCGCTCAGGCATTGAGGGCACCTTGCACATCACCGGCGACCGGTTTGAACTCGACGCCCGGCTGGGTTTTCTGGTGGGTGCATTCAAGTCAGTGATCGAGCGCGAGATCGTGAAAAACCTCGATGACCTTCTTTCCACTGAGCCGACATCCACCAAGCGCGCCGACCGAAAAAAATGAGGGGCCACACGGCCCCTTGCTTTGCCTGACGCCAGAGCCTGGCGCTGGCAATCTTCCTGATCAGCTCAGCGACTCGATCAGGTCGATGTACTGCTGCTGGGCGTCCTGGGCGGACAGACCCTTGAGGCCATTCCAGGCCTCCCATTTGGCACGCCCCACCATGTCGGTGAAACCGGGCTTGGGATCCTTGTTGTCGCCCGAACTGGCCTGCTTGAACAGTGCATAGATTTTGAGCATCGTCATGTTGTCGGGACGCTCGCTCAGATTCTTAGAATTGGCGGCTGCGGTCTCAAACTTGGCTTTCAGGTCAGACATTGCTTTTCTCCTTCTAAAGTAAAACCCCAAAATGCAGGGATATGCCTCTACATCTTACGGCCTGTTTTGCCGTCAGAATAGGGGGGCTGCCCCATCACCCGATTTTCTACCTGCCCCGTTTCGCCTGGAGTCTCTATGGTCACCCGAATTCACGCACAAAAAGCAGTCAAAAATGTTGCACGACAAGTGACACACGCCGTGAGCGGCACGCTGGGACTCTCGGGTGAGCGCATGAGCAAGGTTGATACGGCGTGGTTGCGAATGGACTCCGCTTCCAACCTCATGATGATCGTCGGCGTCTGGGTAATCAAACCCGGCGTGGGGTATTCCACGGTATGCGAGCGAGTGCAGGAGCGTTTGCTCAAGTACCCCAGATTTGGTCAACGCGTGCAACAGGATGCCGCTGGCGCCACCTGGGTCACGGATCCTGACTTTGACATCGGTCGCCATGTGGTGCGCGAAAAACTTGACCCCTCAGCGCGTGGCCAGGAGCAGCAGGCCCTGCAAAACCGGCTGGCCGAACTCGCCACCGAGCCGCTGGACATGAGGCACCCACTGTGGGAGTTCCGTCTGGTGGAGAACTACCAGGGGGGATCAGCCCTGATGGTGAGAATTCACCACTGCATCGCCGACGGACTCGCCCTGATCGCCGTCACCCAATCCCTGGTGGACGGTGGCGTGGCGCCACCATCGCGTCCCAACGCTCAATGGCATCAGGGCGGGCCAGACAGCGCGGAGGACTGGATCGCAAACAGTGTGATCCGGCCGCTCACGGGAGTGGCCGTCAAAGCGCTGGACGCGGCGGGGGACGGCGCAGCCAATGCCCTGGAAATCATGAGCGAGCCGCAAAAAGGCCTCGAAAAGGGATTCGCAGGATCGGTTGATTTGGCCAAACTGGCCTTTCAGATCGTTCGCGACAGTGCGGCGCTGGCGCTGATGCCCGATGACTCGCGCACGCGTCTTAAAGGCACGCCAGGCACGGCCAAGCGAGTGGCGTGGTGTCAACCGCTCCCCCTCGAGGAGGTCAAGGCCATTGGCAAGGCGCTGAATTGTTCTATCAATGACGTCCTGATGAGTTGCGTCGCTGGGGCCATTGGACAGTACCTCATTTCGAAAGGTGACGACGTTCAAGGCAAGGAGATTCGCGCCATGGTGCCGGTCAATTTGCGGGCGGCCGAAGACGCCTACAAGCTGGGCAATCACTTTGGCTTGGCCCCGGTGGTGCTGCCCATCGGGATGGAAAACCCCATTGAACGCATTTTCGAGGTGCGCCGTCGCATGGGGCAACTCAAGGGCAGCATGCAGCCGCTATTGGCCTTTGGCTTGCTGGCGGTGGCCGGATTGTTGGTCAAACCGGCTCAGGACGCCTTACTGAACCTGTTTTCCAAGAAAACTACCGCCGTCATGACCAATGTGCCGGGGCCGCGCGAGAAACTCAAGTTCTGTGGCTCAACCTTGGAACAAAGCCTGTTTTGGGTGCCTCAATCAGGCACCGTGGGGCTGGGAGTTTCAATTTTGAGTTACGGCGGCGGCGTTCAGTTCGGTGTGATCAGCGACGCGGTGTTGTGCCCCGACCCCCAGAAAATCATTGACAGCTTCGAGCCTGAATTTTCGAAATTGGCCCTGCTGACCCTGATGTTGCCCTGGGGCGAGTAGCTCAGTTCCCAAGTTCCACCCGGGCCATCTCCACGTCGAGCCGTTCCATGGCATCAATGGGCTCGATCGCCGCCGCCTGCCGGTAAAGCCGGGTTGCCTCGATCATCATCTTCTCACCTTCGAGGATGACCATGGCATTGGCATACTCGATCATGCCCATCACAGATTCAAAATTGAGCTTCAGCGCCTCCTGAAGCAGTTGCAAGCCCGTGTCCTTCCTGGCACCGTAGGTCATGCCTCCGATGAGTGAGCCCACCTTGTCAATGATTTCAGCATGAAACGCGCCCAACGCGATGCGGGCATCGGCATGATTGGGCTCAAGTTTGATGACGTTTTCGAGCTCGCCCTTGACTTTGGCGCCCAGCCCCTGAGCCAGGGCTTTGGCCACGCTGATCCCCTGGCTGTACCGACTGAGCGCGTAAGCCTGCCAATAGTGGGCATTGACGTTGCTGGGGTCCTCCTTGATCTGTGCCTCGGCACGGCGCGCGACTTCCAGGTAAAGATCAAGTCGCTCCTGCTCCCTCTTTTCAAGGTAGGTGGCATACACGCAGGCGGCCTTGTTGGCCACGGTCAGGCCCGCGCCGCCAACCTTAAGCCCCATGTCCATGGCTTTTTGAAACTCGCCACTGTGAAACAGCGCCCATGCCTCTAACACTCTTGCATCCTTGGGAAGAGGCTCGGCATCACCGGCATGCAATCGGTCCCAGCTTTTCCTGACGCTGGCAGCGTCAAAGAAGTAGCTTCCCGCAAAAGGGAATGGGGTCCACTTGGACATCTCAGTCTCCTCGGTCCGACTTAGGGACTGTCGGTGTTGTTGTAGGCGGTAGCGATCTTGAGCAGGTGCGTGCGCTGCGCAGGTTCCAGATAGGGTACCAGAAGATTGAGGACGTGCTGGGCGCCCCGCAGCAGCGCCGTTTGCGCATTCTCGGCTTCGAGCGCACGACGAGGATCACGCACATATTCGAAACTCAACCAATAGGTGAGCACCACCACCATGCTGGTAGCGGTGGCCTCAACCTCGCGTGAGTCGATGCTCACAGCACCCGTTCGGCTCATGCCATCGAGCAGGGATTTCACGGCACGGGTCTTATTTTTCAGCACCGTCTGAAAGTGGGTCTCAAGGCGTCGGTTCTTGCTCAACAAATCGTTCAGATCGCGGTATAGGAACCGGTACTGCCAAATCAACTCAAAAAGTGTGTGCAGGAAAAACCAGGCGTCTTCTACATCACGCACATCATCGCTGGCGTTGAGCAACTCGTTGAGGCCGCGCTCGAAGCGATCAAACAGGGTGTTGATCAGTTCATCCTTGGCCGGGTAGTGGTAGTACAGGTTTCCCGGACTGATGCCCAGTTCGGCCGATATCAGGGTTGTCGACACGTTGGGCTCACCAAAGCGGTTAAACAAGTCCAGCGTGACTTCCAGAATGCGCTCGGCGGTCCGGCGCGGTGCCTTCTTTACCATGGCAGGGTTTCCCGGTGCGCGGCCGACCGCAGGGTGTGCCCAAGATCGTCCATAACTTCCTGTAGCCGGGCAACCGCGCGACCGACCTCTGTGCGCGCTTTGAACGGAGCACACAGATGACGCTTGTGGTCGTCGAGCGCTTCATGGTGGAGCGTGATGCCATGACGATGCAATTTCTCGGACAAGCCAGCCGAGCGCGAGCGCAGCAAATGGCGTGTTTGCTGGTAGGCATGCTCGGCCAGGTGACGCCGTTCGGCATAGCTGAAAGTGTTGGCGAGAAAGAGTTCGGGGTCGCGGTGGTCCGGCTCGATCAGGACAATGTCGGTCTCGGGGTAGATCCGTTCGTAGTGACGTAGCCCCAGCAACATGCGGGAATGAATCATCGAGCGAAAAGTCTGGCTTAGCACCGCGGGCAGTCCACCGTCCACAATCCGGGGAATGCGGCTCTGCATCACTTTTCTCACCAATGGGTCCGTGGCGTCGAAGGGAACCAGCGGATTGAGGCACAGCATCAGGTCCACACCCTCTTCCAGCGCGACCGAAGCGTGCATGGTCTTTTTGAGAGCGCCATCAACGTAGGATTGCCCATCAATTTCAACCGGTGGAAACAGACCCGGAAGCGCCGAACTGGCCTGTACGGCCTGCGAGATGGGGACGTGGTCCCAGCCGGGTCGACCAAAAGGTACGGCTTCGCCACTGTCCAGGTTGGTGGCCACCAGCGTGAGGTGCGTCTGCAACTTCCGAAAGTCATTACTGCGACCTTCGCGGGAGAACATCCGGGCCAACTGAATGTGAATCTGGTCATTGGAAAAAAGACCGGTGGGCAAGCTCGGCCCCAGCCTCTCCAAGGCCCTGCTCAAAGACTTTCGTCCGGCCGTGAAATGCCACAGGGTCGATGCCAGCAAGCCCGGCAGCATGAGGCTACGACGCACAAATTCCCCGTAGGCCGGCGACACCAGCCACGCGGGATCGAATGCATCCAAACTGGTGTTGTTGTTTTCAATGAATGAGGCACACAACTCCCGGGGCTTCATGCCGTTGGCAAGCCCCGCCACAATGAAGCCACCTGCCGACACGCCCACGTAATGCTGCAGCCGTGTGAAATCGATGCCGTTAAGCGATTCCTCCAGGGCACAAAGTGCTCCGATCTCGTAAATGCCACCCAAGGGACCGCCGCCAGACAGGGCCAGCGCGATTCGCGGCGGTTTTGATTCGGTGCGCTTCATAAGCGTAAAGTGTAAGTTCAAAGGAAACAAGTGATTGCTGCATTGCAACAAGAGTGCGCTGACGAAAAAAGGGCGCCTTAGCGCCCTTTTTCATCCTAACTCCAAGGCACACTGGCCCCGTCGCAGGTCAACAGAGAACCTGTTTCAAAATTCAATCAAGCGGCGCTGACAGCAGATGCTGCCGGTGCCTTGCGAACTGCCGAACGCTTAGCGGCAGGCTTGGCCGTCTTGACCGCTTTCTTCGGCGCTGCCTTAACTACCGGCTTCGCGACGGCCTTGGGTGCAGCACCTTTGGCGGACAATTTGTGGACGCTCTTGTTCAACTCGTCAATGCGGGCGATCAGGACATTGACATCCTTGGCCGAGGGCACGCCAAGCTTGTTCAAGACCTTGGCAACGCGATCTTCAAAAATGGTTTCCAGTTTGTCCCATTGTCCAGACGCCTTGGACGAGATGCCCGTGGCCATATTGGACATTTTGGCAGTTGCTTCAGAAATCTTTTCCTCAGCAGCGGATTGGGTCTTGCGCTGAAAGCTCACGCCTTCCTTGACCAGCGCCTCGAACGCCCTCGTTCCCTCGGCCTGCGCCTTGCTGAAGGCACCGAGACCGGCTTGCCAGATTTGTTGAGCAGAGTCTTTGACAGCGTCTGTCAGCGGCACGTTGGGTTTCGTGGATGATTTGGTTTTTTGCAATTTCTTGACCATGGGAACCTCCAATTGAGTTGGGTGATGCATACGTCATCGGCCAGGATAGCCAATGTATGGGCTCTACTTTAGTTAACGATTGCGCTACCGTGTAGGTGCTGGGTTCTAATGGGCTAGGGTGAATTCCCTAGCATGCCCCGGGTTAATGCTAAATAGGAATCGCAGGGGTTTGAGTAAAAATGTGGCATTCGACTGGAGGAACTTCATGCAGTATTTTGTAACTGGCGCAACTGGATTTATTGGCAAACGGCTTGTCAAAAAACTACTGGCACGCAAGGGATCTGTTGTATATTTTTTGATTCGAAGGGGAAGTGAAGACAAGGTTCCCGCACTTCGGGAGTACTGGGGCGCGGGCGTGGCGCGGGTTATCCCTGTGTTTGGCGATATCACCGAGAAAAAACTGGGTATTGCCCCCGACGAGGTTAAGAAACTCAAGGGCCAAATTGATCATTTCTACCATCTGGCTGCGGTATATGACCTCGGTGCGGACGAAGCGACCCAGATCACGGTCAATATTGAGGGCACCCGAAATACGGTGAGCCTGGCCAAGGCCATCGATGCCGGGCATTTGCACCACGTCTCGTCCATCGCGGCGGCCGGCCTTTATGAGGGCGTGTTCCGGGAAGACATGTTCGACGAGGCCGAGAACTACGATCATCCCTACTACATGACCAAGCACGAAAGCGAAAAAATCGTGCGCCAGGAATGCAAGGTTCCATGGTCGGTGTACCGACCCGCCGCTGTCGTGGGTGACAGCAATACCGGCGAGATGGACAAGATTGATGGCCCGTACTATTTCTTCAAATTGATTCAGCGCATGCGTCAATTGCTGCCACCCTGGATGCCCTCTGTGGGTCTGGAAGGCGGTCGCGTTAATCTGGTACCGGTTGATTTTGTGGTGAATGCGCTCGATTTCATCAGCCATCAGGGAGATATTCACAAAAAGTGCTACCACCTTGTGGATCCGGTGGGGTACCGGGTGGGTGACGTGCTCGATATTTTCAGTCGCGCCGCGCATGCGCCCAAGATGAATCTGTTCATCAACGCGGCCTTGCTGGGTTTTATTCCCCGCAGCATCACCAAGGGACTGATGGCACTGGCACCCGTGCGCCGGGTGCGCAATGCAATCATGAAGGACCTGGGTCTGCCCGAAGACATGCTGACCTTTATCAACTACCCCACGCGATTCGATTGTCGCGACACCCTGGCCAAACTCAAGGGCTCGGGCATCGAGTGCCCCAACCTGAAAGACTACGCCTGGCGCCTGTGGGACTATTGGGAACGTCACCTGGACCCCGATCTGCACATCGACCGCTCCCTGCGCGGCACTGTTGCGGGCAAAGTGGTTCTGATCACCGGTGGCTCATCGGGCATCGGTCTGGCGGCAGCCCACAAGTTTGCCGAAGCGGGCGCAACCACCGTGATTTGTGGACGTGACCAGGATCGCTTGAATGAGGCCTGCAAGGAAGCCAGCGCCAAGGGATACGTCTTCGTTCCCTATCAGGCCGACGTTGCCGACATGGCCGATTGCGACCGGTTCATCAAGCAATTGATCGAGGACCACGGCGGCGTGGACTTTCTCATCAACAATGCGGGTCGCTCCATTCGCCGCGCCATTGAGTCGAGCTACGACCGATTCCACGATTTCGAGCGCACCATGCAGCTCAACTATTTCGGCTGCCTGCGTGTCACCATGGGCGTACTGCCCGGCATGGTGGCCAAGAAAAAGGGACATGTGGTCAATGTCAGCTCGATTGGCGTGCTCACCAATGCACCTCGCTTCAGTGCCTACGTAGCCTCCAAAGCGGCGCTGGAGTCATGGGCGCGTTGCGCGGCCAGTGAATTTGCCGACCAGGGGGTCTCGTTTACGACCATTAACATGCCTCTGGTGCGCACGCCCATGATTGCGCCCACCGGGCTCTATAACAATGTCCCGACGCTCGCCCCAGAAGAGGCAGCCGACATGATCGCTCAGGCCTGCATATTCAAACCGGTGCGCATTGCAACCCGGCTGGGTATCACCGGACAGCTACTGCATGCGGTGTTGCCACGGGTGGCACAAATTGCCATGAACACGAGTTTCCGGATGTTCCCGGACTCCAGTGCGGCCAAAGGGGCAAAGCCTGGCGATAAACTGCCCAGTCAGAAATTGACGCCCGAGGCGATTGCCTTGCAGCAAATGATGCGCGGCATCCATTTCTGAAACACCAGGGCGTGTGTCTCTGGTTTGCATTTTTGGTTTGCAAACCAGTCCTTTCTACTTTCGTCAGATATCTATCCGACGCCCGAATATTCGATTCAGAATACTCTAGGCATTTGACGCGAGCATACTAAATTGAAAACTATTTGAATTAATATATACTCCGACCTGTTATTAATTTTTGTTTCAATCTCGGAGTAATTGATATGAGTAATTTGATTGAGATTCAAGGCCAAATCGAAAAACTGCAAAAGCAGGCCAGTGACATCAGGACGCGGGAATTTGACAAAACCGTTCAAGAGATTCTTGCGAAAATGCAGGCATTCGGAATCACGCTGAAGGATTTGCAGCCCCGCAAAGGCCGAAAAGGTTCCGGCGCTGCCCCGGCCAAACAGGGCGCGGGGAAAGCAAAGAAGAAGAGTGCGGGCTCCGTCGTGGCGCCCAAATATCGCGGTCCCAATGGTGAAACCTGGACCGGTCGCGGTTTGATGCCGCGCTGGCTGTCGGCCCTGGTGGCGCAGGGGCAGACCAAAGAGTCTTTCGCCATCAAGGCGTAGGTTTTCCGCCCGCAGTTTGGTATTGACGCGGGCACACACTCCCCGTCAGTCCAACCACCCCCCCGGAGTCGCCATCAGTTCAGGGTAAGCATGTGCCCTTGGCGCGGGTGGCCGCGCCCGCGCAGTGTCTCGCGGTAGGCGGCCTCGGCGGCAACTGCACCTTGATGGTGTTGCACGGTCAACCAAGGCGCCTCCACGTTGTTGACTTTGCCAACAAAGTTTCGCCACCCTGCCAACAGGCGTTGCTCCAAACCCGGAGCGCCCCACTCTCTGCTGCGCTTCTTGATTTGTGCCGGCGCAAAGAACAGGGTCGGTTTCGGGCCGGGCAGGTCTTTGGCGCCACCCAGCTGATCGACATGGGTGCCCCCAATGGAGCTGCTGTATCGCAAGTTGTCAAACCGGCTGTGCACGGCCCGGCGCAGCTCTGCATTACCCGCAAAGTCAATGTAAATGCCGACCCTTGATGCGTCCAGCTGTGCGAGCTGTTCGTAGCCCAGGACCCGGTCATAGCAGCCCAGACTCTCGCAAAACTCCTTGTTCGCCACCGACGTCAACCCCACGACCTCGACGCCGCTTCGTCGTGCCAACTGAAATGCCGTGCCATAGGCTGTCTTGCTCGAGGCACTGGACAACACCAGAAGGGCGGGCTGCCCGCCAGCCGTGCCACCAAAGAAATCATTGTCCGCAAGAAAATCATCGATCAGCCAGGAGGTGACAAACAGGGGGCGCAGCAGGGCTTGCAGATCTTCAGTCTCGTGGGTGTAGAACGGGTCGGCCTGGCACCGCAGGTACTGGTTGTATACGGAGTGCAAGCTGGCGCGATGGGGCGAGACATCCATGAAGCCGCTTGGGCGCAGGTTTCCAGGGCGCAGCACCACGCCGCTGGACATGGGGAAATAGCCGTAGAACCTATCACCTTCGGTCACGTCCGGGTGCAGGGACTGCAACACAGTGGCAAATCCCAGACCGGGATACGCCCCAATGAACCATCATCGGGGTCGTTCACGGGGAAAAAGGCCCAGTAGTTCATGGCCTCGCCAAATGCGGCATAGGTGATGTTGTTGGACGTCAACGCGAATTTGTCGATTCGCACCCGAATATCACCGGCGCTCAAAACCGGGTCCGGGGTGGAGCGGACAAAAGTGGCGGCAAGTTGGTTCTTTTGAACCAGGAAATCAAGAGTCGTCATCGCAACGACCATAGAGGAAAACTCGGATTCTGACAATTGGG
>CAWAST010000003.1:0-183901 GCA_963784775.1 uncultured beta proteobacterium | reverse complement strand
CTCTCTAGGGTGGCCGCTCCCGAGCCCCTCGCGGCCCGACTGCGCCCGCGCACCCTCGACGAGATTGCAGGCCAGGCCCACATCGTGGGGACCGGTCGGCTGCTGCGCCGGGCCATCGAGGCCGATCAGCTCTCGTCGGTCATCTTCCACGGGCCTCCCGGCACCGGAAAGACCACGATCGCCCGCGTCATCGCGGCGACCACCAAGGCCCGCTTCGAGACCATCAACGCAGTGCTCGGCGGCGTCAAGGACATCCGGGCCGCGGTCGAGGAGGCCAAGCGGCACCGCGACGACATGTTCGGGCAGCGCACGATCCTGTTCGTCGACGAGGTCCACCGCTTCAACAAGGCCCAGCAGGACGCCCTGCTGCCCTGGGTGGAGGACGGCACCGTCATCTTCGTCGGTGCGACGACCGAGAACCCCTACTTCGAGGTCAACAAGGCGCTCGTGAGCCGCTCCCGGCTCTTCCGGCTCGAGCCGCTCACCCCCGACGATCTCCGCGCCGTCGTGGCGCGCGCGCTCACCTCGGAGCACGGCTACGGCGGGCAGCGCGTTCAGCTCGAGCCTGCCGCGCTCGACCATCTCGTCGACGTCGCGAACGGAGACGCACGGGGCCTGCTCAACGCGCTCGAGCTCGCGGTCGCGACCACGCCCCCCGATGGCGAGGGGCGCGTGGTGGTCACCCTGGCCGTCGCCGAGGAGTCCATCCAGCGGCGCGCGGTGCTCTACGACCGAGAGGGCGACGCGCACTACGACACCATCAGCGCCTTCATCAAGTCGATCCGCGGCTCCGACCCCGACGCCGCGCTCTACTGGCTCGCCCGCATGGTCTACGCCGGCGAGGACCCGCGCTTCATCGTCCGCCGCCTCGTGATCCTGGCCTCGGAAGACGTCGGCATGGCGGCCCCCACCGCGCTCGGAGTGGTCATGGCGTGCGCGCAGGCCTTCGACCGCGTGGGCATGCCCGAGGGGCGCTTCCCCGCTCGCCCAGGCCACCCTGCACCTCGCCACCGCGCCGAAGTCCAACACCACCATGGGGTTCTTCGACGCGCTCGCGGCGGTGGAGGAGGAGCGCAGCGGCGAGGTGCCCACCCCCCTGAAGGACGCGAGCCGCGACGGGAACGCGATCGGGCACGGGCAGGGCTACCTGTACCCCCACGCCTACCAGGACCACTGGGTCGAGCAGCAGTACCTGCCCACCGCACTGCAGGGCCGCGTGTTCTATCAGCCGAGCGACCAGGGCTACGAGGCCACCGTCCGAGACCAGGTGGCGCGCCGCCGCGAGGCCCAGCTCGCGGCGATGATGGAGCCTGTCGCGGAGGCGCTGACGTACGTCGCGAACCGGGCGCCGACCGCTGGCTTCAGCGCACCCTCGCCCGCGCCGGCGACCGGCTCGAGGCCCTGCGCGAGCGCGGTGTTCACGGCCGCCGCGGTCGAGCGGCACCACCTCGTCGCCGACCTGCAGGCGGGGGCCGGGTCTACTGCTCTGGGAGGCCGTGCGGCGGGCGCCCGAGGGCCACGTGTGGGGCCTCGCCGCCACCGAGGCGGAGGCGGGGGCCCTGCGCCAGCTCGGCCACGCGCTGCCCGAGCTGCGGCAGCCTCGCATGGTGGTGGGGGACCGTAGCGCCCTGGTAGCGGCGGCCGAGGCGGCGGGGGCCTCCGCTTCGATCGCCTGGTCGGCCGCGACGTGGCAGGCCTGGCCGAGGTGCTGCCGATCCTCGCCGACGAGGGGCGCATCGTGGTCGCCTACGCCCAGCCCCAGCGAGCCCAGCGCCTGGGGGCCGTCGCCCAGTCTGTGCGCCCGCTGCCCGAGCCGGTCCGGAGCGCCTGGGGGGCCGCCGAGGCACGCCCGAATGCTTGTAGCTGGTAGGTATTGCCGCCCCGGTCATCCCGGTACCCGGCATGCAGTGGCTGGTGTACATCGGCGACCAGATGCACGAGGTACTTGAGTGCCAGGAGTTTTTTGTCATCCGGCCCCTCCGAGGCCAGCACCTTCAGCTGCTTGTCGATGGCAGCGACCACGCATTGGCCGTCCGGGCAGTCCCGCTCGGCGTCATAGCGACAGGTGTCTTTTGGAAGGTTGATGTAGTGCCACGCCGCTGTGGTGGGATTGCGATGCTCGTCAGCCCAGGTTGAAATCGAAGCCAACGTTTGCCCCGGCTCCAGCGCCAGCAAGCGCTCGACTCCGCCGCGGGCCTTGGCACTCAGTTGCGCCTGCGCCAAATTGGCCACGACCTGATGCCCCTGTGTACCCCAGGCCAGCGCTGGCAAGGGCAAACTCACCATCGCCCCGGCGAGCGCCAGTGCCCAAATCCTCGACCTTGAAAAATTTCTCATTGCCGATATTGTCGGCGAGGCGTTGGACGGGGGTAGCGCCTGCCAGCGCGGTACTGAACCTTAGGCAGCCGAAGCGGGCGTTGCCACCAGTTCTTGCGATGGATAGGGGCGCAAGAATCGCATGCCTTGTTCAGCCGAGGCCTGCAGCCAGGCCGCGTAGTGGTCCTCGGGCAGGATCACCACCATGCGTTTTTCGTCGGTGGATTTGTGAAACAGGCGCATCAAGGGGTGGTGATCGGCGTTGATGGTCAGCATGGTGAAGCTGTGGACTGTCTCGCCCTTGGGGGACTTCCAGGACGACCACAGTCCGGCAATGCCCAACGGCTCGCCATCAGCGCGGGCGATGCGGGTGGGGACGGCCCGGCCGGAGCGCCAGTCGGGCTCATAGAAGGCCTCGGCGGGGATGATGCAGTGCTGGGCGTGCTTCCAGGCATCCCGAAAGCTAGGCTTGCTGGCGACCGTCTCGCTGCGGGCGTTGTAGGTGTGGCGGGTGATTTTGGTGTCCAGCGACCAATGCGGGACGAGACCGAACAGACCCGCCAAGGCTTCGCGCTCTGGCACGGCTTCGTCCCCGACATCAAGAAACGGGTGACGCCGGACAAAACTGCCGACGTAACCCGGCCACATGTCGTCCTTGCCCGGCTCTTGAGGCGGCTCGACCCCGAAGTGGCGCCAATAGCGATCACGTTCCTTCAGGGCTTGATAGTGGCTGCACATTCGCCGATGGTAACGGCGCTTGGTGCCGCTTGGCACCAGGGAGTCTGGGGTGGGTTACCCCCACGATGTGTGGTCTACCTTGTTGATAACTTGCTGGATAAGTCCGGCAAGTCGCATTGGTGTTGGGATAGCGGCAGATGCTCAATGATTGAGCATCAAGGTTGGTCGTTCTGATGGTCAACGGGACCGCGTCGCCAGGACATGGATCTGCGTCTCGACTGACTTTTGTTGGCCAATAGCCGCTATTGGGGTCAGTTGCTCGATTGCGGTCATTGAGCGATCCGAATTCTCAATACCGGTCGCTCAGTCCGCAACATCGGAACATGGCCCTGGGCGGCTCTTGTGCAGCGGAACCCGACGTTCGCCAAGGAGTGCTTTCTGGAAGCTCAACCGCAGTTTTCTGCCTGCGCCTGCACCACGACAGCCGGACCTAGCCCGCCGACTCGGTGTAGATGTACGCACGTAACCGTCGGCACCAGCGATGAAGCCTCGCATCAGCGAGGCCTTTGTGTGGTGTCAAAAGATGGTCAAACTTTGCCGGCGGCGGGTAGCTGCCAGGCCAGCCAGTGCCAGGCCGAACAGCGCGAGTGAGGTGGGTTCTGGCATGTTCGCCACGATTGGCGTTTGCGTTCCCGTGAAGTTGCCGTCGCCGGCGAAAGTAAGCGCGGTTATGAATGCCGTGGTGTTGGCCGGGTCGAGGCCTGCAAACGTCTCAATGCCTGCCACGCGGAACCAGTCCACACCGCCTATGCCGAAGTCAAAGACCGAACCGCCAGCCAAATCATGCGCCAACAAGACCATTTGACTCAAACTGTCATGACCGAAGATGTCGTAGAGTCCATCGCCAATACCGACCGGCAACAAAACAGACTGGAAGTTCGGGTCGCCCAAGCCAAGGGCGTAGTCGTAGCCGACCGCGACATCAGGATCAATGTAGTAAGTCTGGCCGGCTAGCACCGCGATATTGAACTGGTAGGCGCCGTTCACCAGAGTCACTGGCAGATTGACCAGCGGCATGCCGCTGGCCATCGGTGTGAAGTCAGCGTACGAGCGGGCAATTGATTGCAGGTTGTGGTTGCCAAGATTGGTGGAAAGGCCATCCCGGGTTTGAACGAGTGAGATCCTCGATCGAATAGTTCGTGCCGAGCGTAAAGCCGTAGCCAGGCACCGTAAAATCGCTGGCCTGAACGGTATAGGAGGTGACGTTGGGAGCAACGTTGACACCACTCACTTGGCCGGTGTTGATCGGGCCATTGGCTGGGTTCGTATTGATCAACGACTTGTCATAAATGTTGAGGCGGTAGCCATTGACCGTGGCGCCGGGCGGCGCGGTCCAGCTGAAGGTGGGGTTGGCGCTGGTGCCCGACAGCGTGATGCTGTTGACGAACGGGGCTACCTGAGCCCCAGAGAGCATCTGAACCTGGGCCTGGGCACTGTCCGGCCCATTGGTAAATGTGAGCGTCCATTGGACGGGTGGCGCGGTATTGAGCGCAATGTTTCGCTGGAAGAAGTTGGGGAGCAGCGGACTCGGTAAGAAATTGATTACCTGCGACACAGTGTTGCCGCCAACCAGCGTTGTGGCCAAACCCGTCGTGCCTGCCGAGCCGTTGGGGGTCACGGACATGGCGCCGAAACGCAGAAACTGCCCGGTGGCGAAGCCCAATGAATTGGTGTTGTCGTTCTCGTAGTTGATGAACGGAGTGGTGATGGTCACAGGCGTCGCTTGGGTGCCAAGAGACGCAGCCGCAAGCAGCAATACTGCAAAAGACGATCGAAACATGGAAACCTCCATTCGTGACGAATGAACTGACCGTCACAGCAGACCGCCCAGTTATCCATGGCAGCAGAAGGCCGCCAAAATCGGCGCAATGCAGCATGGGCTGAGGCAGCCAAGCAAACACGCATAAACTATGCCGACTTTCGGTAGTGACATTTAGCCCGTTGTTTCTTATCAGTTAAATTGCAAGTGATTCAGAGGCGCCGTGGTTAGGAATGGCATTTCTTCTGGCAACTGGAAGGAAAATCGACAGTAATGTCTGGGCACTTCTGTAGTCACATTTTCGAAAGCGCCCGTCAGCCGCCCACGTGTCAAGTATTCTTTGCGCTGCATAAAGGCCGCCGAGTCGCCAGTGAATTTAACGACGGCTATGGAGCGACCAGATCGTAGTGCTGTATAGCCGCAGTGTGTCTTGAAGAGCCGTTGACCTGAATTTTTGGATTTTTTCCAGTGGCGGACAGGTAAAGACACCTTGAAGTCCGTGACCTACTTGGAGGAGCACAAAGACCGTGCTCGTACGCAAAAATCGCGGGGATGATCCGCTGACGCGACTCTGAATTTGGCAGGAACAAGAAGCATTCAAATTTTCTCTAAAATTATGGTAGAGTCTTATCGGGCCATAGCACTTTGGCCTGCCCGTCCACAACGGCGCAGCAGTAATAGCAAAGTGTTTCAACGACTAAATCGTTTTTTCTCAAAACCGTGCCAATTGTCCGGAGCTGAGTAATGTGTGGACGCATTGCTGGATTCTGGACTTGGAGATCGGCGATGACGACAATTTTTACACCCCAGCAAATCAAACGCTTAAGGCGTGAAGCGACGGCTTTGAAAAAGGCCAGTGATATTTCTCACCACGAAGCGTTGGACCAAATTGCGCGACGTGAAGGTCTTGCAAACTGGTCACTTCTGATGCATGCATCAAGTCCTATTGGACACCCAGAGGTTGTTCCTGCTCCAATAGAGCGAAGTTTTATGTATGGAGAATTGCGGGACGTCTGCACTCGCTTTGTTCAAGACTTAGACGATGACACCGTTTTTTTGCTTTGCTGGAGCGGCTCCCTTTGGATCAGCGAAAAGGCATTGCGGACAGGCAAAGTCACAACGCTCAATTTACACGCTCTTGGGCTGTGCTGGGATAACATAACTAGGCAATATGCATTCGACCTTGGCGCACTTTGCCTGGTTGATTTTGATGGACTAGCTGACAGATTTGTCCTTGACACCGACGAGGACGATGAAGGGAATCCTCTTGAGCCAGGACCGGCCCAAGTGTTGTACACGGCAAAAACGGGGCGGCATGAGCTACTTGAATGCATCCATCACGGTTTGGATGTCGAGTTGGACCGACTATTGATGGAAATTGACGCGATCGACGCTGGGGAGTGAGTAGTGGAATAGGGGCAGGGAGCGGTTTTTGGCCGTCCCCTACCTCCGAACCAGATGTGCAGTTCTCTCCGACGGCCGCGGTTTTCGGGCGAGCATTTCAGTCGTCTGGCCGTCAACAATGGACTCGATACGGGTATGCGTACTTTTCCCGCTGATGGTGATCTGCTATGCATATTTCGATCCGACGGGATGTTGGCTGTTGGCTGTTGGCAAAGAAAAGATGAGTAGTTTTGCTTGCTGAAGCAAGGCGGTGACGTAGCCTATCCACATAGTTACTTCACCACACATCATGAATCATTCCAAAATCCTGAACGGCATGCCTCAGGGCGTCAAAGCCGACCGACTGATCCCCTGGTCGGCGGCGCTCCAAGTGGTCGTTCCACTTATTCAAATCAACGATCCGATGAGGGCAGTGGCAATCCCACTGTTCGAGGAATGGATCAAGGATCGGGATCAGGAAATTTCAGTCACTCAAACCGGCTGGCTGTGGGACAACTTTTTTAGTCACTTTTCCAAGGAGGTGGGCAAGCGGTTCACGCAATGGGCCCACGACCCCCTGTCGAAAGAACTTAAAAATCCCGCCGAGGTTGGCTACATGCAACTACGAATCTGGCAGCAGACGAAATTTACGCCGTGGGCAAAACGGCTGGAACGCACCTTTTGGGGGCGCACGGCGCTGTATACCGGGACTTTTGTGGTCGCGTTTCCCTTTGTCTTTGTGACGGTCGGTCTGGTGACCTGGGCTTTGGTTCAACTTCAGGACCCAATCCGTTCGATGCTGGGCACGCGGTAGCGCCCTCCCCCGCCTAGAAAGTCGCCGCTGGACCCGGATGCCAACGACTCGAACTTGGTAATCGGCTTGATGAAGGCCAGTTTCACCACCCCTGTGGGGCCATTACGCTGCTTGGCGATGATGATTTCGGCCACGCCGGGCTCCTTGCAGGCGTCCTTGGTGTAGTACTCATCGCGGTAGATGAACATGATGATGTCGGCATCCTGCTCGATGGCACCGGATTCACGCAAATCGCTCATCATGGGCCGTTTGTCAGGCCGCGTTTCCACGCTGCGATTGAGCTGCGAGAGCGCGATCACCGGGCATTGCAACTCCTGGACCCATTACGCCGGTCACAGATCTGGAGCCTATACGGCGATCGGTGACACTTGGCCAGCATTTTCAGGCCCCGCGAGATCTCGCCGAGCTCGGTGGCATGGTTCTCGCCATCGCTGCTGGAGCCACTCATCAGTTGCAAGTAGTCCACCACGATCAGGCCAAGCTTGCCGCACTGACGTGACAGACGTCTGGCATTGGCCCGCAGCTCGCTGGAGGTCAGGCGCGGCCACTCCTCATCGGTGAGCTTGCCGGTGCGCAAGTGGCTCTGGTCGATGCGGCCGATGGAGCCCACAATCCGCACGGCCAACTGGGCTGCGCCCATTTCCATGGAGAACACGGCCACTGGCAAGCCTTCATTCAAGGCCACGTGCTCGGCAATGTTGATCGCCAGCGCCGTTTTGCCTATGGAAGGACGGGCCGCCAGCACGATCAGGTCCCCCAAACACATGCGGCCTGCCTTACCGGCTCAATAAATGTGGGTACTTTTTTGCACGTAGCTCTTCGAGTGCTTTGTCGGTCAGCTTCCATGCATCACCCTTGACACGGGTAATCAGTTCCCACCAGATGCGCTCGAAAGCCTGCACCGCATCGGCGTCGTTGAACCGGACGCCAGCGGGCAATAGCGGTGCGATGTCCTCGATCAGACTGCGCGTGAGCTTTTCCAGCATGCGCTGCTCGGCCACGGCGCGCGTGATGGGTTTACCCTCGAGCGCGAGGTAGTGGTTGAAGCAGGCAATGAGCTTGTCCGGGTCCATTGCCAGCTGTTCAAGTCCGTGGTGCAAATCGAAAAGGTCGCGATTTTTGCGCCGCTGCAGCAGCGCGCGCAGCTTGGTGCCAAATAGCTCTTCGGGCTCGAAGGAGGCAATCTCGCTCTCCCCCTGGTACCAATCGCTTTGCACAGCGAAAGGATACGACTTGATACCCAACAGCTGCTCGTGTTCGCGCGTATTGATCTCGACCTTGAGCTTCAATGTGGCCTGCGCATCGGCTTCGGGCCTGAATTTGTAGACCAAGTGCATCGAATGCCCGGCCTGCTCGCGGTTGCATTTACCCAGCCATGACAATGCGCTGCGCATTGCATCGACCGTCGCACCAATGGGCTCGGCCTGTGTCTGCACCAGGTCAATGTCCTCCGAATAGCGAAGCGGTTTCTTGAAAAGCAGCTTGTTAATGGCGGTGCCACCGCGAAAGGCGATCTTGCCTTTGAGCGCCGGCGCATTGAACAGGTCGCACAGCGCGCGGCTGATGATGAGATCCTGCTCGACCTGCTCGACCTGCTGGGCAGTGGGCCACGGCGCCGTTGCGCTCCAGGCCTGGATGTAGGCGTTGGGAATCAAAAATCGATCTCCACGGGTTCATTGATCACGAGTTTCCACTTGGCGTTTCTTTCGTAAAGCTCAGCAAGCGACTCGATCAGAGGTTTGGCAGAAGGATCCAGCGGCACGGCCGTCTTGGCTTTTCTGACGAAGGGCGCCAGTGCGTTGGCCTGACGCGCATGGCCGGCAAGATCGAGCAGATAGCCAAGGCGGCGCACAGATGAGTTTTCGTAGGCCGCAGCGATCTTGGCGAGCAAGCGCGGATCGGCCTTGGCACCGATGTCCTTGGCGATCTGTGCAACACCACCGATGCCAGTCGCCTTGTGAAAATAGCGCGCGCAATCGAGCAGCGTCAGCTCGATGCCAGCTACTTTGGCGAAGCCCGCATCGCTCTTCAGTGCGCCAAGACTGCTCTTGAGGTTCACCTGGCTGAAGGTACCCGGACTCTGATAAATGAATTCCAGGCGATGCCGCCCAATCTCGAAACCACGAATCTGTCGAGGCACGATCACCTGAAACACCATGGCCGCCTGATGTGAGGCGCCATGAAATGCTGCTGCACGCAACAACGACACGCGGTAGTCGAGTCCCAGGTGCTTCGCCAGTGGGTCGATCCAGCGGGCAGGATCGGGAGCACCGGCGATCTGGTCTTCGGGACGCAGGATCAGGTAGAAGCCATGCCGCGGATTGACCAACCGGCGCTTCTTGATCAGCCGCGTCAGGGCGGCGGTCAGGGCAATCGAACTAGACCCCAGTGCGGCCAGCGCCTCTTCCCGAGAGAAGTATGCACGGCCACGAACCAAGCATCCCTCTAAGTACTGTTCGAGTGTCAACATCCCCATATCATATGCAAAAACCGATTGATTGTGTTGGTTTTTGCATATAGATTGGGGTAGAAATCCAGGAACGATCAAGATTGTGCCCTCGATTGCGGCCTTGATCATCCCTAGCAGCTAGGGGACGCGCAGGGACCGGTGGCAATTTCCCACCGGCCTGATCCGGACAGGTCTGTGAACAAGTCCCTGCTGCCTGAAGCCGAGGCCAATTTGTCTAGTTTGACACTATCGGCAGTTGGGCCCGTTGGCGAGTTTCAGCCTTTCATGGAGTTGGGATTTGGATCGTCGGGCCGCCCATTATTTTTTTGGATTTCCAGACTTCCAATTTCATCAGGGGAAACTGTTGGCTCATCCGGGCCCAACGCCTTGGCTCGAGTATGAGCAGGCAGGAGCAGAGAGATCGCATAATTAACAAGCTTTATCGGTGTGTGCATATCAAAAAATATCAGGATGAATAAAACCCCCTGCGCAGGCGCAGGGGGACGCAAATCAACTGAAAACGCGTCTGCGTCCACGCTAGGCGCGAAAGCAGACTTTTGATATGCCGCAACAACCAGCATCGGTTGAACGACGAAGGCCCTCGAAAAAAAAGGCCAGTGCACAAATGCTACACCAGAACAGTGGCACTTTAAGCAATAAAACTACCCAAAAACGCGCCGCAATTTTCAAATAGTTGATTTTTCCCGCTATACGTCGCGCAACTTGAAGATGAACAACTGCGGCAGTGGATCATCTCGGTAGGCTGGTTCAACGCAAGCCATTGACGCCGCCCAACTGCTGCCAGGGGTGATGCGGTCGGGCGGTATCGGGCGCGCTTGCAAGCTGAGTTCTGTTCAGAAGGTATGGGAGAAGCTAACGGGCGGCGATTTCAGTGGTCTGGCCATCGGTAATGGGCACGAAATCGACATTTCTTAGCTCGGCGGCTCCATCTTCGTGGCGTTCAGCATAGTGACGTTGATTGTGATCCAGATTCAGAATCCAGTTCATTTCATGCTGGGCACGGGGTAGCGCCCTGCCCTGCTCTAGAAATCCCCGCTGGACCCGGACGCCAACGACTCAAACTTGGTAATCGGCTTGAGGAAGGCCAGCTTGACCACGCCAGTGGGACCATTGCGCTGCTTGGCGATGATGATCTCGGCCACGCCGGGCTCCTTGCAGGCGTCCTTGGTGTAGTACTCATCGCGGTAGATGAACATGATGATGTCGGCATCCTGCTCGATGGCACCCGATTCACGCAAGTCACTCATCATGGGCCGCTTGTCCGGCCGAGTTTCCACGCTGCGATTGAGCTGTGAGAGCGCAATCACCGGACACTGCAACTCCTTGGCCAGCATTTTCAGGCCCCGCGAGATCTCGCCCAACTCGGTGGCGCGGTTTTCACCGTCACTGCTGGAGCCACTCATCAGTTGCAAATAGTCCACCACGATCAGGCCAAGCTTGCCGCACTGACGTGACAGACGTCTGGCATTGGCCCGCAGTTCGCTGGAGGTCAGGCCCGCGGTCTCATCTATGTGCAGTGAAATGGTGCGCAGCTTTTCAATGGCTTCAGTCAGGCGCGGCCATTCCTCATCGGTCAGTTTCCCGGTGCGCAAGATGGCTCTGGTCGATGCGGCCGATCGAGCCCACAATCCGCACGGCCAACTGGGCCGCACCCATTTCCATCGAGAACACGGCCACCGGTAGGCCTTCATTCAAAGCCACGTGCTCGGCAATGTTGATCGCGAGCGCCGTCTTGCCCATGGACGGACGCGCCGCGAGCACAATCAGGTCGCCGGCCTGGAAACCCGCGGTCATGCGATCCAGGTCATAAAAGCCGGTGGGCACACCGGTCACGTCGTTGGGGTTGTCGGCCATCTCCTGAACCCGATCCAGCAGCGCCACCACCAGGGAGTCCATGGCCTGAAAGCCCTGCTTGGTGCGAGCGCCCTCCTCGCCGATGTT
The DNA here is from genome assembly GCA_963784775.1 of uncultured beta proteobacterium. Lineage (GTDB taxonomy): Bacteria > Pseudomonadota > Gammaproteobacteria > Burkholderiales > Burkholderiaceae_C > Rhodoferax. The sequence goes on along the minus strand of CAWAST010000003.1, from coordinate 172,480 downwards.
GAAGATCTTCTGCTCGGCTTCATCGAGGATGGCGGCAACCTGACGACCCTGCGGGTTGAAAGCGTTGGTCGCAATTTCATCGCTGGCGCTGACCAGCTTGCGCAGAATGGCACGCTCCCGAACAATTTCCGCATAGCGTCGGATATTGCCCGCGCTGGGTACGTATTGCGCCAGTGAATTGAGATAAGCCAGACCACCGATTTCCTCGGCCTTTCCCAGGCTTTGAAGCTGTTCGAACACCGTGATCACATCAGCGGGTTTGGAGGCGTTGATCAGGGTCCCGACAGCGCCAAACACCATGCGGTGTTCATATCGATAAAAGTCGCTTTCAGTCAAAAGGTCGTTGACCCGGTCCCAGGCCCCGTTGTCGAGCAGTAGGCCGCCGAGCACGCTCGATTCGGATTCGATGGAGTGTGGCGGGATGCGCAGTTGGGCGACCTGGCGATCTTGCCCGTAGTCGCCGGTCACGGCAGAGAGTGCAGCAGACATATTGCGTCAGTTCTTAAGAATGTGAAAACTACTGCGATGCTCTCAATCTTTCCTTGACATCACTAATATTTTGTTTTTCATTCGCCAACTCAGCAGCTATTGCAAGGATGTCATCCAGTGAGGGCTTATCCCAATCCTTGCCGAGGACCCGCAGCCCAAGAAACCTTGTGAAGGTCTCACGAACCATGCGATGTTGCCAGCCCGAAAGTTCGAATCGTTTCAGAATTTGAGGCTGTTTTGTCGCCTTCATTTCCTGTTTGAAATCCTCGAGCAACTCTTGTTGGTGCGCATCCATATCCTCTTGAAATCCCTGCCGAAGGCCATCCTTACGTCGACGAAGCCATTCATCCGTCCACCCAGCCCGATACTTCTTGATCTCGTCCTGAGTTAGCTGGTGGGCGGTCACCGGATCCGCAAGCGGTGATGGGGTGCTCGCTCGACGCTCCATATTTGCTCTAAGCCAACTGCCGGGCTTAAGCACCTGCCCGACTTTTTCATGCGGCATCTGCAAGCGCTTCTCGAGATCGCCAACACCCGCGGCAAGTGGGTCCGGACCATGTTTGCGTAGCAATGCCTCAGCCTCAGATTGTTTCACGCCAACTTTGATCGCTCGACCAACGATTGGCAGGTTGTCTACCACAACACGCTCAAGCGACCTCGTTTGCACGGGCCCAGGCTTTCGACCTTTAAGCCGGACCTCGAACTGAATTTCTGAGATAGTCTTGTTGTCTCTCTCCTTGAACTCGATAGGCCCTTTGACTTCAAGGTTCGTGAGCGCATTTATCTCCGCTACAGCTTTGTTGATGACGTCTCGCTTAAAGAACCTGTACTCGGGTTTTTTCTTAACCTTGGTATCCTTTGCACTTTTTGGATCGTCTGTGGAAATTCCGGTCAAAACTGGTTTCCACCAGAGCCAATGCCGACGGGCGGTTTTGTGACCCGGGTTGTCCACATATCGTGCGCATATCTCATACAACGCCATGGATGCATGGGTTGAAAGTTGGGTGATTGCCTCCAGTGATAAGCGGGCATATCGATCTGGACTTAAAAGTTGATCTCGGACCTTTTTGTCATAGCGCCAAAACACAGTGACTGCGCCGGTAATCGGATCGGTCCTTGTGCCCGCCCCGCTAAGCAGCACACAAGCCTCCCAAGTCTGGGCTTCGCTCGGCGAAGGACTTTGCCACTCCACCGTTGTGGCCATTAATTCAAGGAGCCTCCCTCGAAGAGGCGTGGTGTTGTGACTCGTGAACTCAGTATCAGTGAGGATTTCATGCAGTCTGGCCTCGTACTCATCAAGCTCGCCATCCTCTTGGGCTCGTCGAAGCATGACATTAAAGAGCCTTCGCCCAAGCAGCGATATTCTTTTCCCTCCCTTTACCGGCATTAAAGCCACCGCATTGACGTGTTTGAGCAAATACTCATCGTCATGCGGATTGGGTGAATACAGTTCGGCTTGTTCCAGCATTTTGCAATCATAGCAAGAAATGTGAGCTATGACGCATCGAAAATCTCACGTTCGATCGACATCTAATGGGCCCCATAACGTCTCACGTGTTCTAGATATCCGGCAAACCATCAACCTAATTGACAGGTTTGATTCGCAAAATAGTCCATCGTGAGACTTAAATGGCAAAGAACTCACATGAAAGATGGCGCGACGACTCCCATAACGTCTCACATGTCCTAGATGCCTGCTTCCGCTAAGCCCTCCGCCACTATTCGCCCTCAAAGCGAAACTTGATTAATGCAGGGGGGATTGCAGATGCATGGAGTGGGATTAGAAAGTCAACCAACTTGATGGCTTAGTCGTTATGAATCCCATAAGATCTCACGTATTCTAAATATTTCCTATGCGATTTGCCAGCTAGGTAGTTAGAGAAGTGAGCTCAGGCCCTCGCAGGCACACAACGATCGTTTCCCCAAATGGGGTGCACGAAAAGGTTCTTCGAAATGGCCTGGGGACTCTGTTTGGTTTTATCGACCATTCATACGTGAGTGGATATGGGAGTAGCGACTAGGGAAGATCCTGCCACGCTAAGCGCCCATATCCACTCACCGTTGAACCCAAAGCATCTCACCTTGAATCCCACAGGCCCTCACATTGACTCCTATAACAGCTCACGTTCACACCTATAGAAGCTCACGTATTTGCACGTAACTCCCTATCACCATTGAGGAATTCTGAATGTAAAGGTATTAAAGGACTTAGTAGAAGTTAAAGGTCTATGAACCTGCGAAGCCCGGTCTTGGCAAGAGATAGATGACAACCCTTCCATATGAATCTCACTTGCCGAGGCAACTTCACAAAACAAATTTTTGTTAACAAAGATGGAATATTTGATAAAGCTGAAGAAAGGTAGCACAATAGAAACATCTCAATATTTTGATGAGCATCAATAATGGCAATAATTCAAGAAATCCCACTGAAACCAGAGTCATTGGCCGACATCATGGAGCAAGCGGACCGCGCCGGCTACATGATGTCCGAGGTGCGTGGCGCGCTTCTCGCGCCAGAAAATCGAAAATCAGCTCCTAGCTTCAATGCCACCCAACTTGCGGCACTATGTGAAGTCGATCGAAATCAGATTGTCTACCGATTGGGAAAAGCTGACTTGCCGACTGGGAAAATTAATGAAAGTGGTAACCGGCGTGAGTTCACTCTTGCTGAGATTTTGCCCTGGGTGCGAGAATACCGAGCAAAACAGTTGCGCCCGGCAGGCGCTGAGGCTGTCTGCATTGCTGTCGCCAATTTCAAAGGTGGTGTCGGAAAGACGACCACAGCCATGACCCTTGCTCAAGGCCTCTCGCTAAAGGGGCATCGGGTGCTTGTGATTGATTGCGATCCCCAAGGCTCGTTGACAACCTTGTTTGGGATTCTTCCCGACACAGAAGTTGAAGAGGCGCAAACGATTCTTCCGGTTTGCCTTGGGGTAGAGACGAGCATAAAGCCCGCGATCCAGTCGACATACTGGACTGATCTTGATTTGGTTTGTGCCGCGCCTTTACTGTTTGCAGCCGAGTTCGGTCTACCAGCGCGTCAGATGAATGAGACAGGTTTTGAATTTTGGAATGTTTTGAATGTCGGCCTGGATGACGTACGAGACCAGTACGACGTCATCATCATCGACACCCCCCCTGCCCTTTCCTATGTAACGATCAATGCGTTGATGGCAAGCGACGGAATCTTAATGCCGTTACCCCCGAATGCACTTGACGCCGCTTCCGCTGCTCAGTTTTGGCGTCTATTCTCAGATTTGGCCGGACAGTTGGTGGAGCATCGAGGCGTCACCAAGGATTTTGATTTTGTACGCGTTCTACTTACCAGGGTCGACAGCCAGGACGCCACAACGGGAACAGTGCGTGATTGGATAAACAAGACCTACGAAGGTAAGGTTTTGCCTGCTGAAATTCCAAAGACTACGGTGGCATCATCTTCAAGTGCCGAGTTCGGAACAGTCTACGATGTTGGTAAATATGAAGGAAATCAGCGGACATACAAACGAGCGCTGGATGCCTACGATAGGGTCACGGAACTGCTCGAGGAAATCATTCGCGCCACTTGGCGCCGCCACATCGCAAGCTGAGGAGTAAGCCATGGTTAAGAAGATCGCAGAGAAAACTGCTGGTATCGATATGTCAGGCTATAGGTCTCGTGCCAGGCCTGGCGATGGTCAGTCGGCAACTACAGTCGTCAACGCATCAGTTTCGGAACCGCATGAGGCCTCTAAAAAATATACCGGAGTCGGCGTCTTCATGGACTCGATGACGGGCAAGGAAGAGGTTTCAAAGAAGCTTGACGTTGCGCGAGATGAACTGAGAATTGCCAATCGTAAGCTTTCGACATTCGAAGGCTCGGCGCCGGTTAGAAAACTCGACCCCACGTTGATTCGGCGAAGTAAATGGGCAAATCGACATGAAAAATCGTTTTTGGATTCAGAGTTTGACCTCTTAAAAGAAGACATAAAGGCAGCGGGCGGCAACGTGCAGCCGATTAAGGTGCGTCCATTAGTGAATGAGGATGGGTTTTATGAGATCGTTTTTGGCCACCGGCGACACCAGGCTTGCGTTGATTTAGGGATTCCGGTCCTTGCTTTGATCGAAGAAGTTAGCGAGCAAGAGTTATTTGTCGAAATGGATCGGGAGAACCGCCAGCGCAAGGACTTGCGACCATACGAGCAGGGCTTGATGTACAAGCGCGCTTTAGACGACGGCTTGTTCCCATCGGCCAGAAAGCTTGCGGAGTACGCTTCTGTAGATTTAACGAACTTAGGTAAAGCACTCGCATTGGCACGGCTTCCAGATGCAGTGCTGAGGGCATTTGATAGCCCTCTTGATATACAGCTTCGATGGGCATCAGATCTAACTCAAGCATTGCAGAAGGACCCAGATTTAGTCTTGGCGCATGCTAAAAATATTCAGAAAATGGACCCACGTCCAACCGCAAAAAAGGTCTTGCTGCAATTGGTTACGGCAGGGGGTAGTTCGGAACTACCCCCTGCCGTAACAAGGATTTCAATCACAGGAAAGTCAGGACAAAGTGGTTCCATGTGCATGGATGCAAGCGCCCGCAGCGTCGTGATTAATCTGAAGAATATTGCGCCAGAACGTTTTGATGAGATCCAGAAATCGATTAAGTTGCTCGTGTCCTGAGCGTGGCTTGATGTAATTTCGGGGGTAGTTCGAACTACCCCCCCTTATTTACATCAATGGTATTCAAATAAGAATGCATCGGGTAGGCGGTCCATCGCAGGCGTCTTAGCACTCAATGGATACGCCAAACAGGCGCAGTCAAATTCATCTCTACGGTAGAGTCACCAATTCAAGTGCCGACGCTGCTGGCTATCGGTTGATCCCAATCACCGTAAATGTCTAACTCGTCGACCGGCTTTAGCAGGGGAAATTAGACCAGAAGGGCAGGGCGCCCTACCGCAGAGCACCCCTATCCAAACGCTTTGCCCAGTTCATCGACGCGCCGCTTGAATCGGCGCCCGTCCATAAATGGCCGTCGTCGTTTGAATGCTCGCGTGCCCCATCTGGGCCTGGATCACATCGAGCGGCACCTCCCGTGCAATGGCACGGGTTCCAAAGGTGTGGCGCAGCCAGTGCGTGGTCGCGCCCGCCAGTTTCAAGCGTTCATTGCAGGGCAGGGCGGAGGCTGACACCGCCCTGGAAATCCAGCTGCGCACATGCTCATACAAGGCCTGGTACCCAATGGGTGACATCGGATCCAGAGCGCTGGCCAGCAGCGGTGCATCCGGCGGCGCGGTCTCGATGCTGTCCAGGCCACGCGCCTGGAGATAGTCCTGCAAGGCCTGCAGGGCTTGACCGGGTACCACGCAAACCCGGTTCCTGGCCCCCTTGCCGTGAACCTGCATCACCCAGCCCTCGGGCTCGAGCCGCAGATCGCCCAGCTGCGCTTGTAAGAGCTCCGCCGAGCGCAGGCCCACGGCCTGGACAAAGCGCAGGATGAAGCGGATTCGGGCGCGGGCAGGGCAGGGCGCCTGGTTCTCCACAAAGCGCAGCACCTCGGCGGCCGCCGCTTCGCTCAGGGCCTTGGTATCGAGCAGGTTGCGCCCGGGATCGTCGCCCGTTTTCTGATTGACCAGCAGCCAGGGGTTGGCACCCAGGTACTGGGCCGCTTGCAGCCAGCCAAACAGCGCGGCCACGATCACGATGGACTGGCGGCAGCTGGCGTGACTCAAAGGACCGCGAAAGGGCGCCCAGCCCGGCGCGCCCGGCTCGGCCCGCACCCGCGAGATCCATTGGGTGGGAATGTGCTGCAAGAACGCCATGTAGTCCATGCAGTCGTTTGCGTTCATTTGCCGCAGGGTCTTGCCCGCTTTCTCGTACTGGAGCCACAGCATCAGGCGCACCGCGTCGCGCCGGTACACCAGCACGGTTTTCTCGGAGCCGGCGCGCGCGGCGATCCAGGCGTCCACCGCCTCCTGGTCGTTGGTGGCGGCCAGCAAAGCGCCGGGCAGGGCAGGGCGCTGCGCCGGATACGTGAGAACATTTGGGAGTTGTCCGGCAAGCGCTGGGGGGCGTTCTGACAGGGCCGTGGCCGCCGGCTGCGGCTCGGGCGTTGGCGCAAAGAGCCCGTGGGCCAGGCGCAGGGCAAAGACCGGTTTGAGCGGCGCGGCGCTGCCAGGCAGCAAGGTGGCCAGGTGCGCGGCGATGCGCTGGGCCTTGGTGCGCCCGACCCCGGGCAGGGCGGCGTACCAGCGCCCGCCGGTGTGGATGCGGGCCTGCAGGTGGGCCAGGGTGACCAGGCCGGCCGTGATCAGCTTGGCCGCGCTGGCCTCGTCAAACCAGCCCGAGACCAGATCGCTGGCCAGCGGGTGTTCGGCTGCGACCCGTTCGAGCTCGCGCAGCAAGGCGAGCTGGCGCTCGCGCAGGCGCTGACCGCGCGCCGCTTTGCGGTTGGGCGGGTAGGCCTCGAGGTACATCTCGCTCACTTCGGACTCGGACCAGCCATCGAGCCCGCGCTCGGCGCTGAAGTGCGCCAGCGTGGGCTGGGCGCTGTCCGGGTCCAGACCGACCCGCAGGCCCACCAGGCGCCAGCTGGAGTGACCGCGCCGGCGTGCCAGGGCCCGCACCAGGTCGACGGTCTGTTCGTGCGCGGTTTTGGCCTGGTGGCCGTGCTCGACCCCCAGATAGCGCTTGGCGCTGCTCTGCAGCTCCAGGCCCTCGGCCACGGCGCGCAGATGGGCAAAATGGTGGCGCCCCAGGCGGCGCACAAACACGGGAACGGGTGGGCTCAGGGGCATAAGGTCTTGATTCGGTTGATTTTTTTCTGCTCGAGGCGATGCTAACGGGTTTTGACGGAGAAATCTAGCCCTTAGATAATGAGAGTAATCTTAGGCCATAGAGTCGCATGGAGCAAACTATTGCCGTCCATTGGCGTTTACAAAAGGAAAGTTGGCCCTGCCTTTGCAACCAAAGTTGACCCTACTTTGGTCTGGGGCCGCTCCACCCATCGCGGGTGAAGCCGAGCAGTGGCGTGATGCCACCGGGTCATATCGAGCCACTTCGGTCGATTATGGTCAAAGACCCAAAAAATACAAATCAAAAATCGACATAGTCTGGGCGGTCAGGTTGAAGCGCAAAACGCGACGCCCATTTGTCTGGCCCGCTTGACATCATCGCCATGGAGGTAAATCGAAGTGGTGGCAATCGACGCATGTCGCAAATTGTCGCGGACCGTTGTCAGCTCAGCTCCTTTGGCCAAGGCATGGGTTGCATGGGTGTGCCTCATCCAATGGGTTGACGCGCAGCGAAGCTTCTCGGCCAGCGCGGGACTGTCCGCGTCCATTTGATCGGCTGCGGTCCTGAAGAACCGGCGCAGGACGCTCCACAGACGGGACGCCGTGATCCCTGCGGCACCTTCCTTCGCCAAAGTGCCAATCAAGGGTATTTCTGGCCTCCAGAGTTGTGGCGTGATGGGCAATCCCCGTAGCATCAGATACCGTTCCAATGCGCCCCTTGCCAGGGGCGGCATCGCCACTTTTCCGGCCTTTCTGCCTTTACCAACCAGGTGCAACCAATGCTCATTGCGTTCATCGACATGAACCGATTTGAGCGTGACACCAACGAGTTCACTGGCCCGCAGCCCGGTTGCGTACGCGAAGTCCAGAATGAACCGCAGCCTTTGTGCCGCCGGGGTATCCCAACCATAAGACCATTCCAGCCCATCTGCAATGGTGCGAACTATGGCCCACTCCCCTTCACTGAACACATGGCTGGTATCCAGAACTGGCAAATTGGAGGCGCCACGCACCTTGACCCCGGAAAAAGGGTTGGACAGGAGATACCTCTGCTCCATCAGCCAGCGGTACAAGGCTCCCAAGACGGACAAGGCATACGACACGGAACGTGCCGACAGCGAACCGGCAAATGGTTTCCAATCCGGTGAAATGCGCGGCTGGGCCGGACCGACCCAACGCCGTGCAGGCGTCGGTCGACGCAGGAATGCGCGATAGGCCACGGCATCCTCGACGGTAAGTGACGACAAAGCCCGGCCACGCTCGAGAATCGCCCACAAAATCAGGCGCTCCGCCTCTTTGCGGTAGGCCCGAAGGGTGGAAGCGGATTCATGCAGCGACAACCATGCCTGTACTGCTTCATAGTCGTTGCGCGCGTCCAGGGTGCATGTGCCTGGTGGTGAACGAAAGGTGCCGTTTGAGCCGTCCACATCCTGGGGCGGCCTCAGGATCTCCCAGGGAACGACCTCTTGCTCTGCTTGCACGCGCACCAGCACTCTCGCCCTATCCATCAACTCGGGGTGTTCCACAAAGAAGGCCTCAATTTGGCGAGCACCTGCCGCTCCCAGGCCGGCAATGGCGACCCACCATCTGCGGCGCCGGGGGATGCGAACGGTCAAGTCCGCTAGCGTCTTGATTCCATGGGCATGCAGCGGGCGAACAGTGCGTGCTGAAAGCCAGCCCTCTATGTTGTCACTGACCAAAGGAGTTGGCATGGGGATGTGGCTCAGGACATCCATCGCCCGTATGGCGACTCGTGCTACCTTTGCCCTGTCAGCGTCCCTGTGGGTGAACAGTTTGACCAGGTCAGCCTGGTGGCGCGCCTTTGCACAGGACACGAGCTGTTTTCGAATGTCGCTGATGATGCCGCGGGAGGAGCTGCCTTCTGCCTTGGCAGCATCCAGGTAACGAGTTACGGCTTCAAGAGAACTCAACCCCTCATACCAGGCACGCAGTGCAGCCAGTTCGCCAGGGTCGGGGAAGTCTGCGGGATTGCTGGGTGGGGCCGTTGACAACTTGGGTGACGGATTCTTCACAAAGTTGAGTTTAACAATTTAATCTGGCTATCATGATAAGAATAGTTATCGCAATAGCGCTGTTTGCAAAAAGATTATTGACTGAAAACGACGAACTGGAAGTTGAAATATGTCTACAGAAGCGGGTGACGTCCATAATTGCTCTCGAATCGCAGTGCAAACGAAAAAGGCACCCCAAACCGCGGGGTTTTTCATCCATCTGGGTTTTACTACGCTGTTGACCCAAGGAATCAATGAAACCCGCGTCAGCATTGGGTTTCAAGATGGTTTGATGGACAATTCATCAAAGAATTTGCGGTCTATTCATCATTGACTCCAATAGACACATACCCGACGTCAACCGGAACCGAATGAGCCCCGGCGGAAAGTCGAAAGCTGACCTTGGCTTTTGCCGGAACCGGCCATTCGCCACCGATGCAAGAAACTCGGGAGCAGTCAGACAAAGACGGTGATCAATTTTTCCGGTTGGCCGTCAACAGCGCAGCAGCCGACGTTCGAGGCGAACCAGAAACTTCTGTTGAGTTCTCCTGACCGGTCATTCTGTTGCGGCCAGTGCCAAATTGACCGGTGTGCCGAGAATCGGTGAGCACCGGCGCGCGACGCGATTGCTCTAGTCAGCGGGGAATCTCCGGCCGGTTCTTGCCTGCTTTCCGAGTCAAAAAAACTGGACGATGAGGATGGCCATCGTTGGCGATGCGCATCGTACGGTTCCATGAACTCAAGTCATCTGCGCATTCAACTCAGTTTGTGATCTCAGCTTGTCAGCAAAGGCTAACCGGCTTCGTTTCTTGAAAAGGATTGAACATCATCTCAATGGCACGTCGACAGTCCTTGAGCGTGCCTTGAAGGGAGGACACTTGACTGGATCACTCATCATCAGGTCCTCTTCAATTCTTGCAGTGATCCGAAAAACAGAGTCCCCAATCCACGATGCGGGTTGATCCTCCAAACGTTGCATCTCGCAGTCTCCAGATTTGAATGGACCAATTTTCCGTGACGACAATCGACCATTTTCCAAGTTGATGACATAGATATGGTCGTGATCGAAAGCATTCTCACCGCTGCCGCCATCCATGGCGACGGCGTGCATGCCGTTTGGGGACCAGAATATCGTCTCCGAGATGAGGTGGGGAACGGTTATTCGCGCCAGAATCTTCTGAGCGCCCGTTCGCCATACGTAACCCTCAAAAGGCCCATTGTCAGTATCGACAAGGACGGCATAGCGCATGGTGCCGCTCTGGTTTCCCTTGGACAGGCGAAGTTCAACAGATGGACCACTGCCCGCCTTGACGATCTGCCGCCCAAAGTGAATCGCTCCATTCGGGTCAATTGACCAATTGTCGAGTCCCTCTCCGGGGCCAATTTTCTGCATAACCTTGTCCCCGATAGCGACCTTCTCGCGCGCAGGGCCTTGATCCTTGTGCTCAGGAGTGACAATGGGCACGATGTTCGCCGTCTGAGTGTCCGGCTTGATCAATCCAATGCCGAGTCCGGCGATGCCAGCGACAATCAGTACGCTTCCGGTCATCGTCCACGTGCTGACACCGTGCTGGCGGCGGTGGGGGTGCGTGATGTTCATGCGCTACTCCAATGGGTTTCCACACTGACTGCAAAACTTGCGGCCGATGGCGTTGGGCGAGCCGCATTCAGTGCAAAATACCGACGCGATTGTTTCGGCAGGCGGGCGGTCTTCGTCCAAGGGGCGTGGTGATGTACTGAAAGTCGGTGAGTCGGAGGCGCCCGCCATCCGGCGTGACCGAAGCCAGCCAGTCAATAACATTACGCCCCCAGCCAAAATCGATCCAATCGAAGCGGGTACCAGCCAGGACGCCGTACCAGGGTTTGCGACAGTTGCCGCAGTGTGGTCGAACCTGCCCAGGTTGAACGCGTATGCCGTGGAAGTGGCAACAAACACTGTGCCTCGTTTTGCATAGGTCTCGTCAAATTCCACGGTATCTTTAGCTGTAACCTTGCCGCCGGTCACACCTTCGATCGAGCCAGGCAGACTGACCACCGCGCGATGCGGGAAGGGGAAATCAGGTGTTGACGTTACAGTGCTGCGGTACTCGTAGCGCTTCCTCATGAAGCCAGCATCACTGACAAGGACCATATTTCCCCCACGTTCCATTGCCAACTCAGCGGCCGATTCATCGAATTCGATGATGATGGCTGCCTTGCCGTTAATTCGCTGCGAGTAATCGATCCGCGCCTGCTGGGGCATTTCTTTCTGCAGATACTCTTTCAGCTTGGGTAGTACCAGGGCCTCATACTGCGGATCGATAGCGATGATGGCCTTGATGCTCATGGCACCATCGCTATGCACCGTGTAATGCTCGTCAACCTCAACGCAGCCAAATAGCAGCGTCAGGCCAATTGCGACGATCAATCGACCGATGAGAAGAGACATTTTGCGCATCACGGCCCCCTTGATCCTTTTACCGCTCAGACAAGCTTGAAGCCGCAACCGCCGCAGAACGACTCACCCGCGGATATGGCCGCAGCGCATTTTGGACACGCCAAGGCAGGGGCAGCGGATGGTTCGTCACGTGCGGCCTGCAAGTTGCGGGCTTGCTCGGCACGCTTTTGCGCGTTAGCCTGAGCCTCTTGGGCCACGCGTCTTGCTTCTGAGGCGGCAAACTGCGCCTTTTGCGTGGTCTTGGCAATCGCTGAATTGATCGCCGACTTTGCCGTAGCGGTGTCCACACCCTCTGTTATCTTCAGGTAGGTCAGCGCGAGTCCCAGGGCGAACATGGCCGCAAACAGCGCCTGTACAAGAGCAAACACCAAGGCGCCGCCGATCAGCGCCGCAACTGCCATGATTCCAGCGGACCCGCTACCGAGTCCACCGGCCATCATGGATCCCATAAAACCCTGCAGGCCGCCGCTTAAGTGGCTACCCAGAATGGCGGCAGAAAGCCCAGCGACGACACCGAACCCGGCGAAAACAAATGCCGAAACCACAAGAGCGACCAACGACGTCGCTATAAACAGCATCATGATGCTCAAAAAGCCCTGCATTGGACGTTGTGTGGCGACGGCCCAGCCCAAGGCCAGCGCGGCGCCAATCGGTTGGCCCTCCCACAGTGCAGTTCCTGCAATCAGGCCGGCCACGGTCAGCCCAAGAATGACCAACGCACCGGCAAACGTCAGCACAGGCACAGCGATCATGTATATCAATGGCCCAAGTGCGGGCACCTTGCAAACGAGTAGAACGATCGCCGCAGTGGCAAGATAGGCGAGAAAGATCACGCCCAGCAGCAGTGCGAGGCCGAGGCTGCGCAGCAGCACCATCGGGCTGCCAATCAATGCAGCCGTGATTGGCGTGACCAATCTACCCGCCGCCTGGTCCATGAACTGAATTCCGGCCGCAGAGAACCCCGCAAAGACAGTCAACACGCCAAGCGCCGCTGCCACTGCGAATGTGCCAACCCCACCGTTTGTGCCCAGTGCCAACAACAAGGCCACGACAACAAAGGTTATCAGCATCGTCGTCAGACCGGGGCGGTTCCGCCAAGCCTCGCCGATTCGAAGAAGGCTGTAACGGTCGTTCAGATTCATTGCGCTCGTGTTCATTGCATTTACCTCTTATCTTTCGTATTCGGGGCGCTCGGTCTTATGGCATTCGGGCACCTTGCCCCAGCGATTGCTCGGCCCGCAAAAACTCCATTTGACTTTCTCCTCACAGAGCACGCGGGCAAGGAAATTGGAATCGCTCCGGCAAACAACAAGTCCGCGCTTGAGGGCCAAATACCAATCTGGCTCCGATGCGCGTGGGGGAACCTGCACCTGCACCGGAACGGGTACCGGTGAGCGTGCGATATGGCGCGGCTGCGCATCGGGAGTCCGTATGCCCGATGGTGGTTCGGGCCTGCCCAGAGTGATTTGACGCGGCGGCACTGGTCGCGCGGGCTGCACGGCCGTCGGCGCCGTTGCTTGGGTGCGCGGAGGCACAATCATCTTGCCTGCCTGCACATCAGCACTCTTCGACTGCACTGTCTCTGTGGGTTCCGGTGGAATGGCTGTCTGCGGTAAGACCACCGGTGGTGATCTCGGCACGGTCTCATCAGCGGGGGGCACTGCAGGTGCCGCCACGGGCGGTGTGACAGGCGGTGGCGGTTGTACGGGTTCTCGTGGTGCGGCGCCCTGGCCCGCAGTTGCGGCGAGTGCCGTAGCCACGGGTGGGGCGGATCTGTGCAGCCAAAACCACGTTCCAGCACCTGCGGTCACAAGTCCGGCGATGGACAATGCCAATAACATCGGAAGTTTCTTGTCGGCTCGCGATCCATTGACGTTGCGTATCGGCTGAAGGCTTAGCGGCTCCATGGCTGCGGCTGAAGTGCTCGCGTGATGTGACGATGGCGGTGGTGGTGGTGGTGGTTTCAGATTCTCTGCATTGGATAGCCCGGCTCCGCAGCTAGAACAGAATTTGGCTCCGGGCTTGTTCGGTATACCGCAGGCATTGCAGGCCAGGGTTTGCTCGGCGCGCTGGACGGGGGGGTGCACTTCAATAAGTGAAAGCGCTTTGCCACAGCCCTTGCAGAACTTTGCACCGGACCGATTTTCGGTATGGCAATGTGAGCAATTCATGACGATTACCATCCATCATCGGCGCCAGCGCCCCCTACTTCATCAGCTGCGCTTTGGTGGCGGCGTCCAGCCGTCCAGTCACATCAAGTCCACGATCCCGCTGAAATGCACGGACGGCCGTTGCAGTACGCCCGCCGGCCGAGCCATCTACCGGACCTGGTTGGTATCCAAGCTCGGTCAATCTGCGCTGTGCGTCCGCAACCGTCATCGCCGGGTCGTTGGGGGCTGCTGCGGGTCTGCTGGCTGGGGTCTGTCCGCCTTGCACGGCAAGCGTCCCGCCAGTGCCAAGACCGCCCTTGACTTCCTGTGCCTTGTAATTGCGGGTCGCCTTGACGAGCTGGTTGTAGGAGTCCATAAAGGCCGCGATGAGAATCTTGCCTTCTGGGGTGTTCGAATAGCCGCCCGCGCCGCCCGCCAGGCCGCCGCCGAACGCGCCACCAAACAAATTGAAATCGAAGTTCTTTGCGCTGCCCTCGGCAGCGGCCAGTTGAACGCCGGAACGATTGTCGATCATGAGGAGGGTGGTCGACGCTTCGTTCGACTTTAGGCCGCCAGCAACGGCACCAGCTGCAGACCCGAGGAAGCCAAAGCCACCCAATGCGCCGCCGATGCCCCCTGTGCCTTTCTGACTGAAATTGATCGTCGGGCTCATCGTGTAATCCGCCGCGACCATTTGACCCTGTTGGAAGCTGCTGCCACTGCGCATTTCACCGGACTTCTGAAGATTTCGCTCCTGCATCATGTTGTTCATTGTCCGGCCGCGTTCAACAACCACAAAGCAGTTGGATTGCTGGATAAGCATGCGGAGAACAGGCACGGTCGATCCGAGCTTGTATTGCGACAACTGTACATACCAGGGAGCGTTTTGATCCTCGGCCACTGCCAGCGTGCCGAGCGACTGGCTGCATTTTTCCAGCTGGCTGTTGGCGTTCTCCGACGTCGCGCCGCCTGCTCCCCCGGTAGCGGCAGTGCCACCGCCGCCAAGCTTTGGCATTGTCGCGTCGCAACCGAGCAGCGCTAGAGATGCAGAGGCAGCCAGCGTTATGCACGTATTCTTTACCCCGGCCTCCGCGCGACTCCATTGATTTCTGCCCATGGCTATCTCCTCAGGAGCCGCCGCCGACATCAGTTAGATACTGAAAGCTGCGACTTACAAATAAGCCAGAGATGAAGCAGTATTCATGCCAATTAAATTTTCCCTAATGAATTCAACGGTTTGGCGAAATAGAGCGGATATTGCGATCTCGGTGTGTAAAGATTACTGACAAGATACTCCATGCAAGGGGCGTAAGGCGAACGCCCATTGGTGAAAGAACGGCAGCCATGAGTGCAACTGGCAATGCAACGCGCACTTCAATAAAATCAAATGGTCCATGTCGTAGAACAAAATAAAAGTGTCAACAATTTCTGAGGCATTTTCCCTGTGAGACATGGTTTTAAGTGGTCACTTTTATCGACAAAGTTTGCAAAATAATAATGTCAACATACAATTAATCTAATTAATTGTGTCAATTCACATTTCTTGTTGACGACGTTCCTGAGGTGTTAATCCATGAAGGATTTGGCGCGAAGGTTCTGTGTACCGGTCACTCAAACCCGCCCGAAGGGTGCACGGCTGCTGGAAGGCTATAGCCCGAAGCTCAAGCGCCGGGTTCAGCTGTTCGACTATTCCAGTTTTTCAGTCTGGATTCGTCTGGAGGCTGATCCCAAGGTAATTGCCTTTTGCGAACGTCCTGCACCGATCGGCTCGCCTGGCAGCGAGGCGTTGATCGACTTCTGGATTCGGCGCGCTGACGGGGAAGAATACTTCTGGATCATTTCCAGCAATGACGTGCCTGATCTGCCCATCACACTTCATGACCTGACGGTTCACTATGTGCAGGATGCTGAACTGGCGGCTGACAGTGTTTGGGTTGCCAACTGGCAGCGCATCCTGACCGTGATCAATGCGTCTCACTCTTTGCTTGATCCGGCGCAAATGAAGTCGGTACGGGCATTCGTAAAAGAGCCAATTGCACTGGGTCGCCTGGAGGCTCAGTTTGCTTGCGGTGATCCAGTGCGAGTGCGTGCCAGCATATTCGAGCTATTGCGCAAGGGGCAACTGGTGGCACCAGCCCTGCGCGCACAGGCGCTGTCGTTGCACACCTCTATCGAGTCCGCATCATGAGCCGCAGCCGAAACACCATCGTGCTCAACCTCTCTACTTGGCCTGAGTTTGACGCGCAAGCATTGACGGCCCATCAACGCAAGATTTATGAATCGCGCCGCCGTGCGGTTGAACTCTACGTCGCCAACACTGCCATTGAGCAAATCGAAATACAAACCGGTGTGGATCGTCGGCAACTCTACCGACTTCTGAGGGCGCTGCAATCAGATGCATGACGACGGACGCGTTTTTGGCTACCGGGTCTTGGTGCCTTACGTCCGAGTGGCCGCATATCAACGCACCAAGCGGTCCAAACTTCATCCCATTGGAGGCAGCCGTGGAACGGCCGGTGCCTTTGACAAGTTGTTGCAGCTCCACCCAACGCTTGGGGCCTGGATCGACCAGCAGATTGGCGGCAAGCATATCGCCATCGACCAATACCAGGGTGAGGATGGTCTGCGCATCCGTTTGCGTGGACTGAAGGCCCTGCATCTGGGGTTCTTGCGCGAATGCCGCCTCTTGGGCCTGGGCGTTGCCGACTATCCCTTGAATACAGAAATGCTGGGTATTCGCTCGCTGGCCGCAGTGGCAAAAGAGCGAAGTCTGCATAACTTCGATCGTGCCGCCAGGCTCGCGGGCGCAACCCATCTTAAAGGCCTGCCGGCGCGGAAGGATCTGTCGGCTCCAGCGGCCCAACATGCCTATGACGTCGTCGAGTTTGACGGTCACCGGCTTGATGTTCGACTCAAAGTCGTGGTGCGCGATCCGCTTGGCTTTGAGCAGGAATTCGAAATTGAACGCATCTGGCTGTTGGTCATTATCGATGTCTGGTCTCGAGCTGTGCTCGGTTATCACGTAAGTCTGAACCGCGAATACAGCCGCTACGATGTCATTCGAACTATCGAGGCCGCGTTGGAGCCGCACCGCCCTTGCACCTTCACACTGCCAGGCGTGGGTTACGGTGCCCTTGGCGGATTTCCGTCGGGCAAGCTGCCGGAGCTCGGCTTTGCCACCTGGCATTGGCTCAAACTGGACAACGCCCGGGCGAACCTGGCTGAGGACGTGCGTTACGCACTGGGTGAATTTGTGGGGTGTTGGATTGATGCCGGGCCGCCGCATGCACCGGATGACCGTCCCTATATCGAACGTTTTTTCGGCTCCATCGCTGCCAACCTGTCCAGTCGGATGCCAGGCTACACCGGGACAAATTCCCGCGATGTACGTCGAGCACTGGCTGACCCGAAAGGCAATCTTCGCCTGTACGTCTCGCTCAATGAGATTGAAGAGTTGCTGGAGGCCGCCCTGGCCACCTACAACGCCACGCCGCATGATGGCTTGAATGGCCGCACGCCACTGGAGGCAGTTGAATACTGCGTGCGCAATGGCGGCGCCCTGCTTAACTGGTTGCCGGAATCCAAGCGCCGTACCCTGTGCCTGATGCACACGCCTAAACGGGTCACCGTCAGGGGATATCTGGAACAAGGCCAGCGGCCCCATATCAACTTCTACGGTGTGCGCTATACCAATGCTGTGTTGGCCAGCACAGCCGCGTTCCTGGGCCAGGAGTTGCGCCTTTACTACAACAGCCAGGACTTACGCAGTGTTCGCGCGTTTGCGCCAGACGGCGGCGAGATCGGGCTACTCAAGGCCCAGGGTGCCTGGGGTGAGATCGCCCACGATCTCAAGCTGCGCCAGGAGATCGTCCGACTGCGCGGCAGCAAACGGCTTGCCAGCAACCTCAACCAGGAATTTTTAACCCAGTTCATCGAGAAGAAGTTTGCCAAGGCCAAACGCACCCGGCGCGGGGCCAGCGATTTAACCCGCACACTGCGCACGCTGGCGGTAGCGCCCGTTACCGCCAGGAGAGAGCCGCCACAGCCGCAGTCAACGTCGCTGCCACAGGCGCCCGATGCCACCACGACACCGGCCCGGATAGAGCCCCAACGATTGAGCATTGGCACCGGGTACGCAGGCCCCAGTTAGCGCTGGGGGGGAGGTGTCGATCCCTCGCGTTTGGAATCGAGTTTTAAGGAGCCCGCCATGCCACGCAAAAAAGCCACACTGCCAACCCCACCAGCATCTGCATCGACATCCACACAGGCCCGGCCAGTCGACTCAAGCCGCCATCCGATTGAAACCGGCAACTACCGCATCGCCACGCCGGCGATCCAGGCCTTTTATGAGTTGATCGGCCGATGTCTGCGTTACCGCATTACGGGCGCACTGAGCTACGGGCCGCCGCGCATCGGCAAGACCCGCGCCATCGAATATTTGCGATTGCTGCTGGCCCAAACACATCCCAAAGTCACCACCTATCACGCCCAAGCCGAACACAAGCCACGTCATGCCGAAGGGCCGTTCTTCACCAATTTGCTGGAAGCGGTCGGCTACCCGGAGCCTGACACCGGGAGCAACTCTTCCAAACGCATGCGACTGATCAACAAGATCAAGGAAGTGTGCAGTCGCAATGGCAGTGGCACGGTCATTTTGTTTTGTGACGAAGCCCAGCGCTATGACGAGAACGAATACGAGTGGCTGCGCGACGTGCATGACCATCTGGATCGGATTTCCATCCAACTGTTCACCTTCTTGGTCGGGCAACAGGAATTGCTGGCGGTCAAGACGGCTTTGCAGCGCGCCCGAAAAACACAGATCGTAGCGAGACTGATGGTGGAAGAACTGGCGTTTCACGGGGTGCGAAATGTCACCGAGGTGGCCACCTGTCTGGCGGGGTATGACCAAACGAATTTTCCGCGCGGCAGCGACTGGAGTTTTACCAGGTTTTATGTTCGCCAGGCCGTGCTAGGTGGCTATCAACTCAACCACGATGCGATGCTGCTCTGGAACGCATTCGAGTCTTTGCACCATAAACACGGGTTACCTGGTGATCTCGAGATCCCAATGGAATCCTTTGCCCGTGCGGTGGAAATTGTGCTCAAGGAAAGTGAGTTGCGCGATGGATCTGGGTATAGGCCCGATCCAGCACTTTGGAGCCTGGCGGTGCGCAGTTGCGGGTATGTGCAGGCGCGCCAGGCCGTTAGCGCCGAGTTGTTGAGATTTACGGCATGATGGCCCTGGCGTTTCCGATCCTGACCTTTGACGCCACAAAATTGGCCCCGACGTGGGGATACGTTTTTGATCGCCGTTGGCTGGATCCCGTACGAGTCCGTGGTGTCCATCCTTTGGAAGTTTGTCTGGATGAACCGGCTGCCTGGGCACTCGGTCGTTGAACACGTTGCGATTCGCAATGTTGATCCGTATGCTGGCATTGCGATCTCAGCTTCGGAGGTCGATGCAAAATACTTGACTCATACATTGAGAATCGGGCTTCAGACGGTACGTGACTCGATTGCAGAATCGAGCCCTGGACGGCGTATGTTCTCAGACCTGCAATATTGCCAGCGTTGCATGTCTCGTGGCTTTCACAGCGTGGTGCATCAGTTTGGCAATGCACTGTTTTGCCCGATCCACCGCACCAGGCTTCAAACGCATTGTTCAAAGTGTGGCGCTACCAGCGACTACCGAATTGACGCCAAGTTACTGGACGCGCCGTTCAGATGCGCAAATTGCCGACAACCCTATGCAACTTCTTCGACAAGATTCTCCAAACGCCGCAAGCTGCAACTTCAGGAGCGCATTGCTTTGACGCGAACTTTTATTGGATGATGTCCGGCTCTGAGCCAGGTGGGTTTAGCGCTGTCTCGTAGGCCTGGCCGCCGTAAAAGACGCCAACGACGCTGACGCGTTCGCCGCTCACGTCAAAGGCAATCACAGCCCGACCCTTGTAGTTCGTGATGCGCAGCCCTGGGCGGATGTCATCGCGGCGAGCGCCTCTGTGTGGAAAGGTTTTCAATGTCTCGCAATAGTCGACGATTGCATCGGTGTAACGCTGGGCAATCAACGGTGAGGCGGCTTGGGCGATGTAGGCGTACAACGCCTCAAGCTGTTCCAGCGCCTCCGGCGTG
Organism: uncultured beta proteobacterium; assembly: GCA_963784775.1. Lineage (GTDB taxonomy): Bacteria > Pseudomonadota > Gammaproteobacteria > Burkholderiales > Burkholderiaceae_C > Rhodoferax. The sequence continues at coordinate 152,493 of CAWAST010000003.1, read as the reverse complement.
AAGACGACCGGATAGAGCGGGGTCGGCATCAGGTCTTTGTGTTGGCCGAGCGATGAACTGTGGTGAGGCGTTTGCGCACCTGGGCAATGGGAACTGCCCTGGATGGGTCAGCTTTGAGTGCGTCATGGGCTGGGCCCACTTGCGTCTGAAGCCAATGCTCCATGGCGCGGTCACGGGCCATCAGAACGCGCAAGCCATCGCGGATCACTTCGCTCTCAGTGGCGTAATCTCCCGAAGCGACCTTGGACTTGACGAGTCCCGCCATTTCTGTGGGCAGCGTGATGCTTAATTGTTGGGTCGTGCGCATGATGGGGATCTCTGTGGATTCAGTAGGATTTAATCATACTCTTGAATCCAGAACCGAGGGAGAAATTCAAATTGACACATTTATCGACACATTTGTGACACTTTTATTTTGTTCTACGTCTTCGCTGTATTTGCTTGTTCTCATGCCCATCATTCTCCGGGTTGATGGACTTCTTAAAAAAGCGACCGGCACGGTTTATGGGGAGTAGGTCAACGGGGGCTGACATTCAGATCCGATATCCACTGTGCTCCAAAGACGTTGATTGTTATCAATGCAGCCGCTACAAATTTTGCAATGATGAGGCCATCACTTGTTTTATCGGTCTGGCTCCGGCAACTCGACTCAAACGAAAGAGGATATGCAAATCGCGTCCCGGTGGTCAGAGTCCCGATGCGGGTGGCCGCAGCAGGGTTGACTTCCCAAGACGGCTCATAGAATTTGCGGGTTTTGTCGACTTTTTATACGCGGATAAGAAGCCTGAAAGACCCGCGGAAACTTAGGCTCCAATCCGTTTTCAGGAGGAATTGGTTGCCCGTAATTGACGCAGGGCCCAATATATCGAGCCGGTTTTTATTTGGACATTGCATTGGCCATCATCCGAACGCCGCATCTGGTGATGAGTTGTGTTCTTGCGGTCCTTTAATTTGGAGAAATCTATGAACGAAATATTCTCAGGACGGCTATTTGGCATCTCTGGAGTACTTAGTGAAATTGATGACTGGTGTGGCACAAAATATCCAGGATGGCGCCCGCCAAAAAAGAAAAACGGGCTTAGAGATGTCCTCATTACCGTCGTCATCCATAATTTGGCCGCCCAACTTGCAGACGCATCTATGACCAAGCAATTTCAATCCCTTACACGTGAAGCACTAAAAGGCGCCGGGGAAAAAATCATAGCTGGTTAGTTGAGGGCCCAACCCTGCATTCGAGAGGAACTGCGCTTGCGCGCAGACCCTTAGTTTGAGCGCGGGCGCCAGCAGTTTTGCGCGGCGCATTTCGGTTGTGCAGCGGCTAAAGGCACTCAGCGTCATCGCCTCATAAAGGGCAACACTTTGCCAGCGTTGTCGCGCCGGTCAATTCAGCCACTGCGATGCGTTTCAACAAAAATAGGGGGAACCCCAGTAAAAATAGTGTCGTATGGACAGCAGTATCCCCAAAATTGGGGATGGACACTGATCTCAATCAGGTTTAGACTGGGGTCACTTTTCGAAGAGTCGAGTTCTGAAATGAACATGTCTGACGAGCGCATCGAGAACGCTAGCGGTCTGCACGGCGTGCAGGGTGACTTACTGGCAGTGATGCCACCTTCGGCGCACGGATTTCCCATTTTCCAATACGACCCCCCAAGGATTGGGCTGTGCCCGTTTGGAGCGGTGACAGTGGAACGCGAGGTTTTTCACCGAATTGACGATATGGATGAGTTCTACAAGGCGCTGGGCCTCGACAGTGAGGCAAAAGGAAAAGGGCTGAGCGGCGAAGAGTTTATTTGGGATCGTTACCGGCGTGACGGCTCGAAAATGTCCAAGGCTTGCCTGCAAGTTCAAATTCGAGTCTTCCTTCACAAGCACTCTGAGAAGTTTGGAGAACTGTATGGAAGCGCATACGATGCGACGATTGGGAAGTGCAGCGCCGTTGAGATCGATAGGAGAGATGAGCATTGCGCAAACTGCCCAATGCTGCCAATACGCCCGGACCGTCTACCAGACTGAGGGGAGTCCATTCGACCTTGACAGGTGTCTATTAAAGGGTGTGACGTCCACATCTTGGTTCTTGGTGGTTGCTCCACGATGGGCACAAACATCACGCGCACGACCTTCACGCCCATACTCGCAGGTATGGGAACCTACCAATGGATGCGAGGCACGATCAACGACGGCGCTAGCGGCCCAATCGCCTCCTGCACCCCGTCCACTCCGCCGGCACCCGCCTTCCCTACGGCGCCAAACCCGGGTGAGATGCTCGTGGGATACCAAGATTGGCGCAATACCGTCACCGATTGGAACGGCGTCGTGTGCCCGTCGTCACGCGCGAAGCGATGGCATGGCTTGGCGGTGTTCGACGTGGGGGCCGTGGCCTCGGACCTCAGCGCATCGCCGCACAAGTTGTTGATCTCAACGTTGACCTATCGTATCCCCACTTGGCTCAAGATACCGCAAGCAGCGCAGGATCTCGACCTGTGCGTACGCACGCTTGAACTCGCCCGGGGGTACGAAACGCCGACACCGTTTGACGTCGTCGAACTCGATCCGCGCTTCGGCGACTTCCCGCAAAGCGCTCCTTCGCGTCTGGGCCCAATCAACCTTCCTAGTCGGGTTCCGTTTGGGCAGACTACAACGTCAGGGCTGGTGACGGTCAATCCTGCTGGGCCTGCACCGACGGTCACAGTCGATGTCACGCTCCTGATCAGCGACTGGGCGGAGGCTCTTGCGTAAGAGCCGGTCGACAGCACCGAGCGTGGCCGTCTCGGCGTTGCATTTTTGCCCTTTGGCCCGACGATTCAGAAGTTGGGTCTCACCAGTACGCCGCCGTCACCCGTTCCGACCAGTCGATCAACGGCGCGCTGCACGTCAATCCTCTCCGGGATGGTTCTGACAGTGGCTATTGGACGGTGATGCGCTCACTCTGGTGGCCTCCAAGCATCCTATACGGTCGGCTGTGCGGAGGACTTACCCGCCGTACCAAGCTTCCAGTCGCCGGGGTTCGGTAGGCCGAACGCCTGCGGCAACAAGTCAGCCCGCGATCCACTACGCGCCGTTTGCTTCGAGGCGCGGATTGAGGAAAGGCTGCGACGCCGAACCCTAAGGTCAATCGGGACGCCCTAGAGCGTGCCACTTTCCTTCAACGATATTACCGCTTGAATTCGGAGTGACCGACTCCTTTGGGTCTGGAGCCGCCGAGCTAAGAAGTATTGATCTTCCTGGCTACGGACTTTGTGCCAAAAGCTGACGGCCGGACCACTGAAATCGCCGCCCGGTAGCAGCCATTGAACTCACTAGGCAACGCCCACCGGAGCGAACGCTGGTACGTGGCCTTACCGCTTTCAGCCGCGCTGGCCGGTGATGTAGTGCTCAAGCTGCTCAATGGTGAATTTCTGCTCGGAGATGATGTCCTTCACCAGATCACCAATGGAGATGAGACCGAGCAGCTTGCCATCGTCAACCACCGGCAGGTGACGAACCCGATTGTTGGTTATGAGCGCCATGCACTCTTCGCTGGTCTGTGCAGGTTTAACAAACAGCACCGAAGTGGTCATGACGTCGCGCACCAGCGTCAGCGCCGAGGTGCGACCCTTGAGCGCAATTTTTCGAGCATAGTCGCGCTCGGTCACGATGCCGACTATCGTTTCGCCTTCCATCACTAGCAAGGCGCCAATATCTTTGTCAGCCATGCGCTGGAGCGCGTCATATACCGAGTCATCGGGCTTGACGGCGTGGACGATCGGATCGGCTTTGGATTTGAGAATGTCGACGATAGCAGTCATGATGGGTATTCTCCTCAAATAGTGCATGTCAATGCAGGTCCGATTTTCCTCCCATATGAACCGCCATGGCAAGAGCGAGCCTTGTCCAACAAGGTGTGAGCCTGAAGGCCGCGCGTATTTCCACCCAGAAGTGAGCCTGAGCGAGCGAATTTGCATTTGAACTGGTGGCCTGATCATCCAAGAATGGTGATCATTATGGATGAGGCCAAGCTGCGCACCATTGCGCAATTGCAGGAGTTTTTGAACGCAACCCAGGAGATCAGCTTCACCGGTGCACCCGGCGATAGTGACCAACAGCGCTATGAGCACATCAGCCGTGTACTCAAACGCTTGGCCTACCCCGGATTGGGCAAAGTTGACTTCATCGTGCCCATTGCCGACGGCTAAACCACAAAAATTTCCGCCCGAAAGCCGCCATTGAACTCACCAGGCGGTGCGCAATCGACCATAGAAGGCCAGGTCTATTTGTGCCTGTCAGATACGTATGCAATGGGTGCTATGACCAACAACGCCCCTACGATTAACAACAATGCGCTGTCCGTCCACGAATTCTGAAAAACCTTCGTGAACCCGAAATAGAGCGATAGCACGCCGAAGATCACGAAAGTTACTAGGTGCACGTACTCAAGCGTCTTGAACAGAAGGACAACAGGCAACAAAGGAATCAGCGCCAAGGCGAGCAGAACCGAGGCGACCTGTTTTAATGCGCTTTCCCTCTTTACGATGGTGAAATATTCAGGTTGTACTTCATTCGAATCCACAGAAGCGGCTTCGCCATTAAGCAGCTTGCGAATTTTTTGCAAGAGCATGCGTTGGTCCTGTTCAACTCAGAAATGGTCTTACAAACAGCTTAAACAGCAGCTCAATCGTAGGCAATGCGCCGTTGAGCCGGTGATCGCCGTCGATCAAGTGAAGGTCGCAACGGTGCTTGGCGGCAAACTCGATGCTGTTTTGAGCGGGCACGACATCGTCACGCCAGCCATGCACGATAGAGACGAACTGGGTGCTTGGCATAGGACTCTGAACTGCATAGCCGGGTAAGTAAAAGGCAGGAGCCAACAGGAAAAGACCGTTGGCAGCCATGGACAAACTGGCCACGGTCGATACATAGCGCTAGCACCCGCACAGCCTTGGCGGGCGCTTAACGTAGGAGGTCGACATGTCGGCCGGGTTGCCCGCTCAGGCGTTCAGTTGCGGGGCTGATCTTGGACCCGCACCACAAGAACGGTTCCCGGCGAAAAAGGCGGCCTCGAATTGGGCGGCTGGAACTGGGCGCGAATAATGGAAACCCTGCAGCAAGTCACAGCCGTTGACCCGGCAAAATTGTGCCTGCTCCTCCGTCTCCACCCCTTCGGCCACGATTTTCAGGGCCAGCGTCTGTGCAAATCGGATCATCGCCATCAAAAGGCGGTCGCTGTCGGGATCCTTGCCGATGGTGGCAACAAAAGCGCGGTCAATTTTCAGTACCCTGATCGGGAACAGCTTGAGGTGCAAGAGCGAGGAATAACCGGTGCCAAAGTCATCCAGGGACATCGTCAACCCCAGGTCCACAAGAGAGGCCAGCGTCAACACGGTGGCCTCGGGATCGGCTATCAGGGCCGTCTCGGTAATCTCCAGCTCCAGCGCTCCAGCGTCAAGCCCGCTATCCGCCAAGGCTGCAGCCACGGTCTGTGCCAGCGCCTCATCGCGTAGTTGCGAGGCTGACACGTTAACCCCCATGACCAGCGTGGCACCTTGCTCGGGCCAGCGCATCTGCCAATCCTTGAGCTGGCAGCAAGCCTGCTGCAGCACCCATGCGCCGACCTCTACGATCAACCCCGCTTGCTCGGCCACTTCAATGAACGTGCCGGGCAATAGCACCCCCATTTCTGGGTGATGCCAGCGCACCAGCGCCTCCATGCCACCCAGGCGGCCATCGGCGGCCCTGATTTGGGCCTGGTAGTAAACCTGTAGCTCGTTGCGGGCCAGTGCCTTTTGTAGGTCGCTCCGAATGCGACTGTGGTACCTCACCGTATTGTGCAAATCCTCGGAGTAAAAGCAGCTCTGGTTGCGCCCTTCGGCCTTGGCGCGGTACATGGCAATGTCGGCGTGCTTGAGTAAATCCACCTCATTGGTCGTGACCTCATCAATCACGGCGATACCGATGCTACCGGTGATCACCAATTCAGCGCCACCGACCATGATCGGCGTGCGAAACACGGACAAAAGCCGCGCGGCCAGCAAGTCCGCCTGCGCGCTCTGTTCCATATTAATCGCCAGCACCACAAACTCGTCACCGCCGAGTCGGCACAAGCAGTCGCCATCGCGCACCTGCGCGCCCAGGCGGCGGGCAATTTCCACCAGCAACACGTCACCGGCGTCATGACCCAAGGTGTCGTTAACGCTTTTGAAATCATCCAGGTCAAGCAGCAACACCGCCAGCACAGCCCGGTCGCGATGCGCCCGCGCAAGCGCGCCGCTCAGCGCCAGCTCAAAGCCGCGCCGATTGATCAGGCCGGTCAGCGGGTCGCGTTCGGTCAAGGTGCGCAGTTGCTCCTGTGTCTCACGCAGGGTCTGCGCAATCTGGTGGCGCTGCTTGGCCTGGCGTATGGCGCGGGTCAGACTTCGTCCTGCGACTTCGTCCTTGAGCAAAAAATCCTGGGCTCCGGCGTCCAGACAGATCTCGGCAATGGCGTCGTCTTCAAACCGGCTGATCATGATTACGGTTGTACTGATAAACTGATCCGATCGCAATTTCCGCAAAACCTCAACGCCATCCATATCGGGCAAACGGTAGTCCAGCAAGATCGCGTCAAATCGCTGCGCCCGGGCGATGGCCAGCCCCTCTGCAGCCGACGCACTCTGCACGATTTCAAACTGCAACGAGCTCTGCTTGAGCGCGCGCATCACGGCGAGCCTGTCAAGCTCGTCGTCATCGATCAACAGTAAGCGCAAGGTCAGTGGCATAGGATTTCTTTGCCGTCAAAACTCAACCGGCAACTCGACCACGCGCCAGTAGTGATCGAGCATTTCCATGACACGTAAGAATCCGTCACCGACCTGGCTTTTGACAATGTAGCCGGCTACATGCTGCTTATAGGCTGCCACTTTGTCTTCGTCAGACTTAGAGGTGGTCAGCACAAACACCACGGCGCTCGAGAGTTGGGAGTCTGCGCGCAGCGCAGCGAGCATTTCCAGCCCGTTCATCTGCGGCATGTTGATGTCCAGCAGCACAATGTAGGGTCGGCGCACGGCATCTGCGCTGCGCAGCAGCGCCAGGCCTTCCCGCCCATTGCGGGCCCGCACGATCGGGTTCAGTATCTTTAGCTTTTTGAGGGCGCGCTCCACCGCCATGGCGTCTACATCGTCATCTTCGACCAGCAGGATGGTTACTTCCCGGTAAGGGCGGGGTTCGGCTGTCATATCAAATTCTCCTTTGTATCGGTTGTCGGCCAGATGAAACGGAAGGTGCACCCGCTGTGACCGTCGGACTCAAGAGTGACACTGCCACCCATCGATTCCACCGCCTTTTTCACCAGCGCCAGGCCCATGCCGCTGCCCTCGACCTCGTCGCGTGGCTTGAGCGTCTGGAACATACCAAACACACGCTGCTGGTGTTCCGGAGCAATGCCCGGACCGTCGTCACTGACGGTAAATTCATAACCGTTGGACACGGCGCACGCCGAAACGCTCACCCGTCCCAGCGGCCTGCTGTGGTGCTTGATGGCATTGCTGACCAGGTTGCGCAGCGCCAGCTCCAACGGCACCTTGCGGGTTTGTAGCACCGGCAACTCCCCAAGGATTTGCAGGGCGATCGGCTTGTTTGTTCTTGCCATTTCAAAAATGTTATCGACCAGCTCGCGAGTGTCAACTTCAATCATCTCGTCAATGCTGCGCCCTGCACGCGAGTAGGCCAGCAAATCATCGAGAAGCATTTCCATGCGCTTGACCCGGCTTTGCATCAAACGCAAGTGGTCGCGGGTATCGGCGTTGAGGGTGCCGGCCAGGTCTTCCGCCACCCAACTGGCCAACTGGTCAATGCCGCGCAGGGGTGACTTGAGGTCGTGCGAGGCAACGTAGGCAAAGTTGTTCAGTTCTTCGTTAATGCGTGTCAACTGATTAACGAGCCGCTCCTGTGTGCGTTCAGACCGCTTGCGCTCTGTGATATCAACAAAGGTGGTGATGCTGCCTATGTGATTGCCACCGGAGAGCAGTGGCAGGGACCAATACTCGACATCGACAGGCGTCCCAACCTTACTCCAGAACACGTCACTGCTGGCGTGGACGCGATTATCGGGCCCAGTCGTCAGCGCCAAATTGATGGGGCAATCTGCTTCGGCAAAGGCGCTCCCATCGGCGTGGGAGTGATGGAACAGCGCATGCGCATTCTGGCCGATAACTTCAGCTTCACTACCGTAGCCAAGCAAGTCAAGCAATGCGCGGTTGACAAAGGTGCAGCGACCGTGCCTGTCGATCCCGTACGCTGCTTCAGCCATCGAGTTGACGAGGTCTCTGGTGTAGGCTTCCCTGTCCTTGAGTTCTTGCATGAACCGCTGCTGGGCCCGATGCAGCTTCCAAAGCATCAGTAGCAGCAGCAATCCGGACGCGATGAATACGGCTCTGACTACAGCGGCCAATGCCAACGTTTCATCAAGTTTTTTCTGGGTGCGTTGCTCCACCAACTCATAGAAGTCATTGATTGGCAACATGATGCCAGCTTTGGCTTGGTGATAAACAGCGTCATTGAGCACCTCAATGGCCTTTAGACGTCTTACATCGCTCACCTTGGGTTGCTCGATCATCTTCATGGCATCGAATTCAATGCGTGTGAGTCCGTCCGAGTTGGCTTTTGCCTCGGCGAGTTTGCCAAGTTCGTCGGCCGAGAATCCCTGGGACTTCATCAGGTCGAGCAAGGCGACAGCCGGGCCAAACCCGCGAGGGCGGTGATCGCTCGCGGATACAAGATCCCAGTAGATGTTTTGATAGGCCAGCGGACGCGGCTTCTTGCCATCACGGATGTCGAGGATTTCCTGATAGTGTTGCTTGTACAGGGGGTCCCCTGTCGCCACATAGGTGCGCACCATGCGCGTCAAGTCATCGGAACTCTGGCGCAATTGTGTGGCCAATTGAAAGGAGGCATAGCGGTTGTCATTGGCCTGCTGAATTTTCGACGATGTAACGATGTAACCGCCGAATGAAACCAAGAGGACGGTCAACGTGATCCATGTGATCAGGAGACTGAAACCGAAACGACTTATCTTCATCGGGCAGCCTTGATCATGACGTGTAATGCCAACAGAGAATTCATGTATTGCGATGGGAACGAGCCCCGGTAAGTCGGGGACGGGCGGATGTCATATGAAAGTTTCCGTGGTTACGGATAGGTATTTCAACCGCATGAGGCTATGTATGCCTTGCCGCGATGGGGCTGGCAATACTTACTTATGACTTGGGACTCTACGCCAAAATTCACGACATTTCCAGATTACCAAAAAGAGAAAATAGCACTACGATTCTTCTCACTTCAGGTTGAGCTCGCTGAGCCAAGCCAACCTCACCGTGAAATGCATGTGGATTAGACCACCGATTTGCTGACGCTAAGAGAGATAACTTTTGAAGCGAGCTTTTCGGGTGCGTGGTGTCGATAAAGCCATCCATCAAACATAGTGTCGGAAACGCATGGGTTTCTGAACCCGCGAGGATTGGGCATTTGGACTGCCATATTGCTGCCGATCGTGGTCGTCAGCTCCCGCTGCACACTTGCCTTAAACTTTTCCGCAGCCAATGTCGCAAATGCCGGCCTGTCGACGTGAATTGACCGGCAGCTTTATGGAATTCCAGCCATCAATCCAGTGAGCACCGCCTGGTGAGTTCAATGTCAGGTTAAGGGCGGGAATTTCAGCAGTCTGGTCGTCGGCTTAGGGCACTATGAAGTCCGTGGCCAGGAAGATCACATCTTCTAACTCAGTGGCCCCAGCGCTGCAACCCGATCTCCAACTGACTCCATTGATCGACGCTCAAGCCGCCAACTTCGCACTAGCCAGTCGATTCAGGCTGACGCCTTGCTCGGCAGCCATTAGTGCCAGATTGCGGTGAACCAACGGCGGGATGCGCACACGGAACTCGCCGCTATAGTTCTTCTCGGCCAGTGCCACCGGCGCGGGCTCGCCATTGGCTTGCATGTCGAGCACCACGTCGGCCACCACCTTCTGGATGCCCTTGAGCGCCGCCTCTGGCGTTTTGGCCAACCAACTAAGCGAAGCAAATTCGGCGCACAGGCCGACGTGTTCGTCATCTTCGGGCGACCAAGTGACGCGATAGGTGTAGTGCTTGATGTTCATGATCTGTCTTTCAACTGTTCGATGGCTTGAAGGACCTGCCTGACTTGATAGGGCTTGGCCTTGCCTTTGGCATTCTGAATATTTACGCGCGGGTCGCCAGGCCAAGGAGTTTTGAAAACGGCGTGGCTGCTACCGTCTTGCCTGGGCTTGCCGAAGTAGATCTCGCACACCTTCTTCAAATCATTGAAACGGACATTTGCTGGCTCACGACGCATCTGTTCCAGCAGTTTTTCAGTGTTTGCCATAGAGTTTTAATGGTGCCATTAATGGCACCATATGTCAACTCTCATCTTTCCCTTAGGGGCAATCTCAGAAGTATTCGTGGTTTCGTTGCCCACCGGCCTCAGACCTTCCAGCCTCCACGTTGGATCTGCAGCGGTGAATTGACGGCCCGCTTTATGGAATCCCAACCGTCAATCCAATGAGCGCTGCCTAGTGAGTTCAATGGCGGCTTTAGAGAGGGCATTTCAAGAAATGCAGCGTCGGCAATGGGCACGTTGAAGCCCGCGGCCAAGAAAATCGGCATTGCTTAGCTCGGCGGCTCCAGACACGTTGAAGTCCGCTTGTCAAGTTCCATCATCCGACTAAAATCTTTCAGCTAGCTCACTTCACGGTGAGTTGCACCTTCCTTAGCATCAATCATGACACTTGAAGCCGTTCGCGACTTCCCGCCACAACTTTGGGACTTTCCCTTTATGACAAGGCACGCTCCCATATGAGAGCGATCGCGGTTTGGCTATTTGCAGTTTTGTTGCCCTATCCCGTTTGATCTGCACGTTGATGATCATGCATGCACCAAAGTCAACGGTATACAAACGGAACATAGCTGTTTTCCAAGTTCGCCACGCCGACTTTGGCAGTGCATTGCATAGGCACACGCATTACCGCTCGCGCCAATAGTCACTTTCACCATCAATCTGACCCTGAACATCTCGATAAGCTTCAACCGTCCTCAGCGGGAGATCCCGACTCCATGAAAGACTTGGCAACAGCAAGCTCCGGTGTCCAATGGGAACATACGCAGTGGCGTCGACGGCTGTGCTTACGTTCTGCGTTGTCTGGCTTGTCTGGTCATACTCCGCGAACTCTGCCAATACTGCATCGACGATCGAACACATTTCATCAGCGCAGACAAGGCCCATAAGCGCAACCGCAGTTTCGGAAAAAATCTTTGGCATGGCAAAGTCAGATTGACGCCATGTATGTTTTGCGGCAATGGCTCGGGCTTGATTAAGGAGTTCACTTTGACAAACCGTCGCACCGCTTTGGCGATGGCGCATAGAACTGATTTCAGGCGCACCAAAACCAAGGGCGTGGGCACGCTGGCTCCAATCCCGCTCAAGTTGCAGCCGGGGCGTCATCTTCTTTGACGGCCTTGTGTGCAGAACCGCTTTTCTGATTAGCTTCCTACTTGGCGGAAAGACATGCGGATCGTGGCCCATTGATCGCATCTGTTGATGTGCTGCCTGGAGCGAGACGCTTCTGCGCTGGCTGAATTCGTCACAGACATGGGTCGGGACGCCTTGGACTTCAAACAGGTTCTTTCGCTTGGCGACTTCAAAGCCAAGGTTTTGAATGCCGCGCGCGAGCTCAGAGTGATAAATGCCGGCTGCCGCTCCCTGCCAGCGCATCATTTTTAGAGTTTCAAGCGCCCCGGTCGATCCGTCAGGTCGAACGGTGACGTTGAGCAAAACACAGTGCGAGTGCAGTTGGGGATCATCTGCCATGCTCACCCCGTGACCAAAAATAACCGACCCGACCGTGCAAGGCAGTTGAATGACACCGCCACGGCCCCGCCTGGAGTACGCCGCCCGCTGTGCGATGAACGTCACATAGGCCTTCGCGGCCTCGAGTTGTGCCTCCGCAATGCTGCGCTTTAGTTCATCCTCTGCCAATGCCCAGATCACCGAAACCGATTTGGGCGCCGACAGGGTGAAATCATGCAAAGCGATGCGCCGCGCGCTTCCCGCGTTGTGCACCAGGGGGGTTCGGACTTGACCTTCAATGGGGCAATAACCCTGAAGCAATCGATCAAATTTTTGCCTATCGGAAAATGTGAATTGATATCCGTGATCGACTCCAAGTACCTCCTTTGCAGCCACCGCGTCTCCCCCGACCCACCACTGTGCGGACAAAGCTTGAGGATTCTCAGGATCTCGCAAGACATCGTGACCCAGTCCGTCAAGGTAATACCGTCCCCCGTGCGGCCTACTTTTCACATAAGAGACCGTCATGTCGCCACCTCCTGACCGGCGATGAGTCGATTCCCCAACGACGCAGTCCGCAGATCACTTTCAGTTTCCGCGTTGTTATTCGACAAAATCGAGCAATAAGACACTAGGTCAGAAAAAGTCGATGGATGGCGGCCAACCGGAGCAGTCCCCCTAAGACCCTGACCCTGACCCTGACCCTGACCCACACAGATACGCACCCGAGAAGCGCCTAGGTTCTTCGCGCAGCTCGGCGCTCTGGATCCACCGTAACCGCATGTCCGTGCAATCGCAGAGCGGGCTAACGTCCTCTTGAACCCAAACGAGCGCGCCTGTATTGGACGATGCTGACAAACAATTGCTGAAGTACTGCCAATTTTCTTACGGTCCATTTTGTGCTGCCAAAGTTATTCAAAAGTTCTTACATAACGTTAAAAGCGGGCAAATTTGCATTTGAGATAAATCGATTTTATAATGTATATCACATAACAATGCAAGTCTTAATACTCATAAAGGCATAAGAAAATCATGAGCTCAAAACTTGATCCTTTCTTTCATTCGCTTATGCAATGGCTCAACGTTGAGGGCCAAAGTTATCGGGCTGTGGCAGCTCGACTCTTGGAGGTAGGCGTTGAAATTACCCCCCAGTCGCTGCACTCCTGGCATTCCAGAAAATGCAGAAAAATTGCAGCCAGATTGGCGCCTGAGGCCAGTCCAACCCTAAAGCTCAAGACTGAACAAGGCAGACGGCCATCAATTGATGGGTTCGCCGACACCCGCCGTTCATTACTTGCAAATGCGCGCCCACAAATTAGTGGCAACACCTTCCAGCATGTAGCTGACAAATCAGTCAGCCTGAAAAAACAAATTGACAATGAAGTACGGCTTTTAGCCTCCGACCCGTTTTCGCTTGGCAGCGGTAGTTTTCCAGTCCGCTCCAAAGCGCGCGAATCGAGCCTATCCCGGTCTTAAGGCCAACGCAGAGCGCACCACCCCCCCGTCTCCAAACTGACAACTTCTCAGCTCGCACAACATCAAGAGGCCCCATATGAACATCAACGTAGCCACCATTTCCATTGCCGGCGGCGCCGCCAAATCCACCTTTACAAAGCACTGTCTCGTGCCCCAACTACCCAATGCCTGTCGTGTTTCGATCGAGGACTGGAACTCCGGGGATGGTGAAGCCGATCTGGAGATCAGTTCGAAGGCTTTCTATCCCGTGGCCGCCCAACTCAACACAGACAAGGAAAAAAGCTTTGTCCTTGACATTGGAACAAGCAATTCCCGGGCAATGCTGAAGCATTTCGGGGACCTCGAGTTGACGCGTGAGGAAATTCACTATTGGGTAATTCCCGTCCGGTCAGGGGCAAAGGAGCGGATCGACACGCTGAGAACCATCGACAGTCTGCTGGCGCTCGGGGTTGAGCCAAAGAACATTCTTGTCATCCCTCAAGCGGTTAGTGACCTCGGCACATTTGCGAGTGACTTTGACAGCATCCGGAACGCTGTCGATGAGCTAGGAATATTCTTCAGTGAGCAACCAGTCTTGTTTAACGATGTTTACGATCTTTTGAAAGGCGGGAGCCAAACAGTATTTGACATCGCCCGCAACAAGCCCGACTTCAAGGCGCTCCGACAAGCCCATCAGGGGGATGAAGCAAAGCTCATGGAGATTGGCAACCAAATGCTTCTTTACAGTCTGTCAGCGACCGCCGTCAAAAACTTGATGCGAGTCTTTGAAAGTAGCCCCCTCGGCAGCGCCGTTTTGGCCTGAAGGATCCGCCATGAATGAGTTTGCAGGACTTCGACCGGAAGATTTTCAAAAGGCCTGGCCCAATGCCTATCAGGCTGCAGTTACGCAAATAGCCACGCTGCAGGAATTCAGCGGCCAGCAATTGACCGCCGCGACGGCGCAACTCATGTGGGCCCGCCGGGCGGCGCAAACTTCCGCTATTGAATTAAGAGGTGCAACAGATGCGGTGGTTGCCGAAATTGAAGCGGCCGCATCAAACGGCACAGCGGTGTTAAGCACGGCTGCTGCAAAACTCGTAGATGAATCCAGATCGCTGCTGGAGAAGAACAGGGCCTTTCAATGTGAAGTTGCAAAGCAACAAAATATTCTGGCTCAGGCCCGGCGCGAGATCGAGGAGAAAAAACAAACCCTCATGAGAGACACCCTATGGCGCCGACTTGCGTGGGCCATTTTCCCCAACTGAGTCCGATCGGCACCCGTACCAGAATTTATTCCCATGGCCTCTTTAGCACACGCATCACTGCGACTCTTTTCGGTCTACTGGGCCGTTTTCGACCCATCCGCGTATAGCTTCGACTCGGATCAAATTGATGATGAAGATTCCGAGGATGAGTGGTGCAACCATACGTCAGGAGACTTTGTCGGTGACTTTTTGGCAACCAGTCCTGAGCAAGCCTGCAATTTGGCTGCGCAGTCTCTTGGCTATCCCGATGCTGCAGCGTTCGCCGACACAGAGAGCATGGGGGACTACACGGTTTGGTTGGACGCAAGCGCCGGAGAACCTGTTGCGGCATAAACAACCATTCTTCCTTCGATTCCATCCGGCAGGCCGACCGATCCTATGTTGCACTCCATGATGCAAATGTGCATCATAGGTTTCTGGTCGTGGGCGCTGTCCTGTAACAGGTACAAGTCATTGGTGAATCGGCCCCGCGCGTCAGGTGCATCGATTTGGCGGAAAGAGCGCATCGGACACGGTCGATAACGCCCAAAGACCCCCAGCAAGGATGTGTCAAGACAATCTGCGAACCAGTGGCGGCATTTAGGCAACTGGAGTCCCGCGAATTGTCGTCTGACGGTAACTGCACCATCGATTGGGCTGGCATACTATCGCCAAAAGGAAGGTGGGGAGGCAATTGGACGTTTTCAATTTTCGCGCACATCTGGTTAACGAGTACTCAGATTTCACCCGCAGCTTTACTCGCATCAAAGCCGACGACATTCGAACGCTTGTCGATTCAGAATACGACTCCCAAAAGTTTTGGCCGGAGCCACTCATCCAGGTCAACCCGAATTTCAAAGCAGGTGGCACAGTCGAGGGTTTTGTACAGGCAGGCCATCTGCACCCTCTGTGCGCGGAGATTTTCCGATTTGGTAAGTCTGATTCATCCGCTGGCAACTCCTTGCCACTGCACCAACACCAGGCTGAGGCCATCAGTCTGGCCGCCGCTGGAGAAAGCTACGTACTGACTACCGGTACGGGCTCCGGTAAGTCACTTGCCTATTTCATCCCTATCGTTGATGCCTGCATCAAAGCCAAGGCAATTGACCCAACACCGCGTACCCGTGCCATCGTCGTTTACCCGATGAACGCCTTGGCCAACAGCCAATTGGAAGAGCTCAAAAAGTTCCTGGGTGCTAATCCGGCTTCACGGCCAGTCACATTCGGCCGATTTACTGGCCAAGAGGGCGCCGAAGAGCGCGAGGCCATGAAGGCCAACCCGCCCGATATTTTGCTCACCAACTTCATGATGCTGGAGTTGTTGCTAACTCGCCAGAATGCCATCGACCAGCAAGTGGTGGCCAACGCCAAGGGTTTGCGTTTCCTGGTGCTCGATGAGTTGCATACTTACAGGGGCCGCCAGGGTGCTGACGTGGCACTTCTGGTGCGCCGTGTCCGTGAGGCACTGGCCGACCAGCTTATCTGCATCGGCACTTCGGCCACCATGGCCACCGACGGCACCGAAATGGAACGCAACGCCACTGTAGCGCGCGTTGCAACGCGGCTGTTCGGTACCGCTATTGCCGACCGCAACATCATCACGGAGACACTCAAGCGCACCACGCCAGAATCAGAAACTGAAAAGACGGTTGCCCCCAAGTTGGCCGGGGCCATCGTTGCGGGCGTTCCGGAAAACCTGTCATTTGAAGAAATGGCCAGGCACCCTGTCTCGGTTTGGGTGGAGTTGACGCTTGGACTGACGTTCGAGAGCAACAAGCCTCGACGGGCCAAACCCAAAACATTGAAGCAGGCTGCGGCACTGCTGGCAAGTGTCTCAGGCTTACCCGAGCCGCAGTGCAACGACTATCTGCAAAAATTCTTGCTGCGCGCTCACAACGTCACAGATGCCGGTGGCAAGTCTCTATTTGCTTTCAAACTGCACCAGTTCATCTCTGGCGGCGGCAAGGTCTACGCCACGCTGGAGGCTCCGGGCAAACGGGCGGTCACGCTCTTTGGTCAGCAATTCGTCGCCGGCGACCGTACCCGTCACCTCTACAACATTCACTTCTGTAGGGATTGCGGCCAGGAGTATGTGCCGGTCTGGGATGCAGCGGGCCCTGAAGGCCGTGCCTTTCAACGGCGCAACATTGATGAACGCCAAAATGAGGATGACGGCGTCAAGTTCGGTTTCTTCATGCCCGATGTGGGCCATCAATGGGACGACACCGACCTGGAACGTTACCCGGAGACCTGGGTGGAAGAACGCGCCGATGGCGAGTGGCGGGTCAAGAGTACCTATCGAAAGCACATTCCCCAAGCCGTCAAGGTGCGCCCCGATGGTGTCACGACCACAGCCGAAGGTCTGAGCGGTTGGTTTATCCCGGGCAGCTTTCGATTTTGTCTGGCCTGCAACACCAGCCACGCCACGGCCGGCAAAGACTCCTTGCGTTTGACTTCTCTGTCAGGGGAGGGTCGCAGTTCGGCCACCACGATGCTGACCCTGTCGTCACTGCGTTACTTGTATGAGCAAGACCATAAGCTCTCGCGTGAGGCCAAAAAGGTTCTCGGGTTCTCTGACAACCGACAGGATGCCGCTTTGCAGGCAGGCCACTTCAATGACTTTTTACAGGTCTTACTGACACGTGCCGCTTTGCTGTCGGCGCTGGAGTGCACCGCCGGCACACCGCTGTCAGAAAAAGAAGTTGCCAATGCCGTGTTCGAGGCACTCGGCTTTGAGCGTGATGACGCTGTGGTCCGTGCTGAGTACATGCAGCAGCCAGATGTCAAGGGCAACGCCCGCCGCCAAGTGCAAGATGCCATGCGCTCCATCCTGGGCTACCGCAGCTTTTATGACCTGCGCCGGGGCTGGCGCTTTAACAATCCCAACTTGGAACAGTTGGGGCTAGTGCGTATTGCTTACCAGGACATGGAAGACTTGGCCGCTGATGAAGCCGAATGGGCCGATGCGCCCCGGGTGCTTCGCTCTGCCAAGCCGCAAGAGCGTGTCATGGTGCTGCAAAAGCTGTTTGACACCCTGCGCCAGGGCTTATGCATCGCCACCCGCTACCTTGACCGAACCGAGTTGGACCAACTGCGCACGCTCAGTTTTGCCAATCTGCGCGAACCCTGGGGCTTCACGGAGGATGAACGCCCATTGCCCGCCAAATGGTTCATCACTTCGCGCCCGGCAGAAAATCACCGGCCGCACGGGCGCAGACAGGCGCTTGAAGATTATTTGGTCATTGGCTCCAGCCGCTCGCGTTTGGGTCGGGAACTGCGCAAGGGCAGCACCTGGGGTGGCGACAATCCGTTCTACAAAGAAGTCAACGACAAAACTTACCCGGATGTCATCAGCGCGTTGCTGAAGGCTGCTGAGAGCTACGGTCTTGTGCGCAAAGAGGAAACTGATGTCGGCTTGATGGGCTGGCAACTCAATGGCAGCGCTTTGCTGTGGACCGCAGGTGATGGGCGCAGCGCCCTGCAATCGCATGACAACGTCTTCTTTCGCAACCTGTACCGCAACATTGCGCGGCTCTTGGTAGAACCCGCACACCAGCTGTTTGACTTTGAGGCGCGCGAACACACCGCGCAGGTTGAGCAAGAAGACCGCATGGAGCGCGAAGCCCGCTTCCGCTTTACTGAAAAAGACCGTAGCGAATGGGCCAAAGCCCACGGCACTGAGCTCAGCTGGCTGCCCGTGTTGTTCTGTTCCCCCACCATGGAACTTGGTGTGGACATCTCGTCGCTCAACACCGTTTACATGCGCAACGTGCCGCCCACGCCCGCCAACTACGCCCAGCGCAGCGGCCGCGCCGGTCGGGCTGGCCAACCGGCGTTGGTCATCACCTACTGCGCCGCCCAGTCACCGCATGACCAGTATTACTTTGCTGACCCGGTGCGCATGGTGCATGGGCAGGTCAATCCGCCGACCTTGGACCTCGCCAACCGTGAGTTGGTACAGAGCCACATGCAAGCCATCTGGCTGGCTGAGACGGGCAAGAAGTTGGGCAACAGCATCCGTGACCTGCTCAACATGGACAAGCCCGAAGACTTGCCCATCACCGATGACCTGGAGTCAGACCTAGGCAAGCCAAAGGCGCAGAAGCGTGCCCATGAACGCGGCTTGGCCGTGTTGGGCATGCTCAAGGATGAACTCACCCCAGAGCGGGCACCGTGGTACACCACAACTTGGCCAGAATCCGTTTTTCAGCGGGCCTACCTTGAGTTCGATATTGCCTTGAACCGGTGGCGCGACCTGTACCGCGCCACGGCCCGGCAGATTGAGCTCAACTTCAAGATTGAAAACAATCCCGCTTTCAGCGAACGCGAGCGCCGTGAGGCCCAGCAGCGCCACAACGAAGCTCGTAAACAGCGTGACTTGCTGCTGGCAGGCGAGAGCGCATTCAACAGCGACTTTTACACTTACCGCTACCTTGCTAGCCAAGGTTTCCTGCCGGGCTACAACTTCCCACGGCTGCCGCTGCTGGCGTATATCCCGGCACGCCGCGGCAACATCGGCCGCGAAAGTTTCCTGTCCCGGCCCCGGTTTCTGGCACTCAGCGAGTTTGGCCCGTACAGCCTGATTTATCACGAAGGCAGCCAGTACCGGGTTACCAAGGCCTTGCTCACCATCACCAGCCAGGACCAGGTCTCAGAAGGTGCCAAGCTCACCACTGAAGTGGCCCGCTTGTGCCCGTCGTGTGGATACGGTCACTTTCGCTCCCAGCGCGATGCCGACCGGTGTGTGTCTTGTGATGCTTCGCTGTCCGGCGCTGAAGAAGTCAAAAACCTCTACCGCATTGAAAACGTCTCCACCAAGCGGGCCGAGCGCATCACGGCTAATGAAGAGGAGCGCACCCGGCAAGGCTACGAGATGCAGACCACGCTGCAATTTGCCGAAGCCGACGGCAAGCTGCAAATGGTCACCTCAGAAGTCTCCGATGCGGATGGCCCCTTGCTGGAGCTGCAATATGGCCCAGCGGCCACCATCTGGCGCATGAACTACGGCTGGCGCCGCCGCAAGGAAAAGTCAGTCCGCGGGTTCATGATGAACCCTGTCACAGGCCACTGGGTGGGCGGTGTCGATGAGGCTGGTGAAGAAAATGGCGACGACGCACCACCCGACAAGACGCCGCCGCAGCGCATCGTCCCCTTTGTGGAGGACCGGCGCAACATCCTGGTGGTGCGCCCGTCGTACAAGCTGGGCGTGTTATCCGCTTCTTCAATGACCACCTTGCAATATGCACTCAAGCGTGGCATTGAGGCCATTTACCAACTGGAAGAAAGCGAGCTGGTCGGCGAGCCCCTGCCCAACCGAGACAACCGCCAATCTATCCTATTCTTCGAAGCAGCAGAGGGTGGTGCTGGCGTATTGACTCGCCTTGCCACCGAACCCCATGCGCTAGCTGCAGTGGCTGCTGAGGCGCTTGAAATCATCCACTTTCAGCGTCCGGCGAAAGGTCAAGGTTGGACTCAAAAGTCACTGGTTGAAGAGCTAGACGAGCATGACAAGCCCCTGTGTGAAGCTGGCTGTTACCGTTGCTTGCTGTCCTATTACAACCAGCCTGACCACCCCAACATTGACCGCAAGGATGTGCAAGCCAAGGGACTGGTGCTCGATATTTTGTGCCGTTTGACCACTGCCAAGCTGACGCTCGGAACCCAGGGACGTGCCCCCGAGCAGCACAGTGCCGAGCTTGCCCGCATGTCCACCAGTTCCCTGGAGCAAGCATGGCTGGCTTATGTTGAGTCACACGGCCACCGCAAACCTGACCGTGCCCAACACACCATTGATTCCGTCCACGCCTGTTCAGACTTCTTCTACGATGACCTTCAACTGGTGGTTTTCATCGATGGACCACATCACGACAAGCCTGCCCAGCAAGACAAGGACGAGACCATTGACCGCAAGCTCGATGAGCATGGGTTTTTGGTTGTTCGATTTCCGAAAGAGCAGGCACTTTGGCCTGCCATCTTCACTAAAAACGCCGACCTTTTTGGTTCCGGTCAAATCAAGTAATCGATGAATGCAATGACCGCTGAGTTCTACCCGGGCAGCCTGGTTTCCGCCCGTGGCCGCGAATGGATAGTCTTACCGGAATCAAATGCAGAGACCCTGCACTTGCGCCCCCTGGGCGGTGGTGAAAAAGACGAGTCGCTGATATACCTGCCGCTGGAGCGTCAACCGGTCCTGCCCGCTACCTTCCCATGGCCCACGGTTGAACAGGCCCGCAACCACGCCGCCAGCCAGTTGTTGATGGATGCCTTGCAACTCAAGCTACGCAACGGTGCCGGGCCTTTCCGCAGCTTTGGCAACATTGCCGTGGAGCCGCGTGCTTACCAGTTGGTGCCGCTGCTCATGGCCATGAAGCTCGCCACCGTGCGCCTACTCATTGCCGACGACGTCGGTATCGGCAAGACCATCGAAGGCGCACTCATCGCCCGCGAAATGCTCGACCGCGGTGAAATTCAGCGCATGACGGTGCTGTGCCCACCGCATTTGTGTGAACAGTGGCAGCGTGAATTGGCCGAGCGTTTCCACATTCACGCCGTCGTAGTCCGCAGCGCCACCGCCGCCCGCCTGGAGCGTGACTTGCCGCCCGGCACCTCGGTGTTTGATGCCAACCCCTTCACCGTGGTCAGCCTGGACTACATCAAGTCAGAGCGCCGCCGCGAAGCCTTTCAGCGCTTTTGCCCCGAATTTGTCATCGTCGATGAAGCCCACACCTGCACCCATGGCGGCCAGGGCCGGCAGCAGCGCTACCAGTTGCTCAAAGGCTTATCTGAGGACATCAATCGCCACATGGTGTTGCTTACCGCCACGCCCCACAGCGGCGATGAAGATGCGTTTTTCAATTTGCTGGGTCTGCTCAAACCTGACTTCACGCAGCTCAAAGACCTCGCCCCCGGTGCCCGCGCTGATTTGCGCGACGACCTGTCGCGCCACTTTGTGCAGCGCCGTCGGCCGGACATTGCCGAGTGGCAAGACGCGTCCATGTTCCCCGAGCGTAAAACCGCTGAAATTACCTATCGCCTCACCGGTGCCTGGGGCCAGCTTTTTAACGACGTATTGGATTACGCCCGTGAGCTGGTGGTGCGCACCGAAGGGCAGGGTTTGCGTGAGCAACGCATGGGTTGGTGGGCCGCACTGGCCCTGTTGCGATGTATCTCATCGTCCCCCGCCGCCGCGGTCAACGCCTTGCGCACCCGGCTAGACGGTACCGCCAAGGGGGAAGATTCTGAGGAGCTGTCTCTCGATGAAATTGAAGCACAGGCGGGTGACCGCGTGCTGGACGGCATGGATGACAACTTGTCCACGGATGACATTGAGCCGGCAGCACAAACTGAAGACAGTGCCCTGCTGCAAAAGCTCATCGTTGATGCTGAAAAATTGGCCGGTGATGCCAATGACCCCAAGCTGGCCAAACTGCTGGAACACTTGAACCTGTTGGTTAAGGAAGGCTTCAAGCCAGTCGTCTTTTGCCGCTACATCGCCACGGCCCATTACTTAGCCAACTTTCTGCGCGGCAAGTTCAAGGATGCCACCGTCAAGGCGGTCACCGGTGAGCTCACACCATCTGAGCGTGAAGCCGCGGTGGAAGAGTTGGGTGACACAGAGAAACGCATCCTGGTGGCCACCGATTGCCTCTCAGAAGGTATCAACCTGCAAGGCCTGTTCACATCGGTGGTGCATTACGACCTAAGTTGGAACCCGACTCGTCACGAACAGCGCGAAGGCCGAGTAGACCGCTTTGGCCAAAAGGCCCGCGAGGTGCGCAGCACCATGCTCTATGGCGAAGACAACCCCGTCGATGGCGCCGTGCTGCAAGTCATTCTGCGCAAGGCCGAGAGCATTCGCAAAGAGCTGGGTGTGCTGGTACCGATGCCCGATGACCAGGGCAAGCTCACCCAGGCGCTACTCAACGCTGTGCTGCTGAAAAAGAACAACCGCGTTGGCAATCAATTGCAAACCAGTTTGGACTTTGGCGAACCGGCCGAGCAAATCGAGGCCGCATGGCAAAGCGCCCGAGACAAGGCCGCCAAAAACCGCTCTATCTTTGCGCAGCGCCGTATCAAGCCAGAAGACGTGTTGCCAGAATGGCGCAAGTCTGCTGCGGTGCTGGGCGGAGAAGACGACGTAGCGCGCTTTGTCACCCGTGCTGTGGCCAAACTCGGTGTGGCACTGGAGCCCAGCCGCCAGCACCACAAGCTGCACCTGGACCAGCTGCCCACTTCCATCAAAGAGCGGCTTGCTGCCGATGGCTACGCCGGTACTTTGCGTGTGAGTTTCTCTCAGCCTGCTGACCAGGGCGCCATGTTCATCCACCGCACCCATCCACTGGTCGTCGCACTGGCGGACACTTTGCTGGAGCGTGCACTGGCCAGCCAGGATGCAGCAGAAGATGATGCTGTCGCCCGCGCAGGTGCGGCCTTTGTCGGCCACGTCAGCGTCAAAACCACGGTGCTGTTGCTGCGCCTGCGCCACCAGCTCACCGTCACCCGTGGCAGCCAAACCAAACTGATTTTGTGCGAAGAAACAGCGGTAGTTAGTGTTGCAGGTGGTGCGCCAATGACGAGCTTGCCGACCCGGGAGGCGCAAGCCCTGTTGGGCCTGGACGCCACTCGCAACATGCTTCCCGCTATTCGCGACCGTCACTTACAGCAGGCACTTGATGCGATTCCTGGCTGGCAACCCCAGTTGGAGGCCATCGCTCATGAGCGCGCGCAAAACCTGTTGCAGGACCACCGTCGTGTTCGAGAGGCTTCTGAAGCCAAAGGTACCTACCAGGTGACTGCAAGCCTGCCAGTCGATGTGATGGGCGTGTATGTGCTGGTGCCAGCTGCGGCCGGAGTCTGACCCATGGCCCGCAACACCAGCCAACTCCTGTACCAAGCCATTCGCATCGAAGGCGGCCTGATTCCCGCCGCTGAACTGGCGCGCCTCACCACTCTGCAAACGCCCGAGGCCACCGAACAAACCGATGCGCATTACCGCATCCCTAAAGGCTTGAAGCTGCGCGATGAAGTGGCTCGTTTCTGGAAAATTGGTCAAAGCCTGTGGACCGACTTCCAGGCCGTGCGGCAAAGGAATGACGTCGATGCCCACCAGGTTACTGTGCGCAACTTTCTTGTGCCCCTGCTGCGCGACGTGCTCGGTTTTACAGACCTGGCAGCCGGTGCCAACGTATATGCCTCAGGCCACACCTACAACGTCGGCTATGCCGCCAAAGAGGGCCGCTTGCCCATCGTATTGGCAGGCCACACCCAGCCGCTGGACGTGCCCACCGAGCGCTTTGGCGAGCACAACCCCGACACCGGCAAAACCCGCCGCCGCTCGCCCTTCATGCTGGCGCAAGAAGCCCTAAACGCCTCAGACCAATCGCTTTGGGGCATCACCAGCAACGGCCTCACCCTGCGCATCTTGCGTGACAACCCCAGCCTGACGCGCCCGGCCTACATCGAGGTGGATTTGGAGGCGGTGTTTTCTGAAGACCTGTATGCAGACTTCACCGCGTTCTGGTTGTTGGCCCACGCCAGCCGTTTTGGTGCGCCAGAGGCCGAGCCTGCAGACTGCCCGTGGGAGCGCTGGCGTGCAGCCGGTCAAGAAGTAGGCGTCACTGTGCGCCTCAACCTGCGCTACCAAGTGGCGCAAGCGCTGCGTTCCTTGGGTACAGGCTTTTTGAGCCACCCGGCCAATAGCAGCCTGCGTGAGCAGCTACAAAACAGCGAGCGTACGCAAGGCTTGAGCAAGCAGGCTTTTTTTGAAGAGCTGCTTCGCCTGGTTTACCGCCTCATCTTTTTGGCTACCGTCGAGGACCGCGCCGATGCGTCCACCGGCCAGTCGCTTATCTTTGTTCCCGGTGCTAGTGCCGAGGTGCAGCAGCGCTACAGGGCGGGCTACTCCCTCACATGGCTGCGCGACCGCGCTGTGCGCCGCAGCAGCTTTGACACCCATAGCGACTTGTGGCAAGCGCTCAGTATTACTTTTGACGGCTTGGCCCAAGGCCAAAGTGCACTGGGCTTGCCCGCTTTGGGTGGCTTGTACGCTGCCGACCAATGCTCCAACCTGGCCAGCGCCCAGATAGAAAACCGCCACCTGCTGGCCGCTATCTTTCAGCTTGGCTACTTCCGCCAAGCCACGGGCCTCACCCGAGTGAACTATCGCGACATGGGACCGGAGGAGCTCGGAAGTGTCTATGAAAGTCTCCTGGAATTGGTGCCTGATATCCAAAGCCTGGCCCAGCCCCACGCCGCAAAGCTGGCCTTTGTCGGTGATGACCAGCAGGATGCCAGCACCCAGGGCAACACCCGCAAGCTCACCGGCAGCTACTACACGCCAGACGGCCCGGTGCAAGAGCTCATTAAATCTGCGCTGGACCCGGTCATCGCGCAAACCGTCAAAGACAATCCGCATCAACCGGTAGAGGCTTTGTTTAAGCTCACCGTGTGTGACTTGGCTTGCGGCAGCGGGCACTTTTTGTTGGCTGCGGCACGTCGCCTGGCCGACGAAGTGGCCAAACTGCGGGCTCCAGAAGGAGCGCCCACGCCAGCCGACTACCGCCATGCCCTGCGCGAGGTGGTTAGCCACTGCATCTACGGGGTCGATAAAAATCCCATGGCCATTGCGCTGGCCAAAACCGCACTGTGGCTGGAGGCTTACACGCCCGACATGCCACTGACCTTTCTGGACCATCACCTGCAGGTGGGCGATGCGCTCTTGGGTGTGCTGGACCCCAAAATTCTGAACAATGGCATCCCCGACGAGGCCTATGCCTGCTTGAGCGGTGACGACAAAGCCACTGCCTCTGTCCTCAAAAAGCAAAACAGGCTTGACCTGAAAAGCTGGAAAGATGTCGTTGTCGGCGACATGTTTCAAGCCAGTCCTTTAGCTGCACAGGCTGATGCGGTGGAGAAATTGTCAGATGACACTTTGCAAAGCATCGAGGCTAAGCGTAGCGCGTGGCAGCTAGCCACCAGCGAAGCTCAGCAAAGCACTCTGGCGCAACTGGCCGACATCTTCGTAGCCGCCTTTCTGGCACCCAAGTTACCCGTCGCTGCCGGTGAAGCCTCATGCATCCCGCTCTCGGGTCACCTCTGGCATCTGCTGCACCCCACACCCGGGCAGCCGCCTGCCACCGAGGTGATGCAATCCGCAGCCACCCTGTGTCGCGCCCACAGCGTGTTCCACTGGTGGCTGGCCTTTCCGCAAATATCAGCCAAAGGCGGCTTCTCGGTGCTCCTGGCCAACCCCCCATGGGAGCGCATCAAGCTCCAAGAAGAGGAATTTTTTGCTGCACGCAGCCCCTTGGTTGCCATGGCAAAAAACAAGTCTGAGCGCGGCCAACGCATTGAATTGCTGCGTCAGGGCCTGTTGCTGCACACGCTGTACCCGGATGTGGAAGCGGCCGAAGGGCGGCACCCGCCCAGCTTGGCCGAGATGCGCCTGTATGAAGATTTCATCATGGCCCGCAGGGGTTCAGAGGCTGTCAGCGTGTATGCCCACAGCAGTGGCCGTTTCCCGCTCACAGGCGTGGGCGATGTCAACACCTATGCACTTTTTTCAGAGAGCATCTTTCAGCTTGTTGCACCTCGTGGCCGCGCTGGGTTCATTGTTCCCACAGGTATTGCGACTGACGACTCGACCAAGGCGTTCTTTGAGGCAGTTACGCAGAACAACCGATTGGTGGCTTTGTACGGCTTTGAGAATGAAGAGTTCATTTTTCCAGCCATCCACCACGCGATGAAGTTTTCCCTCGTCATCTTGGGTGGTTCTGATTCTGCAATTGAAGCGGCAGAGTTTGTTCACTCAGCAAGGCAGGTGAGCTACCTGTACGACGAAGCGCGCCGCTTTACCTTGACCCCGGAAGAATTTCGCCTAATCAACCCCAACTCTGGTACCTGCCCGATTTTTCGCAGCCAGTGGGATGCCGCGCTGACCAAAAAGCTCTATCGCGCCGCGCCCGTGCTCATCGAAGAAGGCAAAGGCGAAGATGAGCCTGACGAGAATCCTTGGGGCATTCGCTTTTCGGCAATGTTCCACATGTCAGGCGACAGTGGCCTATTCCGCGATACCCCCGCCGTCAGTGGTCAAGCCCCGCGCCTACCACTGTATGAAGCCAAGATGATTCATCAGTTTGACCACCGCTGGGCCACCTATGTGGATGCACCGGACCAGCCCAACGGCCTGGATACCGCAGACTTGAGCGATGCTCAGCGCGCCGACCCAAGCTGCACCGTGCGTCCGCGTTACTGGGTGGACGAGTCCCAAGTGCTGGCGCGCATTGCTCGTGTGCCCAGCCGTGTGGCCAACGCCTGGTTGGCTTGGAAGGAAGCCTGTACGGTGGCCGCGACAGACGATTCTGATACTGCACTTTCTATAGCTGTTAGCGCTCATTCAACGAGGTCTACAGGTCAATTTGACGTAAAAGTCTCCGAAACTGCTGATGCACTCACGCTGGCAGTGGCAACCTGGGTCGCGGGCGAACTCTTTCGCCGCAACGCAGGACAACCCATGCCTGCCTCGGACACCAACAAACTTGGTTGGTCAAGCGCCGTGGCTTGGCAAGCCACGCAAACGGTTGAAGGCCTGCTGGCGGCGCAGTTCCCCGTCTTGTCCCAGGTCCTGAAGGAAAACGACACCAGCGGCAAAAAAGCCTTGCCCGCGTTCACCAAGTGGGCGCTGCAAGATGACGAGGTGAGTTTGAGCCATGCGGAAATGGCTGAAATGGTCGCTTTGCAAAAACCAGCCGCGGCGACGGTAACCGTAGGCGCTACCGGTTCAGTAGCTTCTAGCGGTCATTCGAACGGGGCCAGAGGTCGATTTGACTTGAATTTTATGGATGTCTGGATGGACCGCCGCAGCCCACGGTGGTTAATGGGGTGGCGTGACATTACCAATGCCACGAACGAGCGCACAGTGATTGCATCGGTCGTGCCGAGGGTGGCGGTCGGGCACACGATGCCGCTCTTCTACTCAACTCAGCTACCGAATTTGCAAGCGGCCATGTTGGGCAATTGGAGCAGTTTGGTGTCCGACTACATTGCTCGGCAAAAGGTCGGTGGCACGCACTTGACTTATGGTTACCTCAAGCAGCTTCCTGTGCTCTCACCCGCCCGCTACACCGAAGCCAACCTGGCCTATATCGTCCCGCGCGTACTGGAACTCACCCACACCGCCCACGACATGCAAGCCTGGGCAGACGACCTGGCAGCCTATGACCCGCGACCGCAGGAGCAGCGTCGCACCCCCTACGGCTGGAATCCCGCGCGCCGCGCCCAGTTGCGCGCCGAACTCGATGCCTATTACGCTCGCCTGTACGGACTGAACCGCGACGAACTGCGCTACATCCTCGACCCCGCCGATGCCCCCTTCGGCCCCGGCGGCGCACTGCTCGGCCCCGACTACCCCAGCGAAACCTTTCGTGGTCTTAAAACCAAAGAAGAACGCGCCTATGGCGAGTACCGCACCCGGCGGCTTGTGCTGGCGGCGTGGGATGCGCTGGTCAATCAAAGTGCTCAGTATTCATAACTCCTCACGCACAACAGAGAGTCAGAAATGGAATACAAAAAAGCAGTTTCCCAAACGCTACATAAAACCGAAGTGGTCCTCAATTTGTGGGCCTATACAGGGGAAGATGGTTATATCGTTCGGTTGGCTGGCAGAGCCTATGTTTTGGAAGGCGAAGACCAGTTAAAGCTCTCGCTTCTAAGGTCGTTGTCCAAGACAGATTGGCTTGCAGCACAATGGGAAAAGGTTCCTGCGAATTTCAGCTTTGTTGGACCGAATGGTCAGTCGATGATGGGCGTTGCCCATGCGTCAATGCTGTCGGTTCCAGCAAGCCACGCCCATTTGTTTGGTCCGTTAATGGAAAAGCTGGCGGCGACGATACCAGAGCAAATGCGTTGTTTTGATGGCGAATATGTGCCATTTAAGTTTGACTTACCCGAAGAGCCCCTCACAGTGACAACCGTCGTAATGGAATACGAAGACGGCCGCTTAGAGCCGATGGTTTCGAAAAATTAAGGGAATGGAGGTCCGAATTGACAAATGCAGTAGATAAACTTTTTGATTCCGTGCTGGGAAAGCTTTCACCTGAGTCAGCGCATGAGCCGTACGACTGGCCTGACTTGGGCAATTGGGATGACGGAACCGACCGCAATTCACAGGAGAATCCGTTGGGCTCAGAGGACGACAGGATTGTTTCAATTGATGAAGAAGCCGACAGCAGACGGATTACCGACCGGCTCTCTGACAGGCACGTTCAGGCAGAACTGCCAGATGATGAAAGTGAAGCGGTGGAGGGAGGAGTTCGACATAGGGGATTTGAAGCCATCGCGTTTTACAAGTCGAAGCGCTTTGTCGGGCAGCGACCTTATGTTGGTAGGTGGGGAATTTTCTACTTGAAGCAGGGGCTGGAACATGTCGAGTCCGAAATCGCCAAGACCCACCCTGGCTATGGCAGTCCTGCGAAGCTCGCACATGATTTCTTGTGCGAGCACGAGCACTTTCACTTCCGTGCAGATATTCAGACGTTGATGTTTGAATCAACCTTAGGGCGGCAACTCTATGTCCCGCTAAGACTGGCACTTCGAGGGCGCAGCAGCCATTTTGTTGAAGAAGCGCTTGCCAATCGCCAAGTTTTTGATTGGTCGAAAAAGACATCTGTTGGGCTGCCAGAGTTTGCGTTTGACTTTATGAAGCTTCAGCCGAACGCATATGCAAGATTTGACGAGCCTCGCCTGCAATTGGCGGCAGAATGGGCCGCCAACGTGGTCAACAGGCAGCCACCGGATTGCCCGGGTCGCTATGACTTATCACATTGGGTGGAGGCGACTCCGCCGGGCCTTATGCGCCCCTCACTCTGCCCAGAGTATGTGGTTTACCCAACAAAGCTTTCGAGCTGGTGCCCCCCGGCGCTGGTGTTGCCGCCTGTCAGTCGAATTGACGAAGGCGCTGATGTGGTTAAGGTACTTAGCTCGCGGCTCGTGCACCTGCGCGGCCAATGGGAAAAGACAAAGGAAAAACTACTGGAAAACCGTCTACTGCGAGGTTTGAATTTCAAGCCCTGGCCTAAGGATGGGCGAGACACCTATTCTGTTCGTGTGGATGACAACTTCAGGGCTCACCTCAAGCACGAAGGGGGTGGTCACTGGAATGCATATGTTCTGGGCCCGCACAAGAACTTGGGTCATGGTTGACCCCTCAAACCAATAGGCGCAATCAAAGGTAAATATGCCCTGCAGTCTGACAACGAATCATGACATACGGCAACTTGAGTTGGGCAGGCACCGCGGACTTCACCCTGAGGGGAACCGCCCTATCTGCAGTTGGTTTTCTAAGGCCTGGTCCCAACGAAGTGATGAGAATGCAATTTTCGAATCATTCAGCGTTTGATGTTCTCGTAATGTTTTTCCGAGGAGCAGAAATTCTTTAATTTGAAGTCTGAACATGAAGACCAACAAAAGACCATTTCCACTGTCCACCATTTCGGCACCCAACGGTATCCGACAGCGTATCGACACCAACCCTGATTTTCAGCGCCCGGCCGTCTGGTCCGTTTCGCAGAAACAGTTGTTGGTGGACTCCATCTTGCGAGAGTACGACGTGCCCAAGATGTATTGGCGCAGGTTGCCTGGCAATCCGGTACGTTACGACGTGGTCGATGGTCAGCAACGCCTCCGCGCCATTTGGAGCTTTGTCGATGGTGAGTTCGCCCTGCCGGCCAATGCGGAGCCAGTGGAAGGCATGGCTACTGCCGGCTGCAAATACGAGGCACTTCCCGACGACCTTCGCATCCGGTTTGACACCTACGCGCTGGACGTGGTGGTGCTGGAAGATACCGATGAGAACGAAGTGCGCGAGATGTTTTTGCGGCTGCAGAATGGCACTTCCCTCAAGGCTCAGGAAAAGCGCAATGCGATGCCTGGCAACATGAGACAGTTCGTAAAGTCGTTGACTCTTCATCCATTCTTTCAACGAGTGGGATTTGCCAACTCGCGATACACCCATGACCATGTGGCGGCGCAAATGGTGTGCCTGGAACTGGCGGGCGGCCCGGCCAACGTGAAGGACGGTGACCTGAATCGCATGTACCAGACCCAACAGGCTTTTGATGCCGTCGGCAAAGTGGCGAAAGCGGTGCAGCGCACGCTGGCACTGTTGGCTGAAATATTTCCTGACAAGACGCCCGAGCTGGAGCGTTACAACGCTATTGCGCTGTACTGTGTGTTTGCCGAGTTGCAGCGCGTCTATGTGGTGGCAGACATCAAGGCCGAGCTGCGCTCCTGGTTCCTTGACTTTGAGACCCGCCGACGCACTCAGGAAACTTTGGACGAAGAGCATGCCGAACCTGAATGGGTGTCGTACAAGGAGCGCATCAGCCACAGCACAGACGCGCAGGAGTCTATCCGCTTTCGCATGGACTTCATGATGCGGGATTTGTTGACCCGCTTCCCAGGTTTGGCGCTGAAGGACAACCAGCGTGATTTCACCTACATCCAAAAGCTGACCGTTTTTCGGCGTGACCACCAGCTCTGCCAGGTTCGCCTGAAGTGTCAGGGTGAGAAGGTGGTCTGGGATGCATGGCATTGCGACCATAAGCTCGCGTGGTCAAGGGGCGGCAAGACGACTGTTGAGAATGGGCAGGTGGCATGCCCCGCTTGCAATTTGTCTAAAGGGGCTGATTGACGGCGTGGATACATGGACCAAATAACGCGTACCCGTTTAGAAAAAGCCGCAGCCGACTGCGGTTTTGAACTCTCGCCAGAATTGATTGACGATGGTCTGATACTGCGTTCTTCTCGGTTTCCAGAAACCGTCACTGTCAACATGTTGGGCGCCGAAGTCTTCCAGGTAAGGGAATCGGACAGGATGTTGTTGCCAACATCAGTCGAAATGGCAGGACTACTGACAGTGCAGGGCTGGGAAAACCTCTATCAGGTGCTGGATAAGGCTGCTGCGACAGCTCGCACCCTGCCCAATCGGGTAGCACACAAATTTCACCAGATAACGGCGACGCTGCCCAAGTCCACCGAGGCGGAACGTTGGGTCGTGCAACGTGTTGGACAGAACCTCTTTCGCAATGCATTGCTGGATTACTGGCAGGGTCGCTGCTGCGTGACCGGGCTGGCGCTGCCGGAATTGTTACGCGCCTCGCATATCAAGCCATGGGCCCGCTGTGACTCCGACGAGGAACGGTTGGACGTGTTCAATGGCCTGCTTCTGGCCCCGCACTTAGATGCTTTGTTTGATGGCGGCTGGGTCACTTTCATGCCGACGGGGGAAATTCTCATTGCAGCAACACTGCCCGAGACCGCGCTGCATATGCTGGGCGTGGCCTTTGACTTCCGCATTCATGGGCTCAAACACGAACACTCACAATATCTGGAATTTCATCTTCAACATGTGTTCCGCGCCGCGTGAGCATGGCCAGACATGCACCTTAAAATTTGGGGAACAGGCGGGGTTGTTTCCATGCGACTGACGATGCTAGAGATTGACTGCCGCCGCAAGAGGGGGACTCGCGTACAGTCACATTGGAATCGTCGGTCACGAGTCGCCGGAATGACCAGGGCATGCCGAGCCTTCCAGCTTGGCCCAGCATTGGCGGTACTTCCCTAGGTCAGCGACTTCCAGGTCACCCCTTGGGCCAAAAGCATAGCGCGCCGTGCGCTTCGCGTAGTCGACCCAGTCCCGGTCCTGGACCTCTTTCCTGCGCCTGACGGATGGGGCACATTGAAGTATGGCGTGCTCAATGCTTTCCTGTGCGTGGCCGGTGACCCGCAGGCGGACAGCAATCATGGCGTCGACGCGCGAGGCATCGCCATTGGCACCCTGTGGCCGCGTGTTGAGAGCCAGCACGGCACGGTAGTGTTGATGGTATGCGGTGATTGTGTTGCCTCTACCTTTTCCAACATCCGCACCGGGAAAGTTGACTCGCTCAGGCGTAGGCTGCCGCGCTTTCAACGCGGCTTCCTGGTACTCAGAGTCGATCTTGAAAGACAGCGCCAGGGTCTTTTTGCACACCCGGCGTTCGGCCTTTATCAAGCGAACCGTAGGAAAGCTGCCGTCCTCCCGCCGGTGCTTGGGCTTGCGATTCTGGTAACCGGGCGCGCGATGCGGGTGAATGCAGCCGGACAATTTGGGATCGCCGTATTGACGATTGAGCTGCTCGGCGATGCGGTTACCAACGTCCTTGTCGTGGGGCGTCGCGAGCTTCCTGATGGTGATGATGGCCTGATAGTTGCCTGGACTGGATTCCAGCACAGCGGCGGGCTGGTAGCCACTGTCAATTAATCTCTTCAACTTCTCCCTGCACAAATCATCAATCAGGATGTGATGCATCATTTTTGACAATGGAGTGTAGTAAATATTTTCGCCCTTATGCTGTAGCCGTTTCATTTCCAGTGTCCTCTGTTCAATCTCTTTTGGCGTAAACCCCTGAGTTATTCCATTTTTTTTGTCAAGAATGAATGCTCGCGTTTTGCCTGCCTCGCTCATGTTAATGACCGTGACGCGGTATCGCTCTGCACCCACTGCATCGTTGTACTTTTTGAACTCTTGCAGCGGATCTAGTTCAGGCACTGGCCTCAATCTGGGGACGCACTCATGAAAGTAGTTTTTGTTATCAGGACCAGACACGCCTTGTCCCCCGGCAGTCCTCAAGTCACGGTCGCGAGCGGCGCCCCAGTTCCCCTGAAGCTGGGGGGGGGCGGGCGGGGTGTGTCTGTTTTCTTGAGGCGCTCCTAGAACCTGATCCCCTGGGATGCCCAGGATCTCCTGATCCTTATGAAACCCGGGGTTCACGCGCGCTTGCGTGGGGGAAGGTGATCTCAGGGATCGCGTGCGCGTGTGATCCCCGGGCTCGCCAGCAGGGGATTCAAAGGCCTCAAGCCCGCGCAGGTCGAAATCGAGACCCCAGCGGGTGGCGCCGTTGGGGAGACGCTCCCGGGACGTGGAAAGCCAGCCGCCATCGACAAGCCGCTTGCGCGAGCTCACCCATGCACACTCGCCTAACCCCAACGCAGTCATTAAACTCGCCACGGTTATTCTTCCTGCCGTTCCATCATCCGCAGCCAGGATCACCAAGACTATCACCGGCCTATCGCGTGGCCCGATGGTTGACCTAGTAAGCGCTGCCCTCGCGCGTGCAGTTGTCCACCCATCAGGGAGGACGGCTGAAGATCTGTTGTGTTTTGTCATGGCGTGCAAGCACACCGGCGCAAGGCTTTGACACGGTGTCAGTGGGGAAAAGCAGGACAATCAAGCAGACATAATCAAATGCATGCATTGATCAACCGAACTCACCCGGCTGAGACCATGCAATAGGCCTCAGGCGGCGGCGAGTCCTCCTGTCAAAACCAGAAGCAGATATTCCAAACTGGCGGACTCTGCCCAAGGGTTGAAGTCATTGACGATGATGAAAAGAAACTTGCCCCTGCGCCCCTCTGGCCTGGCTTTGGTAAACCAGGTGTAGTGCATGACGGATCGGCCGTCGTAAAGATTAGATGCCGCCAGAGAAAAGAAAGATCTCAGCCGACCAACAAGGGGAGTGCTGCGACTCATACTGCCCCCCTGTATTGGTTTGGCGGGCGCCCGGGGCGGCGACGCAGCTTACGGTCCCGTTCAGCATTAATGTTGTCCACACTCTCATGGCGTTGCGCCGTCGCAAAACCCTCTTTGCCCTTCAACCATTCTAGGACTGTGGCGGGCAACCATAAATGGTTGCGGCCAATCAAGATCGAAGGGGGCAAAGAATGGGGCGCCGCAGAGGTTTTTCTCTTGATGGTCCCCAGACCTAATTTCAAAACTGGGGCGAGATCTTCCACCCCCCATGTTACTTTTTCCATTGCGTTTTCCCACCGGCAAGCCGGCTCTAATTTTTTTGGACCGAGTTCGAAAACACGGTGCGAAATAGAAATTAGGAAGAAAAACGGGGGGGCTTAAAAATTTGATCGAGACGGCGACCCAAAACAAAAAATGGCTCAAAGCCGAAAGCCGACGACCAAGGCATCGACATAAATTTATCGGAAACCGAAATCCAATCAACAAAAGACCGAAAACAACAGTAAATCACCCCGGCCGCAGCAACCCCGATTGCCACAACAGAAAGCCACTCAAGCAACCCCAGGAACCAGATGTCATGAGAGCAGGAGATCAAACCTCCCAAAAAGTACACTCCGGCTGCCGCACCGACAATCAAAATCAACCCCACGATCGTCGCGGCTCGTAGGTTAAGTTCGAATTTCAATGAACCACACTGATTTGGCATGCTCGGATTTTAAGCCAAAAAATATATCAAATTTGACGTAACTCATTGATTTTATTACGTTTTGTCGCTGCATACATCCGCAAACTGAGTTTCAAACTCTGGGGACACTACGGGGACAACACCAAAATGAAGGAAAAGACATTGGTGATAATTGAGCGTAATTCGGGGACAATTTGGGGACAGTCCAGCTCGAAAAAGGACAAAAAAAGCCCTGCTGAATCAGCAGGGCTTTTTTATAACTCGTTGATTTTATTGTATTTTTTGGTGCGGCTGGCGGGGATCGAACCCACGACCCTTGGCTTCGGAGGCCAATACTCTATCCACTGAGCTACAGCCGCAACTCTAAAAAAGACCAATACTCAAATTCTCGCAGGAAGTCAGGGTGACTACAGGCTTCGGAGGCCAATACTCTATCCACTGAGCTACAGCCGCAAACCGAAGCCGCCATTGTAAAGGCATTCGTCAGGTGGCCCCTATAATGAAAAACTGCTTTTCACGCCCCTGACTTTTTGAGGACACCATGAGCGACCACAACAGCAAAGCCCCAGACGCAGCGCCACCAGAGGAGACCTTCAACGCCAAGAGGATGATCCTGATTCTGTCCCTGGGTGCGGCTGCGCTGATGGCGGTCATTCTCGCGCTGGCGTACACAATGTCGTTGCGTTCAGTGCCAGCAGTCAGTGCCATGGACCTGGAAAAGGCGATGGAAGCGCGTATCCAGAAAGTGGGCATGGTCCAGATTCGAGGTGAGGACAGCAATGTTCTCAAGACCGGCGAAGAAGTCTACAAGCTCCAGTGCTCCACCTGCCACGCAACGGGCGCCTTGGGCTCCCCCAAGTTTGGTGACAAGGCTGCCTGGGCGCCCCGTATCCCCGCAGGCTACGCGGCACTGCTGCAGGCAGCGCTCAAGGGCAAAAATGCCATGACACCGCAGGGTGGTGGCATGTTCAAAGAGGTTGAAGTCGGCCGCGCCCTGGTTTACATGGTCAATGCGGCCGGTGGCAACTTCGAAGAACCCAAGGTGCCCGAGGCACCGCAGGCTGGCGCTTCTGAGGCCAAATAGGGCCTCAACGCGAAACCTGTCAAAAAGCCGGCTCTGCCGGCTTTTTGCATGATTTGGAGCTGCGGCCTTTGTGCAACGGTTTTATTGACTATTTATTTTGTAGCAAACCCGGGCTCGGCACAAAGCCGAATCTGGCGGGCAGGTCAGAAAAATTGATCGCCTCAGGCAGCCACTGTCCACGTTCCACGGCATCGGCGGCCAGACCCATGTCCAGCGTGTGAACCAACCCCAGTCCGCGCTGGGACAGCAGATACAGGCGGCCCCGCTCGTCAAGCCAACAGCTCTGCATTTGTGCGGGTTGTCCGGTGTGGTCGCAGATCGAGCCGTCCTCGCTGACCCGCCACACCAGGGGTGCGACTTCGAGCTCCACGAAGACGCGTTGGGGGCCGTTCTGAAAATACCATTGCCCGCTGGCGTCGCATTCGTAATTGCGGCCGATGAATTCAATCAGCTTGCCGTGTTGCAGTCGCGAACCCTTGCTTTGCGGCGATCCGCGGGCAAACGGTCCCTGAGCCTGCGCAATATCGTCGCGCAGGTACCAGTTGCCCCGGGCATCAAGGCCAAGCCACCCATAGCAATCGGGCACATTGGGCCATTTGATCTGGGCCTGCCTGACGAGTTCATCCATGGGCGGCACTGGCGTGGATGTGTGAAAGCAACCACCGACCGATGGCGTGGGGCATGGTGTGCGATGGCGTTTGCAGGGGCTTTTGCGGGAACCCGACATGACCACCGTGGGCGGGCTGCCACAGGGTTACCCACTGGCCAGCATGAGCCTGGCGCGGCAAACTCGCCCCCGGCACAAAGGGATCATTGCGCGCATTGACCAAGAGCGCGGGAACCCTGATTTGACGCAGATGCGGCTGGGCTGATGCGCGCTCCCAATAATCGTCGGTATCTCTGAAGCCATGCACTGGCGCCGTAAACACGTTGTCGAACTCATACAGCGTGCGCGCCGCCTTGAGCGCCTCGGCGTTGAACAGGCCCGGGAACTGCGCCAGCTTGTGCATCGCCTTGGGCTTCATGGTGTGCAGGAACATGCGGGTGTACACCAGCCGGTTAAAGCCCTGGCCCATGGCACGGCCGCTGGCCACCAGATCCAGCGGAGAGGAAACGCTGGCCAGGGCCTGTACCACCGTGGTGGCCTGCTCGCCCATTTCCTCGGCCCAGCGCATCAGCGCGTTGCCACCCAGAGACACCCCTATCGCCACAATAGCACCCTGATGCTGCTGGTGCAAACGCGCCAGAATCCACCCAATCTCTTCAAAATCGCCCGAGTGGTAGGCCCGTGGTGCGCGATTGAGTTCGCCGCTGCAGCCGCGAAAATGCGGCACGGCAAAAGCCAGATCGTGTGCGCGGGCGAAGTCTGCAAAACTTGCGGCATAGTGGCTGGCCGAGGAACCCTCCAGGCCGTGAAACAGAACCAACAGAGTGTGGGCGGGCGCGGTTTGCAACCAGTCAACATCGATGAAGTCGCCATCAGGCGTGTTCCAGCGTTCGCGCCGAAACTCCATTGGCGCAGCCAAACCCAGCCGGGTGCCCATGGCCGGCCAGATGGTTTGGAGGTTGCCGCCGGGCAACCAGCAGGGTGCTGCGTAATTCATAGCGTTTATTCGGGCTGCACATCCTGGGCCAGTGTCCAATTCTTGCACCAATGGCCTCGATGTTCTGGCGAAGGGCCACTTGCGCGGCCATGTTGTCGCTGTGTGATGCTCAAGTTTATGCTACCGTGGCGGCTGTTCATTTGGGAGACAACTATGACACGCTGGATTTTGGTTCTTGTGGCGGCTCTTGGGGTGAGCGGCTGCGGCTACAACGATTTTCAACGGCTTGACGAGCAGACCAAATCGGCCTGGAGCGAGGTGCTTAACCAGTATCAGCGCCGCGCCGACCTCGTTCCCAACATTGTGGCTACCGTCAAGGGTGAGGCTGCCTTCGAGCAGGAGACTTTGACCAAGGTGATTGAAGCCCGTGCCAAGGCCACCTCCATTCAGGTCACCCCCGAGACGCTCAACGACCCCCAGGCGTTCCAGAAGTTTCAGGCCGCCCAGGGCGAGCTAGGCTCGGCCCTGAGCCGACTGATGGTGGTGGCCGAGCAGTATCCCAGCCTCAAGGCCAACCAGGGGTTTTCCGACCTGCGAGTGCAACTTGAAGGCACGGAAAACCGGGTGACTGTCGCGCGCAACCGGTACATCCAGGCGGTGCAGGCCTACAACGTGCTGGCTCGCAGTTTCCCCAGCAACCTCACCGCCATGGTGTTCAGTTACGCGCCCAAGCCCGCTTTTGCGGTCCAGAACGAGGCCGCGATTTCCACCCCACCGGTGGTCGATTTCAACAAGAAGTGAGCGCCCGCCCTCAACCTACTCATTGACCATGGCTGCTATCGCGCGAGTATTGATGAAAGTCGCGCTGGCAGGCTGCGCGTTCCTGCTTGTGCTGTCTGCGGCGCTGGCCCAGTTGGCGGTGCCTGCGCTGAGTTCGCACGTCGTGGATTCCACCGGCACGCTTTCAGCCGCGCAGGCCCAGTCGCTTGAGGCCAAGCTGGCCGCTTTTGAGCAGGCCCGGGGCGCGCAGGTGGTGGTGCTGATCGTGCCCACGACGCAACCCGAGGACATGGCCAGCTATGCCAACCGGGTGGCCAACACCTGGAAGATTGGTCGCAAGGAGATCGGAGACGGCGTGTTGCTGATTGCCGCCATGCAGGACCGCAAGTTGCGCATCGAAGTCGCCAAGACGCTGGAAGGGGCCATCCCTGACCTGGCGGCCAAGCGCATCATCGACCAGGCGATCACGCCCTTGTTTAAGCAGGCTCAGTATGCGCAGGGAATCGAAGCCGGGGTGGCCCAGATCACCGCCCTGGTTGCCGGGGAAGAACTGCCTGTGCCGCAGGCGACTGGTTCGCGTTCTCAGAGCTTTGAGTGGATGGACCTGGCCGTGTTTGCCTTTGTGGCGGCGCCCATCCTGGCATCGATCGCGCGCAGCATACTGGGGCGCAACCTCGGCGCGCTGGCCACTGGCGGAGCGATGGGAGCGATGGTGCTGTTTGTGACCTCCAGTTTGGTGATTGCCGGGCTGGCCGCTTTGGTGGCGCTGTTGTTTGCCCTGTTTTCCGGCTTGGCAACGGGTGTCGGTGGCCACCACCGGGGTTCGGGTGGTGGGTGGAGTTCGGGCTCGGGCAGCGGCGGTGGCTTTGGCTCCGGGGGTGGTTTCAGCTCCGGTGGTGGTGGTGACTTTGGCGGCGGTGGTGCCTCGGGAGGCTGGTGATGCTGGAGCGGATCAAGCGCATTCTCAAACACGCCCGGCTCGACGAGCGAGCGACGTTGCGCGCCGTTCCGGCCGATATGCAACAACGCCTGGCGCAGCGCGTGGCCGCCAGCGAACAGCGCCATGGCGGCGAAGTGCGAATTTACGTCGAGTCCAGCCTGCCGCTGAGCTACCTGCGACGCCGCGCACCGCTGCGCGAAATCATCCGGGAGCGCTCGGTGGCGATGTTCGGCAAGCTGCGCGTGTGGGATACCGAGCAGAACAACGGCGTGCTCATCTACCTGCTGCTGGCCGAACGCGCGTTTGAGCTGGTCGCTGATCGCGGCGTCAATGCGTTGGTCAAGCCCCAGACCTGGGCCGACATCGGCGCGCGCATGGGCAGCGCCTTTCACGAGGACCGGTTTGAAGAGGGATTGACGCAGGCTCTTGAGGAAGTTTCCGCGCTGCTGGTGACGCACTTTCCGCTGACCGCCGGGCAGCCCAATCCCAACGAGTTACCCGACCATCCGGTGGTGCGATGAAGGCCGCGATCGGGAATTGAAAAAGCCCCGGTCGTTTTGAGGCGGGGCTTCTCTGGGACCGGGCAAGAATGCGCCGCCACGGTCATTGCGCGAACGCGCTTTTTTTATTTCTTGCTGCGGTATTTACGCAGTGCCGCCAACTGGGCTGCCATCACTGCCAGTTCAGATTGCGCCTTGGCGAAATCGAGATCGGTCTTGGCCGACTTGAGAGCTTCCTGGGCGGCCAGTTTGGCAGCATTGGCTTTCTCTTCGTCCAGATCCTTGCCGCGAATCGCAGTGTCAGAGAGCACGGTCACGCAGTCCGGTTGAACCTCAAGAATGCCCCCAGCTACAAAAATGAATTCTTCTTCGCCGTCGGCTTTCTCGATTCGCACCGAACCGGCCTTGATGCGCGTGATGAGCGGTGTGTGGCGAGGAAAAATGCCCAATTCACCGGCTTCCCCAGGCAGTGCGACAAAACGCGCCTCGCCCGAGAAGATGGACTCTTCGGCGCTGACCACATCGACGTGGATGGTGTTCATGGTGTCAATTCCTAATCACGTTTGGGGACGGTGTCTGGCGCTGTGCGACGGTGGCCTGTCCCTCATGTCTCAATCAGTTGGGGACGGAGCTTGCCGCTGTGCGACCACGGACTGTCCCCCAAAGGCGTCAGATCTTCTTGGCCTTCTCGAATGCCTCGTCGATGGTACCAACCATGTAGAAGGCCTGCTCGGGCAGGTGATCGCATTCACCGTTGACAATCATCTTGAAGCCGCGAATCGTCTCGGCCAGGCTGACGTACTTGCCGGCGGTGCCGGTAAACACTTCGGCCACATGGAAGGGTTGGGACAGGAAACGCTGGATCTTGCGGGCCCGGGCCACGGCCAATTTGTCTTCAGGGGCCAACTCGTCCATGCCCAAGATCGCAATGATGTCGCGCAGTTCTTTGTAACGCTGCAAGGTGCCTTGCACGGCCCGCGCCGTCTCGTAGTGATCCGCACCCACGACCAGCGGGTCTAGCTGGCGGCTGGTGGAGTCCAGCGGGTCCACCGCAGGGTAAATACCCAGCGAGGCAATATCACGGCTCAGCACCACGGTCGAATCGAGGTGGGCAAAGGTGGTGGCGGGAGAGGGGTCGGTCAAGTCGTCGGCGGGCACGTAAACGGCCTGGATGGACGTGATGGAGCCGACCTTGGTCGAGGTGATGCGCTCTTGCAGGCGGCCCATTTCTTCGGCCAAAGTGGGCTGGTAACCCACAGCCGAGGGCATGCGGCCCAGGAGCGCAGACACTTCCGTGCCGGCCAGGGTGAAGCGGTAGATGTTGTCCACAAAGAACAGCACATCCTTGCCTTCATCGCGGAACGATTCGGCAATGGTCAGACCGGTCAGGGCCACGCGCAAACGGTTGCCCGGGGGCTCGTTCATCTGGCCATACACCATCGACACTTTGGACTTGGGCAGGTCGTCAAGGTTGACCACGCCGGAGTCAGCCATCTCGTGATAGAAGTCGTTGCCCTCGCGGGTACGCTCACCCACCCCG
This sequence comes from uncultured beta proteobacterium, assembly GCA_963784775.1. GTDB lineage: Bacteria > Pseudomonadota > Gammaproteobacteria > Burkholderiales > Burkholderiaceae_C > Rhodoferax. Next base: position 111,343 of record CAWAST010000003.1, on the reverse strand, counting down.
GCAAACACCGACAGGCCGCTGTGCGCCTTGGCGATGTTGTTGATCAGCTCCATCATGTTCACGGTCTTGCCCACGCCAGCACCGCCGAACAGGCCAACCTTGCCGCCCTTCGCAAACGGGCACACGAGGTCAATCACTTTGATGCCGGTTTCGAGCAGCTCCTGTGACGGGCTGAGATCGTCATAAGACGGTGCCTTGCGGTGAATCGATGCCGTTTGCTCGGTGGCAATGGGGCCACGCTCGTCAATGGGCGTGCCCAGCACGTCCATGATGCGCCCCAGCGTGCCCTGGCCCACGGGCACCATGATCGGGTGGCCGGTGTTGGTCACCAGCAGGCCGCGACGCAGGCCGTCGGACGAACCCAGCGCAATGGTACGAACAATGCCGTCGCCAAGCTGCTGCTGCACTTCCAGCGTGAGCGCGGTTCCCTCAAGCTTCAAGGCATCGTAAATCCTGGGCATCTGGTCGCGCGGAAATTCCACGTCAACCACGGCGCCAATACATTGAACGATTTTTCCCTGTACGCGTGTGTTTGTCTTTGCGGTGTCTTGAGCCATGTTGGTTGCTCCAATTAATTTCAATTTTGTTAACTGAGTGCGCCTGCCGGGTTAAGCCCCGATGGCGGCGGCTCCCGAGACGATCTCGGACAGTTCCTTGGTAATGGCTGCCTGGCGTGTCTTGTTGTAAACCAGCTTCAACTCGCCAATCACGTTGCCTGCGTTGTCCGTGGCGGCCTTCATGGCCACCATCCGCGCGGCGTGTTCGGAGGCCATGTTCTCAGCCACCGACTGGTAAACCAGTGCTTCCACATACCGCAGCAGCAGGTCGTCGATGACGGTCTGCGCATCGGGCTCGTAGAGGTAGTCCCACCCGTGCTCAATACCGGACTGAAACTCGCTGTCGCGCGTTTCCTGCTGCATTTTTGCCACTGACAGGGGCAGGAGCTGCTCCATCACCACTTCCTGCTTCATCGTGTTGATAAAGCGGGTGTAGGAGAGATAAACGGCATTGACCTCGCCCTTCGCGTAAGCGTCGAGCAGCACCTTGACCGGGCCGATCAGACGCTCCAGATGGGGTCTGTCACCGAGGTGGGTCACGTGCGAAACAACTTTGGCGCCGAGCCGGTTGAGGAAACCCAGGCCCTTGTTGCCAATGGCCACGGCCTGCACCGACACGCCTTCAGATTGCAAGTCACGCAGCTTGGTGGTCACGCTGCGCAGCACGTTGGTATTGAGGCCGCCACACAGTCCCTTGTCGGTTGTCACGACAATCATGCCCGCCACCCTGGCGTCATTGAATTTCATGAAGGCGTGAATGTACTCGGGGTGGGCCTCGCCCAGATTGGCGGCAATGTTGCGCACCTTCTCCGCGTAGGGCCGGGCGGCCCGCATGCGTTCCTGGGCTTTGCGCATCTTTGACACGGAGATCATCTCCATGGCCTTGGTGATCTTCTTCGTGCTCTCGAAGTTCTTGATCTTGCCGCGTATTTCCTTGCCTGTTGCCATTAAAGACTCCTTTGCTGTGACTGCAGGGTGCCTTAGGCGAACGACTTCTTGAAGGCAGTGATGGCGGCGTGGAGTTCGGCCTCGGCATCCTTGTCCATGGCCTTGGCTGCCTCCAGCTTGACCAGCAGGTCCGCATTCTTCATCTTGAGATAGCTTTGCAAACCGCTCTCAAAAGCGAGGACCTTGGGCAAAGCGACATCATCGAGAAAGCCCTTGTTCACGGCGAACAGGGTGGCGGCCATCAGGGAAATGGACTGCGGACTGTACTGGGACTGCTTGAGCAGTTCGGTCACGCGGGCACCGCGGTCGAGCTGCTTGCGGGTGGCCTCGTCCAGATCGGAGGCAAACTGGGCAAAGGCTGCCAGTTCCCGGTACTGTGCCAAGTCGGTACGGATACCGCCCGAGAGAGCCTTGATCAGCTTGGTCTGGGCCGCGCCACCAACCCGCGAGACCGAAATACCGGCGTTGATGGCAGGGCGGATACCGGCGTTGAACAGGCTGGTCTCCAGGAAGATCTGGCCGTCCGTGATCGAAATCACGTTGGTCGGCACGAAGGCCGAGACGTCGCCAGCCTGGGTTTCAATGATCGGCAGAGCCGTCAGGGAACCGGTCTTGCCCTTGACGGCACCTTTGGTGAAGTCTTCGACGTATTTTTCGTTGACGCGGGCGGCGCGTTCGAGCAGACGACTGTGCAGGTAAAACACGTCGCCAGGGTAGGCTTCGCGGCCCGGTGGGCGACGCAGCAGCAGCGAAACCTGGCGGTAGGCGACGGCTTGTTTGGACAGGTCGTCGTACACGATCATGGCGTCTTCGCCGCGATCGCGGAAGTATTCGCCCATCGTGCAGCCAGAGTAGGCACTCACATACTGCATGGCGGCCGACTCGGAGGCCGTGGCGGCCACCACGATGGTGTATTCCATGGCGCCGGCCTGCTCCAGGGCGCGCACCACGTTCTTGACGCTCGAGGCCTTTTGGCCAATGGCGACGTAAACGCAGGTCATGTCCTGGCCGCGTTGGTTGATGATGGCGTCAATGGCCACGGCGGTCTTGCCAGTCTGGCGGTCACCAATGATGAGTTCGCGCTGGCCCCGGCCCACGGGGACCATGGAGTCGATGGACTTCAAGCCGGTCTGCATCGGCTGGCTGACCGACTGGCGGGCAATCACGCCAGGGGCGACCTTCTCGATCACGTCGGTCATCTTGGCGTTGATCGGACCCTTGCCGTCAATGGGTTGGCCCAGGGCGTTGACCACGCGGCCTTTGAGCTCGGGGCCCACCGGCACTTCCAGAATGCGGCCCGTGCACTTGACGGTGTCGCCTTCAGAAATATGTTCGTACTCGCCCAAAATCACGGAACCGACCGAGTCGCGCTCGAGATTCAGCGCCAGACCGTAGGTCGGCAGACCGTCGCTGCCGGCCGGGAATTCGAGCATCTCACCCTGCATCACGTCCGACAGCCCGTGAATGCGGCAAATCCCGTCGGTCACCGACACCACGGTGCCCTGATTGCGAATGTTGTCGCTGGCAGTCAGGCCTTCAATTCGGCTCTTGATAAGTTCAGAAATTTCTGCTGGATTGAGTTGCATGACTCTTTCCCTCTCTCATTAGTTGGGCTGACATCCGAAGGCGGGCGCCTCAAGCGGTCAATGCCATTTTCATTTGTTCCAGACGGGCTTTGACGGACATGTCAAGAACCTCATCCCCCACCACCACGCGAACTCCGCCGATCAACTCAGGTTCGAGTTGCATGGAGACATTGAGCTTGCGGGCAAAGCGCTTTTCCAGCGTTTGCGCCAATTCGGCCAGCGCAGCGCTTTCAATGGCGAAGGCGCTGTACACCGTGGCGTCCGAAGAGCCGCTCTGCGCGTTCTTCATGGCCCGAAACTGCGTTGCAATTTCCGGCAACGCGGTCAGTCGCCCGTTGTCGATCACGGTGCGCAGGAAGTTCTTGGCCTTCTCGGGCAAAGTCGCTTGAGCCACACCGACAATCAGATCAAACACCTGGGTTGCCGTCACCTTGGGATTGTCGGAAAACGCCAGCAATTGCGGATTGATCGCAATTTCCCTGAGTTCATCCAACCAGACCGCTGTTTGCGACAACTCTGATAACGAGGCCTTGAACAAGGCCTCGGCGTAAGGGCGGGCAATGGTGGCGAGTTCAGCCATGGTGGTCTTTCCTACAACTCGGTCTTGAGGCGGCCAAGCAACTCGGCGTGAACGCCGGCGTTGACTTCCCGGCGCAGAATCTGCTCGGCGCCCTTGACGGCCAGCACGGCCACCTGCTCGCGCAGAACCTCGCGGGCCTGGGTGCTTTGCTGCTCAGCTTCGAGTTTGGCGGCGGCAATGATCTTGCTGCCCTCGGCAGTGGCTTTGGTCTTGGCTTCTTCCACGATGGCCTGTCCGCGGCGCTCGGCATCGGCCAGGCTGGCAGCGGTTTCAGTGCGCGACTTGGCCAACTCGGCCTCCACGCGCTGGTTGGCGGAAGAAAGCTCGGACCTCGCTTTGTCGGCAGCGGCCAAACCATCGGCTATTTTCTGTGCCCGCTCGTCCAGCGCCTTGATGATCGGGGGCCACACGAATTTCATCGTGAACCACACCAGGATCGCAAAGACGATGGCCTGCAGAAACAGGCTTGCATTGATATTCACGGCTTATCCCCTTTCAAGCGTGAAAGAGTCGTCAAAATCAGATGGCAAAGGGTTTGGCGAACGCAAACAGCAGGGCAATGGCCACGCCAATCAGGTAAGCGGCGTCGATCAAACCAGCCAAGATGAACATCTTGACCTGCAACTCATTCATGAGTTCGGGTTGACGGGCCGAAGATTCCAGGAACTTGCCGCCCATGATCGCAATGCCGATCGAAGCGCCCATTGCGCCCAAACCAACGATCAAACCGCAAGCCAGTGCCACGAGGCCGAGAATGTTTTCCATGATTGCTCCTAAAAAGTACGGAAAAGAAAAAAAGAAAAACGAAACAAAAAAAGATCAGTGCGAGCTGTGGGCCTGCCCCACGTAAATCAGTGTCAACATCATGAAGATGAAGGCCTGCAACGTGATCACCAGAATGTGGAAGATGGTCCAGATCGAGCCAGCCACCACGTGCCCGAATCCCAGCCAGAACCCGCCCTCAAGCGGATTGAATTGCCAGGCCCATGTGCCGCCCATCAGGGCGATCAGCATGAAAATGAGTTCGCCGGCAAACATGTTGCCGAACAGCCGCATGCCGTGCGAGACGGTCTTGGCGGCAAACTCGATCAACTGCATCAGGAAGTTGATCGGGTAGAGAAAAATATTGTCGCCGAACGGTGCGGCCACCAGCTCGTGCGCCCAGCCGCCCAGGCCCTTGATCTTGATGCTGTAGAAAAAACAGATGAAGAGCACGCTGGTCGAGATGCCCAGTGTGGTGGAGAGATCGGCCGTGGGTACCACGCGCATGTAATTGAGGAAGCCCATGGAGGGCCCCGCGCCATGCCAGAGTGCGGGCAGCATGTCGACCGGCAGCATGTCCATGGCATTCATCAGGAAAATCCAGACGAACACTGTCAGTGCCAATGGAGAGACCAGTTTGCGGCTCTGCGCATTGTGAATCACGCCCTTGGCCTGGGTTTCGACATACTCAGCCAGCATCTCGACGGCCGCCTGGAAGCGTCCGGGCACACCCGAGGTGGCCTTGCGCGCGGCGCGCCAGAGAACGAAGCAGCCCAGAGCGCCCAGTACCAGCGAATAAAAGAGGGAGTCGAGGTTGAAAACGCTGAAATCGACAATGCTGTGCTGCTGGGCGTTTTCAAAGGCAAAGGTTTTTTGCAGATGATGCAGGTGGTGCTGGACGTACTCGCCAGCCGTCGGGGCATGTGTTGCAGCGGTTTCAGCAGACATAGTTCACCAATCGTTTAACCTTACCTGGAAAGCTTTCGCGCCGGGCGCAACCACAAGGCCACCCAGTGCACTTTCATTGTCACGACAAAACCAGCCAGCAGCGCCAGCCAGTTCAACTGTTCTATCAGTCTTGGCGCGGCCAGCAGCATGGCCACGGTCAAGGCAATCTTGATCATTTCCCACACAAAAAAACCGGTCAGCGCAGAACCCGCACTGGCAGCCCCACGCTGGCGCAGCAGGCCCCGGGCAAACAGTGCCGCCGGAACCACCACCGCCAGTGCGCCATACGCCGCGGACCAACCTGCAGGGCCCTTGCCAGTGAGCGCCCAGGTGGCCAACGCCACCAAAACACCCACCACCGCCTGCCATGCCACCACCCGCCAGGGGGAAACTGGTGGGTTGCGCTCCCGCAGGGCCTGCGCTTGCCCGGCGTCCAGGGGCTCGAAGTCCGAGTCGGGTGACTCGCTCTCCTCAAACCCGGAACCAGGTGCGTTTATCGACATCACAAATTACACGCAGGCCATGTGCGCCGGAGCTTACAAAGCCTTGGATTATACGTAGAAACAAGGGCGCCTCCGCAAAACCGGCTTCACGCCCGAACGCTCCCGGGTGATAATTTGCCCATGAACACTTTGCCCCCCCTGCCCTGTTACCTCAACGGTGAATTCACCACCCTGCCCAACGCCAAGATCAGCGTGATGGATCGCGGCTTCATTTTTGGCGACGGCGTTTACGAAGTCGTGCCGGTCTACGGCGGCCAGCTTTTCAGGTTTGAAAACCACATGGCGCGGCTGGACCGTGGCCTGGCCGCGCTGCGCATCGCCAACCCCATGAAGCACGCTCAATGGGCACAATTAGCTCATAAATTAATCGCTAACTACGCAGAATCCACGGGGGCCAAAGCCCAAAATACCGATCAACTGATCTACATCCAGATCACCCGGGGCGTGGCTCTGCGCGACCACGTCATGCCCACCGACATCGAGCCCACGGTGTTTGTCATGACCAACGTCATGAAGCCACCCACAGCCGAGCAGCGCAGCGGGGGCGTGGCCTGCGTCACCGCTGACGACTTCCGCTGGGAGAAGGCGCACATCAAGAGCACGAGCCTGCTGGGCGCCGTGTTCTCGCGCCAGATCAGCTTTGACGCCGGCGCCGTCGAAACAGTGATGTTTCGCCGCAATTTCCTCAGCGAAGCGGCTGCCAGCAACGTCTGGGTGGTCAAGAATGGCGTCGTGATGGGCCCGCCCAAGGACAACCTGGTGTTAGAAGGGATCCGGTTTGGCTTGATCGAGGAGATGTGCAAGGCCCAGGGCATTGGTTTTGAGCTGCGCCCCATCACCCGCGAAGAAGTGCTGGCGGCCGACGAGCTGCTGCTGTCTTCGGCCACCAAAGAGGTGCTGGCCATCACCCTGCTCGACGGCAAGCCCGTGGGTCAGGGCAAGCCCGGCCCGGTCTGCGCCAAACTGCAGGCAGGCTACCAGCAGGCCAAAGCGCAGGCGGCAAAGGGCGCGCCAGCGTGAGGCCTCTTCAAATGACAGCACCAACCGGTCTGCGGCCATGACCCAGGGCGAGCCCACACCAGCGAGCGAGTCGCTCATCGAGTACCCCTGCCAGTTCCCGATCAAGGTCATGGGCGTCAAGGTGGACGGTCTGGTGGCCGCCATCACCCACATCGCCCACCAGTTCGACCCGGCGTTTGACGCCAGCACCATCGAACTGCGCGAGAGCAAGGGCGGCAAATACCTGGGCGTGACCGTCACCGTCACCGCCACCAGCCGCGCCCAGCTCGACGAGCTGTACCGCACCCTGTCCACGCACCCGATGGTCAAGGTGGTGCTGTAGCCCTGACATCGTAACCCTTTGATTTATATAGAAAATTCAATGAATGTAAAAATAACTAACAAAAATGCTGTTTAATCTGACAATTTAGATAAACTGCTTAAATGTTAGTAGAACATTCCCTTGCCATTCCCTTGCCAGCCGTGCAGGAATATTTGTCTGACACCAATCCCTGGTGGGTAGCGGGCAAGGGCATTGACCCGGAATTGCAGACTTGGCCCAAGCGGGCTTATTTCGCATCCTTTATGCGGCTGGTCAAGGCGGTTGAGGTCCGGCGCGCGGTGGTTGTCATTGGCCCCCGGCGCGTAGGCAAAACCGTGATGCTGACGCAAGCCGTACAAAACCTGCTCGATGCTGGCGTTCCCGGCTCGCGCATCATGGTGGCGCAGATGGACGTGCCCCTGTTTTCCGGCCAGACGCTGGGCAGCCTGGTCAAGCTCTTCATCGATGTTCACCGCCATGCGGTGGACAACCCGGCAAGCCCGCTCTACGTCTTTTTTGACGAAATTCAGTACCTCAAGGATTGGGAAACGCACCTCAAGGTACTGGTCGACACCTACAAAGGCGTGCGCTTTGTGGCTACCGGCTCCGCTGCGGCGGCGCTGCGCATGAAAAGCCGCGAATCGGGGGCCGGCCGTTTTTCTGATTTCGTGTTGCCACCGCTCACCTTTGCCGAATACCTCGACTTTTGCGACCAAACCCATCTGGTGCAAGACATTGCGCCGCCCGACGCCGAACGCGCCCAGTACCACGCGCCCAACATCGCGGCGCTCAACGCCGAGTTCGTCAACTACCTCAACTACGGCGGTTTTCCTGAGGCGGTCAGGAACCCCGCCGTGCGCCAGGACCCGCGGCGCTACCTGCGCCAGGACATTGTGGACAAAGTGCTGCAAAGGGATTTGCCCAGCCTGTTCGGCATTTCCGACACCCAGGAGCTCAACCGCTTTTTCAATGTGCTGGCCTACAACACCGGGATGGAAGTCGCCCCGGCGAAACTCTCCAAAGACACGGGGTTGAGCAAAGCCCGCATTGACGAGTACCTGGCGTATCTTGAAGCGGCTTTTCTGATCAAGCGCGTGCACCGCTTGAGCGACAACGCACGCCGCCTGCAGCGTGCCACCAGCTACAAGGTCTACCTCACCAACCCGTCGATCCGTGCCGCGCTGTTTGGCATTGTGCGGGCGCAAGACCCCGCCATGGGCCGCCTGGTGGAAACCGCCCTGTGGAGCCAGTGGCTGCACAGCACCGACACCATCGCCTCCCTGCATTACGCGCGCTGGAAAGAAGGTCGTACCGACTATGAGGTTGATCTTGTGGGCCTGGCCGCCAGCAGCCAAAGGCCACGCTTTTGCGTCGAAATCAAATGGTCAGACCGCGCCTGGTCCGACTGGAGCGAACTCAAAGGCCTGCGCAAATTCATGGCACAGCACAGCTTGAGCCGCGCCCCGCTGGTCACCACGCTGACGCAGTCCGGCAGCGCAGAAATCGACGGCCAACTGGTGGAGTTCACTCCCAGCAGCCTGCATTGCTACACCATCGCCCGCAACCTGCTGCTGCAAGCCGGGTGAGGCCCTCTTCGTCGCCACTCGTTCCTGATTGCCCATGCCCACCCTAGACTGGCTCAACCGCGCCGACGCCTTCACCACCGCCGCCCGCGTGCCCTACCGGCTGCTGGAGCAGGTGTCCGTGCACACGCCCGCTGTTCAAACTGAGGCACCGGCCAGGCCGACCCCCGCGCAACCTGAGCTGCTGGCCGCTTCCCTTGACGCCGGTTGAACGGTGTCGGCACCCATCACCGACAACCTGCTGATTCAGGGCGACAACCTCGAAGCCCTCAAAGCCCTGCTGCCGTTTTACCGCGGCCAGGTCAAGTGCATCTTCATCGACCCGCCGTACAACACCAAAAGCGCGTTTGAGCACTACGATGACAACCTGGAGCACGCCCAGTGGCTCAGCATGATGCTGCCGCGCCTGCAGCTCTTGCGTGAGTTGCTGCGGGAAGACGGAAGCATTTGGGTCACGATCGACGACAACGAGGGCCATTACCTCAAGGTGCTGATGGATGAGGTGTTTGGGCGGGGGAATTTTGTGGCGAATGTGGTTTGGCAGAAATCATACACCCGTGAAAACAGAACACATATCTCGACACGTCACGATCACTTGTTGTTCTACGCGAAGAATGAAGACGCTTGGTCGAGTCGGAAAGCTGGAACGGACACAGGATCAAGTCGCAACCTTTAACGAATCCAGACAACGACAAGAGGGGGCCGTGGAAAGCTGCAGAATCTTTCTGCTGGCAAGTTCGACTCAGCACAGTCATTTCCCGATTACTGGACCAACTGGGCGTACGTTTTTGCCTCCCATCAAGTAGATGTTGGCGATGCAACGAAGCTCAGTACACGACATGGCTCGTCGACAGAATCGCATTTCGTTCGGGCTAGAAGGTGCAGGTACGCGCCGATGCTAAAAAAGTTTTCGACGAAATGTCGGAAGGCTTAACGCCAGACACGTGGTGGACCATGCGGAAGTTGGTAGCAATGAAGAAGCCAAGAATCGAGCTTAAAAGTTTGTTCGCAGGTACGCCAGACTTTTTCGAACACCCAAGCCAGAGCGCTTGATTCAACACATTCTTCAATTGCCACCAACCCCAACGACCTCATCCTCGACAGCTTCCTCGGCTCCGGCACCACCGCTGCCGTCGCCCACAAAATGGGCCGGCGCTGGATCGGCATCGAGATGGGCGAGCACGCCGCCACCCATTGCCTGCCGCGCCTGCAAAAGGTGCTCGACGGTGAACAGGGCGGCATCAGCAAGGCGGCGAACTGGCAGGGCGGCGGCGGCTTTCGCTTCCTGCGCCTGGGCGCGCCAGTGTTCGACGCGAACGGACGCATTCACCCCGAGGTGCGCTTTGCCACCCTCGCCGCCTTTGTCTGGCAGCAGGAAACCGGCTGCGCGTTCGAGCCTGAACAGGCTACAGCAGGCACGCCACATCTTGGAACTCACTACATATTTAATAGCTGCTCACGCAATACAGACGAGGGCTCAGGGCCTATTTCTTATATAAAAACGCCGCAGTTTGCCCTTTACCTGCTGTTCAACGGCATTCTCAAAGACAAACGCCCGGCCAGCGGCAACGTGCTCACCCAAGCCGTGCTTGACGCCCTGCTGGCGCTGCACCGTCAGATACACGCTGCCTCTGACAACACCCAACCAGCCGACCCCGGGAGCCTGGGCGGCAGAGCGTTCTGCGCTGTACAAGGAGGAGCCCGCACAGCGGGCGGGGGACACGGAGCAGAACGCTGTGCCGACCAAGCACCCGGCGACACACCAACGCCCGCCGACGCCATTCCGCTGCTGGTCTACGGCGAAGCCTGCCGCCTGGGACCGGCCCGCTTGAAGTTGGCCAATGTCACCTTCAAGCACATTCCGTATGACGTGAAGGCGCGGTGACGATGAACAACAGCATGACCGCCCAGGCGTTGCAGGCCTATCTCAAGGCACGCTTTCCCAAGGAAGACGAGCGCCATGAGTGGAAGGAATGGGTCAGCCTGAAATCGAATATTTCTGGTCGTAAGGGCGACGACCTGGTGTCGTATGTGTCCGCACTGGCCAATATGGAGGGCGGCTGCGTCGTCATCGGCGTGCAGGACAAGACGCTGGCGGTTACAGGGATCGCTGATTTTGCTGACTACACGCCAGAGAACGTCATTCACCGCATTCTGGGCAAAACGCCCGGTCTGCCGTCCTTGGGGTTCACCGTGGATGTGATGCAGGCCAGCGACACCGGCGCGGTTGTCTGGCTGGTGCATGTGCCGCGCCATGCGCCCAGGCAACCGGTGCAGGCGCACGACAAGGCGTGGCAGCGCGATGGCGACAGTCTGGTGGAGTTGCGCCCAGACCGCCTGCGCGGCATCTTGACGGAACTGATCGCGGGCCAGGACTGGAGTGCCCAGCTTGTGCCCAACGCGACTCTGGCCGATCTGGACGTTGCGGCCATAGCCAAAGCACGCGAAAAGTTTGCCGCCAAGCACCAGCAGGAGCGATGGGCGTCGGAAATCGCGGGCTGGAGCACCGCAGAGTTTTTGGACCGCGCCAAGATCACTGGGCATGGCAAGATCACCCGCACCGCCCTGCTGTTGCTGGGGCTGCCGCAGAGCGTGGGGCTGTTGCCCCACAGCACGGCGGAGATCACCTGGAAAGTGCCCGACGAGCGCATTGCCAAGCACTTCGGCCCACCGTTCCTGCTCACCACCACCGAGGTAGCGCAGCACATTCGCAACCCCAATATCAAACTGTTCCCAGCGACCGAGTTACTGGCGATCGAGTTGCCGCGCTACGACATCAAAGTCATTCTTGAAGGCTTGCACAACTGCATCGCCCATCAAGACTATGAGCAAGCCGGGCGCATTGTGGTGCTGGAGAAGGCAGGGCGCCTGCGCTTGAGCAATCTGGGCGGGTTTGTGGATGGCAAGCCAGAAGACTATTTCACCGGTGAGCGCACGCCCATTGTGTACCGCAATCACTGGCTGGCCATTGCCATGAACAACATCGGCATGATTGACAAGGGCGGCTATGGGATTCGGGACATGGTGACCAGTCAGCGCAAGCGCTACTTGCCGTTGCCAGACTATGAGGGGTCAACCCCGGCGCAGACCGTGTTCAACGTCTACGGTCAGCAAATTGATGAGAATTACAGTCGGCTGTTGATGGAGCGCTCCGACCTGCCGCTGGAGCAGGTGATCTGGCTGGACCGCGTACAAAAGAAGCTCAAAATTGCAGATGAGCAGACTACCCTTTTGCGGAGAGCGCAGCTAATCGAGGGCCGTAAACCTAATTTCTTTGTGTCTGCCGTTGTAGCCAAGGTCACCAATACCCAAAACCAGTATGTTTTGAACAAGGGTTTTGACGATGAACATTACAAACGCATTATTCTCAAACGGCTCAAACTGGGCCCGGCTACGGGAGACCAACTGCGCCAACTCGTGATTGACAAGTTGCCTGCCGTGCTTTCAGCAAAAGAGAAGGAAACAAAGGTCAAAAACTTGCGCACAGCTTTGCGCTTGCGTGGCCTAGAGGGCGTTTTTATTGAAGTAGCTCCCTCGGGGCCATCCCGTGGTGCAGGTGCCATATGGCGTATCAAGGCATAGAAGCCGTTTGACAGTTGTTTAACAGCTGCCCTAAAAGTTTGAATTAAACAACTGTTTAAACAATTCTCATGAAATAACCCAATGTATTCAATAACTTAGCATTGTTTAACGGTGAAAAGTAATTTTGCACTAGCCCTATTTAGCCACGCCCCACATGACCACTCTCACCCTCAAGTCCTACCAGCAAGCCGCGCTGGACAGCCTGGCGGCTTTTGCCCGCTGTGCCCAGCTCAAAGGCCCGGCCCTGGCGTTTGGCGAGCTGGTAGGGCGCCCCTACAACCCCGAACCCTTTGGCGAGGTGCCGTGCGTCTGCCTGCGCATTCCCACCGGCGGGGGCAAAACCATCATGGCAGCGCACGCCGTACCCCTGCTGGCGCGTGAGTGGCGTGCCACCGATGCGCCCGTGGTGCTGTGGCTGGTCCCCAGCGACACCATTCGCAGCCAGACTCTGAAGTGCCTGCAAACGGCGGGCCACCCGTACCGCGAAGCATTGGAGGCAAGCTACGGCGCGGGCGTGCAGGTGTGCGAGCTTGACGAGGTGGCCCAGATTGCGCCCTCTGACTGGGGGCAGCGGGCGGTCATCGTGGTGGCCACCATCCAGAGTTTTCGCATTGACGACACCGACAAGCGCAACGTGTACAGCTTCTCGGAGCGCTTTGAGCGGCACTTCAAGGCTTGCGACGAAGCCCGTTTGCGCGTGCTGCACAGCCTGCCCGACGCCGTGGTCACGGCTGAAGAAGCGGCATCAGAGGTCAAGGGCGGCCTCTTGAAAGGCTGTGTGGGCCAAGCCCGCTGGAGCCTGGCGAACTGGCTGGCGCTGCACGAGCCCATCGTGATCGTGGACGAGGCGCACAACACCAAAACCGACAAAAGTTTCACCGCCCTCAAGCGGCTCAATCCCAGCCTGATTCTAGAACTGACAGCCACACCCGTGCCGGGCAAGACCAATGTGCTGTACCACGTCAGCGCCCAAGAGCTGGCGGCCGAGAGCATGGTCAAGCTGCCCATTGCCTTGGCCGAGCACCCGCAAGGCTGGCAGCAGGCGGTGTTTGCCGCCGTGCAAACCCAGCGGGCGCTCGAAGCCGAGGCGTTGAAAGACGAAGCCGCAGGCAACGGGTATCTGCGTCCGATCGTGCTGTTTCAGGCGCAAAACGCCAATGACGAGGTGCCACCCGAGCTGCTGCGCCAGTATTTGAGCGCCGAGCTGCACATTCCCAAAGACCAGGTGGTGGTGGCCACCGGCGACACCCGGGAGCTTGACGGTCTGGATTTGAATGCTCGCACTTGCGCGGTGCGCTTTGTAATTACCGTGCAAGCCCTGCGCGAGGGCTGGGACTGCCCGTTTGCCTACGTGCTGTGTTCGCTGCAAAAACTCTCCAGTGCCACCGCCGTGGAGCAGTTGCTGGGCCGCGTGCTGCGCATGCCTTACGCCAAACGGCGCGGACGCGAGGCGCTGAACAAGGCTTACGCCCATGTGTGCGAAGCCAAATTTTCCAGCGCCGCGCACGAGCTGGCCGACCGGCTGATCAACGCCATGGGCTTTGAAGCGCTGGATGTAGCCTCCATGATTGTGCAGCAAAGCACGTTGCCATTATTTGAGACAAATCAGCCTGTAGCTCTCGTTGAATATGCGCAAGTAGCTACTAATTTTGCAGCGTTTTCGAACTCGTCAGAGTTGCTTGGCATGGCCGGCGTGGTCGTGACCGAGATCGCGGGCGAGTCCCAAGTGGTGGTCACCGGCCCCATTTCGGCGGCGTTGGAGAGCTTGCTGCTGGCCCAGGTGCGCGGGGCTAAAAAGCAGGAACAGGTGCGCAGCAAAGTGGCCCAGCACAACGCCCTGGTGTGCGCCCAGGCTGCGCCCGCTTCTCGCGGGGCCAGGTTTGCCCCGGTGCCTGGCCTGGCCTACCGCAGCACGCCGCAAGGGCAGTTCTGGCCGCTGGAGCGCGAAGCCGTACTGGAGTCAGTAGAAATCGACCTGCTCAGCCCGGACGCGGTGCAGTTGCCGGGGTTTCATGTGGTGGAGCAGTCCAATACCTTTGAGATCTACCTCAAAGATGCCCATGTACAACTGCGCGCAGCAGATGCCAACCAGATCGCGTTTGACTACGGCTCGACCACCATCTCGGCGGATGACCTGGTGCGCTGGCTGGACCAGTCGCTGTTTCAAAAGCTGCCCGAGTTCACGCAGACCGAGCGCAGCAGCTACTTTGCGGCGGTGGTGAACCACTTGTTGCATGAAAAGGGCCTCTCACTGGTGGCGCTGGCCAAGGCGCGGTTCAAACTGGCACAAGACATTGAAGCCCGGGTGGGCGACCTGAAAGACCGCGCCGCCAAAACGCAGTTTCGTCAACTGGTGCTGGAGCAAGGCTGGGAGATCGCGCCCGACTGGCAGCACCCGCTGGTGTTTGAGCCCAACCGCTACCCCGCGCCTGCCGGCTCACGTTACCCCGGGCGCTACCAGTTTGCCAAGCACTTTTACCCCGTGCTGGCCGACCTGAAAGACGAGGGCGAGGAGTTTGCCTGCGCCCAGTTGATCGACCATCACCCGGCCGTGAAACACTGGGTGCGCAACCTCGACACCGCGCCCTGCGGCTTTGCCCTGGCCACGTCGCGCGGGCGCTTTTACCCCGATTTTGTGGCCGAATTGGTGGACGATCGCATCGCCGTGGTGGAGTACAAGGGCGCGCATTTGCTCAATGATCCCTATGAGATCGAGAAGCGCCAGGTGGGGGAGCTGTGGGCCAGCAACAGTGATGGTCGCTGCCTGTTTGGCACCATCGTGAAAGACCGCGCCGGGCTTGGCATGGCGGCTCAACTGGACGAGTTGCTGGCATGAGCTTTGAAAAGAATTGGAATCTGACCCCCATTGATTTGGGCCGGGTGGACTACGAGCCCACTTATGCGGCCATGCAGGAATTTACCAGCAAAAGAAGCCTTGAGCCTTCGTCAAATGAGCCTGATCAGCTATGGATTTGCGAGCATTTTCCGGTGTACACGCAGGGGCTGGCGGGCAAGGCGGAACACATATTCAACCCCGGCAGCATTCCCGTGGTGCAAACCAACCGGGGCGGGCAGGTCACTTACCACGGGCCTGGCCAGGTGGTGGGCTACCCCATGATTGACCTGAAGCGGGCGGGCTACTTCATCAAGGAGTATGTGTACCGGATCGAGGAGGCGGTGATTCGCACGCTGGCGCACTTTGGCGTGACCGGGCACCGGGTGGCTGGCGCGCCGGGGATTTACGTGCGGCTGGACGACCCTCGCTCGCATGCCCTGCTGCCCCAGCGCCCGGTTAAATTGGGGTCGGATCCGGCCGCGAAGCGGAACGGCTCTGACCCCAATTTAACCGGCCCCGACTTCACCGGCCTGGGCAAGATCGCCGCGCTGGGCATCAAGGTCAGCCGCAACTGCACCTACCACGGGGTGGCGCTGAACGTGGCGATGGACCTTGAACCCTACTCGCGTATCAACCCCTGCGGTTACGCCGGACTGCAAACCGTGGACCTTTCTACAATCGGGGTTTGCGTGTCCTGGCAGGAAGTGGCCGATTTTCTGGGCGAGCGCCTGGTCGTGGCCCTGGCACCCTGAGCCGCCACCGCCCAAGTCCGCACAAGCCACCTTCCTTTATTAGCGCACTACCCCGCAGCCTGGTCTTCCCGGCTGCCAACGGATTCACCGATGACCACATCAGACACAGGCAACCCCACCGTCCGCGAGGCGCAGAGCCTTAAGAACTACGACGCCAGCGCCAAGCAAAAGGCCGCAGCCAAACTCTCGCGCATTCCTGTCAAGGTGCAGCCCGGCGAGATTCTCAAGAAACCCGAGTGGATCCGGGTGCGGGCCGGCTCGCCGACCACCCGTTTTTATGAGATCAAGGACGTGCTGCGCTCGAACAAGCTGGTCACCGTGTGCGAGGAAGCCAGTTGCCCCAACATTGGCGAATGCTTTGGCAAGGGCACGGCCACCTTCATGATCATGGGCGACAAATGCACCCGGCGCTGCCCGTTTTGCGATGTGGGCCATGGCCGACCCGACCCGCTGGACGCCGATGAGCCCCTCAAGCTGGCGACAAACCATCGCCCAGCTCAAGCTCAAGTACGTGGTCATCACCAGCGTGGACCGCGACGACTTGCGCGATGGCGGCAGCGGGCACTATGTCGAGTGCCTTCGTGCCATCCGGGAGCACTCGCCGCAAACCCAGATCGAGGTGCTGGTGCCCGATTTCCGGGGCCGCGACGACAAGGCTCTGGAGATTCTCAAAGCCGCGCCGCCCGATGTGATGAACCACAACCTGGAAACCATCCCGCGCCTGTACAAGGAAGCCCGCCCGGGCAGCGACTACCAGTTCAGCCTGAACCTGCTCAAGAAGTTCAAGGCGCTGTTCCCCGCCATTCCCACCAAGAGCGGCCTGATGGTGGGCCTGGGCGAGACCGACGACGAAATTCTGCAGGTGATGCGCGACATGCGCGCGCACGGCATCGAGATGCTGACCATCGGCCAGTACCTCGCGCCCTCAAGCAGCCACCTCACCGTCAAGCGCTATGTGCACCCGGACACTTTCAAGATGTTCGAAGCAGAGGCCTACGAAATGGGCTTCAAGCACGCTGCGGTGGGCGCGATGGTGCGTTCGAGCTACCACGCCGATGCGCAGGCCGGGCACGCGATGGGGGCGACAACCGGGATTCAAAACCAAGCAAAATCGAACTGACCCGGGTAAACCCCCTCCAGGCGCCAATCCCACCCGGTACCGGATGGCCGGCAACGTCGATACACTGGGCCCACTCCTGCATTGCAAGATTTCGTGCCTTGTCAGGGGCGGAAGAAGCAACCGGACACCACCAAGGGAGAATGGCTCCGCATGAAAGCAACACTGATCCGTGCCCGACTGCTCATGGGGCTGTTTTTGCTGCTCATTGGAAGCCTGGTGATGGCCAACCTCTGGGCGGACTGGACGCACACGCTGCAACGAGAAAACGACCGGCTTTCCACGCAAGCGCGGGTCATCCGGGAAAACATGTCGCAGACGCTGAGCGCCGTCAATTTGGTGCTAATCGGATTGAGCCAGGACTCACCGCTCGGTGAAGAGCGCCCACTTTACAGTCGCGATCTCAAGATGTTGAGCGACGCCATGCCCGGCATCCGCACCTTGATGATTCTTGATGCCAGTGGGCGATCAAGATACTCCAGCCGGGCGGAGTTGCTGGGCCGGGACTTTTCGCAACGCGACTATTTCAAGGCCCCGTTTCAGCGCAAGGACGTCGGGGTACTGTACATTTCACCGCCATTTCGTTCAGTTCTTGGGCCCTTATATCCTCAATGTCACCCGCATCATCCCCGGCCCTCGTGGCGAGTTTGCGGGGGTGGTGACCGCAACGTTCGATCCGGCTTATTTTTCGCCGCTGCTTGATTCGGTGCGCTACGCCCCGGACATGCTCGGGGCCATCGCCCACGGGAGCGGCAATTTCCTCTTGACGATTCCCGAAAACAAGGTCGTAGCTGAAAAAAATCTGGCGCAACCCGACACCTTTTTTTCCCGGCATCTGGCCAGTGGCAGGCTGTTGACGAACCATGTCGGCCTCTCTCTTCTTCTGCCCGTCAAGCAAACCACTGCCTGGACCACCGTCCAGCCGCCGACTCTGAACATGGACTACCCGCTGTTGGCGGCCGTTTCGCGGGACTACAGCGAAGTCTTTGCACCCTGGCGACGCACGGCGGCGATACAGGCCAGCCTGTTTGGCCTGTTCGCACTGACCTGCGTGGTCGCGCTGGTGGTGTATTCACGCCGACAAGCCGACTTTGAGAGCCGGGAACAGGTGACACGGCGCGTCATCAAGGAACAGAACACCCGCTACGCGCTGGCCTCAGACGCCGCAGGCCTGGGTTTTTGGGATTACGACATCACCTCGGGCACGCTCAAATGGGACGACTGGATGTTTCGACTCTACGGCCACTCGCGGCGGGATGGTGACCAGCCCTACGATCTGTGGGCAAAGAGCGTTCACCCTGACGACTTGGCCAAGAGCGAGAAGGAACTCAACGATGCGATCGACGGAACTCACGAGTTCGATACGACCTTCCGCATTGTTCTGCCCAATCGGGCGATCCGGCACATCAAGGGCAAGGCCTTCGCGACCCGCGATGCCAACGGACGCGCCCTAAAGATGTTTGGCGTCAACTTCGACGTCACCGAGGCCCTGCTTGCCGAACAAAATCAAACCAAGCTTGTTAATCAGTTGACCCGGATCAACGAAGAATTGAACAATTTTGCCTACATCGCCTCCCACGATCTCAAATCCCCACTGCGGGGAATTGACCAGTTGGCAACCTGGGTTACCGAGGACCTGGGCGAGGACCTGAGCAGCGAAACGCAAGGCCACTTGCGGTTGATGCGCAGTCGGATCAACCGAATGGAGATGCTGCTCGACGACTTGCTCGCCTATTCGCGTGTGGGCCGTTCCGATGGCGAAGTCGTTGCGGTCGACACGCAAGTCCTGGTTCAGGATGTTTTTGATTTGACGGCGGCTGGCAAGGCGATGCGTCTGAGCGTCGCAGAAGGGATGCCCCTTCTGCAGACCAAGAAAGTGCCACTGGAACTGATCTTTCGCAACCTGATTAGCAACGCCATCAAGCATCACGACAAAGCGCAGGGCTCCATCCATATTTCAGCACGCTCCACGGCCAGTGGCTTTGAGTTTGAAGTCAAGGATGATGGCCCTGGGATTGCGCCGGAACATCAGCAGCGCGTGTTTGCTATGTTTCAGACGCTCAAGCCTCGCGACGAAATCGAAGGCAGTGGCATCGGCCTGGCGTTGGTCAAAAAGTCCGTCGAATCCATGGGCGGCACCATCACGCTGGAGTCCGACGGACAACATGGTTGTATCTTCCGCTTTACCTGGCCCACCATTCATCTTGAAAAGGAAACGGCATGACGACTGAAACACGACCTTACAAGGAAGTCACCATCCTCCTGGTGGACGATGACGATGTTGATGTGATGGGTGTTGAGCGGGCGCTCAAGAAACTCAAGATCGTCAATCCCATTGTCCGGGCCCGCAATGGCATCGAAGGCCTGGCGCTGTTGCGTGATCCACAAGCGGTTAAAAGACCCTATATCGTGCTTCTAGATCTCAATATGCCGCGCATGAATGGGCAGGAGATGCTCGCCGAACTGCGCAATGATCCGGCGCTTTCAAGTGCGGTGGTATTTGTCCTGACCACCTCCAAAGCGGACGAAGACAAAGTCGCGGCCTATCAGCAACACGTCGCTGGCTACATCATCAAGAGTCAGGTCGGCGATGGTTTCCTGCGCGTCATGGAAATGCTCGATCACTACTGGCGCGTGGTGGAACTGCCTGTTGAACGGTGAGGGACAGCGATATGACGGCACCCTTGCGTTTGTTGCTCATTGACGACGATGAGATTGACAGGCAATCCGTAATCCGGGCCTTGCGACAGAGCGCGATCCCGCCCCAATTTGTGACGGCCGCCACCGCAGCGCAAGGTTTGAAGCTCGCGGCAGAACAACCCTTTGACGCGATTTTGCTCGACTATCGTTTGCCGGATCAAGACGGTCTTGAGGTCTTGCGTGCATTGCGCGAAGGGGAGTCTGAGGGTGTCGCGGTCATTATGCTTAGTCGTCTGGAGGACGAAACACTGGCTGAGCGATGTCTGGAAGCCGGTGCGCAGGATTATCTGCTCAAGGACGAGGTGAACGGTCGCCGCCTTTCCCGGGCTGTACGGCACGCACGCCAGCGTCATCTTATTGAAGGCGCACTCAAAAAAAGCCGCGAACAGTTGCGTCTGCTGTCCGAGCGCGATCCGCTGACCGGGTTGAGCAACCGACGCGGTTTTGAAGTTGCCCTGGCGGCGGCCATCGCGCGGGCGCGGCGCGGTCAGGATCGGCTTGCGATCCTGCTGCTGGATTTGGACGATTTCAAGAGCGTCAACGACACCCTGGGTCATGATGCTGGCGATGTCTTGTTGGTGGAGATTGCACGGCGACTGAGCGGCATTGTCCGCGACGGTGACCATTTGTGCCGCCTGGGCGGCGATGAATTTGTGGTGCTGATGACCAACTTCGAACGCGACGAACAAACCGTTCTGCTCGCAGATCGCATTGTGGAGATGCTGCAAGCACCCATTCACCTGGGTGGATCGGAACAGATTGTCACCACCAGCATTGGCATTGCCACGTTGGGAACGTGCGGCCCAGACGAAGTGGACTTGCTCAAGTTCGCCGATGTCGCCATGTACCAGGCCAAGCAGGATGGGCGCAATCAAAGTCGTTTTTATTCGGCCGCCCTTCAACAGGGCGTGCAGTCCCGCACAACCATGAAGAACGATTTGAAGAAAGCGCTTGAAAGGCATGAGTTCAAGGTTTTCTATCAAGCGCAGGTCAGCCCCGTGGACGGTAGTTTGGGGGGCGTAGAGGCGCTCCTTCGATGGCAACATCCCACACTGGGCTTATTGGCGCCAGGGGCATTTCTGCCCCTGGCCGAAGAAACCGGCTTGATCGTGGATATTGGCAACTGGGTGTTGCGTGAAGGCTGCCGGCAGTTGACGGACTGGCGACAGCGGCTGCCTGTGAAATGCCCAACGCTGGCGTTGGCCGTCAATTTGTCCGCAGTCCAGATTAAGCAAAATGCGTTGCTGACCTCTGTCAAAAACGTCTTGGCCGAGTATGCATTGGATGCAAAAAGCCTGGAACTTGAAATCACGGAGAGTGTGCTGATCTCCGACACCAGCGCCACCGTGGCGATGCTCTCGGAAATCGTGGCGCAAGGCGTCACCTTGTCGCTCGACGACTTTGGTACGGGCTACTCGTCGCTCAATCACCTCAAGTTGTTTCCCATATCTGTGCTGAAAATCGACCGGAGCTTTGTATCGGCGATTGGCAGCGAGGACAAGAGCGAACGATTGCTGGTAGCCCTCATTGCTTTTGCCAAAGCGCTTGAAATGAAGGTGGTCGCCGAGGGGGTGGAAACCAAAGAGCAGGCCCAGTTTTGTGCGCAACACGGCTGCGATCTGCTCCAGGGGTATTATTTCTCTCGTCCCATTCCTGCAGAGGAGTTTGAGGCGACTTTCTTGATGTCTTGACGCCCTACACCCCCCCGGGCGACCACCGATGTCGGCTTGGTGCTAACCGTCACAAGCCGCAGACCCCCGATCAACCCCTCAAGAATCTTTCCATGGGCGCCAAACTTCATTTCCGCTATGCATCAATGAATGCGGGCAAATCCACCCAACTGCTGCAAATCGCCTACAACTACGGCGAGAGCGGGCGCAAGGTGCTGCTGTACACCGCCGCCATCGACAACCGCACCGCCATCGGCCGGATTGCCTCGCGATTGGGCGCGCAAAGCGAGGCCATGACCTTTGACGCCCAAACCGACTTCAGCACCCTGCCCGCCCGGTACCCGGACGTTTCCTGCGTGCTGATCGACGAGGCCCAGTTTCTGAGCAAGCGCCAGGCGCAGCAGTTGCACAAAGTGGCGGCGGTGGGCAATATTCCGGTCATGTGCTTTGGCCTGCGCTCGGATTTCCGGGGCGACTTCTTTGAGGGCGCAGCGCATCTGCTGGCGCTGGCCGAGGACATTCAGGAGATCAAGGCCATTTGCGCCTGCGGCCGCAAGTCCACCATGAACATGCGCATCGACCCCGAGGGAAAGCGCGTGACCGACGGCGACCAGGTGCTCATCGGCGGCAACAACAGCTACCGCCAGGTCTGCGCCCGCTGCTTCTACAGTTAAAGCGCAGGGACTCAGTGGCCCACGGTTTTGGAGAACAGGTTCACCACCATCACGCCGGCGATGATCAGTCCCAAACCCAGCAGCGCCGGTGCGTCCAGCGCCTGTCCATGCCAAAACCAACCGACCGCCGCAATCAGCACGATGCCGACACCCGACCAGATGGCGTAGGCAATGCCCACCGGCAGCGTTCGCAGCGTCAGCGATAAAAACCCGAAGGCAATGGCGTAGCCCAGAACCGTGACCACGCTGGGGCCCAGCCGTGTGAAGCCCTCGGCGCTTTTAAGCGAGCTGGTGGCAATGACCTCGGCCACGATGGCGACGGCTAGATAGAGGTAGGTCCATTTCATGCGGGGAGTGTACGCACCTGCCGACCACCCCAAGCGCGCGCAAAGGCGCTGCAGCGCGCAAAATACAGGAGCGGAGCGCGCACCGGAGCGCCGTGACCTGCCAATAGCTATGAAATTAAGAGCTACATGTGCATATTTGACGGGGGATAGAGCCCAATTTGCCATATACTTTTCGGGAAGAGCACCATGAACTACCACGCCAACGCCAACCGCTACGACACCATGATTTACCGCCGCTGCGGGCGCAGCGGTCTCAAACTGCCTGCCATCACCCTGGGCCTGTGGCATAACTTTGGCGACGCCACGCCCATGGACACCCAGCGCGCCATGCTGCGCACCGCGTTTGATCTGGGCATCACTCACTTCGACCTGGCCAACAACTACGGCCCGCCCTACGGCAGCGCCGAGACCAACTTTGGGGCGCATCTGCGGCGCGACTTCAAACCCTACCGCGATGAGCTTGTCATCTCCAGCAAGGCCGGTTACGACATGTGGCCCGGGCCCTATGGCCAAGGCGGGGGCTCGCGCAAGTACGTGCTGGCCAGCCTGGACCAAAGCCTGCAGCGCATGGGGCTGGACTATGTGGACATTTTTTATTCGCACCGGTTCGACCCCGACACCCCGTTGGAAGAAACCTGCGGTGCGCTGGCCAGCGCGGTGCAGCAGGGCAAGGCGCTGTATGTGGGCGTGAGCAGCTATTCGGCCGCCAAGACCCGTGAGGCGGCAGTCATTTTGAAATCCATGGGCGTGTCGCCACTGATTCACCAGCCCTCGTACAGCCTGCTCAACCGCTGGATTGAAAAAGACCTGCTGGACGCGCTGGGGGAGACCGGCATGGGCTGCATAGCGTTCAGCGCCCTGGCCCAGGGCCTGCTCACCAGCAAGTACCTGAACGGCATTCCCGAGGACGCGCGCATCAACCGGCCCGGTGGCGGCTCGTTCAAGGCTGAGCACCTGAGCGAGCCAAACCTCAAACATGTGAGAGCGCTCAACGCCATGGCGCTGGACCGGGGTCAAAGCCTGGCACAAATGGCGCTGGCCTGGGTGCTGCGCGATGCGCGCGTGACTTCGGCGCTGATCGGCGCAAGCCGCCCGGCCCAAATCACTGAATTGGTGGGAGCCCTGCAAAACCTGGCCTTTTCGGCAGAGGAACTCAGCACCATCGACGGCCACGCGGTCGAGGGTGGCCTGAACCTGTGGCAGCGTTCCTCGGCTGCGGTGTGACGCGCGCCAATCTCTATGCGCTGGCGGCCATTGCACTGTGGGCCAGCCTGTCGGCGCTGGGGGTGGCGCTCAAGCATGTACCGCCTTTTTTGCTGACGGGCATTTCGCTGATGATCGGCAGCGTGCTGGCCTGGCCCACCGTGCTGGCGGACCACAGCCAATGGCGGGTCAACGCCGGCACCCTGGGTCTGGGGGTGTTCTCGCTGTTCGGCTTTCACTTTTTGCTGTTCCTCGGGCTGCGCCTGGCCCCGGCGGTCGAGGTGAACCTCATCAACTACTTGTGGCCACTGCTGATTGTGGTGCTGGCACCCTTGTACCTGCCCGCGGTGCGACTGCGCCCAGCCCACCTGCTGGCCGCCGCCATGGGCTTTGCAGGCGCTGCGATTGCCATTTTTGGTGGTCGTGAGGCGCCCCATGCGGTGGCCAGTGGGTCCGAATGGGGTGCACGGCTGGGCTATCTGTTGGGGCTGGGGTCGGCCTTCGTCTGGGCCAACTATTCCCTTCAGACCAAGCGGCTGGCACTCAAGGCGCGGGGTTTTCCCACGGCGGCCATCGGCCTGTTCGGCCTGCTCTCGGGCAGCCTCGCCCTGATTTGCCACGCTGCGCTGGAGCCCGCCACCGCCTTGAGCGCCAGGGATTGGGGCCTGCTCACGCTGCTGGGCCTGGGGCCACTGGGCGCGGCTTTCTTCCTGTGGGACAAGGCGCTCAGGCTGGGCGATGCGCGCCAGATCGGCATTCTGAGCTACCTCACGCCACTGGCCTCGACCGCGCTGCTGGTGCTGGTCAGCGGGCGCCCGCTGACCGCCAGCATTGCCCTGGCGGCGGCCCTCATCATTGGCGCTGCGCTGGTGGGCACCCGCGCAGCTTGACCAGCGCGAGGCACAAGGCTGGCGCATTTTTCCGTCTGACCGATTGCACTGGGGATTCGGACGGACAATGCAGCCATGATTGAACTCTCCGACATCGAATCGGCCGCCGAGCGCCTGCAGGGTCAGTTGCTGCAAACCCCCTGCGTAGCCTCGCGGACCCTGTCCGACATCACCGGCGCGCAGGTGTTTCTCAAGTTTGAGAACCTGCAGTTCACCGCGTCCTTCAAGGAGCGCGGGGCCTGCAACAAGCTGGCGCAATTGAGCCCCGAAGAGCGCCAGCGCGGCGTCATTGCCATGAGCGCGGGCAACCACGCCCAGGGCGTGGCCTACCATGCCCAGCGCCTGGGGCTGCGCGCGGTGATCGTGATGCCGCGCTTCACGCCCGGCGTCAAGGTCGAGCGCACCCGGGGCTTTGGTGCTGAGATCGTCTTGCACGGCGATACGCTGGACGAAGCGCGGGCTCACGCATTGAAGCTCGCCGAAGAACAAAAACTGGTCTTCATCCACCCCTATGACGACGCCCAGATCATTGCCGGTCAGGGCACAGTCGCATTGGAAATGTTGCGGGAGGTGCCCGAACTGGACACGCTGGTGGTGGCCATTGGCGGGGGTGGGCTGATCGCGGGCATGGCCACGGCCGCGCACGCCCTCAAACCGGGCATCGAGATCATCGGGGTACAGACGACGCGTTTTCCGTCCATGTTCAACGCCATCAAGGGCACTCATCTGCCCTTGGGCAACAGCAGCATCGCCGAAGGCATTGCGGTGAGCACCCCGGGCGTTCTGCCCAGGACCATCATTGAACGGCTGGTCACTGACGTGGTGCTGGTCGATGAAGGCGACATCGAGCAGGCCATCGTCATGCTGCTCGAAGTGGAGAAGACCCTGGTCGAGGGCGCGGGCGCGGCAGGGCTGGCGGCGCTGCTCAAGCACCCGCAGCGCTTCAAAGGCAAAAAGGTGGGTCTGGTGCTCTCGGGGGGCAACATTGACCCACTGTTGCTGGCGGCCATCATCGAGCGCGGCATGGTGCGCGCCGGACGCCTGGCGCGGGTTCGGGTGAGCGCGCGTGACGTGCCGGGCACGCTGGCGACCATCACCGCCACCGTGGCCCACGCGGGGGCCAACATCAACGAGGTCCATCACCAGCGCGCCTTCACCACGCTGGCCGCGCAAAACGTGGAGGTCGAGCTCGTGATTCAGACCCGCGGTCCCCAGCACATCACCGACGTGCTGGCCGAGTTGCAGGCGGTGGGGCTGGAAGCGCAGTTGATTCGATAGGAGTCCGGACTGGCGAGCCGCACGGACCTGAGCAATTCAGCCAGCGGTCAGGGTGAGATAGGCCTTGCGGGTTTCGGGCGCCACCGAATCAATGAGTTGCTGGTACGTGGTCTTGTGCCGAACCCGCATCCGGGCCGAGGCCACGGCTTTTGATTTGCAGAACCAGTGGCAGGTGTGCTGCATCAGAAGCATCTCGGCGGTCATCGTGAAGGCCTTCACTTTGGCCGTCCGGCCCGAGGCGTTTCGAGCCGCAGTGAGCAATCCCTCCGCATGAAGCTTGAAGACCTCACGCGCGTCAAAAGTGGCGGCCGGAAACAGCTGCGAGGCAAAGGGAAGCGCCAGCGCCAGGCGGCTCACCAGGGCCTGCTCCTGTGGCACGCTGGAGAACGCCCTGGCAAAACCGCTGAACTGAACGCAAAGCGTATCCTCGGTCGTGGTGAGCACCTGCCAGATTTGGGCCCGGCGCTCGGGGTTGGGTTCACCGAGTGCGCGCAAATAACCATCGCTCAGGGTCTCCATGAGCTTTTCAATCTCGAACTGCCCCAGGTGATGTCCCAGCAAGGAGACGCGACGCGCCTGGGCTCTCGTGTTGAGGCCATGCAGCCCGATGATGGTCAGGATCGCCCAGAAGAAAATGTCCATCGCTTGAGGATTGTTTGCGTGAGTCAGTTCCAGCCAATAACATCAAAGCCCTTGTCGCGCAGGCAGCGCTGGACGTACTCTCGGTAGATGCCGCTGGGTTTGTCCTGCATCGCCCCGGAGACCGCACCGGCCGAACCCCCCACGGCGGCGCCAGCGGCGCCCGATCGCACTGCGCCCTCCAGACCGCGCCCGTAAACCAGCGCGCCCACCGCGGCAGCCACACCACCGACCGCCGCACCACCGGCCGCACGCCGTCCAACTTCGTTGTTTTGGGCCTCAGGGGTGAGTCCGGCGGCCCGGGCTTGAGCCATACAGGTTTGTACCTCGGCCCGCGCGGCGGCATCACCGACCCGGTTGAGCGTAGCGTTGGGGTAGAGCACCGGCCTGGCCGCAGAACTGCCTGCTCCAGTGGCGGCGCAGCCAGCCAACAGGGCCAGTGCGCCCGAGAAGGTGAGAAAAGGGATGCGATCGGGAAATTTCATACGGACCATCGTGCGTTGCGCAATTCCATTAGACTTCAAAGGGTAAGCGTATGGTATTTCATACAGAGCGATGCTGCAAAACCGGCGGTTCTGTGTGTGCTTGAACGAGCGATATCGGGCGCACTCGGATTATTCCTGTTCTTTTGTCCTCGTGACCCACGCGGGCCCCGTCTGAATTCTTTTTTGGAGATATGTCCTGATGACCACCACCAAGCCTGCCGTCGCCCTGAACACTCCCGGCTATGTCAAGAACGCGAAGCTGATCGCCTGGGTGGCCGATATGGTCGCCCTGACCAAACCGGCCAACATCTACTGGTGCGACGGCTCCGACGAGGAGTATGGCCGCCTGTGCCAGCAACTGGTCGATGCCGGCACCTTCACCCGGCTCAACGAGGCCAAGCGCCCCAACAGCTTTCTGGCCTGCTCTGACCCCAGCGACGTGGCGCGGGTGGAAGACCGCACCTACATCTGCTCCAACAAAGAGGAAAACGCCGGGCCCACCAACAACTGGATGGCCCCCGCCGAAATGCGTGCTCTGCTGCAGCACGGCCAAGCCGACGGCACGCCCGCCCTGTTTGACGGCTGCATGAAGGGCCGCACCCTGTACGTGGTGCCGTTCTCGATGGGCCCGCTGGGTTCGCACATCGCCCACATCGGCATCGAACTGACCGACAGCGCCTATGTGGCAGTCAACCAGAAGATCATGACCCGCATGGGCAAGGCCGTGTACGACGTACTCGGCGCCGATGGCGACTTTGTTCCCTGCATGCACACGGTGGCTGCGCCACTGGAAGCGGGTCAGGCCGACGTGAAATGGCCCTGCAACAAGACCAAATACATTGTTCACTATCCTGAGACCCGTGAAATCTGGTCTTACGGCTCGGGTTATGGCGGCAATGCGCTGCTGGGCAAGAAATGTTTTGCGCTGCGCATCGCCTCCAACATGGGCCGCGACCAAGGCTGGCTGGCCGAGCACATGCTGATTTTGGGCGTGACCAATCCGCAGGGCAAAAAATACCACGTGGCAGCGGCTTTTCCCAGCGCCTGCGGCAAAACCAATTTTTCCATGCTGGTGCCCCCGCAAGGCTTCGAAGGCTGGAAGGTCACCACCATCGGCGACGACATCGCCTGGATCAAGCCTCATGAAGACGGCAAGATGTACGCCATCAACCCCGAAGCGGGCTACTTCGGCGTGGCACCGGGCACCAATTTCCACACCAACCCCAACTGCATGGCCAGTTTGAACAAAGACGTGATCTTTACCAATGTGGCGCTCACCGACGACGGTGACGTGTGGTGGGAAGGCATGGAAAAAGACACCGGCAGCAAACCTGCCCACCTGATTGACTGGCAGGGCAAGGACTGGACGCCCGAGATCGCCAAGTCCACGGGGGCCAAAGCCGCCCACCCCAATGCCCGCTTCACGGTGGCCGCTGCCAACAACCCGGTGCTGGACCCGGCCTGGGACGACCCGTCGGGCGTAGCAATCGACGCTTTCATGTTCGGAGGCCGCCGCTCCACCACGGTGCCGCTGGTGACCGAGGCCCGCACCTGGGCCGAAGGCGTGTACATGGCCGCCACCATGGGCTCGGAAACCACCGCCGCCGCCGTCGGCCAGATGGGCGTGGTGCGGCGCGACCCCTTTGCCATGCTGCCTTTCTGCGGCTACAACATGAGCGACTATTTCCAGCACTGGCTTGACCTGGAACACAAGCTTGAAGAAATGGGACACACCCTGCCCAGCATCTTTTGCGTCAACTGGTTCCGCAAGGACACCGCTGGCGATTTCGTCTGGCCCGGTTATGGCGAGAACATGCGCGTGCTCAAGTGGGTCATCGACCGCCTTGAGGGCAAGGCCAAGGGCGTTGACCACGTGATTGGCGTGAGCCCCACCTACGATGAAATCACCTGGGAAGGCCTGGACTTCACCGCCGAGCAGTTCGAGACGGTGACCAGCATTGACAAGGCGGCCTGGACTGAAGAATTGGCCTTGCACACCGAGTTGTTCCAGAAACTGGCCCACAACCTGCCCGACGAGTTGGTGCAGACCAAGGCGCAAATCGAAAAACGCCTGGCGGCCTGAAGCCCCTGCACTCCAGACGAGCCACCCCGCGGGGTGGCTATTTTCATTGGCTCGTCAAAAGCATCGACGCAATTGAATACCGGGTTTCTTGACGAAGTGGGCTTTGCGATCGGTGGCGTCCTGAGTACACTGGGGTTTTTACTGAGGAGTTCCACCATGAAAATTCTTCTCGCCGTTGACGGGAGCGCTTACACCAAGAAGATGCTGGCCTACCTGACCACGCACGATGAACTGTTCTCCAAGGACCACGACTACACCGCCTTCACGGTGCAGCCTGTAGTTCCCTCACGGGCGCAGGTGGCCATGGGCAAGGACGTTGTGGCCAAGTACTACATTGATGAAGCCGAGGCCGTTTTGGCACCGGTGACCAAGTTTCTGCTGCGCCATGGCATTGACGCCAAAAGTAACTGGAAGACCGGCATGGCTGGCGACATGATCGCCAAGCTTGCCGAAAGCGGCAAGTTCGACCTCATCATCATGGGTTCGCACGGCCACAACTCCCTGGTGAACTTGGTCATGGGCTCGGTGGCGACCAAGGTGCTGGCTCGCTGCGCAGTGCCGGTTCTGCTGGTGCGCTGAGCGCGCCAACACACACGCGCGCCACGGCCGCGCGTCCAACCCTTGTCCTTCGCCCGCCCGGTCGGCGGTCCGATTCAGCGCAGGTAGAAAGCGACAAGCACCGCCACGCCAGTGGCGATGGCCAAGGCCAGCACGGTCCAGGCGCTGTGATCGCTGGCTTTGAGGTTGTCGCTCAGGTGTTCAATGCTTTTGGGCAGGTGCATGGTTGACATAAGACCTCCTGCAGAATGAGAGTCGCCGACCGCCACAAACCGGCGGTGAAACCGTACGACTCCTGAGTACTCTTAATAGGCAATCCAGGGCGGAATTCAACCACTTTCGCGGAAAATTGTTGAAATTGATCAACAACCACTCAGATTGGGGATCATCCTCTCAACCATTTTCTGTGGTCGGCGCCAGTGAGATCGCCGCGGCGCGAGTCAAGGCGCTGGTCAGCGCGTCCAGCACCGCCGAGTCCAGATTCCAGCAGTGCCAGTACAGCGCCACCGGCAAGGTATGGCCACACCCGATGTCCACCAGGCGGCCACTGCGCAAATGCTCGCGCACCTGCAGCTCAGGCACCACGCTGGCGCCCCATCCGGCCAGCACGGCGCGCACCTGGCCCTCAGAGCTCGGCACATACAACTGGTTGAGCGCCACGCGCTTGAGCCCAAAGGCGCGCCCGATGAACTCCGATTGCAGATCGTCCTTTCGGTTGAACGCCACAAAGGGCACGGCACGAAAGTTGTGTCGCGTCAGGCCTTGCGGGCAATGTTCTGCCGCATAGGCCGCCTGCGCCACCGCCATGTAGCGCATCGCCCCCAATGGCACGATCTTGCAGCTGCGCAAGGCCTGTTTGAGCGTGGTCACGCAGCCCAGCACCTGCCCCTCGCGCAACCACTCGATCGTGAAATCCTGATCATCGGTGATGATTTCCAGCCCCAGGCCCTGATGGGCCAGCGCGCTCAGCGCCGGCAGCGCCCAGGTCGCGATGCTGTCGGCGTTGATGGCGATCGAAATGCGCTCGCCATCACGCGCACCGCTGGCCGCACCAGGTGCCAGATCCTTGAGGTCGCGCTCCAGATCGGCCCGGAGCAGCCGCATTTGCAGGGCGTGCTTGAGCAGAAGCCGTCCTGCCGCCGTGGCCTTGAGGGGTCGGCTGCGGATGATCAGCACCGTTCCCACTTGGACTTCGAGTGACCTCAGCCGCTGCGATACGGCCGACTGGGTGATCGACAGGCGCACCGCGGCCCGCTCGAAACCGCCCTCTTCAACAATGGCGGCCAGGCACTCCAGGGCATCGGGGTCAAAGGTGCTCATGGTCCACAGACTGATATATTTAAAGCGGCGCAGGTCTCGCCAAACTGGCAAGCGCCCAATAGCATGGATACTCCCTGTCTAACCATCAGGCGGCCTGGTTCAATTCGCTTTTGAGCTGGACGATCAACCGAGTCAGTTCATTAGAAACCAAAGAAAAACTAGTGCCGCTGTCAAGCATGTGTGCTGCAGTATCCAAATCCCCTTGGTTAATAACTTGTGCTACTTTTCCTGCCTCTCGATGGAATTTGCGGTGTGCACTGATAAGACTGACAAACGAGAGCTTGCCAGCAAACATTGAATTGCCCTCCCCCGCCATCCAGTGTCCCAGCGGGCAGCAGTTGTCTTGGGCAATGGTATCGGAATCCAGCCATTCGCCCCTGACGGTAGCTGCCCTGAGCTTGATCCGCCACTGGGCGTGGGCCTCAATGGCATTGTCAAGGTGTATGTTGCCATCGGATGTGGCTGCCTCAATCCAAGTCGGCGCAGCCAGCCGTCGATCACTCGCGTCCTTGTAGCCCAGTTCCCTAACCTGCCTTGAGGTTGCCATCGCTGGGCCAACCACCCCACGATCTTCATCATCCCCCTCAAGCTTGAACACCGCCACTGTCCCAACCAACTCGTCGGCCTGGGATTTCAGGCTGCTCGCTGCTGCGGCCATTTCTTCAACCAGTGCTGCGTTTTGCTGGGTGCTTTGGTCCATTCGGGCCACGGCCTGGCCGACCTGGGCTACGTCCGCACTTTGCTCGTTGCTCGCTGCGCTGATCTCGCCCACCAGGTCGGTCACCCGCTTGATGGCGTTCACCACCTCGGTCATGGTCACTCCGGCCTGATCGACCAGGGCCGTGCCTTGCTCGACCTGCTCGACACTCGTATTGATCAGGGTTTTGATTTCTTTGGCGGCATCGGCTGATCTTGCGGCCAGGGCTCGCACCTCGCTGGCGACCACGGCAAAACCGCGGCCTTGTTCGCCCGCCCTGGCCGCCTCGACAGCGGCGTTCAGGGCCAGGATGTTGGTCTGAAACGCGATGCCGTCGATGACGCTGATGATGTCGGAGATTTTTCGGGAGGAGTCGCTGATGCCTCGCATGGTGTCCACAACCTGGGCCACCACAGCCCCGCTCTGGATGGCCACACTCGATGCGCTTTGGGCCAGTTCGTTGGCTTTGGCGGCGCTGTCGGCGTTTTGCTTGACAGTGGTGCTCAGTTCATCCATAGCGGCCGCTGTTTCTTGCAACGCGCTGGCCTGTTGTTCGGTGCGGGCCGAGAGGTCCAGGTTGCCCCGGGCGATCTCCGCGCTGGCCGTAGCCACGCTCTGGGCACCCTGGCGCACACGGGTGACCACACTGCCTAGACTGGTTTGCATGTCCTTGAGGGTAAGAAGGAGCTGGGAGGTTTCATCCTTACCGTCAATCGAAATATCAGTGGCCAAATCGCCGTGCGCGGCGCGCTCAAGTATCGCCACCGCATTGGTCAGCGGCCCGGTGATCCCTTTGGTCAACAACCATGCGCTGATGCTGCCAAGACCAATGACCACAACCGTGAGAATCAAAAGGTAGGCCCGGCTGGACCTCTGTATAGCCGTGATATCCGTGGCCTTCTGATCAATTGCCTTGCGCTGAACCTGGAGCAACTGACTAACCAACTTCATGTAGTTCGCTGCGACAGGAACATATTCTTTTTCCAGAACCTCGTTGGCCTGCTCCGACTTGCCCTCCGTCTTGAGCCTAGCCACCTGGTCACGGGCTAAAAGATAGGTCTTTCGAGTTTGTGTAATACCTGAAAAGATGACCTTCTCTTCGTCACTGCTGAGCAAAGGCTCTATAGTTTTTTGCAGCTCAGACGCTGTTTTGGTAGTTTCCGACGCGTTCGCAGCGAAAAAAGGAACCAGGCTGGGATCGCTGCTTTTTGCAATGGCAGAGGTGCGAATGACCGCTACGCTGATCACGCGGTTCCACTCGCCAATCAAGCGCTCCTTGGTCATGGGCTCTTGCATGACCTCCCGGCTCGTCTGCGCCAATGAATGAAGCTCCCAGATTGCTACAGCGGAGATGAGGGTGGCAAATGCCAAAACCAGCACAAAACCAAACCCGAGCCGAGTCCCAATTTGAAAAAATGTGGGTATTCTCATATACATGCCTTTAAGGCGCCTTCATGTGCGCACTTACGCTCACGCGAACGAGTACCCGACCTGACACGACCCAAGCACCGCTCCCAGCCGCCCGGGACGCCCAGATCACTGATAAAGAAAGCGCTCTGTCACAACGACACATGGCGTCGATTATGGATGCAGAGTCTGAGCACAGATAGATCCACATACAAGCAATATCGACTTTTTTAAACCAAAGGTAAATCCATTTGACAAGCAACAAGTCATCCCTATCTCCAATGGACTAAATTCAAAGCCAGATGGAGGCTCGAATGCAACCAGTCCGTCCGCCTGCAGTTGCCGGAATGTTTTACGCCAGTGCGGCTTCAACTCTCGCCGACGATATTGCCACCATGTTGGCAACTGCCCGGTTGGAAGTACCCTCTGGCGGTGCACTAAAGAGTCCCAAAGCCCTGATCGTGCCTCACGCCGGTTACATGTACTCGGGTTCGACCGCGGCGCTGGCCTACGCGCGCCTTTTCGCCTTCAAGAACATCGTTCGCCGTGTGGTGCTGCTCGGCCCGGTGCACCGCGTGCCGGTGCGGGGCCTGGCGCTTCCAGGTGCCGCTTTTTTTGCCACCCCCCTGGGCCGCATTGAAATCGACCCAGCCGCAGTGGCCGCCCTGCGCACGCTGCCCCAAGTGGTGGTGAGCCCTGAGGCGCACGCGCAGGAGCATTCGCTTGAAGTGCAATTGCCCTTCCTGCAAACGGTGCTGGAGGACTTCAAACTCATCCCGCTGGCTGTGGGTGACGCCACGCCCGCCGAGGTGGCCCAGGTGCTCGATGTGCTTTGGGACGGGCCAGAAACGCTGATTGTGGTCAGTTCAGACCTGTCGCATTTTTTGCCCTACGCCGCCGCCCAAGCCCTCGATCGCCAGACGGCGCAGAAAATCTCGTCCCTGGACGGCTCGTTGACGCACGATCAGGCCTGTGGTGGCACACCCGTCAACGGCTTGCTGCTGGCAGCCCACCGGCACCACCTCAGGGCGCAGATGCTGGGACTTTGCAACTCCGGCGACACCGCAGGGGACAAGCAGCGCGTGGTCGGCTACGGCGCGTTTTCATTCTTCACCGAAGATCACGATCATGCCCATTGACCCCGGCCGCACGCTGCTGCCCATTGCCCGCGCCGCCATCTGCACGGCACTGGGAGGCGATGCGCAGGCCGACGAGGACGCCCCCTGGCTGCAGGAATTGGGCGCGAGCTTTGTCACCCTGACGCAACGGGGCAAGTTACGGGGCTGCATTGGCACGCTGCAGGCCCACCGCTCCGTGTTGACCGATGTCAAGGCCAACGCCGTGGCCGCCGCCTTGCGCGACCCGCGCTTTTCGCCACTGGTGGCCGCCGAACTGGGCCACACGCAGATCGAAGTGTCTTTGCTGTCTGCAACCCAGGCGCTGCACTTTAAAAGTGAATCCCAGGCCCTGGCCCAGTTGCGCCCTGGGGTGGACGGTGTGGTGTTGGAGTATGGCCACTACCGCAGCACCTTTTTGCCCCAGGTGTGGGAGCAACTGCCCAGCCCGACCGAGTTCCTCGCCCATCTCAAGCACAAGGCCGGTCTGCCGCCCGATTTTTGGGCGGACGGCATGCAGTTGCAACGCTATAGCGTGACCCAATGGAAGGAGTCGGACTCCGTACCTGCGGACGAGCATGCGAAAGACCAATGGGAGGGCTGATGCAGAAATCGAGCTACCAGGCCCGCTACTGGCACGCCATCGCCGACGGTCGCCTGCAATGCGACCTGTGCCCGCGTGACTGCAAGCTCCATGACCATCAGCGTGGCGCCTGTTTCGTGCGAGCGCGCCAGGGCGATCACATGGTGCTGACCACCTACGGCCGCTCCTCGGGCTTTTGCATCGACCCCATCGAGAAAAAGCCGCTCAACCACTTTTATCCAGGCTCAAGCGTGCTGTCCTTCGGCACGGCGGGCTGCAACCTGGCGTGCAAGTTCTGCCAGAACTGGGACATCAGCAAGTCCCGGGACATGGACCGCCTGATGGACGAGGCCTCGCCCCAGGCCATTGCCGCCACGGCCTTTGAGCAGGGTTGCCACAGCGTGGCTTTCACCTACAACGACCCGGTCATCTTTGCCGAATACGCCATGGACGTGGCCGACGCCTGCCATGCCCGTGGCATTGCGACCGTGGCGGTGACGGCTGGCTACCTGCACGAGCAGGCGCGGCAGGATTTCTTTGCCAAGATGGACGCCACCAACGTGGACCTCAAGGCCTTCACCGACGCGTTTTATTTCAAGCTGACCGGCTCGCACCTGCAACCGGTGCTCGACACGCTGCGCTACCTCGCCCGGGAAACGGGCGTCTGGCTGGAGATCACCACGCTCCTGATCCCCGGACACAACGATTCGGATGCCGAAATCCAGGCCATGTGCCACTGGATAGGGCAGGAGCTCGGTCCGCAGGTGCCGCTGCACTTCTCGGCCTTCCACCCCGATCACAAAATGGCTGACGTGCCCGCTACGCCACCGGCCACCCTGATCCGGGCCCGCACCATCGCCTTGAAGGAAGGGTTGCAGCACGTTTACACCGGCAATGTGCACAACATCGAGGGCGACACCACGTTTTGCCCGGCCTGCAAGGCGCCACTGATCGTGCGCGACTGGTACCAAATCAACCTGTACCGGCTCGACTCCCAGGGCCATTGCCCTGATTGTGGAACTGCGCTGGCAGGACGTTTTGCAGCGAAAGCGGGCCACTTTGGCCGCAGGCGCATTCCGGTTGCCATTCACGCGCCCTAAGAGAGCAGGCCATGACGCCTCACATCGTTCAAATCCCGGCGGGTGACGCGACCGTTGAGGGCCTGCTGGAATTGCCTTCGGATGCCAAAGCCATCATCTTGTTTGCCCACGGCAGCGGCAGCAGCCGTCACAGCCCGCGCAACAGCTTTGTGGCCAGGGTGTTGCATCAGCACCACCTGGGAACGCTGCTGCTCGATTTGCTCACAATCGCCGAGGACCTGGACTACCAGACCCGGTTTGACATCGAGTTGCTGACCGAGCGTCTGGTGCTCGCCACCGCCTGGGTGGGGCAGCACACGCCCGCCACCCGGCGTCTGTCGATTGGCTATTTTGGCGCCAGCACTGGGGCTGCGGCAGCGCTGCGGGCGGCGGCCCAGTTGGGGCCCTGCATCGGCGCGGTGGTCTCGCGCGGTGGCAGGCCGGACCTGGCCGGTGCCGATCAACTCGCCCTGGTCAGCGCTCCCACGCTGCTGCTGGTGGGCAGCCGCGACGAGGAGGTGCTTGCGCTTAACCAAGAAGCCTTGGCGAGCTTGTCCTCCACCAGACAACTGAGCGTCATCCCAGGCGCCACTCACTTGTTTGAAGAGACGGGCACCCTGGAACAGGTGGCAGAACACGCAGCGGCCTGGTTTTGCCGTTACCTCAAAGCCTGACGTTTGCCGCCGCTCAGGGCACACCGAGGATGGCGATCACTTCCTCATCATCGATTTGCGGGAAGTGGCGGTAAAACTGCCCCACGGCCTGGAAAAACAGGGGCACCTCCAGACACACCACGTCATCGGCCAGTTCGCGCACCCTGGCCAGCGTATCGGGCGGGGCCACCGGCACAGCGCAGACCAACCGGGCCGGCTTTTTGGCCCGCAAACCATGCAGCGCGGCCATCATGGTGGCGCCGGTGGCCAGGCCGTCATCGACCACGATCACCGTGCGCCCGGCCGGATCAATGGGCGGGCGCACGGGAGTGTACTGAGCCCGGCGCTGGCGCAGTGTCGCGAGCTGCTGGCGTTTTTCCGATTCGACGTAGGCGGGCGTGGCGCCGTAGAGCTCGGCATACGGCGCCAGATAGGTCCAGCCATCCTCGCCGATCGAGCCAATGGCCAGCTCGCTTTGCTCGGGCGCGCGCAGCTTGCGCACCAGTACCACATCGAGCTCGCCACCAAGCTCACGGGCAATGATGCTCGCCATGGGTACCGCACCACGCGGAATGGCCAGAATCAGCGGGTGGCCGCCCCGGTAGCGGTGCAGACCTTTGGCCAGCGCCCTGGCCGCTTCGGTGCGATCTTGAAACATGGGCGTCATCCGCGCAGGACCACAAACATTGGCCAAGCGCAGCATTCAGTCTGGTGCTGCGGCCGGGTCATGGCTTGATTTTTCTCAAGCCGATGCCGCACAGCTGGACTATTGTGCCTACAACGAGCGCGGTGCTGCACTCGTTGGGGTCTGCACCGGGCATCAGTCGCATCCACAACGAACCCATCATCCAACCTTAGGCTGCATATGGTTGCCCAACTCAAAGATTTTGCGACTTCCGTGGTCGCCGTGGTGGAGCCCGAAACTCCGGCCCTGGTGGTGGCGCAGGTTATGCGCAAGCACCACATCGGGGCCATCGTGGTGGTTGACGCGCAGCAGAAAAACCGCCCGGTCGGCATTCTGACCGACCGCGACCTGGTCCTCGAACTCATGGCCGAGGAACTCGACCCGGCCGTGTTCACCGCGGGCGACATCATGACTGTCGACCTGGTTCTGGCGAACCCGGACATGAGCACCATGGAGGCCGTTGAGCTGATGAAAGCTCATCGCCTGCGTCGCCTGGTCATCGCCGACGCCCAAGGTCAGCTGGCAGGCATCGTGACCATGGAGGACGTGCTTGAGCAGTTGACCCGCGAGCTTGCCGATCTGGCACAGGGTCTGGCGGGCGCCCGGGACCGGGAGGTCACGGAACGGGCTTGAGCAGCCCCGGGGTGATTCAAAAACACAAGCTTAATGGCGTGGTATTGCTATTAATTCAGTAGTTGCTCTGCATGTTCGACGAGGGGTTGGAGCCGATTTTCTATTAAATCTTTACAGACCCCACTGCAGCCAGCCCCAGACGATGACCAGCGTCGCAAGTGTCACCGGCAAGCCGATGCGCAGGTGGGCGCGCCAGTCGATCTCGACGCCGCTTCGTTTGGCCAGATCCACCACGATCAGGTTGGCAATCGAGCCCACCAGCAGCAAATTGCCTGCCAGCGTGCTCACCAACGCCAGCGCCACGCCC
The DNA here is from genome assembly GCA_963784775.1 of uncultured beta proteobacterium. Classification (GTDB taxonomy): domain Bacteria; phylum Pseudomonadota; class Gammaproteobacteria; order Burkholderiales; family Burkholderiaceae_C; genus Rhodoferax. Next base: position 73,262 of record CAWAST010000003.1, on the reverse strand, counting down.
GCCTCGGGCGTCTTGAGGTGGGGCAGCAGCAGCATGACTGCGGGCACGTTGGAAACCAGATTGGACAGCCCCACGCCAGCGGCAAACAGGGGCCCGGTGTCGGCCAAATGCACCCCCTGCGCACCCAGCCAGACCACGGCCTGCGCTGCCAGCCCGGTGCTCTCGAAGGCATGGTTCACCACAAAGAGGCCCATGAACAGCACCAGCAGTTCCCAGTCGATAAAACCCATCACGTGCGATGAGTGAAAACGCCGGCTCAGCAGCAGCACACCGGCGCCCACCAGCGCAGCCACCTCGTGCGGCCAATCGGTGAACAAAAAAATCAGCAGCAAACTGGTGGCCACGATCAACCCCTTGACCGTCTGCCAGACATCAAAGTCCGGCATGTCGGTTGAATCTGTTTCCTCGGTCACGCCAACTGGCGTCACGGCGGCGCTGGCCTGGGACTGGGGCCCCCAGACCAGCCAGGCCCACAACACCACCAGGCTCAGGGCAACGGGCGGCAAGGCTTGCGCGATGTAGCCCGAGAAAGGGAGTTGCAAGACCGAGCCGATGAGCATGTTCTGCGGATTGCCGATCAGGGTGGCGGCCGAGCCGATGTTGGCTGCGCAGGCCAGCCCCACCAAAAACGGGATCGGGTTCAGGCGGCGCTGCAGGCACAGCCGTGCCACCACCGGCGTCATCGCCAGGCAGATGATGTCATTGGAAAAGATGGCCGAGAGGGCTCCGGCCACCACGATCAGCGCCGCCAGCAAGGCGTTGCGCCCCAGCGGCAGGGCGGCGACTTTGCGCGTGACGGCGGTGTAGAAGCCCCCCAGTCGCATCTGGGCCGACACCACCATGAAGGAAAACAACAGCAAGACGGTGGGCAGATCGACCGACTGGGCCGCCTGCTGCGTGCTCATGACACCGAGCCCGATGACGCTGATGGCCCCGAGCAGGGCCACCCCGGCGCGGTCGAGCTTGAGCTTGGGCAGACCACCGAGGAACATGCCCACGTAAACGGTCACAAAGATCGCCACGATGGCGACCTTGACCGAGTCCGGATCGAGCATCAAGACAGCGCCCACAGCGTGCGGCCAATGGCAATGGCCAGAATCAAGGCAAACCCGAGCAGGCCCACCGGCAAAAATTCCCGGAAACCAAAACCAAGACGGTCCCCGCTCAGATCCCGCAAGCCCGCGCGCTCCACGAGACTTTGCATCAGTGGCCCCGCAGTGGCGGCCGTCAAGAACAGGCTGCTGCCCGCGCACACGGCCAGCGCCAGGCCGATGTATATGGGCTCGGGGGCGTTGCTGCGCGCCAGCACGTCGGCCACCTCTAACAGCGCGGCCATGCTCGGCCCGGCAGAAAACAAGCCGGTGAGCAGGGCCGCGGCAATCAGGAACACCACCACTTGCCCCCGGGCGCTGAACGGCATGGCAACCAGCCACTGGGCCACGCTCAAAAAAAGCCCCGTCTCGCGCACCACGCCCACCATCACAAACAGAGCCAGTAAAAAGAGCACGGCTTCGACATCCACCGAGCGCTTGAGCAAGCGCTCGCCTTCTTGCGGCCGGGCCAACAGCGCAATGCCCGCACCCAGCCAGGCCACCAACGCCGGGCCAATGCCCCAGCTCGCAGGCAGCGCCAGCCAGCCGATCATCATGCCCCCCAGCGCGCCAAGACAAGGCAGCAGCAGGGTCCGGTCCAGCTGCACGCCGCGGTAAAGTTGCGCCAGCGTGACCAGCGTCAGCCGCTTGCCCAGGGCCGTCACGGGCACGTCGCGCGCCGGTCGCACCAACAGCGCCACCACCGCCAGCAGCGCCGCCATGCCCAGCAGGGTGGGCGGCAGGGCATCGACCAGATAGCGCTCAAAACTCATCGTGCCGCGCCCCAACAACAGCACCGCCGGAAAGTCGCCAATGGGGGTGGCGGCGCCGCCCAAATTGCAGGCCACCAGCAGCACGCCCAGCGTCCAGACTGCATAGCGCTTGGAGACGCCCGAGAGGGTGAACACGGTCAGCATCACCGGCAGCAGCACCAGCAGCGCAGTCAGGTTGTTGACCAGCGCCGAGACCGCAAACATGCCCACGCCGCTGAGCAGCAACAAGGCCACGGGCCTGGCTCCGGCCGCACGCACCAGCCAAACCGAGGCCAACCCGAAGACGTGGGTCGCCGCCAGGCGTTCGGTGAACAGCCCCAGCGCCACCAGAATCAGCAGCACGTTCCAGGGCACGCTGGCGAACACCGCCGTCAGGCTGGCAATGCCCAGCAGAGCCGCACCGGTGCAAGCCACCCCCGCACCGGCCAACACCACCAGCAGGCGAAAGCGTGGCAGCACCGCCTGGGCCACCAGAGTGGCCACCAACAAAAGGGCAAATCCGGCCTGCGCATTCATGCGGCAGCAGGCCTCAAATCGGTCAGGGTGCGCACGTCGGCGGCCACCAGGTGGCGCGGGTACACCTCCAGCGGGGTTTCGTGGACCTGCCAGCCCAGCAGGGCGCGAAACTGCAAGCGCACATCGGGCCCGGCCACGCGCAGCCAGGCCGGGAGCACGAACACCTGTTCATGGGTGTGGCCGTACACAAAGGTCATGAGCACCGAGCGCGGCCCGGCCCAAGATTGAAAATCGGACAGCTGCAGCAACTCAACCCGGGCTCCGTAGTTAGCCACCACGCGCGGCCAGTCGGTGTGCGCGTCGCCCTGCTGCAGCACCGCCACGCGGGCCGTGGCGGGTAACTCGGCCATCAAAGCATCCAGCCAGAGCGACTCATGGCCCACCAGCACCAGTCGGCTCACACCTTCGAGCAGCGGTAACACCTCATTCGGATCGATCACGGGTTCACGCTGGTCCGCCAGCCAGCTCAGACAGACCGCATCGAGCACCGGCCACGCCCGCCCCATGCCGTCGCGCAACGCCAGAACACCAGCTTCCCCCTGCGCTGCCGCGGTTTCACGCACAAACAGCCAGGCGCTCGACGCCATGCCCAGTTCGCTGGCCGCGATCCGAAAAGCCTGTTGCTGCAGGGCGCTCATCGCTCTAGCGCCGAGCCGCCAGCAAGCGCTCGATCAGCGAAACCATGACCACGTTGGCCAGCGCGTGCTGCGGCGGGCCGTCGGTCAGGCAATCGACCATGGCGTGCACCTGATCGGCATCGCCACCGGCCAGCGCATGCAGCGCGCCGGTGGGCAGGGTCACGGGGTAGACACTGGCCTCCATGGAATCGGCCAGATGGGGCGGCAGGCGCATGGGCACGGCCACACCAGGCTGTTGCGCAGCGAGCGTTGTACCCGGGCCCAGTGCCTGGGCCAACAACGTCAACAGAATGTAGTTGGCGCCCCGGTGATGCATAGGCCCCTCGCCCACCAGGCAGCGCACGATGAAGGCACGGTCGGCCGCATCGGGAACCAGGGCCGCGATCTGCTCGTCCAGCCGCTGCGCATCGACAAAATCGAGCAACCGGGAGGCGGCCAGCCCGGTGCCCGGGTGCGCTGGTGCCTTGGGCGGCGGCTTGGGGTGCCCGCGGTGATGGTGGGTCGGCAAGTCAGTGCTCTCCAAAGGGTTGTCAGACCGGGCAAACGCCGGGTCCTCGATTCAGTATATCCGAGCGATGGGCCGACTCGAACGACGTCAATGCTATCACTCAGATAGCGGTAAAGGCATATTGAGCGAGGGGTGCAGGCTAAAACACCTGAGATCTTCTGGCCAGTCGGGGCGCTGGGGGCAGAGCACCTCGCCGTGGACAAGCCCTGTTCTGCCGCATTGCCAGCGTAGGGCTTTTGAAGTCAAATCGGAGGCCGTCAAAGAAAGTTTGCATGAAGAGTCTGGTCAGTGCTCAAACCGTTCGCGAGGCTCATGCTCGCGGGCAAGGCAGTCTGCCTGCGGGTAGCAATGTGCTTATCACGCCTGAGGCCAGGGATCTGGCCCGCCAGATGGGTATCGAGTTGGACTCCACTCGCAACACGCTGGACGATGCGCCCAGCGCTTCGCAAGATGACGGCATGGCGGCGATTCGCACCGCCGTGCTGGCCAAACTGCCGCCTGAGGTGGCCCGCAATCCGGCATTGGTGGCGCAAATTGTGGGAAAAGTCCGCTCGGCCATGGGCAATGGCGCGCCCCGGACGCAACCCCTACCTTCTACCCGGACGAATGCAAGCACGGCCATAGCCAAAGGCGGCATCAAGCTGGTCAAAGGCAGCGAGGTGCGACTCGGCGACTTTGCCGGGGCAGGGCCGGGCAACCAGGTCGGGATTGCCGATGTGATCACCGCCGCCGATGGTGCGCCGATCGCGGCCGGGTTCATGGCCTGGCGCCAGTGCTTTTTCCCGTGGACGCTGGACTACGACGAGATCGATCTGGTGCTCGAAGGCGAGCTGCACGTCCGCTGCGAGGGTCAGACCTTTGTCGGCAAGGTCGGCGACGTGCTGTTCATCCCCAAGGGCAGTGCCATCGAGTTCGGCTCACCGGGTGCGGTGCGCTTCCTTTACGTGACCTACCCCGCCAACTGGCAGGGCTGAATCCACTTGCCTCGCGCTCCATCCAGCGGCGCCCCTGCGCGACAGCTGGTGGACGCGCTTGTGGCACATTAGTCATCCATGTTTTCCTCCCGTTTGCGCCTTGTGCCTGCCCTGCGCTGGAGCCTTCTGCTCCTGATCAGCTTTCTGTTTGCTTGGGCGCTGACGGCGCTGCGCTTTCCGGCAGCGGTGCTGCTGGGCTGCATGGTGGTGGCCATCGCGCTGGCCGTTCAGCACATCGAACTGGGCGTCCCGCCCTCTTTATTTGCCCTGGCGCAAGGGGTGCTCGGCTGCCTGATGGCCGCCAGCCTCAAACCCTCGGCGCTGTCGAAAATTGCCAGCGACTGGCCCGTTTTTCTTGGCGCCACGGTCCTGATCATTGCCGCCAGCGCCGCCTTGGGCTGGCTGCTGATGCGGCGCAAGATTCTCCCGGGCACCACGGCCATCTGGGGCCTGGCCCCAGGCGCGGCCTCCGCAATGGTGCTGATGGCCGAGGACTACGGGGCCGACGTGCGACTGGTGGCGTTCATGCAGTATTTGCGGGTGGCCCTGGTCACCGCCACCGCCACCCTGGTCGCGCACTTTTGGGCCTCCAGCACAGCCCCAGCAGCCCCGCCGGTGTCGTGGTTCGCGGTGATCGAGTCTGGCCATTTGCTGGCGACCCTGGCCCTGGCCTTTGGCGTGTCCAGCCTGGCGCGCTGGCTCAAGATTCCCGGCGGGCCGATGGTGCTCCCGCTGGTTTTGGGCGTGGTGCTGCAGGCCACGGGCATGCTGGTCATCGAACTGCCCCCGGCGCTACTGGCCGCCTCCTACGCGTTGATTGGCTGGAGCATTGGGCTGCGCTTCACCCCCGCCATCTTGCAGCACGCCGTGCGGGCTCTGCCTGCGGTGCTCGGTTCCATCGTTGCGCTCATCGGTGTGGGCGTGCTGATTGCCGTGGGCCTGACCCAACTCACGGGCCATGACCCGCTGACCGCCTACCTGGCGAGCAGCCCCGGCGGGGCTGATTCGGTGGTCATTATTGCTGCGACCAGCACGGTGGACGCCGGGTTCGTGATGACCATGCAGCTCTCGCGCTTTCTGATGGTGTTGCTATTGGGCCCGCGGGTGTCCAGGCTGGTGGCGGCTCGCTCGCGCACCGATTGACGGAGCCGTCCACACGACGACCCCGCATGCGGGGTCGCGCATGCCGAGCCCCTGATTGCTGCTATTTTTGTAGCTGACTATGCATATTGGACGAGGGCTATAGGCCAATTTTTTATATATATCATCGGCTCCTGCCGCCCTCATCCTCTTCCATGGGACTGGCGCAGGCAATCCTGAAAGGCACGCGTCACCCGCGCGGGCGCGGGCGAGCGGCGCACGATGCCAAAGAAGCTGCAGTCGTATCGAAACAGCGCCGGGTTGACGGCCCGCATCTGCCCGGCTTGAACAAAGGCCTGCGCGTAATGGTCCGGTAAAAACCCCAGATAAACGCCCGACAGAATCAAAGTGGCGATGGACTCCTGGTCGTAACCCGTGGCCTTGCGCGGCAAGCGCATCTGCTGGCTGATGTCCATGTTGGGCGAGTGGTAGCCCAGGCCCGCAAACGGATAGCTTTGCAGCGCCTGCCAGCCGTCCGGTGCCGCTTGTTGCGCGGTGTTGAACAGGGGATGCGTGCTGCCGCAGTACAAAAACATGGTCTCCGTGAACAACTCATCGTAGGCCAGGGCCTGGGAGCTGCGGTGGCCGGGAACCACCCCCACCTGGTACTGTCCGTCGAGAACACCGCGCTCAATGGTGTTGATGGGCGCCACATGCAGGTGCAGACTCACTTCGGGCGCCAGCGCCGCAAACAGAGCGATGGCCTGGCCAATGTGGGCCTGCGGGTTGCTGGCGGTCTTGTCAAACACGGCGATGTTGAGCTGCCCGCCCATGCGCTTGTGAATTTCGTCCACACTGCTGCGAAAGGCCTCCACCCCGGCCAGCAGGCGCAGGGTTTCGGCGTAGATCTGCTGGCCCTCGCTGGTCAGGGCGAAACCAGCGCGGCCACGGCGGCACAGCGTCAGGCCCAGCCGGGTTTCCAGGTCCTTGATATGGCGACTCACCGTGGAGATGCCGATGTTGAGCTCAAGCTCGGCCGCGGCCATGCCGCCGCATTCGGCCACGCTTTTGAACACCCGCAGCAGGCGAATGTCCATGTCGCTGAGCTGCCCCAGCGCTGAACGGGTTTTTACTTGCATAAATCAACAACCAAATAGTGATACATCGTTCTTTATAAGAGTAACAGAGCCGCCGAGAATTGCCAATCCTCACCCGCGAGCCCTATTGCAGCCTGGGGCGCGGATGCGACCCCGACCGCTTCGCACCCCTTTAACCCCTGGAGTCTTCCCACCATGAACATTGCACACACCCTGGCCTCCACCCGCGTGGACGCCGCCTGGCTCGATGCCCACTGGATGCCCTACACCGGCAACCGCGACTTCAAGGCCAACCCGCGCATGATGGTAGCCGCCAAAGGCTGCTATTACACGGACCAGAACGGCAAGCAGATTTTTGACGGCCTGTCGGGTCTGTGGTGCTGCGGCCTGGGCCACGGTCGCACTGAAATCACCGAGGCGGTCTCGCACCAGATGGCCACGCTGGACTACTCGCCAGCCTTCCAGTTTGGGCACCCCTTGTCGTTTGAGCTGGCCAACCGGCTCAAGCAGCTCACGCCCGACGGGCTCGACTACGTGTTTTTCACCGGCTCAGGCTCCGAATCGGCCGACACCTCGCTCAAGATGGCGCGGGCCTACTGGCGTGCCAAGGGCCAGGCGGGCAAGACCCGCCTGATCGGGCGTGAAAAGGGTTACCACGGTGTTAATTTCGGCGGCATTTCAGTGGGCGGCATCATGGCCAACCGCAAGGTATTTGGTCAGGGCATCGAGGCCGACCACATCGCCCACACCCAGCTTGCCAGCAACGCGTTCTCGCGCGGCATGCCCGACAAGGGCGCGGAAGTGGCCGATGATTTGCTGCGCCTCATCGCGCTGCACGACGCCAGCAACATTGCTGCGGTCATCGTCGAGCCGTTCTCGGGCTCAGCCGGGGTGGTCATCCCGCCCAAAGGCTATTTGCAGCGCCTGCGCGAGATTTGCACGGCCAACAATATTTTGCTGATTTTTGATGAAGTCATTACCGGCTTTGGCCGGGCCGGCGCGTACACCGGCGCCGAGGCCTTTGGCGTCACGCCCGACATCATGAACATTGCCAAGCAGATCACCAACGGCGCGCAGCCCATGGGCGCTGTGCTGGCCAAGAAGGAGATTTACGACACCTTCATGGCCCAGGGCGGCCCGGACTACATGCTCGAATTCGCCCACGGCTACACCTACACCGCGCACCCGGTGGCCTGCGCTGCAGGTCTGGCCACGCTCGATCTGCTGGTCAAGGAAAACATGGTGGAGAAGGTCAAGGCGCTGGCGCCCCATTTCGAGAACGCCGTGCACGGCCTCAAGGGCAGCAAGCACATCACCGACATCCGCAACTTCGGCTTGGCCGCGGGCTTCACCATTGAGGCCCTGCCCGGCGAGCCCGCAAAACGCCCGTACGAGATTGCCATGGCGATGCTGAGAAAGGGCTTTTATGTGCGCTACGGGGGCGACACCATCCAGCTGGCGCCACCCTTTATCTCCACCCCGGCCCAGATCGACAGCCTGCTTGACGCGCTGGGCGAATCGATCAACCAGACGGCGTAAGATCATTTTGCGCAATCCGTTTCGCGCCCGTGCTGCGACTCAGCCCCGCTGAGTCCAACCCGCGCTCTTTTGTTCCCCTTGAGAGGCAAACATCCATGTCCACACTCCCCACCATTCAACACCTGATCGACGGCCAACTGGTCAACGGCGGCAGCCGCACCCAGGACGTTTTCAATCCCGCCACCGGCAAGCCGGAAAGAAGCCTCTTGCTGGCGGACAAAGCCACGGTCGAGCAGGCCATCGCCTCCGCACAGACCGCCTACCCGGCCTGGCGCGCCACCCCCCCGCTCAAGCGGGCCCGCGTCATGAGCAACCTCAAGGTTCTGCTGGAAGCAAACGCTGACCAAATCTGTGCCCTGCTCACGGCCGAGCACGGCAAGGTGCTGGGCGATGCCCTGGGCGAGCTGCAGCGCGGCATCGAGAACGTGGAATACGCCAGCTATGCGCCCGAGCTGCTCAAAGGCGAACACAGCCGCAATGTCGGCCCGGGGATTGATTGCTGGAGCGAATTTCAGGCCCTGGGCGTGACAGCGGGCATCACCCCGTTCAACTTTCCCGTGATGGTGCCGCTGTGGATGTGGCCCATGGCTGTGGTGTGCGGCAACACCTTCATCCTCAAACCCTCAGAGCGCGACCCCTCCAGCGCCCTGCTGGTGGCCGAGCTGGCGCTGCAAGCCGGTCTGCCCCCGGGTGTGCTCAATGTGGTCCACGGGGACAAGGAGGCGGTGGATATTTTGCTGGCCGACCCGCGTGTGGCGGCGATCAGCTTTGTGGGCTCCACCCCGATTGCCCAGAGCATCTACGCCACGGGCTGCGCCAACGGCAAACGCGTGCAGGCGCTGGGCGGGGCCAAGAACCACGCCGTGGTGATGCCCGATGCCGACGTGGCCAACGCGGTGAACGCGCTGATGGGCGCGGCTTTTGGCTCCTGCGGCGAGCGCTGCATGGCCATTCCGCTGGTGGTGGCGGTGGGCGATACGGTGGCCGACGCCATCGTGGCGGGCCTCACGACAGAAATTGCCAAGATGAAGGTTGGCCCCGGCACGGACGCAGGCAACGACATGGGGCCGCTGGTCACCAAGGCGCATTTTGAAAAGGTCAAGGGCTATGTCGATCAGGGCGTGGCCGAGGGCGCCACACTGGTGGTCGATGGCCGCGGCGTCAAGGTGCCTGGTCATGAAGGCGGCTATTTCCTGGGCGCCTGCCTGTTTGACCACGTCAAACCCGGGATGGTGACCTACCAGGACGAGATTTTCGGCCCGGTGCTGGGCGTGGTGCGCGTGAAATCGCTGCAAGAAGCGATGGACCTGATCGACGCCCACGAGTACGGCAATGGCACCTGCATCTTCACCCGCGATGGTGAAGCAGCGCGCTACTTCACCGACCACATCCTGGTGGGCATGGTGGGCGTGAACGTGCCTCTGCCGGTGCCCGTGGCCTACCACTCCTTTGGCGGCTGGAAACGATCGCTGTTTGGCGACCTCAGCGCCTACGGCCCCGACGCGGTGCGCTTTTACACCAAGCGCAAGACCATCACCCAGCGCTGGCCCTCAGCCGGGGTGCGCGAAGGCGCGATGTACAGTTTCCCGAGCAGCCGGTGATAGAGCGGAAGTTGCGGACCCCGGCAGGGGTGCCGGGGTCCGCAAACTCATAGTTCATAACCACGCGAACAGCATCCTGTAGCTGCGGACAACTCAGCGCCACGACCATCGGGGAGCCGATCCGGGTGGCGGTCTGCCACTGTCTGGCCTGCCAGCGCCGCACCGGCAGCGTTTTTGGCGCTCAGGCCCGATTTCCCACGGACAGCGTGACGGTCCACGGAGAATCGACCGCCTATGTGCGCATCAGCGACGCAGGCAACCGCGTGACGTTCCACTTCTGCCCGGTTTGCGGCGCAACCGTGCACTTTCAACTGCAAGAGCGGCCCAAGGACATCATCATTGCGGTGGGTGCGTTTGCTGATCGGGCCTTTCCAGGGCCGGTGTTCTCGATTTACGAAGATCGGAAACACCCTGGGTGGGGTTGCCTGAGGACATCGATCACTTGGCCTGAGAGAAGGCCGCAGGCCGGTGGACACGGAGCAGAACGCTGTGGCCCCGGTCTCCTAGTGAGCCTGCTCGGCGATCGCGTTGGCCATGTACTCAATCTTATGCTGCCGCTCGAGGTCGGATTCGACGTGGCGCGCAGCAATGGCCGCAAATTCACCCTGCATCTCGATGAACACATCGACCAGGTCCGGGTCGAAGTGGCTGGCGCGCCCCTGAAAAATGGTGGCCACGGCCTGGTCGTGGCGAATCCCAGCCCCATAGACATGATTGGAAGTCAGCACGTCGTAGACATCGACAATGGCGAGCAGGCGGGCAGCCAAGGGGATTTGGGTTCCTTGCAGGCCTTGCGGGTAACCGCTGCCATCCCAGCGTTCATGATGAGAGTAGGCCAGCTCCTTGAGCGTCTGCAGCAGTTCGGGCGCCACTCCCGTGCTCGACTCAAATTGCTCGATGACGCCAAGGGCCAGCGAGGTGTGCGTCTTCATGATCTCGAACTCTTCGGGCGTGAGCGCGCCTGGCTTGAGAAGAATGCGGTCCGGAATGCCGATGGTGCCCATGTCATGCAGGGGGGCGAGCTGGAACAGAAGATCGATGTAGGCGGGCGTGAGGATGGCCGTGAACTCGCTGCGATTTGCAAGCTGCTGCGCCAGCGCCTTGACGTATTGCTGGATCCGCAGCACGTGGTGGTTGCTGTTGGAGCCCCTCACGCCCGCCATGGAGGCCATGGCAAAGGCCGCGACCAGCAGGGCAACAGGGACCGGGTCTGCAGCGGCGCTCTGGCCACCTTGAGTTACCTTGGACATTCGATATGACTTCCAACGATTCTTATGTCCCGAGTTTAGGCCGCCCCGATCGGGCGTGGCAACTATTTTGCGATTCGCCGCTACCGGCCCCGAACCTGAAACGGCGCGCGGTACAACCAGACCGGCTTTCCCTCGCGCGGGTTGAGTCGCGCCTGGGGCTCAAGCGCGAGGGCCTCGAATTCCAGACTGACCAGCCAGCTGCCGGGCTTGAGTTCAGCTTGCGCTTTCTTTACGGCGCGTGGCATGCTCTCAGGGCGCTGGAACAGATACACCAGGTCATAGTCCTGCCAGTTGGCGCGCCAGATGTCGCCCTGGCGAATGCGGGCCCAGGGGCACCGCAGCGCGCACAGGGCGCGCAGAAGCCAGCTCCATTCCAGCCCATGCAACCGAGCCTGCGGATAGGCCTGGCGCAAGGCCCCTAGCCCGTCGCCCAACCCACAACCGGCATCGAGCACCAGGGCGCCCTCGCCCAGGGGCGCATGGTGCGCGAGGTCTCGCAGGGCCCCGGCCGGAGTTGGAAACAGCGGAGCGTCGCGCCAGGCATTGAGCGGGTAGATCAGCAGCAGCAAGGCCAGCGCAATGAGCCAGGCCCAGGCGGGTACGCTGGCCACCCCGGAAAAAGCCAGCGACAGCGGAAAACCCAAGCCGATCAGCGCACGACGCCACCAGGTGGCGCCAAAGACGCTCAGCCCAATGCCGACAAAACAAGCAAGAACCAGCGCCAGCAAGCCTGAAATACCGAGCTGCTGCAGGGTCCAAAATACACCCCAGGCCAGCGTCCATGCCGCCAGGGCGGGGGTCGGCCAGGGCAGATAACGAAGCATGGAACAAACAAGAGAACAGTCAACGCACCGCGCCACGACTGAGCTTGTCGACCAGGCCGTTGAGCTCGTCGAGCGAACCGAACTCTATGCTGATTTCCCCCATCTCCTGCACCCGGCCGGCGCGCTTGACGCGTTTTTTGACCCGCACCTCAACCTGCGCGGCCAGCAGATCCGAGAGCTCTTCTTCGACGCGTTTGACGTCCCGGGATTTCTCCTGGCGGGGCTTGGACGAGACCAGCGTGAAGTCGGCACTGAGCTTTTTGGCCAGGCTTTCGGCCTCGCGAACTGACATTTTCCTAGCGCTGATCTGGTTCGCCGCGGTAATCTGGGTGGCCCGATCCAGCACCAGCAGGGCTCTTGCATGGCCCATGTCCAGGTCACCGGCCATCAGCATGGTCTGCACCGGATCGGCCAGATTGAGCAGGCGCAGCAGGTTGCTGGCCGCGCTGCGCGAGCGCCCCACAGCCTGCGCCGCCTGTTCGTGAGTGAGCCCAAACTCCTTGATTAAGCGTTGCAGGCCTTGGGCCTCCTCCAGCGGGTTGAGGTCTTCACGCTGAATATTTTCGATCAGCGCCATGGCGGCGGCGGCCTCGTCGGGCACGTCGCGCACCAGCACCGGCACGCTCTCCAGACCCGCCAGGGCAGCCGCCCGAAAACGGCGCTCTCCGGCAATGATCTCGTACTTGCCACGGTTCGGGCCCGCTGCGAGCAGGCGCACCAAGATGGGCTGCATGATGCCCTGGGCCTTGATGGACTCGGCCAACTCGTAGAGCGCGCCCTCATCCATCCGGGTGCGGGGCTGGTACTGGCCGGGCACCAACTCGTCAAGGCGCAGGGCGTTGGGCAGCGCCGCCGCCGCGCCCTCACTGAACGGATCGGCAGGGTTGGTCTCGTTCACTTTGGGCCCGAGCAGGGCTTCAAGACCGCGACCCAGACCTTTGAGTTTTTTGGTTGCCATTCAGATGTCCTTCACTGTGATTTGATTCAGCCAGTCGTGGCCTTCTGGCCATCGGCCCAAGCCGCTTTCGGCGTTGATGTGGCCCCGTTGGCCGTAGTCGATAAGGCCCGCTCCCCACGCCTTGGCAAACTCGCTGGCGCGTTCAAAACTGCAATAGGGGTCATCGTGGCTGGCCACCAGAGTGCTCCTGAACGGCAATCGGCGCTGCGTGACAGGTGCCCAGCTCGACAGCACCGGTCGCAGCGCTTCGCGCTCGGCATCGCCCGGCGCCACCAGCAGGGCGCCCATGACCCTGTCGGTCTGGCGTGATGACTGTGCCCAGGCGGCCACCAGCAGACAGCCCAGGCTGTGGGCCACCAGAGCGACGGGGCCTTCACACTGCAATATCACCTCTTCGAGCCGGGCGATCCAGTCCCCGCGCAAAGGCCGCATCCAGTCGCTCTGCTCAACCCGCTGGTAGCCGTGGGAACGCTCCCAGTGGCTTTGCCAGTGCTGCGGGCCGGAGCTTTGCCAGCCCGGTAATATGAGGACATTGGAGGGCTTCATTTGCTACTAATACGATAGCTAATTATGTTTGCCGAATAAGGGCTAGAGGCCAATTTGACTACATGGTTGCGACGCGCGTCACCATTTCCTGGGCAAAGGTCACAAATGCCACCGCGCCCTTGGAGCTGGGATCAAACACGACGCCCGGCAGACCGTAGCTCGGGGCTTCGGCCAGCCGGACATTGCGCGGAATCACCGTGTCAAACACTTTTTCACCAAAGTGAGTTTTGAGTTGCTCGCTGACCTGCTGCTGCAGGGTGATGCGCGGGTCGAACATGACCCGCAGCAAGCCGATGATGGCCAGATCCTTGTTGAGGTTGGCGTGCACCTGCTTGATGGTATTGACCAGATCCGTCAACCCTTCGAGCGCGAAGTATTCGCACTGCATCGGCACAATCACGCCATGCGCACAACACAGTCCGTTGAGGGTGAGCATGGACAGGCTCGGCGGGCAGTCGATCAGGATGAAGTCGTAGTCTTGCGCGATTTCGGCCAGGGCCAGCTTGAGCCGGGTTTCGCGCCGTTCAACGTCCACCAGCTCAACCTCAGCCCCAGCGAGCTCGCGGTTGGCTCCCAGGATATCGTAGCTACAGCCACCCTCCGCCAACTTCTCGCTCTTGACCCTTGCCTCGACGATCGAAGCCGATTCGAGCAGCACGTCGTAGATGCTCAGTTTGAGTTGGCGCTTGTCCACCCCCGAACCCATGGTCGCGTTGCCCTGCGGGTCCAGGTCCACCATCAACACGCGCTGACCCACCTTGGCCAGACCAGCCGCTAGGTTGACCGTGGTGGTGGTCTTGCCAACGCCACCTTTTTGATTGGCGACACAGAAAATTTTGGCCATGAGTCAGTTACCCGAGGTTGAGCGGAGGGGCGGAAAATCAATGTTTCACGTGAAACCTGTTCCTGATTCTAGTGAACTCGCCGACCTTGGCGAGAGCACCCGATTGTTGCAGACATTTCTGTACACGCGCCTGCCCTAAAAGTGCATTGACCCACCTCTGGGCAAACCAGGCTGGGCGAGCCAAAAGCCAGCACTCACCGCAGCAAGCGGTGACTGGTCGGCGCACCGACCTCTTTGTCGCCGGAAACGCCCGTCATCGCAATTCGCCGTCCTTGGCCCTCCGGAAATATCTCCATGCCGCACAACACCACCAGCTCGGCGGGCTGGATCTCCCCCTCGGGGTGCTCAACCGGGCGCAGCGGTGGCTTGCTTCCTTCGCATCCATACCAGACAGCGCTCGGCGTCGAGACCGGGCACCGTGACAGGTTCCACGTGAAACATTTGTATGCTCGGCGGGAGTATCGCGATTTCATCGCCCGGAAGCTTGCCCTTCATGGCCAGCCAAACCCCCTGTTCCGCGAGCGCCCCCGACGACCACTGTGTGAAGTCCACCAGCGTGGCAAACGCACGCGAGCAAATCACATCGTAGGGGCCAGCCAAGCTCTCCACCCGCGCATGCAGTCCGTGCAGATTGGGCAGCCTCAGAGTCGCCGCCACCTGTTGAATAAACGCCCTCTTCTTGGCCACCGCATCAACACAATGCACCGTCACCTGCGGGCAGCACAGGGCGATCACTACCCCCGGCAGCCCCGCGCCGGAGCCCACGTCCAACAGACGCAAGGGTGCAGATGCCGTGCCATCTGCGGCTCCCTGCAGGTCGGCGCCGGAAACAACAGGCCCTTTCAGACTCATCGAGCGCTGCAGCGGTTCAATCACAGCCAGGCTGTCAAGCAGATGATGCGTCAGCATCTGCGCGGGGTCCCGCACCGCTGTGAGGTTGTAGACCTTGGTCCACTTCTGGATCAAGCCCAGGTAGGCAAGCAAGCTGGCGATTTGCGCGTCATCAAGTGCCAGGTTCAGCTCGGCAGCCCCCTTGCGCAATGCCGCCTCCAGCGGATGCGTCATCCCAGCCCCTCTGTTCGTGGGTCGGCGATGTTCGGGGCAAGCTCCGGGCCCTCGACGACAAATCCCCTGAACCGACTTTTCTTGAGGTGAATCAGCAGCAGAGAGACCGTTGCGGGCGTGACGCCAGAGATGCGCGAGGCGACTCCCAGGGTCTCGGGCTTGTGCTTGTTGAGTGTTTGCCTGGCCTCAATACTCAGGGCCGACACCTGCATATAGTCGAGTTCCGCGGGAAGTTTCAGGTGTTCGTAGTGGGCCGATCGGCTAACCTCCTCGTTCTGGCGCTCGATGTACCCCGCATACTTGATGGCGATTTCCACCTGCTCCGACACGGCATCAGCGAGCGCTGCTTGCTGCTCACCCGAGGCATCCATCACTCCCGGTGCGTTGATCCGGAACTTGCCGTCACCGAGCCGCATCAGCTCGGCGTAACTGACCTCTGGCCGCCGCAACAAATCGGCCAGGCTGTACTCGTGGTCAATCTCCTTGCCCAGCAGCCGCTTGGCCTCGTCCTGATCCCAATTCCCGGGACTGACCCAGACTGAACGCAGCCGCTCTGTTTCACGTGAAACAGCGTCGCGCTTAATACAAAAAGCGTCCCAACGCGCGTCGTCCACCAGGCCCAGCCTCCGACCCACTTCGGTCAGGCGCGCATCGGCATTGTCCTCACGCAATTGCAGCCGGTACTCGGCCCGGCTGGTAAACATGCGATAGGGTTCGCTCACACCCTTGGTGATGAGGTCGTCCACCAACACCCCAAGATAGGCTTCCTCTCGCGCCGGCAGCCAGGTCTCTTGCGCCCATTGTGTCCTCGCCCCGGCCTGCAGTGCCGCATTGACACCGGCAAACAGGCCCTGGGCCGCAGCCTCCTCGTACCCTGTGGTGCCATTGATTTGTCCGGCAAAAAACAGGCCCGCAATCGCCCGGGTCTCAAAACTGCGCTTGAGTTGCATCGGATCAAAGTAATCGTATTCAATGGCGTAGCCCGGCCGCAAAATGTGGGCGTTTTCAAGTCCTGCCATCGAGCGCACCAACTCGTATTGAATGTCAAAGGGCAGGCTGGTGGAAATCCCGTTGGGGTAGTACTCGTGGGTGGTGAGGCCCTCGGGTTCTAGAAATATCTGGTGGCTTGGCTTGCCGGCAAACCGGTGGATCTTGTCCTCCACACTGGGGCAATAGCGCGGCCCCACGCCCTCAATTTTGCCGGTGAACATCGGACTGCGGTCCAGGCCGCTGCGAATGATGTCATGGGTGCGCTCATTGGTATGTGTAATCCAGCACGGCATCTGGGCCGGATGCTCACTGGCCCGCCCCATGAAGCTGAACACCGGCATGCGTGCACTGATGCCCCCCGGCATACCGTCGCCAGGCTGCTCCTGGCACTTTCCGAAATCAATGGAGCGCCCGTCAATGCGCGGCGGTGTCCCGGTCTTCAGGCGCCCCTGCGGCAGCTTGAGCTCGCGCAACCGCGCGCTGAGCGAGAGCGCGGGCGGGTCTCCGGCCCGCCCCGCAGCGTAGTGGCTCAAGCCCACATGGATCTTCCCGTCGAGAAATGTTCCCGCTGTTAGCACCACAGTCCGGGCTCGGAACTTGATGCCCACCTGAGTGACCGCCCCCACCACCCGATCGCCTTCGATCATGAGGTCATCGACGGCTTGCTGGAACAAC
This sequence comes from uncultured beta proteobacterium, assembly GCA_963784775.1. Classification (GTDB taxonomy): domain Bacteria; phylum Pseudomonadota; class Gammaproteobacteria; order Burkholderiales; family Burkholderiaceae_C; genus Rhodoferax. The sequence continues at coordinate 56,293 of CAWAST010000003.1, read as the reverse complement.
CACAAATTGGGCTGGCTCTCCAGGCGGCGCCGAATGGCGGCCTTGTACAGCACGCGGTCAGCCTGGGCACGCGTGGCGCGCACAGCCGGTCCCTTGGACGAGTTGAGAATGCGAAACTGGATGCCCGCCTCATCGGTGGCAGCAGCCATGGCACCCCCCAGAGCATCAACCTCTTTGACCAAATGTCCCTTGCCGATGCCGCCAATCGACGGGTTGCAGCTCATCTGACCAAGGGTTTCGATGTTGTGGGTCAGCAGCAGTGTCTTGCAACCCATGCGGGCGGCCGCCAGTGCAGCCTCGGTTCCGGCGTGACCGCCGCCGACAACAATGACGTCGAAATTCTGTGGATAAAGCATGGTTGAGGAGTATGTGCCGCGCGAAGATCAAGGGCCGCTGCCCCGCGCATCGGTCGAAAGATTCAATTTTAAGGCCGCGGCGAAATTGGGCCTAAACTTCGCAGCATGAATACGCTTACACATGAAACCATTCCGTCGACCGACGAGATTCAGACCCCCCTGCAAGGTGTCCTGATTAAGCAGCGCAATGCCTACTTCGCGCAGCCCATTCCCACGCTGCAGGAGCGACGCAATGATCTGCTCACGTTACAGAGATTTCTGCGCGAAAACAAGGATGACCTGGTGGCCGCCATCAACGCCGACTACAGCAGCCGCTCAAGCCATGAGACCCTGTTCGCCGAGATTTTCCCGGCCATGGACGCGGTCAGCCACACGCTCAAACACCTCAAACATTGGATGAAGCCACAGCGCCGTGCGGTCGACTGGCTCAACTTCGCTGGCGCCAAGAACAGAGTCATTCCGCAACCGCTGGGCGTTGTGGGCTGCATCGTGCCCTGGAACTTCCCCATCAATCTGAGCTTTGTGCCGCTGATCTACATCTTTGCGGCAGGCAACCGCGCCATGGTCAAGATGTCCGAGAACTCGGGTCACCTAGCGCGCTTCCTGACCGAAAAGATCCCTGCCTATTTCCCGCTTGAAAAGCTGGCATTTTTTGAGGAAACTGGCGGCGTCGGAATTGAGTTTTCCAAACTCAAGTTCGATCACCTGCTGTTCACCGGCTCGAGCCAGACCGGGCGCGCCGTCATGGCCGCTGCCGCACAAAACTTGTGTCCCGTGACACTGGAGCTTGGGGGACGCTCACCCGCCATTCTCTGCGACGACTATCCACTGCGCATAGCTGCCGAGCGCATTTTGTTCGTCAAATATTTTAATGCAGGGCAGATCTGCACCACGGTCGACCACCTGTACCTGCCTCAGGGAAAAACAGCCGAGTTTGTCGAAGCGGCCAAATCCATCGTTGCCAAACGCTATCCGAAAATCGGCTCGCCGGACTACACTGCCATCATCGACGAGGTTGCGTTTGAACGCATCACCTTGGCCTTGCAGGAGGCTCAGGCCGGCGGAGCGACCCTGGTACAACTGGTTCCAGGGGAAGCATGGAACGCCAGCACTCGCAAGATCGCACCGCATCTGGTACTCAATGCTCCACCGGGCTGCGCCCTGATCCAGCGCGAAATCTTTGGCCCGATCCTGCCAATCATCGAGTACAGCACGCTCGAAGGCCCGATCCAGGCGATCAACGGCGGTCCGCGCCCCCTGGCGTTTTACCCGTTCAGCAGCAACCCACAAACCGTCCAAATGCTGCTCGATAGGGTCATGTCCGGCGGGGTGAGCGTCAATGACGCCCTGTTCCACCTGGCTCAGCACGACCTGCCCTTTGGCGGCGTTGGCGACAGCGGAATGGGCCACTACCACGGGCGCGAAGGCTTCCTTACCTTCTCCAAGCTGCGCCCGGTGTTCTACCAGGCCCGTTGGAGCGCCCTGCAGTTCATGTGCCCCCCCTACCGCACATTCGCCAACAAATACCTCGCCTTTTTGACCCGCTGATAGTCAAGGCAAATTCCAAAATCAACCAAATTTTCACTGAGTTATCCGCCTTGTCTTGATCCAGGACATTAAAAACCAATTGACATTTTCATTATTTTGAAGTAGACAATTTCTCACCTTGCCTATAGCGCCTCAACGGTCGAGCTGCTGCTTGAAGCCGCCAATCTACAAGGTTGATGGCAAGGGTAGCCCACAGCCAAAGCGCCTTAGATACTGCACCATGGTGTCGCTCCAAATCCCGAACAGATAATCCCCAAAGCAGCCAGATATCGCCACCCGCCCCTCACTGTTGCAACAAGACAACGGATTTCATGGTGCATTGCGTTGTTTACAGCACAAAACCAGTCCCGGGGCGGGGCGCCTGAGGCGAGCTGTTGCAAAATACCCCAGCGCTGATTCTTTCAGCCTCAACGTGGTCTGTTCAGGGTGCGATATTGCTTGTCACACCTTGTCTTTTTTGGAACATCCGACATGCAACACAAACCATTCTCGCGACGTGCGGCGCGGCTTTTGGGCCTATCCTGGCTCCTCGGAGCAAGCCTGGCTCTGACCGCCACAGCAACCATAGCAGCTCCTGCTCTGGACAATGCAAGCTGCTTGAGCTGCCACGACGGGAAAAAGGGCAAGCTTGAAGCTCCTGCGGTTGACGGAGGAAAGGCTCGCACCCTGCACGCCGTCGCGCCAGACAAGTTCGCGCAGGGCGTACACGCCAAACAGACGTGCGTGGCCTGTCACACCGACATTGTTGACAATGCCGAAAAAGGCAATTTACACGCCAAAGACCCCGCACAGAAACTTGCAAAAGTCGATTGCGCAGGTTGCCACCAGGGTTTGTGGGACCAGGCACAGAAAGACGGCTCAGCCAAAGACAAGCCGGGTCTGGCTGTTGTAGCGAAAAATATTGAGGCCTACAAGGAGTCATTCCACGCGCGTCCTAACGCCGATGACAAGACCAAGCCCAATGCTTCGTGCGACAACTGCCACAGCACACACACTTTCAATGTCCCGGCCAAGGATTCAGAGCAATACGCGCAGTGGCGCTTGGGCATCGCCAACATTTGCGGCACCTGTCACACCGACCAGTTGGAGGCCTATGCCACCTCGGTCCACGGCGATGAGGTGCTGGAGAAGAAAAATGCCAAGGCAGCTGTCTGCTCGGATTGCCACAGCGCCCACGCCGTGGCCAGCTCATCGGGCAAATCGTTCAAATTGGCCGTGACGGCGCAGTGCGGCTCCTGCCACCAGGATGAGTTCAAGAGCTACAAGTCTACCTACCACGGGCAGGTCAGCACCTTGGGTTACTCCCAGACCGCCAAGTGCTTTGAATGCCACGGCAGCCATGAAATCCTGCGGGTCAAGGACCCCAAGTCCACCGTCCACATCGACAACCGTCTGAAGACTTGCCGCACCTGCCACAGCGCTAAAAAGGGCCTGCCCGAGGCGCCTGCTGGCTTTATCAGCTTCGAGCCGCATGCCAATACGCACGACTTTGAGCGTTTCCCGCAAGTGTGGGTGGCCTGGCAGATCATGCTGCAGCTGCTGGTAGGCACTTTTGGCTTCTTCTGGCTGCACACTGCCCTGTGGTTCTACCGCGAGTACAAGGAGCGCAAGCTGCACAGCAAAGAGCCGCGCGTCAAAGCCGAGGCAGTGCCCGCGCACTTGAAAGGTAAACACGTCAAGCGCTTCAGCCTGACATGGCGCATTGCCCACCTCACGTTTGCACTGAGCCTGATGGTTCTGACAATCTCCGGCATGCCACTGTTCTATCCGAGCACAGCTTGGGCACCCGTCATCATGGGCGCGTTGGGCGGCACGCACACAGCGGGCCTCATTCACCGCGTCAGCGCCGTGATCTTTTCCGGCGTGTTCATCTGGCACCTGTTCTACCTGGGCTGGAACATCGCGCGTGACTGGAAGAACTTCAAAATCTTCGGCCCGAACTCCATGGTCCCCAATCTGCAAGACGGCAAAGACATGCTCGCCATGTTCAAGTGGTTCTTCGGCATGGGCCCGCGTCCACGTTTTGATCGCTGGACCTACTGGGAGAAATTTGACTACTGGGCACCGTTCTGGGGCGTAACCATCATCGGCGTCAGCGGTCTGATCATGTGGCTGCCCCATGTGTTTGGCGCGTTCCTGCCGGGCTGGGTATTCAACGTGGCCGCGATCTTCCACGCCGAAGAAGCTATCCTGGCAGTCGTGTTCCTGTTCACAGTGCACTTCTTCAACAACCACTTCCGTCCGGACAAGTTCCCGCTGGAAGTGGTGATGTTCACCGGCAGCTTCTCGCTCGAAGAGTTCAAGCACGATCATGCAGTGGAATACCAGCGCCTGGTCGATGCAGGAGAGCTGGAGAAGTATCTGGTTGACGCACCGTCGCCGGGCAAGCTCGCCGCGGTCAAGGTCCTGGGCTTCACCCTGATCGCGATCGGCCTGACGCTGCTCACGCTGGTCGGAATCGGGTTCTTTACCGGTCACTGAACCCACGGCCCCGTGTCTGACATGAGTCAGACACGGGGTGCAAGGCTCTCAAGGCAGGGTTATCCCGTAGAATAGAGTTTTCCTTTTGCGAGCCCCTTGTCCTTGACTACAGCACCCTCACTGTCCTTTATCGAGCTCGGTTGTAGCAAAGGCGGACGAAAGCTCTTCCAGGGCGTCAATTGTGTGCTTGACTCCGGGCGTTGGCTGTATGTGGCTGGCGCCAATGGCGTGGGCAAAACCAGCCTGCTGCGCATGGTGTGTGGCCTGGCTCCCATTGAAGCGGGCGATGTCCTCTGGAACGGCGCTTCGATTCACAGTCAGCAAGACGCCTATCGGCAGGATCTGTGCTACCTGGGCCACCTCAACGCCCTGCAGGAGTCGATGACCGTCGAAGAAAATTTGACGTTTACCTCCGCTTTGGGCGGCATCGCACTCGATGCTGCGCAAAAGCACCATGTGCTGACGCATTTCGGTTTGCGAGGCCGGGACCAGCAACTTGTTCGCCATCTCTCGCAGGGGCAGAAACGCCGCGTCGCCCTGTCGCGTCTGGCCCTGAGCCCGGCTCAACTTTGGGTTCTGGACGAACCCTTCGTGGCCATGGACGAGGCCGGTGTCCGCATGCTCGCCAACCTCATCGCTGCCCATCTGGGCAAGGGCGGGCTGGCCGTTCTGACCAGCCACCAGCACGTCGACATCGGCAATATACCCGCCCAAATTCTGGAGCTGCGCGCATGAAAAAGCTCGGAATGACCCGCGTCATGTACGCTGTGCTGCGCCGCGAAGTGGCGGTCGCCATGCGACAAAAGGGTGAAGTGCTCACTCCACTGATGTTTTTTGTCGTCGTGGCCAGCCTGTTCCCGCTGGGCATCGGCCCCGAAACGGCGCTTTTGCAGCGCATGGCGCCGGGCGTCCTGTGGGTCAGCGCACTGCTGGCAGCCATGTTGTCGCTGCAGCGAATGTTTGCCACCGATTACGCCGACGGCTCACTGGAGCAAATGGCGCTTTCGAGCACTCCGCTTGGTTTGCTCGTCGCGGCCAAGGCCTGTTCGCACTTTTTGCTCTCGGGCCTGCCGCTGGTCATCATGGCGCCAGTGCTGGGCCTGCAGTTTGGCCTGGAAGGCCGGGCGCTTGGGCTCCTTATGCTCACTTTGTTACTCGGCACACCCACCCTGAGCCTGATTGGCAGCATCGGTGCCGCCCTGACCTTGGGCGTACGCGGCGCAGGGGTATTGCTGTCGCTGTTGATCCTGCCGTTGTATATTCCCGTGCTGATCTTTGGCGCGGGTGCTGTGGAGGCCGACGCTGCGGGTCTGGGTTATGGTGGTCACCTGTCATTGCTGGCGGCCATGTTTGTACTTTCTGTCTTTTTTACGCCCATCGCCACCACGACCGCTTTGAGGATTTCCCTGGAATGAAAACGTCCGATATTCACTGGTTCAAGTTCGCCTCGCCGCCCAACTTCTACGTGCTGGCCGGGCGCATGTGGCCTTGGTTTGCCACCTTGGCCGCTGTGTTGACCCTGGTGGGCCTGTGGATCGCGTTCTTCGTGGCCCCGGTGGACGCGCAGCAGGGCCAGGGTTACCGCATTATTTTTGTGCACGTGCCCGCCTCCCAGATGTCGATGTTTATCTATATCGTCATGGCCGGATGGGCCGGTTTTGGGCTGGCGTTCAACACCCGACTGTCGGGCATGATGGCCTCCGCGTTGGCGCCCACCGGCGCGTTGTTTGCATTTTTGTCCCTGTTCACGGGCGCCCTGTGGGGCAAGCCCATGTGGGGTGCCTGGTGGGTGTGGGATGCACGCCTGACCTCAACCCTGATTTTGTTGTTTCTCTATTTGGGATTTTTGGCACTTCAGGCCAGCATTGATGACCCCCGCCGGGCCGACAAGGCCTGCGCCGTGCTGGCGCTGGTGGGTGTGGTCAACGTGCCCATCATCTACTTTTCCGTCAAATGGTGGAACACCCTGCACCAAGGCGCTTCGGTGTCCCTGTCCAAGTCGCCGTCCATGGCCACCCCCATGCTGTGGGGCATGCTGATCATGGTGGTGGCATTCTGGATGTACGCCATCGCCATGGCACTGGCGCGGGTGCGCAACATCATTCTTGAACGTGAACGTCATACGGAGTGGGTCAAACATGCAGTGGAATAGTGTCTCCGAATTTTTTGCAATGGGAGGCTATGCCTTCTATGTCTGGGGCAGTTTTGGCACCTGCGTTGTCGTCATTGCCTTTGAAATGATTCAGGTTCGCAGGCGGCGCAAGGAACTTTTGCGCCAACTTCGCACCGAATTACTTTCTGAAAGCGCTTCTTCATGAAACCACGTCACAAACGCACCGCGATCATCATCGCGGGCCTGGCAGCCATTGGGCTGGCGGCCTATTTCGTACTCAATGCGATGCAAAGCAACCTGGTGTTCTTCTTCTCTCCCACCCAAGTGGCCGCAGGAGAAGCGCCCAAGAACCGACCGTTTCGTGTCGGTGGGCTGGTCAAGGACGGCTCCGTCAAACGAGATAATCTGACAGTCAGCTTTGTGGTCACCGACACTGCCAAGGACATGGACGTCACTTACACTGGCATCCTGCCTGACCTGTTTCGTGAAGGCAAAGGGGTGGTCGCTCAAGGCAAGGTCGGTGACGACGGCAGGTTTGTCGCTACCGAGGTCCTGGCCAAGCACGACGAAAACTACATGCCGCCTGAGGCCAAACACGCCCTGGACGCAGCCGAAATCGAGCGTACCGGACAAACCCTGAAGTAACCAGACCCGAAGCCCGGCCCACTCTGAACAGCGGAAACACCCGGCCCTTCATTGCCACCATTGAGGATAGACATGATTCCAGAAATTGGCCATTTTTCATTGATTCTGGCGCTCTTCGTAGCACTTGCCTTGGGTGTTCTGGGCGTCATGGGCGGACAACAGGGCCGCGCTGACTGGATGGCCCTGGCCCGCCCGGGCGCGCAGGCGCTGTGGGTGCTTACGGCCATCTCCTTCGTTTGCCTGAGTTATGCCTTTTACACCAGCGATTTTTCAGTCGCCTACGTGGCGCAAAACTCCAACTCCAAGCTGCCCGTGATCTACCGTTTTGCAGCGGTCTGGGGTGGTCACGAGGGCTCGCTTTTGTTGTGGCTGTTCATGTTGTGCACCTGGATGATGGCAGTCTCTCTGTTCTCGCGTCAGTTGCCCGATGTCATGGTCTCTCGCGTACTGGCGGTGCTGGGTTTGGTGGCCGTGGGCTTTTTGCTGTTCATGCTGATCACCTCGAACCCGTTCTTGCGTCTGAGCGACATTCCGCAAGACGGCCGCGACCTTAACCCGCTCCTTCAGGACCCAGGACTTGTATTCCACCCGCCTATGCTCTACATGGGGTATGTTGGCACCGCAGTGCCGTTTGCGTTTGCCATCGCCGCACTGCTCAATGGTCGGCTTGATGCCGCCTGGGCCCGCTGGTCACGTCCCTGGGCGACTGCTGCCTGGGTCTGCCTGACCGTCGGTATTGCCATGGGCTCCTGGTGGGCCTATTACGAATTGGGCTGGGGCGGCTGGTGGTTTTGGGATCCGGTTGAAAACGCATCCTTCCTGCCCTGGCTGGTGGGCACGGCCCTGATTCACTCATTGGCTGTGACCGAAAAACGCGGTTTGTTCCGAACCTGGACCATCATGCTGGCCATCATCGGCTTCTCATTAAGCCTGCTCGGAACCTTCCTGGTGCGCTCGGGCGTGCTGACCTCGGTGCACGCCTTCGCCACCGACCCCAAGCGGGGTGTGTTCATCCTGCTGTTCCTCTCGGTGGTGGTTGGCGGTTCGCTAACCCTGTTTGCCATGCGTGCGAGCAAGGTTCGCGCCGGCGGCGTTTTTTCGCTGGTGTCGCGAGAGACATTCCTGCTTGTCAACAACGTATTGCTGACGGTCGCGGCCGCAGCCGTGCTGCTTGGCACGCTCTATCCGCTGGTCATCGATGCCCTCAACCTGGGCAAGCTCTCGGTAGGCCCGCCCTACTTCAATTCGGTGTTTGCACCCATCATGCTTCCCGTGCTGTTCTTCATGGTGATCGGCAGCTTTGCCCGCTGGAAAAATGACAGTGTGGCCGAGCTGACCAAAAAGCTGCGGCCCGTCGCCATCATTTCCGTGCTATTGGGTGGATTGGCCCCGTTTTTGGCGGGCGACTGGTCGCCCCTGGTAGCGCTCAGCTTGAGCCTGGCCTTCTGGATCGTGCTGGGTTCCATCCAGCAAATCTATCGCCAACTGCGCGACACAGTGAACTGGAAATCCACCTCGATTTCTTTCTGGGGCATGCACGCAGCGCACATCGGCATTGCCATTTGCGTGGTGGGTATCACCATGGTCAAGGGCTATGAAACTGAAAAAGATGTGCGAATGGTCATCGGCGACACCGTCGAGGTAGGCGGCTACACATTCCGCCTGAACTCCATCGCAACCGCGAACGGCCCCAATTACACCGCTGACGTGGGCGAGGTGGAACTAAGCCGAAACGGCAAGGTCCTGACCGTTCTGCACCCCGAGAAGCGCTCTTATTTCTCATCGACCATGCCTATGACCGAAGCGGCGATCAACACCACGCTGGTGCGTGACGTGTACGTGTCGCTGGGCGAAAGACTTGAAGGCGGGGGCACCCCGGCCTATGCCATGCGGGTTTACCACAAACCGTTCGTGGCCTGGATCTGGGGCGGATGCCTGTTAATGGCACTGGGCGGCGGCATGGCCCTGTTGGACCGGCGCTATCGCAAGAAGGCGGCCGTGGCTACCGGGACGATCGCCAAAGGCGTTCCTGCATGAAAAAAGCACTGATTCCGCTGGGCATTTTTATCGTCTTGGTGGTGTTTCTTGCGATTGGCTTGACGCGCGACCCGCGTGAAATTCCGTCGCCCTTGATCGGTAAGCCCGCGCCGGTCTTTACCGCACCAATGCTCAATTCCCCAGGGAAGCAGTTCGCCAGCAAGGACATGGCTGGTAAGGTCTGGTTACTCAACACCTGGGCCTCCTGGTGCGTGGCCTGTCGACAGGAACACCCCATCGTGATGGAGTTCTCCAAGAGCAAGATGCTGCCTATCGTCGGCCTGGACTACAAGGACAAGGACGCCGACGGCACCAAGTGGCTCAACCATTTCGGTGATCCCTATGACTTTGCCGTCACCGACAAGGATGGGCGCATCGGCATCGATTTCGGTGTCTATGGGGTTCCCGAAAGCTTCCTGATCGACAAGGCGGGCATTATTCGCTACAAGCAGATTGGCCCGATCACCGACGAGGCCCTGCGCGACATCATTATTCCAATGATTCGGGAGTTGCAAAAATGAAATATTGGCTGGCCCTGGTTCTGGCATTTCAGTTCGCGCTGCCGTCCCACGCAAATGAAGCGGCGCCCCTGGCCGAAGACCCGGTGGTCGAACAACGGATGATTTCCATCGCCGACGAGCTGCGCTGTCTGGTCTGCCAGAACGAATCGCTGGCATCCTCGCGCGCAGATCTCGCACAAGACCTGCGCCGCGAGGTCCGCGAACTCATCAAATCGGGCAAATCAGACCAGGAAATCAGGGATTACCTCGTTGCCCGTTATGGCGACTTCGTCCTGTACCGGCCTACGGTCAAGCCCATCACCTGGATGCTGTGGTTTGGGCCCTTCCTGCTGCTCCTGGGCGCTGTTGTCGTCGTGGCGCGACTGATCCGGCGTAAACAGCGCCAGGGCAAACCGCCAGAGCTCGACGCCGCCCAACGCGCCAAAGTGCAATCCCTTCTCAAAGATACGGAACTTCCTTCATGAGTGTTTTTATTGCAATCGCAGCGGTACTGACGCTGCTGGCTCTGGCCTGGGTCGTGCGCCCGCTGCTGCGTCCAAAAGCGCAAAGCGGCGTTACTGCCGAGCGCCTCAATGCCTCCATTTACAAAGACCAACTCGAGGCTCTGGAGCGAGACCTGCAGCGCGGCGCCATCACGCCAGCCGACGGCGAAGCAACCCGGGACGAACTCAAGCTTCGACTACTCGACGACACCGAAGACGCCGCACCGGTTATCCAGCCCAGCGCTGCAACCCGCTGGTCTGCCCGATTAACCGCTGTCATCATTGCACTGATGTTCCCCCTGGGCGCTGGGGGCATGTACTGGATACTGGGCTCCCCCGCATCCATCGACCCGGTAGCCACGCAGCAGGTTCATGACAACCAGCTTGCCGAGATGGTTGAAAAGCTCGCCGCCCGCATGAAGGCCAACCCCGCGGACCCGGCCGGGTGGGCCATGCTGGCGCGCTCGTACAAGGCCATGGGACGCATGGGCGAAGCCGAACAGGCCTTTGTCAATGCAGGTGAACTGCTCAACACCGATCCCGAGCTGATGGTGCAATACGCCGATTTGCTCGCCGCACGCAACAACAACAACATCGAAGGCAAACCGCTTGAACTCGTCAACAAGGCGCTTTCGCTGAACCCGCAGCACCCCATGGGGCTGATGATCTCTGCGGTAGCCGCCTACCGGCGTTCTGAATTCAACATGGCCGTGGCGCAATGGGAAAAGCTGCTTCCCCTCCTTGATCCCGCGTCAGAGGATGCCCAGCAAATTCAAGCTGACATTGCCGATGCACGGGCCAAGGCCGGGATGCCTGCAGCCAGCACCGCGCCCAGCGATGCTGGAAAATTGCCGCCAGTGAGCCCGCAGGCAGCAGCAGCCATGACCCCGGAGATGATCACCCAGATGGTGGACCGTCTGGCGGCCCGTATGAAAACCGAGCCCGGGAATCTGGCCGGCTGGGCTCAGCTGGCCCGTGCTTACAAGACACAGGGCCGCCTGCCCGAGGCTGAAGAGGCTTACGCCAAAGCGGGCAAGCTGGTCGAGACCGATCCTGAGCTGCTGACCCAGTACGCCGATGTGCTGGCAATGCGCACCAACAACATCGAAGGGCGTCCGCTGGCCTTGGTCAACAAGGCCCTCGCTCTCGATCCGAAGCACCCCGTGGCATTGATGATGGCGGGTTCTGCCGCCTATCGCCGTGCCGAGTATGCCAAAGCCGTCGGCTACTGGGAAACCGCTCTGACGGCACTGCCCGCTGGTTCGCCAGACGCCAACATGGTGATGACCGAGATCGCCGACGCCAGAACCAAAGGCGGTTTGAGCCCGCAGCTCAAAGCCAAGCCTTAAGCGATGCTGCCCCATTGTTGCCCCTGACTCCAAAAAGTCAGGCAACGATCAGCCGCCTGTAACTGGCATCCCTCTGTCCATCCACACCCAGGTGAGAGTTGGCGGCTCAGCCAAATTAAGGCGCTGACACCTTTCATCACACAACGGTGCCCTGCGCCAGCAATTGCGGGGTGCTCGTTGGATTGTTAACGCGCCAGATCGCCACCGTCGCCGCGTCAAATAGAACAAAATTGACAACAGCAATGATTCAGGCCTAGGATGAACCGGGTAGCTTGCGCACTCGCCTGCCATCCAAGGCGATGCGTCAAATTACCCGCGTGGCAGGTCGCCACATCGTTCTCACCTTGGAAGGATGTCAAAAATGAAGCTGTTTACAACTTTATTGGTGGCTGGTGCTTTGATGATGGCCTCGCTTGCCTATGCTGCACCCGATGCAGATGCCGCGCAGGCGCTCGCCAAGAAGAGCAACTGCACCAAGTGTCACTCCGTTGACAAAAAGAAGTCTGGTCCGTCGTTCAAGGAAACGGCCAAGAAATACAAGGGCAAGGCCGACGCCGAAGCCAAGTTGATAGCGCACATCACCACCGGGCCGATGATTGAGGTGGACGGCGTCAAGGAAGAACACTCCAAAGTCAAATCGAGCGACGCTGCCGAGCAAAAGAATCTTGTCCAGTGGATCTTGTCGCTGGAATAGAAAGCCTGTCAGCCTGGCGTTTCCCCTGAGGGTTGCATCGGCCCGGTTCAGGCTGACCACCGTCTCTTTCAGTTGATTGTGAGTTGGACGGTTCCGCTAGTGCGTGTTTTCCCTGAAGGAGAGACAAATGCCTAAACGAGTTCTCGCCAAAGTGCGGAGGCTGGTTGCTCGCAACAAAGCCTTCGTCGTGCTGATGACTGGTGTTGTCCTTAGTGTGGTGGGGCTCAGTTTGTTTGGAACGACCATGATCTACACCAGCACCGAGGGGTTTTGCGCCACCAACTGTCATGAAATGGCCAATAACGTGACGCTGGAGTACCGGGACACGATACACGACAAAAATCGCACCGGCGTGCGTGCCATTTGTCCCGATTGCCACGTGCCCAATGCCCCTGTACCGCTCTATATTGCCAAGATGGGCGCACTCAATGACCTGTGGAGTCACCACATCACAAAATCAGCCGACACACGCGAGAAGTTTGAGGGGCGGCGTGCCCACATGGCGCAGCGGGTCTGGACCTACATGAAAGGCAATGACTCTCGCGAATGCCGTTATTGCCACAAAGCGGCGAATATGGATCCCGAAAGGCAGTCAGTCAGCGCACAGCGCTGGCACGCCAAAGGCAAGCGGGAAAAGATGACCTGTATCGACTGCCATTTCGGGATCGCACACCAAGAGCCTCAAGGGGGAGCTGGTCCGCAGGAACTCGAAGTCGACACGAGTCTGATCCCCAGGAGTGCATTATTTTAAGGTGCGCATTGTCGAGGCGATTTCCGCGGGGTAGCCACAGCAGCGCGCGCATCAAAGGAGCAGGGCCAGATGTTCAAGTTTATTAAGAATCTGCGCGGTTGGAGTTCACGTCCCGGCACGATTGCCGTGCTCATTGTTGGTCTTCTCCTCGGGGTGGCGATTTTCGGGACCACCGCTTCATTCATGATTCATGCAAACTCGGAGAAGTTCTGCGCAACCTCCTGCCATGAGATGAAAAAACTGGCAGTCGAACACAAAGACACGATCCACGACAGAAACCGCACAGGGGTACGCGCGACCTGCAACGATTGTCACGTGCCACACGGTTACATACCCAATTACCTGGCCAAGCTCGATCTGTTTTTTGACTACTGGGGGCACTTTGTCACGCACTCCATCGATACACCGGAGAAGTTCGAGGCCAAGCGCTACGAACTGGCAAAGCGTGTGTGGATTTACATGAAAGCCAATGATTCGCGCGAGTGTCGCCATTGTCACAGCACGGTCAAAATGGACTCCGACAAACAATCCATCAAAGCCAAAACACAACATGCCAAACTGCGTGCCGAGGGATTGACCTGCATCGACTGCCACTACGGCATCGCACACACAGAACCTGATGGTCCTGGACCCCAGGAGATTACTGCAGCGGCTAAAGCAGTGAATCAATGAGTCAAAGGGTAAGTACAAAAGTTCTGAGATTCGCGCAGTAGGACGCGTTTTCCGGCGTCCCAAAGCTGGATCACCACAAAGAAAGGAAATATCGTGCTAATCGAGTGCTACGAATGTAAATCGAGAATCAGTGACTCAGCGGCCAGTTGTCCCCATTGTGGAGCCATCGATGAGGTAAACAAAGGCTCACTACCAGTGGTAGTTTCTGATCTCGATATGCAGTTCACCACCATCTTTTGGTTTCTAATTAAAGCCTCTGTGGCGGCAGTTCCTGCAGTAGTTGTCTTGTATACAGCGGCAACCGTCATTGGTGGCGTTCTCACGCCACTGCTGCGTTGGTAGGCAGACCAACTCCCCGGAGCAACGTGCGAATTACGCCAATGCTTAGCGTCAGGATCAAGACGTACCAGGAAAATTGATTGATTGTCAACGCCCAAGCGCTGCAGGATGCCGGGCATTGGTGACGGCCACAATACCGCGTCGTTTGTCAACGGATAAAGTTGTGAATAGTTTTGCCTAAATGAACGACTTATCCACAAGCGCCGTAAAACCCGGAAAGTTATGCAGTTTTGCAGTCCAATTCAAAACATGGTCTCACACATGAAATTCCATCCGAATGACTTTGATTTAAAACAAAAAAAACCACTTATGCACAGCACCCAACGCCCTCTATCTACTACTACTATTCTTTATATAAGTAATTAAGGAAATAGACAGGCAGAACTCCAGGCTAAAAAAAATCGAATCCACATCGTCGATCAGAGAACCTGGCGCTCATCACTCAACGGTTTTTTGACGATCCCCGGCCGATGGCCAAACCGATCTTGCATGGTGGCCACTTGATACCATCGCCCATTTTCATGACGGGACACGCTCACACGCTCACGGCGCCAGCATTTGCTGCTGGTTGAGCAGGTTGCGCAAATACCATTGCTCGCGGTCAATGTGGCGCAGCTCTTCACGCAGGCGCGATCGCTCTTCATCTTTTTGTGCCTCTTCCAGCCGCTGTTGCGCACGACGGGATTCCATTGAATTTCGGCGCAGGGCCTCGCTGATGCGTTGCCATTGCAGCCCAGCGTCCAAATAGCGCGTGAACACCGCGTACCCCGCTTGTCCGCGACAGGCCGCTTCCCGGCCGCTGTGGCCCAGAGTCCCCTCCCGCCAACCCACTCTGGCTGTGCAAAACTGGACAATTCCTTCGTCCCAACCGCGCCGGTAGGCCAGCGCATCAGGCACCACACCGGCTTGGGCGCAGCTCTCGGCGTGGTCCGCCAGACGACTTTCCAGGCTTCCACTGGCACCATCCTGAAAACCCACTCGCTGCCAGTCGGCCACCCGACATTGCGGGGCGGACATGGTTTCGCAACCGCCCAGCAGCGTTGCGCAAAGAACAAGGGACAGGCCGATCTTCAACATCGGGTGATTTTAGGTCGGCCGACTTACAAGTACATGGCCGCTCAGGCAAACTCAACAGGGGCTTGCGCTGTGCCATCGCGCCTCTCCACCCCTTTGAGCACCAGCAGCAACACCGTACCCACGACCATGACCGCGGCAGCAAAATACAAGCCTGCGTTGTAGCTGCCCAGTTGTGTGGCCAGAGAGCCGGTGATGGCCGGGCCGATGATCTGGGCCACGCCGTAGGACAGGGTCATCTTGCCCATCATCTTGGCCGGTCGGGTGGGGTAGTAGCGCCCTGCCATGCTCAGCACCAAGCTCACCATGCCGATGAACGTGCCACCAAATAGCAGCGCCCCCAACAGGGCGGCCACTAGGCCACCAACCATGACGGGCAGCAAGATGCCCACGATTTGCAGTGCCGAGGCCAGAATCAGGGCGTTGAGGTCACCGGTGCGACGGGCGATGAAGTCCCAGTTGATGCAGGCTGGCGCCGCGCCAATCCCAATGGCCATAAACACCAGATTGCCCTGCCCTTGCAGCCCCGGCAGGTGATTGACGATGGCCACAATGAAGGTGGCGCTCACCACATAACCAAAGCCGGCGCAGAAATACACCGCCATGAAGAGGCGCAGGTACAGGGCGCTGGGTGGCTTGTCGGGCATGGCCTGGCCGGTGGTGGTCAAGCCGCTCCGATCGGGCTTGGGCAACCAGCCCAGGGCCGGAATCAGCAGCAGGCAGCCCAGCGCCGTGAAGGCAAACCACTGCTCGCGCCAGTCCAGCGCAGGGCTCATCAGGGTGACTGCACCCGCACACAGGGCAATGCCAATGCCGATGCCGGAAAAATGGATGCCCAGCTCGCTGCGGTGGTTGTGGCGGATCAGCCAGTTCATGATCAGACCCGTGCCCAGCAGCATGCCCGCCGCGCTGCTCAGGCCGGCCACAAAGCGGGACAGGGCCCAGACGGTCATGTCGGTGGTGAGGCCCATCATCAGTGTGCTGAGAACGGCGAGCACCATGCCAACGCGGTACAGACGGTCCTTGAGCACCAGGTCGCTGATCAGCGAGGCGATGAGTGCGCCGCTCAGGTAGCCCGCATAGTTGATGGCGGCCAGCCAGCCAGCTTGCGCAACCCCCAGTCCGGCCTGGTGTTGCATCAGTGGCAGCAGCGGGGTGTAGGAAAACCGCGCCACACCCAGCACCAGTACCAGGCTGAAAATGCCCGCACTGAGTGCCTTGAGGCGGGCGATTTGCTCACTCATGGCTGGAGTCGGCGCTGCCCGAGGTGGAAACTACCGAGTGCGAAGGGCCTCCGGTGGCAGAGTGCGAGGTTTGCAAGATACTCCTTGATTAATAGCTACTCGAGCATACCTGACGGGGGCCAGAAGGCGGGACGGCAGAGCGTTCTGCGCAGGTTAAGGGGGAGGCCGCAGGCCGGAGGACACGGAGCAGAACGCTCTGCCGTCCCGCCTTCTGGAGTGGAATTTACTGCCTAATCTTTTGGCACCCAGCGTTTGAGCAGCAAGGCGTTGCTCATGACACTCACCGAGCTTAACGCCATGGCGGCACCGGCGACCACCGGGTTCAAAAAGCCCAACGCCGCCAGCGGAATGCCCGCCACGTTGTAGGCAAAGGCCCAGAACAGATTCTGCCGGATCTTGGCCACGGTGCGGTCCGAGATGTCCAGCGCCGCTGCCACCAGGGCCGGATCGCCACGCATCAGGGTGATGCCTGCGGCGTGCATCGCCACATCGGTGCCGTTGCCCATGGCCATGCCCACATCAGCGGCGGCCAGCGCGGGGGCGTCGTTGACGCCATCGCCTACCATCGCTACGGTGTGCCCGCCCTCTTTGAGCGACATGACCTTGGCGGCCTTGTCGCCCGGCAACACCTCCGCGAGCACTTCACCAGCGTCCGGATTCAGGCCCAGTCGACGGGCCATGGCGTTGGCCGCGCCCTGGTTGTCACCCGAAATTAACACGGTTTTGATACCCCGCTGGCGCAGTGACGCCAGCGCTTCCTTGGCGCCGGGCTTGGGTTCATCGCCAAAAGCGAGCAGCGCGCGCAGCGTCAAATCACTGTTGCTGCGTTCAGCCAGAGCCGACACCGTGGCACCCTGGGCCTGCAATTGGGCGGCCTGCTCGTCCATGGCAGTGGTGTCCACGCCCAGTTCGTGCATCCAGCGCAGGCTGCCAATCACAAAGTTGTTAGCGCCCACTTCGCCCTCGGAACCGCGGCCCGGCACGGCGCGCACATTCTCCGGTGCAGAGAAAGCCACACCCTTCTGTTTGGCGTGGAGTAAAACGGCATGTGCGAGCGGGTGCTCACTTCCACTTTGCAGGCTGGCGGCTATTTTGAGTACAGCTTCTTCCGCCATGTCCGGCGCGGGCAGCAAGGCGGTCAGCTGAGGACGGCCCAGCGTCAGGGTGCCAGTCTTGTCAAAAGCGACCACATTCACCTTGTGGGCCAGCTCCAGTGCCTGCGCGTCCTTGATCAAAATGCCGTGCTTGGCCGCCACACCGGTGCCGGTCATGATGGCTGCGGGCGTGGCCAACCCCAAGGCGCAGGGGCAGGCGATCACCAGAACCGCCACGGCGTTGATCACCGCCTGCTCGAACGGATGTCCGCTGAGCCACCAGCCCAGCAGCGTGGTCAGCGCGATCAGCAGCACCACCGGCACGAAGACGGCACTGACCTGGTCCACCATGCGTTGAATCGGCGCCTTAGCGGCCTGGGCATCCTCGACCAGGCGGATGATGGCGGCCAGCACGGTCTCGTTGCCCACGGCCTTGACTGACATCACCACCCGTCCGTCGCCGTTGATGGAGCCGCCCGTCAGCGCGGCATCCTTGTCTTTTTCAACCGGCAGCGGCTCGCCGGTGAGCATGGACTCATCAACCTGGGTCTGGCCTTCGAGCAAGGTGCCATCCACGGGAAAGCGCTCGCCGGGCTTGACCACCAGCTTGTCGCCGGCCATCACTTCGGCTACCGGCACGTCCACTTCGCCTTCGAGGCCGATCAGGTGGGCCACATCCGGGCGCAGCGCGTGCAGGGCGCGAATGGCCGAGGTGGTCTGGCGCTTGGCCCGGGCCTCCAGCCACTTGCCGAGCAACACCAGGGTGATCACCACAGCCGAGGCCTCAAAGTACAGGTGGGGCATGGTGCCCGGCGCGGCGCTCAGCCACAGCCACATCGACAGCAGCCAGCCCGCCGAGGTGCCAATGGCCACCAGCAAGTCCATATTGCCGGCCAGCGCCCGAGCCGCATGCCATCCCGCCTTGTAAAAGCGCGCACCCAGAATGAATTGCACCGGCGTGGCCAGCAGGAACTGCCACAGCGCGGGCAGCATCCAGTGCTGGCCAAAGAGGTCGGCGATCATCGGAATGACCAGCGGGGCCGAGAGCGCGATGCCAATGGCCACAGGCGCAAAACCGGCCCAGGGGGAATCACTCTCCTGGTCGATGGACGCGTTGGCGGCCAGTGGCTCATAGCCGGCGTCGCGCACAGCCCGGCGCAAGCGCGCCTCCATCGGCTCGCCAGCAGCCACTGTGATGCGGGCCGATTCGGTGGCCAGGTTCACGGCCACATCCAGCACGCCCGGCATTTTTTTCAGAGCGCGTTCAACCCGGCCCACGCAAGAGGCGCAGGTCATGCCGCCCACACCGATGTCCAGAAAGGTTGAGTCGGCTGCAACAATGGTTTGAGGATTGGTTTGAGGGTTCATGGGCATAATGTAAACCTTTCCATGATGGCAAGGTCAATGGTCGTCGCGCAATGACCTAGCATGCCAGCGCGTCGTGAGCCAGATGCTTGACCTTGCCATCGTGGTAAGGTGCATGATTGTCAGGTTTTCAGTGTTTCTTCATTTATCCCAGGAGTGTTTTTATGAACCAGACCTTTACCGTCACCGGCATGACCTGCGGCCATTGCGAAAAAGCGGTCGTTCGTGCTGTCAAGCAGGCCGATCCGCAGGCGGAAGTCACGATTGACCGCGCTGCCAACAAGGTGGATGTGCAGTCCGAGCAGCCACGCGACGTGCTGGCCAAGGCCATCACCGAAGAGGGTTACAGCGTCGCTGCATGAAGGCGGCCAGCATCCAGACCGCCGACCTGGCACTGGCGGGAATTGTCTGGCCGGTCACCATCGGCCAGGCGGCACGCTTGTCCAACGTGTCGGCCAAGATGGTGCGCCACTATGAGTTGCTCGGCCTGTTGTCCGGCGTGGCGCGCACCGACAGCGGTTACCGGCTGTACACGCAGCCCGACGTGCGCAGCCTGCAGTTCATTAAACGGGGTCGGGAGCTGGGCTTTTCCATGGCGGAGATCGCCGAGCTGGTGGACCTGTGGCACAACCGCACCCGCGCCAGTGCCAGCGTCAAGCGCATCGCGCAAAAGCATGTCGATGAATTGACCCAGCGCATTGAGGCGATGCAAGCCATGCAGCGCACTCTAGGGTCGCTGTTGAAGAGCTGCCACGGCGATGATCGGCCTGATTGCCCCATACTTGATGACCTGGCCGGTCGACCCAGCCCTTAAATTCACTATCTATTCAATAGCTGCATGTGCATATGACACAGGGGCTAAGGCCAGATTTTCTATACAAAACCGGGTGTGTCCCGAGGGGGATGCATGCCTAGCGATCCAAACCTGCCCATCATGCTCTACCCGGCCCTGAGTCGGGTCCAGCCCAGTCTGTCGGCTTTGGGATCCGTCGGCGCGCCCATGCGGGTGCCTGCGGGCACCGAGCTGTTCCACGAAAATGCGCCATGCCAGGGCTTTCCGATGATGCTCGAAGGCGAGGTCAAGGTCTCGCGCAGCTCCCACGACGGCCGCTCGCTGGAACTGTACCGGGTGGCGCCGGGCGAGTTGTGCCTGGTTTCTTGCGCCTGCCTGTTTCGCTCGCAGCCGCTGTCGGCGTCGGGCGTCACCACCAAGCCCAGCACGCTTATTCTGATTCCGGGTGACGTGTTCCTGCGCTGGCTGGAGGCGCCCGCATTTCGCGACCAGGTGCTGGGCTTGTTTGCCGAACGCATGGCCGACCTGACCAGTCTGATCGACGCGGTGGCCTTTCAAAAGTTGGACCGGCGTCTGGCCGCAACGTTGCTGGCGCGCGGCCCCAAGCTCGCGCTGACGCACCAGATGCTGGCCGATGAGCTGGGCACCGTGCGCGAAATCGTGACGCGCCTGCTGCGCCGCTTCGAGCGCGAAGGCTGGGTGGCGCTGGGGCGCGAGCAGATCGAGGTGCTTGACGGCGCTGCCCTGCGCGGGCTGGATGGGTCGGCAAACATATAGCCACACCCAAAAAAACCGCCACAGCGGACCAGAACGGATGTATATTGCTTGCGCTTGCAAGAAGGGTACGGGGAGTGAAATCAATTCTTCAAAGGCGTTCACTTTGCTTGGCCATGCTGGCGGGCTTGGCAGTGCCGCGAGCAACAATGGCCCTGGCGCAGGCGCCCGAACCGCTGGAGATTGGCGTGCTTCCCAACATCAGCGCCCGCGTGCTGCTGGCCCAGTACCAACCGCTGCACGACTACCTGGCCCGCACTCTTGGACGGGCGGTCCAGGTCTCGACGGCACCGAGCTGGAGTGCCTTTCACCAACGAACACTCGAGCTGCAATACGACCTGGTCGTCACGGCCGCGCATCTGGCGCGGATCGCGCAGCTTGATCGCGGATACATTCCGCTGATCAGCTACGAGCCAGACATCAAAGGCATGATCGCCGTGGCGCTGGACCGTCCCCTGAACAACATCGCCGCGCTCAAGGGGCAGACCCTGGTGCTCTCCAACCCGCAATCCCTGGTGACGCTGCGTGGCATGGCCTGGCTGGCTGAGCGCGGGTTGCTGGCCGGGCGCGACTTCCAGACCATCAACACACCCACCGACGACAGTGCCGGCAGCGTTCTGGTGCGCGGCGACGCCATCGCGGCGATGCTCAGCGGCGGCGAGTACCGCGCCACCCCCGAAGCGGTCCGCGCGCGGATACAGATTCTCACGGTGTTTGCCGAGGTGCCCGGGTTCGTGGTGCTGGCCAATCCGAGCCTGCCCGCCGCCCTGGTGCAGACCCTGCGCGAGCAGTTGCTCAACTTTGCCGGCAACTCCGAGGAGGGCCGGACCTTCTTCAAGAACACCGGCTTTAGCGCCATGCGCGACATCGCGCCCGGGTTGATGGAGACCATGGACCCCTACCTGATCCCCACGCGCAAAGCGCTGACGGCAGCCAGATGAAACATTGGGCGCTGCCCGGTTGGTCGCTGCGAACCAAGCTGGTGGTCGCCTGTGCGCTGGTGCAACTGGCCGCCGCCGCGGCGTTGATTCTCGGTAGCGAGCGGCTGCTGCAGCGCACCCTGACCGAGCAGGCAACCGCGCACGTCAGCCAGCTGGTCACCATTTTGGACGAAACCATTGCCGTACCGCTGGCCCAGCGCGACTACGCCACCTTGCAGCAGACCCTTGAACGCCTGCGCAGCGAGGGCACCATCAACTACCTGGTCCTGTCGGACCACCGCGGCAAATTGATTGGCGCGTCGGGCTGGGACACGACCAAACCTCTGCCACCGCGCGATGGCGACGGCATGGATCTGGACCGCGCTGACGGCATCTTGCACGTGGGCGCGCCGCTGGTGGTGGCCGGGCAGCGGCTTGGACGTCTGGATCTGGGTATCTCCATGGCGGGTCTCAAACAGGCCAGGGCCACGTTTCGTCGGCGCAGCCTCGGAATCGCAGGACTCGGTCTGGCTTTGTCCGTGGCGCTGCTGGCGGCCATATCCCTGCTCATCACGCGCCACCTGACCGCCCTGACCCTGGCCAGTCGGCAGGTTGCGGCCGGGTATTTTGATGTCCACATGCCCACGACGTCGAACGACGAGATCGGACGCCTGGGTGAGAGCTTCAACGTGATGGCTGCCACGCTCAAGCACCGCATGGCCGCCCTCACGGAAAGCGAAGGACACCAGCGCCGCCACCTCCTCGCTGCGCGCGAAGAGCAGTCACGCCTGACCACGCTGCTCGGTGCGATGGGCAGCGGTATTTTGTTTGTCGATGCGCGCTGCCAGGTTATCTATGCCAACAAACAGTTTGCCGAGCTCTGGCATTTGCCTGCCCTTGAGCCGGGCACGACCTTGACCGACATCGTGCCAGCCATCACCCGCCAGAGCCAGTCTCAGGCCGCTGAGCCTATCGGCATGATGCTCGACCCCGGAGTCAGTCCGGCCGAGGCATTGGTTGAGCTTCACACGCTGGACGGGCGCATCATCTCCCAGCGCATGGAGCCCGTGACCGAAGGCACCACACGCAGTGGTTGTATCTGGTTTCACAAGGACATCACCCAGGAGAGAAAGATCGAACAGCGTGCGCAGCAGGCCCTGCATGACCCTTTAACGGGGTTGTTCAACCGGCGGGCCTTCTTTGAGTCGCTGCAGGCGGCCGTGGCGCTGGCGCGCCTGGAGGGCTCGGAGCTGACCCTGATGTTCGTGGACCTGGACGGTTTCAAGTCGGTCAACGATCTGGCCGGACACAAAACGGGCGACCGGCTGCTGGTGGACGTTGCTCGGGCTCTGTCAGGGCAGTTGCGGGCCGGGCAGATCATCGCCCGCTTCGGGGGCGATGAATTTGCCATCCTTTGCCCGGGCATGGGGTCACAGACCAGCGCCGGAATTGCCAAGCGACTGATCGCCGCCGTGTCCCGGGCCGGTTCACAGCCTGGGGCGGCGCATCCTCCGGTGGGCTGCAGCGTGGGTCTGGCCACGTACCCGCAAGACGCGCTGCTTGAGGAAGACCTGGTTGCCTGTGCTGACTCGGCCATGTACCTTGCCAAGCACAAAGGCAAGAACCGCTGGGAGCGGTTCAGGGGTGAGGTTGCTCAGGCGCCGCTGGCGACCTAACAGTCTGGGCTGCCAAGCGTTTTGCGCCGTGTCTTGCAGCTCGTGGGTGGCGTTCACCTCGCCATACAGGCGCTCGCACTCGCCATCTCCAATGTGACTTTCGTCACAGACAACGCCGCAATGCGAGCCTTTAATGCAGGCTTGGATCAACCATTGAGGAGCCGGAAATGAAATTGAATGTTGGCGGAATCGACCGCATTTTGCGCATCGTCGTGGGGCTGGTGCTCGTGGGCCTGGCCGCCACCGAGACCGTGGGCTGGTGGGGTTGGCTCGGTGTGGTGCCCCTGGCCACCGGCGCCATCGGCTGGTGCCCGCCCTACGCCTTGTTCGGGATCAGCACCTGCTCAATGAAAAAACAGGGTTGAGCCATGCCGGGGGTGTGCGCCACCCCTGTCCTGTGCCGCTTGGTCTGCTGGCCAAAAGAGCATTTTTGGGGCCGTGCATTTGTCAGGTAAATATAAGTAATGGCTGATATTGTGAGGCCTCCCATTCCAAAATTGACCGACAAGAGGAGACAAGCATGGCCCACATCATTGTTCTTGGCGCAGGAATCGGCGGCATGCCCGCCGCCTATGAGTTGCGGGAAAAGCTCGCCAGTGAGCACCGCATCACCGTGGTCAACGCGGTCGATTACTTCCAGTTTGTGCCGTCCAACCCCTGGCTGGCCGTGGGCTGGCGCGAGCGCGCAACCATCACGTTCCCGATTCGCCCGTACCTGGAGAAAAAGGGCATTGAATTTGTGGCCCAGCCCGTGCAAAAGATCGATGCTGAGCAAAGCGTGCTGGCGTTGCAGGACGGCTCCACGCTGAATTACGACTTTCTGGTCATCACCACCGGCCCCAAACTTTGTTTTGACGAGGTGCCGGGCAGTGGCCCCACAGGGCTATACCCGCTCCATTTGCGCGGTCGATCATGCCGAGCAGGCTTGGGGCGACTACCAGAATTTTCTGAAGGAGCCCGGTCCTGTCGTGGTGGGCGCCATGCCCGGAGCTTCGTGTTTTGGCCCGGCCTATGAGTTCACCTTCATCGTCAACACCGATCTCAAGCGGCGTAAGCAGCGCAAGAAAGTTCCCATCACCTACGTGACCAGTGAGCCTTACATTGGCCACCTGGGTCTGGGCGGCGTGGGGGACTCCAAGTCCATGCTTGAAAGCGAATTCAGAAACCACGACATCAAGTGGATCACCAACGCCAAAGTCACCCGGGTCGAGGAGGGCAAGATGTTTGTCTCCGAGCTCGATGACGCGGGCCAGGTGAAGAAGGAGCACGAGCTGCCCTTCAAGTTCAGCATGATGTTGCCCTCCTTCAAGGGCGTCGATGCGGTGGCGGCGGTCGAGGGTCTGTGCAACCCGCGCGGCTTTGTGCTGATCGACGAATTCCAGCGCAGCAAGAAATACCGCAATATTTTCTCGGCCGGCGTGTGCGTGGCGATCCCGCCGGTGGAAGTTACGCCCGTGCCCACTGGCGCGCCCAAGACCGGCTACATGATCGAGACCATGGTCACGGCCATCGTGCACAACATCGAAGCCGACTTGAAAGGGCTGCCTGCCGACGCCAAGGGCTCCTGGAACGCCATCTGCCTGGCCGACATGGGCAACACCGGCGCGGCGTTTGTGGCCTTGCCTCAAATTCCCCCGCGCAACGTGAACTGGTTCAAGAAGGGCAAGTGGGTTCACCTGGCCAAGATCGCTTACGAGAAGTATTTCATGTACAAAATGAAAAACGGCAGCTCCGAGCCGATCTACGAGAAATACATCCTCAAGGCGCTGGGGATCATGCGGCTCGACAAAAAATAACTGAGCCGACTCGCTCAGGCTGGGTAGCGCTCGCGCATGCAGCGCGAGTTCAGCAGCAGCCCGGAAATTAGCGTGAACAGCGCCACGCCGCCGAGGATGATGACGGCGGCGGTCCAGGGCTGGCCAAATTGCTGGCGCAGCCGGACCAGTTGCCAGGCGGTGTGCAGCCAGCTTGCGGTGGCCGCATAGGCACCGAGTTGCGCCACGATCAGGCTCACGCGGCGTGCATGCAGGAACAAAAGGGGAGCGGCCAGCGACAGGCCAAGCGGCACGAACTCGCGGGCCCGCAGGAAATGGGCCGCCAGCAGCAGAGCGGCCACGATGTAAAGCGTGATGCGTGTTTTCATTTACCAGCCCCAGAGCAGTTTGTTGGAAATCCAGCCCTTTTGGCCGTCGCTGCGCTCCACGCGCACCCAGCCCGATTTTTTTTCTCGGGTGCGCAGTACTTCATAGCGCTCGGCCTTGCCCACGATGCGATGCCGCGTGCCCGGGCCGCGCCGGATGTTGGCAATTTTGGACTTGACGATGTAATGGGGCGTGCGGCCAGTGAGCGACTTGGCCACCCAGCCCCGGTCGTTTTCAAAGTCGCGCACCTGCAGCCAGTTGCCCCGGCGCTTGAGCACCTGAAGCGGGTAGCCTTTGTCTAACTCCCACAAGACCTCCGAACTCAAGCTCGGCTTGGCCCGCAAATTGACGACTTTGCCCTTGATGCTGACCATCTCGCGCGCCAGCGTGGGCGAGAGCAGTGAAAAGGCGATGATGACGGAGGTAAGGATGGTTTTTAGAAGGCTTGCAAATTTCATTCGTTGAGGGTTCCTTTGCCCCAACTGTAAACGCTGCCAGTTTCAAGTGGACAAACCAAGGCGCAGAGTCCCCACGAACGGCATCACTCTCGGTTTACAGCGGGGTGGCTTCATCAGCCCAGACATTGAAGCGCTGCAGCGTGTTGGATCCGAAGGTGTTGGTGAGCGCGACGTCACAGGCGTCCCGGCCACGGGCCATCAGGACGCGGCCGATGCGTGGCGTGTTGTTGCGCGCATCAAAGGGATACCAGCGGTCTCCCAGATAGGCCTCGAACCACCCGGCGAAGTCCATGGGACCGGGCACCGCCGGGATGCGGATGTCACCGAGGTAGCCCGTGCAATAGCGCGCTGGAATATTCAGGCAGCGGCACAGGGCAATGGCCAGATGGGCAAAGTCACGACACACGCCCTGCTTTTCGTTAAAGGCTTCCAGCGCCGTGCGGGTTCTGCGCGCATGCTGGTAGCCGAATTCGATGTGCTGGTGCACAAAGTCACAAATCGCCTGGACCCTTTCCCCGCCGGTAGGGCCGGCGCCAAACTGCGCCCAAGCAAAGTCGGACAAGTGGTCTGTTTCGCAGTAGCGGCTACCAAGCAGAAAAACCAGTGCTGATTCAGGGAGGTATTCCACCGGAATTTGCGGCACGCCAATCGCCTTGGCATCGACCAGCCCTGAATCCCTGAGCAGCGCCGTGGTGCTGATGGTGAACCGGCCCGCAGGGGCCACCAGACGGCTGCACCAGTTGCCAAACATATCACGGTAGGCCGTGATAGGCACGCTGGGAATGGTGTGCAACTGGTCTGGTTGCACCAGATCGGAGGCGCGAGAGAAGTGGATGTTCAAGGCCAGCAGCATGGGCGTGGAACGCGGGCATTCGTACTCCATTTCAAACCCCACGCGCAGATGCAGCGGCTTGTGGATGGTTGGGCTTGGAGGCGGTTGTGTGTGGATCATGTGTTGGATTCCTCAGACCATGCGGGTTGCGCCCATTGAATGCGTGTCACCCATCCAAGCCTGTGGCCATTG
The DNA here is from genome assembly GCA_963784775.1 of uncultured beta proteobacterium. Lineage (GTDB taxonomy): Bacteria > Pseudomonadota > Gammaproteobacteria > Burkholderiales > Burkholderiaceae_C > Rhodoferax. Next base: position 29,742 of record CAWAST010000003.1, on the reverse strand, counting down.
TCATTTTTGTTCCAACGGTGTTCTGTGCGCCTGCGCACAGAACAAATTGCATCGGCCCACTAGCATCGGGTGACAAGTTGTCAAACGGTTCGATTCGAAGCGGTTTGCCAACTTTTTAAGGAAAACCCAAATGAACAAGAATCAAATCCAGGGTGCCGTCAAAGAATTTGCGGGAAAAGTGCAGGCAAAGGCCGGCAAACTGGTGGGCAACAAAAGACAAACGGCCAAGGGCGTCCAGAAACAGGCCATGGGCAAAGCAGAGGCGCGGCTTGGTGACGCCAAGGAAAGCGTCAAGAACGCAAAAGACGCTCTCAAGGACGCGGCGCACCGTCGCTGATCGCCCGATGATGGTTTCAACTGCCGCGCCGCGCCCCATGTCCACACTTCATGTCAGGCTTGACGGCACCCTAAGTCCTGGTGCGGAGTCCCGCTTTGCCGCACTGAATCGCGAGTGCCGTCGCTGGTGGCGGTTGGCTTGCGAGGGTTCACCGGTTTTGCCCGCCATGTTGGCCGTGCCACTCGTTCTTGGATTGCTGCTGGCCTTTTACTATGTGGTGAGCGAGGGCAAGCAGCAAGCCGAGTTGCGACAAAAGACCATGGCCTTGCACGCGGTGGCGGCGTTGCGCTGCAACACCTTGCCAGGAGTGGCTGCACGCGACATGTGCCTGTTCGAGGTCAATTCTTCGGGCCGCAACAGCTCTGGCCAATAGCCGATGAATCCCGACAGGCAGCGTCGTCGCCATTGCTATTAATATGGAGATCCTCGCATAACAGACCAATCGATGGACCACGCTTTGCCAGACACCACCCGGCCCACCGGCGCGTACCAACCGCTGGACGGCGGCGCTTTTGCTTCAAGCCAGCTTACGCGCGGCCCCTGGAGTCCGGCGCACCAGCACGCGGGCCCGCCCGTGGCCCTGGTGTGCCGCGCCATCGAGCAGGCTGCCGCTGAGCGGGGCCTTACTCACCTCTCCCGTTTGACCGCCAACCTGCTGCGCCCGGTGCCCATTGACGACCTCACCGTGGAGGTCAGCACCAGTTATGCCGGACGCAACGTCGGCCACTTTTCGGCACGTCTGAGCGCCCAGGGCAAAGAGATTGGCCTGTTCACGGCACTGGCCCAGCGCGAAAGCGCACTGGACATCCCCGAAGGACTGCCGGGGCACCCGCTGCCCACGGCTCCCAAAGGGCCGCAGGATTCGCAGGTGGTGGTGTTCCCCTTTGCCAGTGGAGAGCCCGGTTACGCGGACCTGGTTGAGACCCGGGTTGCGCAGGGCCGGATGTTTGGCGGGCCCTGCGCGATCTGGTTCCGGCTCCAGCATCCCCTGCTGGCGGGCGAGGCCCCCAGCGTCTACCAGCGGGTGGCCGTGGCTGCTGACTCGGGCAACGGCATCAGCGCGATTCTTGAGATCAGTCGCTACAGCTTTGTCAATTCGGACCTCACGATCAACTTGCTGCGCAGACCCCGGGGCGAATGGATTTGCCTGGACGCCCGCACCAGCCTCGGCTCGGACGGCATCGGGCTGGCCGAGTCGGCGCTGTACGACGAGCAGGGTTACATTGGCCGTTCCACCCAAAGCCTGTGTTTGGGCTTGCGCCCCTGACCCTGGTCGGTCAGCTCCCTGGCCGATGTGGTGTTTTGGATACGTGCCAGTCCAGCTCCTTGTCAGTGGGCTAAAGTTCTCTGCTCATTGGCCGATAGGGTTGTTATCCGTTCGTGCGTTATGGCCGAGGGGTACCATTGAAATGCATGTATCACCGCATGCCGGGTTGTAAGCCCGGTATGGGCGCAGAAAAAAAGGTAAAGGCGATGAGTATGAATATTTCGTTGAACACCGGTTTGCCGCGTATCGGCGCGGCACTGACGTTAGTGGGGCTGCTTTTTGCCTTGCCCGCGCTGTCGCAGGAAATCAAGATTGGGGGCACGGGCAACGCCCTTGGAACGATGCGCCTGCTGGGCAATGCCTACATGAAAGTGAACCCCGGCGCAAAAGTGGTCGTGTTGGGGAGCATTGGCACCAGTGGTGCGATCAAGGCGGTTCCCAAACGAGCGATTGACATTGGCCTGTCCTCGCGAAGCCTGAGCGCGGAAGAGCTCAGTGCGGGCTCGGTTGCCACAGAGTATGCCCGCACGACCACCGTGTTGGCTGTTTCTAACAAATTGAAGATCACCGGCATCACACGCGCTCAGCTTGCCGATGTGTACACCGGCAAGCTTGCCAGTTGGCCGGACGGAACCGCGGTGCGCCCGGTCATGCGCCAGCCAGGGGACGACAATACCAAACAGATCAGGGGACTGTCCCCGGCGGTCGAGGCGGCACTGGTGGTTGCTGAAAATCGCCCTGGCCTGAACTTCGCTGTCATTGATCAGGAGGCCGCCGACAAGATTGAAAGCGTGCCCGGGGCGATTGGCGTGACCACCCTGGCACTGATCAAGTCGGAAGAACGCCCCTTGCGCGCGCTCAAACTCGATGGCGTTGAGCCTACGCCCGCAAATGGTGCTTCGGGGGACTACCCAATCGCCAAGCGCTTCTTTTTCATCACCCACCCAGAGCCTTCACCACAGGTCAAACAATTCATGGCCTTTGTGGCGTCCGGACCCGGGCGCGAAATTTTGATACAGGCAGGGCACTGGATTCCCTGATCCCCTGCTGATTGGGCAATCGCGTGGCCGCTTCCAAAGACCCTGTCGCACTGATCATCAGCCGCATGGCTGCGGTTGTCGCGCTTCTGGTGGCGACCGTGGTGCCGGTTGGCTTCGGGTTGACCGAACTGGAGGATCTTTCCAGCGTGCTTGAGTTCAAGGCCGAGGTCAAGGCGTCCGCGCTGGAAGGCCTGATCTCCAGCAACCCCGATTTGTGGATGTTTGCCGAGAATCGCATACAGGGGCTGATTGCCCGTGAGCCGGTGCCCTTGGCCAATGAATTGGTCCGGATTTTCAACGCACAAAATGAGTTGATTGTTCAAAGTGGGGAAGAGCCGGAGCGCCCCGTACTGAGCCGACGCTACTCCTTGTTTGATGGCAATCGAAGGGTCGGTCAAATTGAGGTCAGCGCATCCTTGCGCGGGACGATTTACCGAACGCTTTTGGCCGCGTTGCTGGGTTTGTTGCTCGGCGTGGCGGTGTTTGTCGTTATGCGGGTGCTGCCGCTGCGGGCGTTGCGACGGGTGACGACTGCCCTGAACGACGAAAAGGACCGTGCACAAACCACGCTGGGAGCCATTAACGACGCCGTGAGCACGACCGATGACCAGGGCTGCTTCCTGCAGATGAATCCGGCGGCATTGACCATGTTCCGCTCTTCCAGCGGGGACCCGGTCCCGGGACAATCGATACTTGAGTTGATCGCGCCTGAATATCGGTCCGCCTATGGCGAACTGCTTGGGCGAGTGGCTGCGGGGGAATCTGTTCAGTTGCAGTTTGAGGTGGTTGGCGATGACGGTGTGCGTCGCTGGCTGGAGACCAACGCCGTTCCATTTCAAGGGCATGGAGACGCTGTGCACCTGAACGTCACGCGGGACATCACCGAGCGCAAACTGGCCGAGCAAAAGATCAACGAGCTCGCTTTTTACGATCAGCTGACCGGGCTGCCCAACCGGACCCTGCTGCTGGACCGGGTGCGCCAGGCCATGATGGAGAGCGTCCGCAGCAAATGCTATTGCGCTGTGCTGTTCATTGACCTGGATCGGTTCAAGACGCTCAATGACACCCTGGGCCATGAAATGGGAGACCTGTTGCTGGCGCAGGTCGCGCAGCGCCTGGTGGCGGGGGTTCGCGCCTGCGATACGGTGGCGCGCCTAGGGGGCGATGAGTTCGTTGTGATGCTGGCCGGCTTGAGCGCCAATCTGGTGTTGGCTGTGACCCAGGCAGAAACCGTTGGCGAGACCCTTCGTGCTTCATTTAACCAGGCGTTTGAGCTCAGGGAGGTTGAGTTCCATAGCTCGCCAAGCATTGGCGTGAGCCTGTTCACGGGCAAGCAGACCGGGGTCGATGAGCTGTTGAAGCAGGCGGACCTGGCCATGTATAAATCAAAGGACGCAGGCGGCAACGCGGTGCGTTTCTTTGATCCGGCGATGGAAGTGGCCGCCATGCAGCGAGTGGCGCTGGAAAATGACCTCCGCGCGGCGATCATGGATCAGCAGTTTGTGCTGCACTATCAGGCCCAAATGGAGGGTGAGCTGGTGACGGGTGCAGAGGTGCTGGTGCGCTGGCAGCACCCCAAGCGCGGCATCGTGTCGCCGGGCGAATTTATCTCCCTGGCAGAAGAAGCCGGGTTGATCCGGCCCTTGGGCGGCTGGGTCTTGGAGACAGCGTGCGCCCAGCTGGCGCTTTGGGCTGATCGAGCCGGGATGAACCATCTGACGCTTGCCGTCAACGTGAGCGCCAGCCAGTTTGTCCACCAAGCCTTTGTCGATGAAGTATCGGCGGTCCTTGAAAGAACGGGCGCTAATCCACAACGGCTCAAACTGGAGCTGACCGAAAGCGTCCTGGTCTCCGATTTGGACCAGATTGTCGAAAAAATGGAAACATTGAAGGCCAAGGGCGTTCTTTTCTCGCTGGACGATTTCGGTACCGGATACTCTTCCCTGTCGTACCTGAAGCGCTTGCCGTTTGACCAACTGAAAATCGACCAGTCCTTTGTGCGCGAACTCGATCTGAGCCGGCATGACGCCGCCATTGCCAAGACCATCGTAACGCTGGGCGCAAGCCTGGGCATGGCCGTGATTGCAGAGGGGGTCGAGACCGCGGTGCAGCGCGACTTGCTTGCCCGGATGGGCTGCAATGCCTATCAGGGCTACTTCTTCAGTCGGCCTCTACCCCTTGCGCAATTTGAGACGTTCGCACGATCACTTCTGCCGCCCTCTCCCGGTGAGGCGCAAAGCGCTGCACAAGCGCTGGCTCAGGTTCACTGAGCTGCTGCGGATCAGCGCGACCCCAGCAAAGCCCCAGAGCTTGCAAATGCACACGCGCACCCTGACCCGAAGGGCAGTTTCAGGCCGCCCGACGGTACGCGTTGCTGACCGTCATGCCTCCCGGCGACAAAGGCTAGCCGCCCTCTTTTTGCTATAAAATTAATAGTAGCATGTGCAGATGGCACGAGGGCTAAAGGCCAAAAACCTGTAAATTACTGGCCCAGCACCTTGAGCAGGGCCAGGGCCGCAGGCGCGGAGGAAGCGGGATTTTGCCCGGTGATCAGCAAGCCATCGGTCACCACGTGGGGGTGCCAGTCGGCGGCCTTGGAGTAAATGCCACCGTTTTGGGTGAGCATGTCTTGCACCAGGAACGGGACGACCTTGGTCAGGCCCGCGGCTTCTTCTTCGGTGTTGGTGAAGCCGGTGACCTGCTTGCCCTGCACCACTGACTGGCCGTTGGCCGACTTGGGGTGGCGCAGTACCGCAGGCGCATGGCACACCGCCGCCACCGGCTTGCTGGCCTTGAGCATGGCCTCAATCAGGGCGATGGAGGTGGCGTCTTCGGCCAGATCCCACAGCGGGCCGTGGCCACCGGGGTAAAACACGGCGTCAAAATCAGCCGCCGCCACCTTGGCCAGCTTGCTCGTTTTGGCCAACAGGGCCTGCGCGGGGGCGTCGGCCTTGAAGCGCAGTGTGGCTTCGGTTTGTGAAGCGGCGTCGTCGCTCTTGGGGTCAATGGGCGGCTGGCCACCCAGCGGCGAGGCCAGCGTGATCGCCGCGCCTGCGTCCTTGAATGCGTAATACGGCGCAGCAAACTCCTCCAGCCAGAAGCCGGTCTTGGCGCCCGTGGTGCCGAGTTGGTCGTGCGAGGTCAAAACCATTAAAATCTTTTTCATAGGGAATCCTTGTGTTGTGGGTGAAATTCAGTCCTTGGCAACGCGAACAATCAGCTTGCCAAAATTTTTGCCTTCGAGCAGTCCGATAAAGGCTTGCGGGGCGTTTTCCAGACCGTCCACGATGTCTTCGCGGAACTTGATCTTGCCCGCGGCCAGCCATTGGCCCATGTCCTTGGCAAACTCCGGGTAGCGATGCCCGTAGTCATCAAAAATGATGAAGCCCTGCATGCGGATGCGCTTGGTCAGCACCGTGCGCATCAGCACGGAGGTGCGGTCCGGACCTTCAGGCAGCGCGGTGGCGTTGTAGTGGGCGATCAGGCCGCACACCGGCACGCGGGCACCGGTGTTGAGCAGCGGCAGCACGGCGGCGAACACCTTGCCGCCCACGTTCTCAAAATACACGTCGATGCCCTTGGGGCAGGCGGCGGCCAGCTGGGTGGCCAGGTCGGCGCTGTGGTGGTCGATGCAGGCGTCAAAGCCCAGTTCCTGCACGGCGGCGCGGCATTTCTCAGCGCCCCCGGCAATGCCGACCACGCGGCAACCCTTGAGTTTGGCGATTTGCCCGACTACCGAGCCGACCGCGCCGGTTGCAGCCGCCACCACCACGGTCTCTCCCGCCTTGGGGGTGCCGATGTCCAGCAGGCCCATGTAGGCGGTGAAGCCGGGCATGCCCATCACGCCCAGGGCGTAAGACAGCGGGCCCATCTTGGGGTCGAGTTGGGTCAGACCGGTGCCGTCAGAGACGGCAAAGTCTTGCCAGCCGGTGTAGGCCAGCACCCAGTCACCCTCGGCGAACTTTGGGTTGTGGCTGGTTTGCACGCGGCACACGGTGGCGCCCACCATGGGCTCGCCCACCGCCACTGAGGCGGCGTAACTGGCGGCATCGCTCATGCGGCCACGCATGTAGGGGTCCAGCGACAAGTACACGGTGCGCAGCAGCACTTGGCCGGGGCCAGCGCTGGGCACTGCGGTGGTGGCCAGCTTGAAATCAGCGGTGGTGGGCGCGCCGACCGGGCGCGAGGCGAGTTGCAGCTGGCGGTTTTGGCTCATGGTTTGGGTCATGTGATGGTCTTTCAGAATCGGTTGTCGTGTTGTTGCGGCGTTGTTTTACAGCGCGGCTTCGAGGATGCGGCGGCTGATGGCGGGGTTGAGGTCGCGGTGCTCGCTGAGTTGCGTCATGCCGTGTTCTTCGAGTTGGGCGATCAGCACGTCGATGGCTTTGGCGCCGATGCCGTAGTCGCCTAAGCGGGTGCGGATTTCAAGCTGCTCGAAGAAAGCGCGGGTCTTGTCGATCGCCGCGGTGATGCGCTCGTCGTCCGTGCCGCTGGTGATACCCCAGACGCGCGCGCCGTATTGCAGCAGTTTGTCGTGCTTTTGCACCCGGCGCTCCTGCAGCAGGTTGGGCAGCACGATGGCCAGCGTGCGGGCGTGGTCGATGTTGTGCTGGGCGGTGAGCTCGTGGCCAATCATGTGGGTGGCCCAGTCCTGCGGCACGCCTGCACCGATCAGGCCGTTCAGGGCCAGGGTGGCGGTCCACATCAGGTTGGCGCGGTCGTCATAGTCGGGCTCCGGTGCGCTGAGCAGGCGTGGGCCAATCTCGACCAGCGTTTGCAGCAGGCCTTCGGCAAAGCGGTCCTGCACTGGCGCGTTGACCGGGTAGGTCAGGTACTGCTCGACGATGTGCACAAAGGCATCGACCACGCCATTGGCCAGCTGCGGCCTGGGCAGGGTGTAGGTCTTGGTCGGGTCGAGTACGGAGAACAGGGGAAACACCTTGGCGCTGCGAAAGGCCAGCTTGGCGCCAATCTCGCGCCGCGTGATCACACCGCCGGCGTTCATTTCCGAGCCCGTGGCGGGCAGCGTCAGCACCGAGCCAAAGGGTAGCGCCTTGTCGATATTGCTGCCGCGCTTGAGCAGGATGTCCCAGGCGTCGCCTTCAAACAGCGCCGCCGCCGCAATGAACTTGGTGGCGTCGATCACCGAGCCGCCGCCCACGGCCAGCAAAAAGTCAAAGCCGCCTTCGCGCACCTGTTGCACCGCCTTCATGCTTGTGGCAAAGCTGGGGTTGGGCTCGATGCCGCTGAAGGTGCTGTGCTGTCGAGCGCCCAAAGCTTGGCGCACTTCGGCCAGGGTGCCGGTTTTTTCGGCGCTGGCACCACCCACTAGGATCAGCACCTTGGCCTGGGCAGGAATCAGCTTGCCGATGTCGGCGACGCGGCCTTTGCCAAAAACAATCTGGGTGGGGTTGTGGAAATCAAAGTTGAGCATGGGAGTCCTTGTGAAGAGCATCCGAGTGGATGGAAGTAAAAAAGCAAGCTGGTCGGCTAGCCAATCGGCAATAAAAATACAGATGAACCGCGTCAGGCGGGCGCTGGCAGCAACAGCTCGGTGCTGCGCATGGCGTGCTCGAAAGGGCTGCCATCGCGCCGCAACTTGGCCAGCAAGCTGGCGCCCAGCCACAACTCGTACAGGGTCAGGGCGGTGTCGCGTGCATTTACCGCGGTGGCAACTGAGCCATCCTGCCTGGCGTCTTCCAGGCATTGCGCAATGCGCGCAACGACCCGGTCGGTGCCTTCGCGCAGGGTCAGGCGCATGGCCTCCGAGATGTCCGAGACCTCGGCGCTGAGTTTGACGATCAGGCACTTCGTGCTGACAGTGGACTCGCCGCAACCCGCAGCGCCGGCGTCGCACTGGGTGAGGTTCCAATAGGACCAGTAGTGCATCAGGCGCTCGCGGGCCAAGATGCCATCCTCACCCAGCAGCGCATCCAGTCGGGTCAGGTAAGCGGTGATATAGCGGGTGAGCAGCGCCTCGCCAAAGCGTTCTTTGGAGCTGAAGTAGTGATAGAACGAGCCCTTGGGTACATTGGCCGCAGCCAGAATTTCGGACAGACCCACGCCCACAAAACCCTTGGTTGCCACCAGCCTTTCCCCGCAATCGAGAATGTGCTGTTTGGCGCTGGGTTGGTTGGGTTGAACGGTTTCCATGCGCCAATTATCCAACAAATAGACCGGTCGTCTAGTGCGCCTTGCGAATAGACCTTCAATGTTGCAGGGTCATTACGGGCGTCGGGTGCTTGGTCACGGGCGGGTCGCTCCCGGTCCTGAAACCATCATCCATCTGCGGCAACTTCATGTCTCGAATCGGCGTAGGATTCAATTTTGAAGGGCGTCAGAGCATGTCACTTGAAGAACCGAATAGCGGCGCAAAAATGCCTGCCTGGTACATCCCTCACGGCGCGGGCCCCTGCTTCTTTATGGACTGGAACCCGCCCGATGCCTGGAACCGAATGGCCCATTTTCTGCGGGACTTGGCCGGCACCTTGCCGCGTCCACCTGTGGCTATCGTGGTGGTGTCGGCACACTGGATGGAGCCGCACCTGGGCGTCACCAGCGCAGCACAACCGGACTTGATCTACGACTATTCCGGCTTTCCACCCCACACCTACCAACTGAAGTACCCGGCGCCCGGGTCACCCGACTTGGCACAGCAGATCGTTAGCAGACTCGACAGCGCCGGAATTGCCAATGCTTCGCACGCCCATCGCGGCTTTGACCACGGCATGTTCATTCCACTCAAGCTGATCTTTCCGCAGGCCAATATCCCGGTGGTGCAGCTTTCGCTGCACGACTCAATGAACCCTGCCCTGCACCTGCAGGCAGGCCGCGCGCTGGAACCCTTGAGAGATCAGGGCGTGCTGATCATTGGCAGCGGCATGAGTTTTCATAACATGCGGGCTTATGGCAACCCTCAGTACGGGCCGGTGTCGGATGCTTTCGACGACTGGCTGACCCGGGCTGTCGAATCGAGCCCCCAGGAGCGCGATCGTTTGCTGGCATCCTGGGAGCAGGCACCCCACGCTCTCGACTGCCACCCGGCGCGTGCCCAAGAGCACTTGATCCCGTTGATGGTGGTCGCCGGTGCGGCCGGTGAGGATGGTGGAGGAAAGGTGTTCTCGGACCGGGTGCTCGAAACCACGCTGTCGGCGTACGCATTCGGTTAGTGGCAAATCACCAGGACCGCTGGTCGGGGCGCACGCTCACAACAAATTGATTCCAAACCGCCGAACCGTGGCGGCGAACGCCGCAAAACACAGCACGGTGAGCAGCGCAGAAGCAGCCAGTGTGGGCCAGAAACCCAGGCGCGGAAGCAGGAACGGAAACACCAGAAACATGGGCAGGGTGGGCAGCACATACCAAAAGGTGTACCAGGCGTGGTTGGCGATCTTCTCGGTGGTCTGCCCTTCAACATAGAGCCAGACCAGGGTCAGGAGGGACACCAGCGGCAGTGCTGCAATCAGACCGCCGAGCTTGTCGCTGCGCTTGGCAATTTCCGATATCGCAACCACCAGGCCGGCGGTCAAAAGGTATTTTGTGATCAGCCAGGTCATCGGCCAATGGTACTGCGCCAACGACAGTGCGCGATCAAGGCGTCGGTGTTAAACCGCCGAGCGCCTCCAGCAAATCGGGCAGCAGCTTTCGCAGCTCACCCGTGGCGATGGCGGCATCGGCGTCAAAACCGTCATCGTCGCCCTTGGATGCGCCTTCAAACACCACGTCCAGAAAGGCAAGTTTTTTGATTTGCAGGTTCTCGGTCAGCACCAAAGAGACGCGATCGTTCCACGTCAGGGCCAGCCGGGTGGGCAGTTTCCCGCCCTGAACGTGAGCGCGTACTTCCTCGGTATCCAAAGCGTGACGAGCGTAGCGAACCACTGCCTTGGATTCGTCAGCGGCCTTGAGCTCGCACTCGCGGTCCACGCTGAAGCCCGCAGGTGGCTTCTGAGTGAGCAGCCACTGGGCCATGGCTGCCGTGGGCGACATCTGGGTGCTGACCAGTTCCAGGGTGAGGCCTTCAAGGGAGTTGACCAACAGCGTCACGGCCTCGTCGGCCCGCGCGGCGCTGGCGGCATCAATGACCAAGCGCTGCGCAGCACGATCAATCCAGACCCAGACCGTGGCTTGCTTGGTAAAAACCAGTGGGAGCAGCTCCAGCCGAATGTCGTCCTTGAGGTCGCGGGTTTCCTTTTTGCCGGGTTTGCGCCCGGTGCTGGCCTCGATCCGGGCCAGCCGCTCCTTGAGCTTGCGGGTGACCACCGCGCCCGGCAGTGCCCGGGTTTCGACCATCAGCTTGAGCAGCCACTGCCCATCAACCGCTTCCAGCAAAGCGCCATGCGCTTGCCCACGGGGCTCGACCCAACCCACCGACTTTTCCTGGCTGGCACCGCACTCCACGAAGCGCTCTGCTTCGAGTTGCTCCTGCACCTGGGCCAGTGAAACATCCCATCCGGGAGCGATTCCATACACGATCACATTCTTGAACACGGGCACCCTTTTTCTGTGGTTAATCCAAACTGCAAGCGCCGATCATCCCACCAATCTTTCACGCAACTTTACAAAGCCTCATTCCAGCCACATGTGCCAGATACACAGCGGGCAGACAATTCTTCTCACGCTGATGCCGATGTGGTGCATCCGGCCAACCCGAAAGGAAATCGTATGAAATCAGTTTTTAAACCTCTTTTGATCGCGGCGGCTTTGGCTGCGGCCGGTGCTGCAGCCCTGGCAGCGGGCCCTGGCGGCGCAGATTGCGCGGGTCCCATGGGTGCTGGCGGGCCCATGGCCATGATGGGAGGTGTCGGTCCCATGGGTGGTGCCGGCGGTCACGGTGCGATGGGCCAGCGTGGCGGAAGAATGGATCCGGCCTGGATGCAAGAGCGCATGGACAAGCATCAGGCGTGGCTAAAGGCAGAGCTCAAGCTCACCGCCGCCCAGGAAGGCGCCTGGACCGCGTTCACCGCCGCCATGAAGCCCAACACCGAGTTGATGACATCCATGCAAACGGCGCGCGCTGACATGGAAAAACTCACCACGCCCGAGCGCATCGACAAAATGCAGGCGCTGCACGCCCAGCATCAGGCCCAAATGACAGCCATCATGAGCCAGCGTGCGGAAGCCACCAAGACCTTTTACGCGGCATTGACGCCCGAGCAACAAAAGGTTTTTGATGCCAAGGCCATGCCGGGTCAAGGCAGGCGCGGCGACATGCACGGTGCCAAGGGCCGCATGGGTCAGGGAGCGGCCCCGGTGTCACCCAAGCAATAAGTCTTACCCTGACGGCCTTGTGCTGTCAGCTGGGCCACGATCCGCTGCCTGCGGGCCGTGGCCTTTTTTCAGGCCAGCAGCTTTTGCAACTCGCCGTTGCGGATCAATTTGATCAGATCCGAGGCCCCGCCCACCAGGGTACCTTTGACAAATACCATGGGAAAGGTGGGCCAGCCGGTCCACATCTTGAGTGCGTTGCGCTTGCGCCAGGTGTTGAAATAATTTCCATATTCAAGGTAGGCGTACTCGATCCCGGCTCCGTCCAGCGCTTCCCGGGCCTTTTTGGGCGCCGGATTCATGCCCATGCCCACCACGACGATGCCGTTGCTCGCAACGGCCGCTTGCACTTCCCGCACGATGTCCTGGTGATTGCTGGCAATCTTGTCCCGAACGGCGGGGTGAATATGGGATTCATCAAGAATCGGGCGGGCCATGGTGTTGTCCTGAAAGGGTTAAAGTATCAATTATCAATGGTCGGCTGCTGACCCGCTCTGGTGGGTCCGTGAATACAAAGCCTGAAATGGAACCCTCATGCAGACACCCACACCCACAGTACCGGAATTCACAACTGGCGCCTTGCCAGTGTGGCGCGTCGTCGCTTTGACACGACCCTTCCATTGGCTGGCGCTGGCCTGGGCGGACATGGTGCGCTGCCCCTGGATCAGCTTGGCTCACGGTCTGGTGCTGGCGCTTGGCGGTGGCATCATGGTTTGGCTGTTGCGGGACCGCTTCTGGCTTCTGGCCGGGGCCATTTCCGGTTTCATGGTCGTCGCTCCGGTGCTCGCAACCAGCCTGTATGCCCTGAGCCGTGCGCTGGAGCGCGGCGAGCGTGCCGACGTGGGCGTGGTGCTCAAGACCTGGTTGAACTGGCAGGATCACCACTTCAATAAATGGACCAGCGACTACTGGTGTCTGGTGCAGTTCGGTGGGTTGCTGGCGCTGGCGGGCACAGGGTGGGTGTTGACCTCGGCGGCATTGATCACGCTGGCGGCGCCGGTGCCGATCAACGGACCCGCCGACTTTGTCCAGCACGTGGTGCTGGCCCCCGAGGGCCTTCTGTTTGAACTCTGGTTGGGGCTGGGGGGCGTGCTGGCAGCACCCATCTTTGCGTCGACGGCGATCACCATTCCCCTGTTGTTGGACCGTCGTCTGACACTGACGCAGGCCGTCTTGACCAGTTGGGAAACTGTGCTGGCCAATCCCCTGCCAATGGCCCTGTGGGCTGCCTTGATCATGGGGTTGACCCTGCTGGGTATGGCCAGCGCCCTGGTTGGGCTGATTGTCGTGATTCCATTGCTTGGACACGCCAGTTGGCATGCCTACCGTGATCTGGTGGACGCGACCGGCCTGCCGCAGCGGGGGCCGCAATGATTTTTGGCTTTACCGAGGCCCAGATCGCCGCCTTTGGCCTGAGCTTCGGGGTGGGCGCTTTCATGCTCTACATGGTATTTATCATCGGACACCTGGCATGGGAGTCCAAGGCCGGGAAGTTCGGCACTTTTGTGCTGTTTTTGGCGCTGGGCCTGGGCTTTACCGGCTTTATTGCAAAGTACCTGATCCAGTGGTTCATTGAAGTTGGTTGAGCCGCAGTGAAATTCCCCTGGTACCCGGGCCTTGTTTTTTCGACTCATCGTCTTCAAACCCGAGTTCTTTTGCCAGCTTGAGCATTCGCTCGTTGTGGTCGAGCACCGTGGCCACCAAAAAGCCCGTGCCCTGGCTGCGCTGGTAGGCGATGAGTTTGTGCATCAGCAGGCGCCCCAGACCACCCCCCTTGATATCCGAGCGGACAACCACGCCAAATTCGGCCTCCATGTTGTCCGGATCGGTATTGGCGCGCGCCACGGCCAGGGTGTGGGGCGCTCCGTCAGCCCCATTCTGGATCGCGACGAAGGCCATTTCGCGCTCGTAGTCAATCTGCACCAGGCGGGCCAGCTCGCTGCGTTCCATGCTGCGCTTGCTGTAAAACAGGCGCATGCGGATGTCCTCGGCACTCAAATGCTGCAAGAACTCGATGTGCAAGGGCTCATCCTCAGGGCGAATGGGTCGCACCAGCAGCGGCTGGCCTTGCCACATTACGGTTTCTTCTAGTTGGGCCGGATAGGGGCGTACCGTAAAGTTCTGCGCCCCGGCCGGACCGCTGGCGCTCAGGCGGATGTGGGCGTCCAGCGCCATGGCCCCCTCAAAATTGACAATCAGGGGATTGATGTCAAGCTCGGCGATTTCAGGAATTTCAGCCAGCAATTGCGAAATGGCCACCAGGACGCCGTGCAAAGCCGCCTCATGCACAGCCGGGGAGTCGCGCCAGCCCGCGAGCAAGCGCGAAACGCGGGTGCGCGAAACCAGGGCCCTGGCCAGTGGTACGTTCAGGGGCGGCAAGGCCACGGCCCGGTCGGCGGTGAGCTCAACAGCCGTGCCCCCCTGACCGAACAGGATCACGGGCCCAAAAAGGCTGTCAATCGTGCTGCCCACGATCAGCTCATGGGCGTGGCGGCGTTGAACCATGGTTTGCACGCTGAAGCCCTCGATATGGGCCTTGGGGTGCTGGCGCTGCACCCGCGCCAGCATGGTCTGTGCGGCCTCGCGCACCTCGCCCTCGTCCTGCAGGTTCAGGGCCACCCCGCCCACATCGGATTTGTGGGCAATGTCGTTGGACACGATCTTCAACACCACGGGGTAACCCAACAGGTCTGCGCCCTGAACAGCAGCCGCGGCGCTGGCATTGACGCGCCGGGTGGGGACGACCGCAATACCGCAGCTCTGCAAAAGGGTCTTGGCCTCGGGTTCTGTGAGGACTTGACGATCATTGGACAGGGCCTGTTTCACCAGCGCCCTGATCCGGGCGGCATCAAAATGCAGTTCTGCCTGCACGGCAGGAGGCGCCTCGATGAGTTCGGCCTGGTTCCGCCGGTAGCGGGCCAGCATGTCAAAGGCGCGCACCGCCTGCTCGGGCGTGTCGTAATTGGCAATGCCTGCGCGCTGGAATGTTTCCCGGGCCTGCGCCACGGCACGGTCGCCCAGCCAACAACTCATGAGGCGCGCAGGGGCATGGGGTTCATGCTGCAGCAGCGGCACCAGGGCTTGTGCAATGTCCGCACTGGGCACGATGGCGGTCGGGGCGTGAATAAACAGCAGCGCGCCGGTGGCCGGATCGTCCTGAAGCACCTGCAGGGCCTGCACGTACCGCTCAACGGGCGCGTCGCCCAGAATGTCCACGGGATTGACGTGTGACCAGTCGGGCGGCAGGATCTTGTCAAGCTCGCGCTCGGTGGCTTGGCTCAAAGAAGCCAGCTTGACCCCGATGAACGCCGCCGCATCGGCAGCCATGACGCCAGTGCCCCCGCCGTTGGTCAGCACCGTGATGGCCTGGCTGGTGTTGGTGCGAAAGCGCGAGAGGGTTTCGGCCGCCAGGAACAGCTCCTGCAGGGTGTTGACCCGCAACATGCCGGCCCGATTGATGGCGGCATCGAACACCATGTCCGAGCCCGCCAGTGCACCCGTGTGCGAGGCCGCCGCCGCCTGCCCCCGGGGCGAGCGTCCAGCCTTGACGATGATCACCGGCTTGTTGCGCGCCGCCGCCCGGGCCGCCGACATGAATTTGCGCGGCGACTCAATGGACTCGCAGTACAACAAAATGGCGCGGGTTCTGGGATCACTGCCCAGGTAGTCCAGCATGTCGCCAAAGTCGATGTCGGCCTGCTCTCCCAGCGGAACAAAGTGTGAGAAACCAATGCCGCGGCCCCGCGCCCAGTCCAGCATCGCCGTCATCAGCGCGCCCGATTGGGAGACAAAAGCGAGCTCACCCTCTAGTGCGTCGATGTGGGCAAAGCTGGCGTTCAGACCCAGGTGGGGCACCAGCACCCCGATGCAATTGGGCCCCAGGATGCGCAGCAGGTGACGCCGGGCTGCATCCAGCATGGCCTGTTTTTGTTTGGGATCCATGCCGGTGGTCATGACCACAGCGGCGCGGGTGCCCAGTCGGCCCAGCTCGTCGATCAGTTTGGGCAGGGTGGCCGGTGGCGTGCAGATGACGGCCAGGCTTGGCACCGAGGGCAGATCGGCCACCCGTCCCACCACGGCGTGTTCGCCCAGCTCGCGGTACTTGGGGTTCACGGCAAAGAGCTCGCCCTTGAACCGACCCGATGCCAGATTGTTCCAGACCGTGGCGCCCACGCTGCCGGGGCGCTGCGAGGCCCCGATGACCACGACCGAAGCGGGCTCAAACAGCTGGTGGAGGTTGCGAACGCTCATAAACTACGGCGCTTGGCGGGCGAACTCAGCCCAGGGGACGCACACCGATCAACAGGCCGTGCATCCAGACCGCAAAAGCAACCCAGGCCCCCACGCCAATGGCCACCGTGATGCCCGTGGCACCGGCGGTTCCCGAAGGAAAGCGGGTGTGGGCAGCCCGGTCGCGCCGTTGGGCCGCGATGAAGGCAATCACCGCCCACGCCAGGAAGGATCCGAACAGGAGCGCCTCGGCCAGTGTGCCGTTGGCCAGCAGATGAGCCAGCGCCCACACCTTCACGCCGATGATCATGGGGTGGTGAATGCGTGCCTTGATGCCGTTGCCCGGCACGTAGGCGGCCACCAGCAGGACAAAGGCGATCAGTGTCAGAAACGTGGCCAGGTGGCGCATGCCCAGCGGGGGGGTCCACAGCAGAACAGGTTGCTGGCGAGCCAGGCCAAAGCCCCATGCGGTCAAGGCCAACCCCACCAGGGACACAACGGAAAAAAGCGCCTTCCAGCGCTGCTCGCCCAGGCGGTCGATGGTGCGGCTGCGCCAGCCGTCGGCCACGATTCGCACCGAATGCGCGCCCAGAAAAACAATCAAGCCCAAAATCAGGTAAGTCATAAAGGTTCCAATGGGGTGAGAACAGCGTGGACCCCTATCTTATCGGCCCCGGTGCGGTGGTCCAGCGAACCGCCAGGACTCATGCGCCCACAACGCGGTTTTTGCCCGAGCGCTTGGCCAGGTACATGGCCTGGTCGGCACGTTTGATGGCCTGAACCCCTGTTTCATCGGCGGCGAGCTGGGCCACGCCGGCGCTGAAGGTGATCAGGACCTTTTCCGGGCCGGTCAGGAAGAAGCGTGTGCTCAACTCCCTTTGAAGGCGCTTCATGGCTTCGATCCCCTTGTCCAGTGGGGTGTCGGGCAGCAGGATGACAAACTCTTCGCCGCCGTAGCGCGCCAGGGTGTCCTGCGGGCGCATCACGCCGCGGGTGACGCTCACCAAATGGCTGAGCGCCAAATCGCCGGTGGCATGCCCGAGGCGGTCATTGAGCGCCTTGAAGTTGTCGATGTCGAGCATGGCCATGCACAGGGGACTGTCCTTGCGGCGCACGTTGGAGAGCTCGCGTGTCAGCGCTTCGTCCAGTCCTTTGCGGTTGAGCGAGCCCGTGAGCGGGTCATGGCGCGCCTGGGCGCTCACGCGGTCAAGCTCCTGGTGCAGTTTGGCCAGCTCTGCGTCAGTGCTTTGGGCCCTCTCGCGCATGCCACGCAACTCGTCGCGGGCGCTCAGGCTGTCGTGTGCCATGGCGCGGGTTGCGCTCACGACTTCCTTGAGCACCGGGGTGATTTCGGTGAGGGTCCTGGCCTGCTCGATCAGGCGCGCGCTCTCCTCCATCTTGCTGTGGTAGCTGCCGGTGGACTCGGACATGGCAGAGAGCCGGTCAATGAACGCCGCGAGCATCTGGCGCATTTCGTCCTGCGCCTCGATGGCCCTGCCCTTGGCCTCGGTCTGCTTGAAAATGACGTCCTTGAGGCGGCGCTCCACATCGTCGAGCCGGCGCAGGGTCAGCGGCGGTTTGGACGCCGACAACAGGGCCTCCACCTGGCCCGAGAGCCAGTGATCATCGAGGCTGAGTTCGCCGATGTTCTCAATGATCAGGTGCAAGAGCTTGAGCAGCGAGGTCTTGATTTCGAGCTGCTCCTCTGCGGCAAAGGCCAACCGGTCGCTGAAGCCGCCCAGCAGGCGCTTGACCGTGACCGCGTCGGACTGGGGGCTGCGCAGCGCGTCGAGCAGGCTCTGGGCCTGCTCGTTGAAACGTGCGTCCTCCGTGCCCAGGGCTGGCAGTGCATGCGAAATCAGGCGGGCAAGTTGCTTGAAGAACTCGGTGGTCAGGGCGGGTGCGCCGGCACTGCCTGGCTGGGCTGCGGCGGTTTCCAGTGCCGCCGGGCTGGCTGGCGCCGATACCGACGGGGTAAAGCCCCCGTAGGCCATCATGGCCGACTTGAATCCGTTCCAGCTGAGCTGGTTGATGGCCGACGCCATCAAGGCCTGCTGCTTGATCTGGCCAGGCGTTTTGGTGGGCAGAGCCTGCACGATCTCGCGCAGCTGATCGGCCGGAAAGGCGGGCAGCGTGGGAACGCCTGCCACTTCGTTGTAAAGGTTCTGGTAATTGGCCGGTGTCGGGGCGAGCTTGCGCGCGGTGAGCTGCTTGAGAGTTTCACGCGCAATTTCAAAAGGCTTCTTGGTCGTCATGCTGGTTTTGCCGCTGCGAAAATACGGGTTTTACAGGTCAATGGCTTCGGGATTCGAGTTCGCTTTCAGGTCAATATCGACCTGAGCGCATTGTGCACCCATTGCCTGCGCAGGAGGCGCCCCGACACGAGATTGCTGCAGGCTGGTCGAACCGCAGTGTTTAATTTGTTTACACTGGACCCGGATTGAATACAAAAATATGCAAAGGAGATACCATGAAATCTGTTCTTCAACTCTTGAAAACCCGCGATGCCACCGTCTTTCAGGTCAGCCCCTCGGCCACGGTGTTTGAGGCGCTCACTTTGCTGGCAAAGCACGCCGTGGGGGCCATGGTGGTCATGGAGGGTGATGCGCTCGTAGGGCTGGTGTCCGAGCGCGACTACACCCGCAAGGTGGCATTGGAGGGGAAAAACTCCAAGGAAATTACGGTGGCTGATATCATGACCCGTGAGGTCATTACCGTCACGTCAAGCACCAATACCCACACCTGCATGGCGCTGATGAGCGCCAAGAAGATCCGTCACTTGCCCGTCGTCGATGGCGACAAGGTGGTGGGGATGATCTCGATTCGGGACCTGATGGATGACATCATCGCCGACCACGAGGAAACCATCTCGCAGTTGACCCACTACATCAGCACCTGATCACAGGCGCTGCCTTGGTGAGTCAGGCTTGGGCTGACTCACCGTCCTTCATGCGCACGTCCAGCACGCCCGAGCGGATGTGCAGGTCGCGCTGCGGGAAGGGAATCTCGATCTTGCGCCGCGCCAGTTCGTCATCGAGGGCCCACATGAGTCTGGCATGGCTGGCCGCCGGGCGCGTGGTCAGGGCGCGATCCGCCCACACCACCAGCTCGTAATTGACCGAGCTGTCGCCATAGGCGATCAGCCACACGGCGATTTCGCGCAGATTGTTTTCCACCACGCCCGGGACTTGCCGGGCCGCCGCAATGCCGGCCTCCTTGACCAGCTCCTTGGGTGTGCCGTAGGCAACGCCAAAGGGAATGTGCATGCGCCGGTAAGCGTCGTCAAAGGTCCAGTTAACCACCCGACCGTTGATGAACTCCGAATTGGGAACCAACACGTCGAGCGCATCGTTGCTGGTCACGCGGGTGTAGCGCATCGCAATTTCCTTGACATGGCCGCGTACGCCCGATTCCAGCTCCACAAAATCGCCAACCTTGAGGCCGCGTTCGAGCAGGATGATCACGCCCGAGACGAAGTTACTGAACACGTTTTGCAGGCCGAATCCCAAGCCCACGGCCAGGGCGCTGCCCAGCAGTGCGATGTTGGTCAGGTCAATGCCCAGGTAATTGAGCCCCATGATGGTGCCCACAACCCACACGCCGTAACGCATCAGGCGGCTGAGCATGTGGATGCGCGCTGACTTCCAGGGCGCGTCGGCGTAGCGCCGGGTCAGGCGGTGCACGCCGTTTTCCAGCAAACTGGCCAGCCACCAGACGCCAACGATGAAAGCCAGGGCCGCGACCAACGAGCCGACCGTGACATGGGTCTCGCCCAGGTTGAACAGGCGCGTGCTGATCGCCTGAGTGCCCATTGCCAACAAATCCTGCGCCATCGATCCTCCCGTGCATCTTGTTGCACCCACCCAACGCATCTCCTGGTCCGGGTTGCGGACAAATTGTATGCGGCGGGGGCTTGGCGCGCATCAACGGGACGATGGGAGGCCCGGTCAGTCGGGCCTAGAATCGAGCGCACCCAGGCGCCAGGGTACCGTGATCCCAGGAGAAGTGCTCGATGAACAGCCCAGCAAAAGACACCCCCGTTTCGGCCCGGCCGGAGGGCCTTGGCACGTTTGCCGGGGTGTTCACCCCCAGCATCCTGACGATTCTGGGCATCGTGCTGTTCCTGCGCCTGGGTTATGTCGTGGGCGGCTCGGGCCTGGCCCGGGCCCTGCTGGTGATCGCCGCTGCTAACGTGATTTCGCTTCTGACGGCGCTCTCCGTGGCGGCGGTGGCCACCAATCTGCGCGTCAAGGCTGGGGGCGACTATTACCTGATCTCGCGCACCCTGGGCCCGGGCTTTGGCGGTGCCATCGGATTGGTGCTGTTTTTTGCGCAGGCGGTCTCGATTGGTTTTTACTGCATTGGCTTGGCCGAAGCGGTGGCCCCCCTGATTGGGTGGAGCCACCCCTATGCGATGCAGGTCGTGGCGCTGGTCGCGGTATTGCTGCTGGGCTTGCTGGCCTGGGTCGGCTCCGATCTGGCCACCCGCTTTCAGTATGGGGTGATGGTGCTGCTGGTGGGCGGCATTGGCTCATTTGCCTGGGGCGCGTTGCAGGGCTGGAACGGCAGCGTGCTGGCGGCCAACTGGGCCGCGCCGTCCGAGGGGCTGCCGTTCTGGTTGGCCTTTGCGATCTTCTTTCCGGCCGTGACGGGCTTCACCCAGGGCGTGAGCATGTCGGGCGATCTGGCCCGTCCCAGCCAGAGCATTCCAGTAGGCGTTTTGTCCGCCGTCGGGCTGTCGGTGCTGGTGTATTTTGGCGCGGCGGTGCTGTTCGCCGCCGCCATGCCCGCAGCCGGGCTTGCGGGCGATACCTCGGCCATGAACCATTTGGCGGCCTGGGGCCCGCTGGTCGATATGGGCGTGATGGCCGCCACGCTATCGTCGGCACTGGCCTCGTTTCTGGGTGCGCCACGCATATTGCAGTCGCTCTCGCGGGACCAGATATTTCCCTGGCTGAACTGGTTCTCAGTGGTCGATGAAGCCAGTGGCAACCCGCGCCGCGCCGTGTTGCCGACCTTGGTGGTGGCGGTGGCGGTGGTGATGCTCGGCGAGCTCGATCTGATCGCCGCGGTGGTGTCGATGTTCTTTTTGGTGTCCTACGGTCTGCTCAACTACGCCACCTACTATGAGGCGCGTTCGGGCAGCCCTTCGTTTCGACCCACCTTCCGCTGGTTTGACAAGCGCCTGGCCCTGGCCGGGGCGCTGGCTTGTTTGGGGGCCATGATCGCCATCGATGTGGTGGCCGGCCTGTTTGCGGTGGCGGTGGTCTATGGCATCTACCATTACCTGCAGCGCACCATGGGGCCCGCGCGCTGGACCGACGGGCAGCGCGCCTACCACTTGCAAAAGGCTCGTGAGCACCTTCTGGCCGCCGACAGCGCCCCCGAGCATGCGCGCGCCTGGCGGCCGCAATTGCTGGTGTTTTCGGACTCGCCCGTGCGCCGGGCTCGCCTGCTGAGCTTTGCGCACTGGATCGAGGGCGGCGCGGGCCTGACCACCGTGGTGCGGATGCTGGTCGATGATGCGCCGCAGGCACTGGAGCGCCGCACCGAAGAGGCCGACAAGCTCAGCGAGGAACTCAGGGCCGAAGGCTCAAGCGCATTCTCTTTGGTGATGGTGGGGGTGGACGCGGGCCAGATGGTGGCCTCTTTGGTGCAAGCCGCCGGTGTCGGGCCGCTGCGCGTGAACACCGCCATTGCCAATTGGCCGCAAGGCGACGCCGCCTTCTTCGAGCCCTTGGGCATCCGGGATTTTGGTCACACGGTGGCCATGGCGTTTCACCTGGGCACCAACCTGATCCTGCTCGACTCCGACGCCAAGGAGTGGGACAGCTTGAAGGGAGTCGCCTCGGACCAGCGGGTGATCGATGTCTGGTGGCGTGAGAGCCGCACCGGCGAACTCATGCTGCTGCTGGCCTACCTGATGACGCGCAGCGACGAATGGGGCAGCGCCAGCATCCGCGCCATTGCAGTGCCCAGGGATGCTGAGTCGAAGGCGCAGTGCCAGGAAAGGCTCGCCGAGCTTCTGGAGGCCGTGCGTATTCCCGCGCAGGTGCTGGTGGTGGACGACTGGGACGAGGCCACGGTGGTGGAGACCTCACGTGCCGCAGCCATGGTGATCATGCCGTTTCGCATTCACGGCGGGCGCTTTTATTCACCCTTTGGCTGGGAGATCGGCCCGGCGTTGCCCAAACTGCCGATCACGGCGCTGGTGCTGGCCGCTCAGGATGTCGACCTGGAGGCCGACCCGGATGAAAACGTGGAAACAGCGGAGGGGGAGGAATCGGTCCCCGAGATGGCGGAAAAAGAAGCTGCTGGCGGGGTTTAATGCCCGGCCTGCTCGCCCCAGAGCTGTTTGAGCTTGGCGTCACGCCCGCAACTGTACCGGTAGTACTTGTAGCGAATTGGGTTCTTCAGGTAGTAATCTTGGTGGTAGTCCTCGGCTGGGTAGAAGTCACTTGCCATCACGACTTCCGTCACGATTGGATCTTTGAAGGGTTTGCTTTTTTCCAGAGCCGCACGCGAAGCCTGGGCGATTTGGAGCTGGGCCGCATCCTGCGCATAAATGGCAGTGCGGTAGGGCGTGCCCACGTCGCAGAACTGTCGGTTTTTCACCGTGGGGTCGATGGTGTGCCAGAAGTACTCCACCAGGCGCTGGTAGCTGACCTTGGCCGGGTCGTACACCACTTGCACTGCTTCGGCGTGGCCCGTGGCGTGGCTGGAGACCTCCTGGTAACTGGGGTTGGCCGTCTTGCCGCCGGTGTAGCCCGAGGTGGTGGACAGTACGCCAGGAATCTTGTCAAAGTCGGATTCGACGCACCAGAAGCAACCCCCGGCAAACACAGCTTTGGCGGTGCTGGGGGTCACGGATGAAGCGTTTGTCGTCGCGGTTTGGGCCTGGAGCTGCGCGCCGCCCAGCACGCCTAAAGCGAGCAGGGTAGCGGCACCCGCCACAAGACGCCGAGGGAGGTTCATACGGCGCGCACTCATGCTTGCGCCACGAATTTGAGCGCAGTACCGTTGTTGCAGTAGCGTTTGCCGGTGGGCTGGGGGCCGTCGTTGAACACGTGGCCCTGGTGCCCGCCACAACGCGCGCAGTGGTACTCGGTGCGTGGCCAAATCAGTTTGAAATCGGTTTTGGTCTGCACGGCACCGCTTTGGAAGGTAAAGAAACTGGGCCAACCGGTGCCACTGTCAAACTTCATGGCCGATGTAAACAGCGGCAAATCGCAACCTGCGCAGTGGTAGACGCCTTTGCGCTTTTCGTCGTTCAGGGCACTGGAGCCTGCGCGTTCGGTCCCTTCGTTGCGCAACACATCGTACTGTGTTGGCGTGAGGCGTTTTTTCCATTCGGCATCGGTCAGGCGCAGGGGCTCAATGGCCGCGCCCGCGCCCGTGTCGGTCCCGGACAGCGCCAGCGGGGCCAAGCTTAGGCCCCCCACAAGGGTCAGTAATTCGCGTCGGATCATGGTAGGACTCTCCTTTGGTTCATCGTCTTCACCAGTAGTCGCGCGGGCGGGCAAAATCTTTCATCCCCGGGGTGCCCCCCTGCTACCGCCAATGCCCACGGCTTAAAAATGCTATAAAAGAAATAGCTGTATATGCATTATGCAAAAGGGCTACAGCCGAAAAACTCCAATAAAATCCGTTGCTAGCGGGCTCAGGAGCGTTCCTGTGAGTTCGGGTGGCTTCGGGGCAATTCGGACGCCTGAGCGCTGTGAATCACCTCACTTAACCCTTCGGCCCACACCGCGTAACCGGCCGGACCCGGGTGAAAGCCATCGCTGGCCAGGCCCTCGGACACCAGCGCTGCGTCCAGAAACGGCCAATACAAGCGGCGCTGGGTTTGCCCGGCGGGAAGGCTGGCGGCCAGTTGCTGGTTCATCTCGCTGGCCCAGCGCCCCATGAACCAGCGCAGCGGCTGGGGCAGCGCCGTGAAAGCGTGCATGGGCGGCAGCGCGGTGTGAATCAGCAACTGCGGTCCAAACTGCGCATCAATCAGGCGTACCAGCCGCTCCTGGAGTCGCAGCCACTTTGAAGGTGGGCACAGGGCGGTCGCGTCATTGACGCCGTTGGACAGGACCACCACGTCAAACTCACAGACGCCGAGCTCTTCGAGCAAATCGGCCACGCCCGCAGTGTCCAGGCCATTGACCGCCAGCAGACGCCACCGCACGGTGAAGTGCGGACTCAGGCGATCCAGCAGCTGTCCGCACAGGGCCTGGTCTTGCGAAGCCGCACCGACCCCGGCTGCCGCCGAGTCACCCGCGATGAGCAGCCGGATCAAAGGGCCGCGGCCCGCCGTGCCCTGCCTGGGGCCCGGGGGCTCGGGCAGGCGCGGGGTTACCCGCCGGACGTAGCGGCCCTGTAGCCACAAAAGGGGGCCCAGCACGACCATCCAGAGGCGGCGCTCCCAGTCAGGCACGGACGACTCCGCCGGGTTGGTGGGGGTGATGCTTGGTGATAGGAGCCTTGCGTGCAATGGGGAAGTTGCCGCACATTTGAGCACGAATTGAATGCACAAGCGGGCCAGTTGGCTGCCAGCTGGCGGGGACAGCCGTGCTCCGACGGGCCGCTTCAGTGCTGATCCGGGCCGACCGGGCTGATTGCATTTTCTGACACCACGCTGGCAGGAAGGCAGATACTTTGCCATTGAAATGAAAACACCCACACACGAACCATGAGCCGGCGCAAGCACTACCACGTCTATGTGATCGAACTCTCTAAAGATGTGCTGTTCAACGCGCGTTTTCGACGCGCCAACCCCGGCTACCTCGAGGGCAAGCCCTGCGTTTACGTGGGCATGACCGGGTTGGACCCGGACCTGCGCTTTGACAGGCACAAGGCCGGTATTCAGGCCAACCGGTTCGTTCAGGAATTTGGCTTGCGCTTGTTGCCCGAGCTTTATGCGCTGTACAACCCATTGACTTACGCCGAGGCGCAGAGCTTGGAGGTGGAGCTGGGAATTGACCTGCGCGAGGGCGGTTTTGGGGTGTGGCAGGCTTGAGGGGACCCTTACCGTGTTTCGGGCCAGGGTGCGGCGCTGCCGCAATCGGCCCCTGCAAGACTACACGTCGATATTCCCCGCTCGCAGCGCATTGGTTTCGATGAATTCGCGGCGCGGCTCCACATCGTCGCCCATGAGCATGGTGAAAACCCTGTCGGCCTCGATGGCGTCATCGATCTGCACCTTGAGCAGCCGGCGTACCGCGGGATCCATGGTGGTTTCCCACAGCTGCGCAGGATTCATCTCGCCCAGGCCTTTGTAGCGTTGGCGTGAGGTGGCGTGCTCAGCCTGGGCAATCAGCCAAGCCATGGCTTCTCTGAAATCAGCGACTTTTTCTTCTTTCTGACGCTCACCTTCACCGCGCATCACCCGGGCTCCTTCGCTGAGCAGACCGCGGAAAGTGTTGGCTGCTTCGGCCAGCGCGGCGTAGTCGGCACCGTGCACGAAGTCTTGGGTGAGCACGCTGCTCTTGACGTTGCCGTGGTGGCGGCGGCTGATGCGCAAAATGGGCTTGTCGGTGCGCGAGTCGAACTCGCCGATGACTTCCGCATCGGGGAGCTTTGCCTGCAGCGCGGCGGCAGACGTTTGTGCGTCGTTCATGGTGTCCAGATTCAAACTCACGCCGTCGGCGATGGATCGCAACGCTTCGGCGTCCATGAAGTTGCGCAGGCGCGCAATCACAGCCTGGGCCACCTGGTGTTTGCGGGCCAGTTCAGCCAGGGTGTCCCCGCTGAGCGTGGTGCCATTGGGGCCACCAGTGAACACCGAGGCGTTGACCAGCGCTATGCGCAGCAAAAAGGTGTCCAGCGCGGGCGAGTCTTTCAAATACAGCTCTTCCTTGCCGGCCTTGACCTTGTACAGCGGTGGCTGGGCAATGTAGATATGCCCGCGCTCGACCAGTTCGGGCATCTGGCGGTAGAAAAATGTGAGCAGCAGAGTGCGGATGTGAGCACCGTCAACGTCGGCGTCGGTCATGATGATGATGCGGTGATAGCGCAGCTTGGCCACATCGAAATCGTCGTTGCCGGTGCTGCCACCAGCCTTGCCGATGCCAGTGCCTAAAGCGGTGATCAGGGTCAGAATTTCGTTGCTGGTGAGCAGCTTCTCGTAGCGGGCTTTCTCCACATTGAGAATCTTGCCGCGCAGGGGCAGGATGGCCTGGAATTTGCGGTCGCGGCCCTGCTTGGCCGAGCCGCCGGCGGAATCGCCCTCGACGATGTAGATCTCGCACAGCGCCGGGTCTTTCTCCTGGCAATCGGCTAGCTTGCCCGGTAGACCCATGCCGTCAAGCACGCCCTTGCGCCGGGTCATGTCACGCGCCTTGCGTGCAGCCTCGCGCGCTCGTGCGGCCTCGATGATCTTGCCAACAATGATTTTTGCGTCGGCCGGGCGCTCTTGCAGGTAGTCGTAAAGCAGCTTGCTCACGATGTCCTCTACCGGGCCACGAACTTCCGAACTGACCAGCTTGTCCTTGGTCTGGCTGCTGAACTTGGGCTCGGGAACCTTTACCGAGAGAACACAGCACAGGCCTTCGCGCATGTCGTCGCCACTGACCTCGACCTTGGCCTTTTTGGCAATCTCGGTGTCGTCAATGTACTTGTTGATAACCCGGGTCATGGCCGCGCGCAGGCCCGTCAGGTGAGTGCCACCATCGCGCTGAGGGATATTGTTGGTGAAGCACAGCACCTGCTCGTTGTAACCGCTGTTCCACTGCATGGCCACTTCAACGCCGATATTGGTGTTTTGATCGCTCTGGCGGTCACCCATGGCGTGGAAGATGTTGGGGTTGAGAACTGTCTTTCCCTTGTTAATGAAGTCCACAAAGCCGCGCACGCCACCGGCACCGGAGAAGTCGTCTTCCTTGCCACTGCGCTCATCTTTGAGCCGAATTCTCACGCCGTTGTTCAGGAAGCTCAGCTCGCGCAGGCGTTTGCTCAGGATTTCATAGTGAAAATCGTTGTTTTGCTGAAAGATATCGGTATCGGGCAGGAAGTGCACTTCGGTTCCGCGCTTTTCGGTTTCGCCGATGACCTTCATGGGGGACACTTCTACCCCGCCCACAGTTTCGACAATGCGGTTTTGCACAAAGCCGCGACAGAACTCCATGACGTGCGTCTTGCCATCACGGCGAATTGTCAAACGCAGCATTTTGGACAGCGCGTTGACACAACTCACGCCCACACCGTGCAGACCGCCCGAAACCTTGTAGCTGTTCTGGTTGAACTTGCCACCCGCGTGCAATTCTGTCAGGGCAATCTCTGCGGCCGAGCGCTTGGGCTCATGCTTGTCGTCCATCTTGACGCCCGTGGGAATACCGCGTCCGTTGTCCACCACGCTGACCGAGTTGTCCGAATGGATGGTTACCAGAATGTCGTCGCAGTGACCCGCCAGTGACTCGTCGATGGAATTGTCAACCACCTCAAACACCAGGTGATGCAGCCCGGTTCCGTCCGAAGTGTCGCCAATGTACATGCCTGGGCGTTTGCGCACCGCTTCAAGGCCTTCGAGAATCTGGATCGAACTTTCGCCATAGCCCTCTGATGCCCCGACCTGATGGGCATCAATGGTTGGTTGGAAATTTGAACTGTCGGCACTTCCCCCGCCCGTATGAACAGCCTCAGGGGCGTCTTGCGGGGGTTGCACGGGTTTGTTGTCTTCTGTCATGGCTGGCTTCTAATCAGATGCGGGCGGCGCTGGGGCTGCCCTGCAAGGTTTCAATACATTGGGGTCGCGAAAAGAGGCGGGTTCTCCGCACCAACCAAAGGGTCAGGGCGGGTAAGGGCTTTCTCCGGGCGGCCATTTGCGTGGGATCAAATCCGCATGGGCATCACGACGTACTTGAAGGTCGCGTTGTCGGGGATGGTGAAAAGAGCCGAACTGTTGCCGTCGGAGAGCTCAAGCGTGACCATGTCCTGGCTCATGTTGGTGAGGGCGTCAATCAGGTAGGTGACGTTGAACCCGATTTCTATGCTGTCGCCGCTGTAGTCAATGTCGAGTTCATCGACGGCTTCTTCCTGCTCTGCGTTGTTGGACGCCACCCGCAGGCTGCCGGGATCAAGATTGAGTCGCACGCCCTTGAACTTGTCGCTGGTCAAGATGGCGGTGCGTTGCAGAGTGGCCAGCAGGGCCGCGCGTCCCATGGTGACGCTGTTCTTATGGTTCTTTGGAATCACGCGGTTGTAGTCGGGGAACTTGCCTTCGACCAGCTTGGTGACAAACTCCATGCCACCAAAGCTGAATTTAGCCTGGTTGTTGGCAAACTGCATCTCAATGGCGTCGTCGGTGTCCGCGAGCAATCGCTGCATCTCGATGACGGTCTTGCGCGGCAGGATGACCTCCTGTTTGGGCACATCGACGTCCAGCGTCGCCGAGGCGAATGCCAGGCGGTGACCATCGGTGGCGACCAGACTCAGTTGTTTGCCCTCGGCCACGAACAAAATACCGTTGAGGTAGTAGCGGATGTCGTGCACCGCCATGGCAAACGCCACCTGGCCGAGCAGGTTTTTCATGGTTTTTTGCGGCACACTGAACACCGGCCCGAAACTGGCTGCCTCCTGTACCAGCGGAAAGTCTTCAGCCGCCAAAGATTGCAGTGTGAACTTGCTTTTGCCGCCCTTGAGGATCAGTTTCGGAGGCGCTCGATCCGATCGAGACGGTCTGATCGGTGGGCATGGTGCGCAAGATATCGATGAGCTTGCGAGCGCCTACGGTGGTGGTGAAATCTCCGGAATCGCCGCCGAGTTCGGCAGTGGTGCGGATCTGGATTTCAAGATCGCTGGTGGTGAGTTGCAGTGATTGCCCGGTTTTTTCGAATCAGCACATTGGCCAGAATCGGCAGCGTGTGGCGTCGCTCGACAATGCCCGATACCGATTGCAATGCCGATAGGACTTTGTCTTGTGTAGCTTTCAGGACGATCATATGAACCTCTTGGTTACGTTTTGTGTTTAATAGTTGGACTGTAGGGCACTTTTCACCATTGCCACTACCTGTCATTCAGTCACTTTGGGTCGCCCTTGAGCGTCTGCTCCAGCACGTGAAGCTGCTGGTTCAGATCGGTCATCTGTTGGCGCTCCCCGCCAATCTTGCGCACTGCGTGCAGCACCGTGGTGTGGTCACGCCCGCCGAACAGTTCTCCAATCTCCGGAAGACTCTTTTGGGTCAATTCCTTGGCCAGGTACATGGCGATCTGGCGTGGCCTGGCAATGCTGGCAGGACGCTTCTTGGAGTACATGTCCGCAATCTTGATTTTGTAGTAGTCTGCCACCGTTTTCTGGATGTTCTCAACCGAAATCTGGCGGTTCTGGATTGACAGCAGGTCGCGCAGGGCCTCGCGCGCCAGCAAGATGGAAATCTCTTTTTGGTTGAAGCGGGAGTAGGCCAGAATCTTGCGCAGGGCGCCTTCGAGTTCGCGCACGTTGGAGCGCACGTTCTTGGCCACGAAAAAGGCAACTTCCTCGGGCATTTCAATGCCCTCGACTTTGGCTTTGTTGATCAGGATCGCCACCCGCATTTCAAGTTCGGGCGGCTCGATGGCCACCGTCAGACCGGAGTCAAATCTGGAAACAAGGCGCTCATGAATATCGGTCAAACCCTTGG